>DATLVZ010000016.1:0-45097 GCA_035576885.1 Candidatus Acidiferrum sp. | reverse complement strand
TGCGTCACGCCATTTTGCCGTCCCACCACCTGGCCAACATCTTCCACGATTGGAAAACAATCGTCGCACAGCTCGCGGAACCCCCGCGCCGCCGTCGACGCTACGCCTATTGTTAAGTTAACGCTTATGGGTGCCGCACCCGTCGTAGTGATTAGCGATCGTTTCTGGCGCAATCGCCTCAACTCCTCTCCGAACGCCTTGGGGCAAATACTTCGTCTGAATGGGCAAATCGCGACCATCGTGGGAATCACGCCGAAGAATTTCAACGGCGCCCTGGCCATCAATCCCTCGGAGTTGTTCGTTCCGATCACCGCTCCCGCCGCGCTCGCTCCGGAGCTAGCCAACGACGTTCTTCATCAACGCAAAGCCAAGGAATTCCTGGCAATGATGTGTCTTGCGCCCGGCGTCACGATTGACTCTGCGGAAGCAGGTCTCGACGCGATCACACGTCGTCTCGACGAGCAGGATTCTTCCTCGCCAGTGCGCACGGACAAAGGCAGACGCGTCACCTTACTTCCCGCGGGCACCAGCGTGCCGATTCCCCGAAAATTGAAGCCCGCGTTGATCGGATTCTTTGTCGCGCTGATGGGCCTGGTGATCACGCTTGCGTGCATGAATCTGGCAAACATGCTGATGGCTCGCGGCGCCAATCGCCGAAAGGAGTTGGCCATTCGCCTGTCGGTCGGTGCCAGCCGTTTCCGGCTTATCCGGCAGATGATGAGCGAAGGCATTTTGCTCTCGCTACTGGGCGGCATTGCAGGATTCGCACTCGCATATGGTCTGGGCGCCTTGAATTCCCACTTCAGGCCGCCCGCAATCGTGCCGACCGAATCCGCTTTTTACCTGGATTGGCACGCAGCCGCCTTCGCCTTCGGCCTGGCGATTGTGTGCGGCATCGGATTCAGCCTCGCACCCGCCCTGCAAGCGACGAAAGCCGACCTGACGCCGGCACTCAAAGAGGGCTCGGCGCTTCAGCTGCCGGGGCACCGGCGCATTGGTCTCCGCAACTTGCTTATGGTCGCCCAGGTTGCAGCATCGCTCATGCTGCTGCTGATGACTGGATTCCTCGTAATGGGAATCAGCAAGTCAAGCAGCATCCAAACCAATTTCGATCCGAACACAATGGTTCTCTTGTCTCTCGATCCGGTGCGTGACGGCTACTCGCCCGAAAAGGCGCACGACCTGTTCGAGAAACTTCCCGAACAGCTCAAAATCGCCGGCCCCGCGCGCAGAATCGCTCTTGCGGCGCAGCCGCCCTTTACGAGCGAACTTGAACCCATCCAACTGTCCGCGGAAGACTCCCCGGGATCCTCACAGGTACTGCAGCCCGTGCTCGAGGAAACTGTGGGCGCGGGCTATTTTGCCACGCTCAACGAGCCGATGCTGGCCGGTCGAGAGTTCGTGGAACCGGATCAGCGAACCCACGCAGACGCATCGAAGACTTTACCCGCCGTGCTCAATGAGAGTGCCGCACGCAGATTCTTCGGAAAAGGGAA
This sequence comes from Candidatus Acidiferrum sp., assembly GCA_035576885.1. Taxonomy (GTDB): domain Bacteria; phylum Acidobacteriota; class Terriglobia; order Acidiferrales; family UBA7541; genus Acidiferrum. Next base: position 43,601 of record DATLVZ010000016.1, on the reverse strand, counting down.
TGCGCTCGGTAAGCGCGTCAGGGATGACAAGCAGTCCTATGAGGTGGTCGGCGTGGTCCCCGACTTGAAGGATGTACAGGGATTCAGCCAATCCATAATTTATTTGCCGCTGACGTCACGCGATTTTGCGCGGCCGCCGGCCGGGGGCATGAGCATTCTGGTGCGGTCGGATGCCGGACCGGATGCGCTGAGCGGCATTCGCAACGAGATCACTTTGCTTGATCCAAAATTGAGCATCTTCAATGTGCAAACGCTCGCAGCTTACCTGGATCGCAGCCGGTCCGCCTTGCGGTTTTCGATCCAAACCTACGGCGGAATTGGAGTGTTTGGCTTGGTATTGGCCGCCATCGGGCTCGCCGGGATTACGGCCTACTCGGTTGCGCAAAGACGCAAGGAGATCGCCATCCGCACGGCGCTAGGCGCAAGTAGAAGGCAAGTGCTGGGACTCGTGCTGCGCGAAGGCGCGGCTCTGGTAAGCGTCGGAACTGTTCTCGGATTTTTGGGCGCGATCGGGCTGGCAAAAATAGTTTCGGCGCTGGCGAATATGTTTGTCGATGCGCTTCGGGTCGGTACTAACGATCCGCGTTTGCTCATCGGCGCACCCTTGCTGCTGGCAACGGTGGCGATGCTTGCCTGTTACGTGCCGGCGCGCAGAGCGGTCAAAATCGATCCGCTGAAGGCGCTGCGCGAGGAATAGGGCGCTTACCGGCTCATCCCCGGCGTCAGCCACAACATCAGCTCCCGCATTCTGCGCTGTTCATCCGCGCATGCACCCATGGCAGAGCGGCAAGCTGCCAGCGGCGTCGCCGTTCTTCACCCGTCCCACGTAGGTACCGAAGGTCCCGTCCCTGGTGCGCTCCTTGAGAGCGCTGTCAGGCGTACCGTGACGTGTTGGACGCTAGCGACACCTGAGTTAGAAAGAGAAGGTGCAATTATCTGGCGGCCACGGTCAAAGTCGTTTCGATCAAGTCGACGGAATTTCCGCCCACCTTGATTTTGAAGGTCCCCGGTTCGACGACGCGGTGCATATCGCGATTCAGAAATGACAGGTCTTCGAAAGCAAGAGCGAACTCAATAGTCTTCGTTTGTCCTGGATCGAGCGTGATCCTCCGAAAGCCTCGCATTTCTTTGATAGGGCGAGTTATCGAACTGATTTCATCGCGAATGTAGAGCTGAACGACTTCATCTCCGCGAAGCTTGCTTGTGTTAGTAACGCTTACGCTGACGTGCGCCGTGCCTTCGGGACCGATGGTATCGGGCGTTACACGGAGATTTTCGTACTTGAACGTGGAATAGCTCAAGCCCCAGCCAAAGGGATAGAGCGGCTCGGTGGTGCTGCCGAGATACTCGCGCTTTGCCGAGGGCTTCTGGTAGTAGTAATCGGGAAGCTGGCCAACCGAGCGGGGCACTGTAATGGGCAATCTGCCGCCGGGGTTGTAGTCGCCAAACAATACTTCCGCCGCCGCGGTACCACCCTCCTGACCGAGGTACGAGCCGTCAAGAATCGCGCGGACGTTTTCGGCGAGGTATGTAATCGCGTTTGGCCGGCCATGCAGCAGAAGGGCGACGACGAGCTTGTGAGTCGCAAGCATAGCCTTGGCGAGATCGTCTTGATTGCCGAGCAAAGTGAGATCATCGCGGTCGCCCTTGTGCTCGGGAGCCCACGCTTCGCGGGATGTTTGCTCGTTGTCGCCGAGAACGAGAATTATGACGTCAGCTTTCTGCGCGGTCTTGACAGCATCGGCGATGCGCTTGGCATTCAGGGCCGGATCGCCAAGCACAACTTTGTCCGCATTCCAGTCCGGCGGCGTTTCGGTAATTCTGGTGCCCTCGGCGTAGAGAATTTCCGAACCCGAGCCAACGCGATTCTTAATGCCTTGCAAAATGCTGACGCCGCGGCCCGGTTTGTCGCTGTAGCCGCCGAGATGAACCTCGGCCGCGTTCGGTCCGATCACGGCGATGTGCTTGTACTTGGAACCATCCAGGGGCAGAACGTGGTCCTGGTTTTTCAGGAGGATGATGGTTTCGCGCGCGGCTTGGAGCGCGAGCTTTTGGTGGTCGGCGTCATTGGTGATTTTTTCCGCATAATCGGGATCGACGTAGGGATCATCGAAAAGTCCTGCCAGAAACTTTTCGCGGAGAATGTTCGCTACGGCGCGATCGATTGTGGCTTGCGCAACTTTGCCATCCTTCACTTGCTCGATCAGGCTGGGGAAGGCATCTGGAAAAGGCAGCTCGACGTCGACTCCGGACTCCAAAGCAAGTTTGGCTGCGGCTTCCTTGGTTCCGACGATGTGATGAATCCTGATGAGCTCTGTAATACCGAAATAGTCCGACACCAGAACTCCGTTAAAACCCCACTCCTGGCGAAGAATATCGATCAAGAGATGTTTATTGCTGTGCGAAGGAATGCCATCGATTTCGTTGTAAGAAGCCATGACACTCTGCACATGGCCTTCTTTGACGGCGGCTTCAAAAGGTTTCAACCAATATTCCCGAATGACCCGTTCCGAATAATTGCCAGGCGCAACGTTCGTGCCGCCTTCGGGCTGGCCATGGACAGCGAAATGTTTCGCCGTCGCAAGCACATGGGTTTTGTCGATGAATGGTCCGGTACCCTGAAAACCATGGATGGCCGCAACGCCAATGCGTGAAACGAGGTACGGATCTTCGCCGTAGGTTTCTTCCGTGCGGCCCCAGCGTGGGTCGCGCGCGAGATCCAAAACAGGCGCCAAACATTCCTGCGCGCCTCGAGCCCGGACCTCAGCGGCAGTCGCAGAAAACACATCGTGCACCAAGTCCGGATCCCACGTGGACGCCAACCCAATCGCCGATGGATAGGAAGTGCCTTTAGGCGCGGCATGTCCGTGCAGGCATTCTTCGTGGAAAAGAACAGGAATGCCAAGCCGGGTATTTTCTTTAACCCATTTCTGCACCGTGTTGGTGAACGCCGCCATATTGCGCGGATCGCGGCCTTCGCTGGGACGTGACATTTCTCCAATGCCATCCTTCAGTAGGACTGCCGCGTGGTCCGGAAGAAACGTCCCCTTTTCATCTATGAAACGCGATTCAGGGGTCTTCATGAATTGTTGGTTCTCCCAAACGCCTTCGAGCTGTGCGACCTTCTCCTCCAGTGTCATTCGAGAAAGGAGATCGTCGAGGCGCTGCTCAACCGGAAGCTTGGGATTGCGGTAGTCGGAAACTTCCTGCGCCTGCATGGAAAGGAACATCGGGGCGCAAAAGATAACTGCGACCGATGCGGCGAGAGCGAGCCGAGCGGGAGAAAGAAGCCTCATTAAAACCTCCGAGAAAAAATACCGATACTTGCAATCTGAAAAACGGGTGGTACTATAGCACGGCCGTTAACGTACACGGCCATTTTTCCCACCGTTCTGCACGCAAGCTGTATGAAACGCAGTTTCGTCAAGGAACCCACGAATGAGCAGAAATCCGTACGAGCCCCAGAAAGAGCACAAATTCTCGTTTGGCCTTTGGACAGTGGGAAACCGCGGCCGCGATCCGTTTGGAGATTTTGTCCGAGAGACGCTGCCTCCCGACGATATTGTCGCGCTCCTGGCTGAGGTAGGCGCTTGGGGCGTGAACCTCCACGACAACGACCTTGTGCCGATTGATGCAACCCCGCAGGAGCGGGATCGCATAGTGGCGAGTTTCAAAAAGGCTTGCGAGCGGCATTACATCGTGGTTCCGATGGCGACGGTAAATGCTTTCTTCGATCCCGTCTTCAAGGACGGCGCCTATACGTCGAATGATCCTGCCGTCCGTGCCTACGCATTGCAGAAGGTCCTGCGCGCGATGGACCTCGGCGCGGAACTCGGTGCGAAGATTTTTGTGGTTTGGAGCGGCCGCGACGGCGTGGAGTCGGACTCCTGCCGCGATCCGCTCGAAGCCATCAAACGCTATCGGGAAGCGCTCAACTACATGGCCCGCTATTCCGCGGATAGGGGATACGGGTACAAATTCGCGCTAGAAGCAAAGCCGAATGAACCGCGTGCCAACATTTATTTCCCCACGACCGGCCACTATCTGGCTTTCATTAATACGCTCGACGAGAATGAAAAATTTGGAGTGAATCCAGAGGTCGCGCACGAACACATGGCCGGTTTGAATTGCACGCACGCTCTGGCTCTGGCCTGGGATGCCGGCAAACTTTTTCATGTGGATCTGAATGACCAGATGGCCGGCTGCTACGACCAGGACTTTCGTTTCGGTTCCTACAATCTAAAATCGGCATTTTTCATCGTGAAATTCCTGGAAGACGTGGGATATCAGGGTCCGCGGCATTTCGACGCGCACGCCTACCGCACCGAAGACTGCGAAGGCGTGAAGGATTTCGCGCGCGGTTGCATGAGGACCTATCTCATCCTGAAAGAAAAAGCCAAGCTCTGGAACCAAAACAAGCAAATTCAGCAAATTTTGCGGGAGATTCAAACCTCCGGTGCACATTTTCCCGAAATGAAAGCCTATTCCAAAGCGCACGCAACCAAGTTGCTCCAGCACGCTTTCGACCGAAGCGCGCTCGCCAAGAAACCGATTCCTTACGAAAAGTTGGATCAACTCACCGTGGATTTGTTGCTTGGAGTTGAGTAAGGCGTTAGATTTCCCCCACCTCATGTTTCGTCTACGGTCCATCACGATTTGTGGCGCGCTTCTATTTCTGGCGTCCGGGCCGAAGTGCGCCCGCGCCGAGCGAGGCGCAGACGCGTGGCTGCGCTATGCTCTGCTAGAAAAGCAGGCGGCACAAAAGTACGCTACCTTGCCTGCGAGCGTAGTGGTGCTCGGTAATTCCCCTGTGCTTGACTCTGCGAAAGCTGAATTGATTCGCGGCATTCGAGGAATGTTGGGAAGGAAGCTACGCGACGACCAGACTTTGCCAAGAGAGAACGCCATCGTCCTGGGCACGTTCTCCGGTTTGCAACACGTTTCCTCCAATCCCCTCCAGCAAACGGATCTTCGCGATGACGGTTTTCTGCTTTCGACGGAACACGTGCGAGGATTTGAATGCCTCCTTGTGACCGCAAAGACGGATCGCGGCGTTCTCTATGGCGTGTTTGCGTTGCTCAGCAAAATCGCGCTCAACGAAAATGTTTCGGCATTGCACGAAACGCGGCAGCCCTACGCACCCATTCGCTGGACGGACGAGTGGGATAACCTCGATGGCAGTATCGAGCGCGGCTACGCCGGGCGGTCCATATTTTTTGAGAACGGCAATGTCCGCGCGGACTTGACGCGCGCCGGGGCGTACGCTCGTTTGCTCGCTTCCATCGGAATCAACGGATGCGCGATCAACAGCGTCAACGCCAATCCGCGCGTTCTTGAAGACAATTTTCTCCCGCAACTCGCTCGCGTTGCCGATGTGTTTCGTCCTTGGGGCGTCAAGCTGGCAATCTCTGTCGACGTCAGTAGTCCAAAGGTGATCGGCGGTCTGGATACGTTTGATCCCGCGGACCCGCGCGTTGCCGAATGGTGGAGCAGAAAATTTGACGCACTTTACAAGCTGATTCCGGATCTAGGAGGCGTTGTTGTCAAGGCGGATTCGGAAGGCCGCCTCGGTCCAGCCACTTACGGCCGCACGCCTGCCGACGCTGCCAACGTGATCGCGCGCGCGCTTGCGCTTCATCATGGACTCGTTTTTTACCGCGCCTTTGTCTATAACCATCACCTTGACTGGCGCAATCTCAAAAACGATCGCGCGCGAGCCGCCTACGACATCTTTCATCCCCTCGATGGCAAGTTCGACGATAACGTGATCATCCAGATCAAACACGGACCGATTGATTTCCAGGTGCGCGAGCCTGCATCACCTCTCTTCACCGGCCTCGAGAAAACAAACGAAGCCATCGAGCTGCAAGTCACGCAGGAATACACGGGCCAGCAGCGGCATTTGTGTTTTCTTCCGCCGATGTGGAAGGAAGTTCTCGATTTCGATATGCACGCTGCTGAGCATCCCACACCTGTGAAGGATATTGTGGCCGGCAAGACCTTCCATCGTCCCACCGGCGGATTCGTTGCCGTTGTGAACGTCGGCATGGATGCCAACTGGCTGGGCCACCCGCTAGCGATGGCGAATCTCTATGGATTTGGCAGGCTGGCGTGGAATTCAGATCTTTCGCCGGAAGATATCGCGCAGGAATGGACTCGTCTCAGTTTTGGAAACGATCCTGCGGTGGTACAGACCATTTCAAAGATGTTGCTTACGTCCTGGCCCATCTATGAAAGCTACACCGGTCCATTAGGAGCAGGAACACTCACGGATATCCTCGGCAGCCACTACGGTCCTGGAGTCCAGTCATCGGAGCGAAATGGCTGGGGGCAATGGCACCGCGCCGACCACGAAGGAGTCGGCATGGACCGGACGGCCGCGACGGGAACAGGATACGTCGATCAATACCGCGCTCGGGTCACGAAGATGTACGAAGCTTTGAGTACGACCCCGGACAATCTGCTGCTTTTTTTTCATCACGTCCCATACACCTACGTTTTGCACTCGGGAAAATCTGTACTCCAGTACATCTACGATTCGCACTACGCAGGCGCAGAGGCCGCCGCAAATCTCGTCGAGCAATGGAAATCATTGCAAGGCCATGTAGATGATGATCGCTATGCGCAAGTGTTGAACCGCCTCGAGTATCAGGCCGGCCATGCCATTGTCTGGCGCGACGCAATTTGCACTTGGTTTTTCCGTATTTCCGGCATCTCCGATCAACGAGGCCGAGTTGGACATTATCCCGGCCGCATGGAAGCCGAAGCGATGCAGTTGCAAGGCTACGCGCCCTTCGATGTAGTTCCGCCAGAGGACGCTTCCAGCGGGAAGGCTGTCGAATGCGCCTCCCCATCGCAAAAATGCTCCGCAACATTTCCCTTCAATGGCACCGCAGGTTGGTACGAATTGGATGTCGAGTATTTCGACCAGAACAACGGCAAGTCCAAGTTCCGCGTCCTGGTCGACGATCAACCAGTCGATGAATGGCTCGCCGACGATACTTTGCCCGCCACGAAACCAAACGCCGATTCCTCCACGCGCCGCCGCATCACCGGCCTAGCCCTTCGCCCCGGCGACACCATCCGCATCGAAGGCGTTCCCGATGGCGATGAGCACTCCGCGCTGGACTATATCGAAATCCACTCTTCGCCCGAATGAACAACCGGGTCGAAGCTAACTCTGCCTAAGCGTTCCTAATCCAATTCTAGCGTTTGCGGATTTTGATATCGTCGTACACGATGATGGAGAGCACCACAAGAACCCACACGGGGAAGACGCCCATTCCGGGAATGGCTTCCGCAATCAAGCCCGGCAAAATCGCCCATCGGCGGCCAAGGATCAGAAACAGGAGTACCGCCGTTACCAAGTCAATCAGCCATTCCATGGGCGGGGCAAACACCGTCCAGAAGGATAGAAAATCGGAGACGGCCGCGACCAGGAAAGCAAAGGCCTGCCGCTTGCGTGAAGGACGCTGCACCGGAGTCAGCACCTCTGTAGGTGTCAGAATGATTGGCTGATTGGGCGGCGTTGTCATGGCTTGGTGGCAGTTTTCAAACCCTTGTTAAATGATCCTGTCACGGGTGTGGGCCAACCGCAAGCCATCACCGCCGACGTCGTTTATCGGTTGCGCAACTCTTGGAGATTCCGTCGTGCGGACTTCTTTGGCAGTGGCTACTGAGTGCGCGATAGGAACGAATGCGGGCAGTGAGCTTCGGCTTGTTCTACACTGAAGTTGTTGGCCAAATAGATGACGATCGACGATACACCACTCGCCAACGAACCAGCACCTCGCGATACGCGAGGCAGCTCACGCAGCGTCTACTCCTGGGTTCTTGGATCCTTACTTGGCGCGGTCCTTACAGTTATTTTGCTGGGAGCCGTGGTCTGGTTCTCGACCGGGCTCGGACTATTTCACCTGATCAGTGATTTGCGCGGAGGGCGCACGCAGATTAACGTCGATCAGCCGACCGTGGTTCATCAAATTCAACAACTTCAGCGGCTGGAAACTGTCAGCTATACGATGGATAAGATTATTTCGGGTGAGCACGACAACGCGTACCTGCCGAAATTTCTGGCGGGTGACCGTCTACTGCTGGTGGTGCATGGAGAAGTGGTTGGAGGCATCAATCTCGCGGGTTTGCAGCCAAGCGACGTCGTCGTACAGGGGCAGAAAGTGTCGATTCACCTGCCCGCAGCGGAAGTCTTGAGCACACGAATCGATAATGCGAGGACGAGAGTATATTCTCGCGACACCGGTCTTTTCTCTTCCCCTGACCCCAATCTCGAAAGCGAAGTGCGCGAAGAGGCTGAACGGCAGCTGCGGCAGGCCGCGTTGCAGGATGGCATCCTCAAGATCGCTGCCGACAACGCGCGAAGCACGATTTCGAGCATGTTGAAGGGCTTTGGGTTCCTCGAAGTGGATACTCGGTAGGTTAGTTGCAGAGCTTCCCTGAAAACATCTGCTCTCGAAGCGCCTATCGGCGCCGTCCGACTACTGATAGGGATTTCTTACGCTTGCAAAACGCTACGGCTCTTGAGTGCAGGCTCACTCGATTTAGAATCCGTCTGCCGCATTTCGCGGAAGAGATGCAGGTTTGAAGACATCACGACTCCAGGACTCAGATGCACCGCTGGGGGCAAGTGAACTTTGTTGGTGAGATTGTCGGCGATTAGCCGCACGGCAATCTGGCCCTGCCTGTAAGGATGCTGATAAATCGAAGCCGTAATGATCCCTTTCTCAAAGTAAGGGGCCATTTCCGCGAAGAGGTCCGTGGTGATCAACTTCACTTTTCCCTCGAAACCCTGTTCTCCGAGGGCACGGCACACCGGAAGACTGTTGACCGTGTTCACATAGATTCCATCGAGGTCGAGAAAACGCCGCAGCAGATCTGAAGTTTTTTGAAAGCTCTCTTCTACATCCTCATGTCCTTCAATCACACTAGCGATTTTCCCTCCACGGCAGTGCCCCAGAAAGCCCGCCGAGAAGCCGTCCGTCTTCTTTCGATGATCTTCAGTTGAGAGCATCCCGGCCACCACCGCTACTTTGGAGCCCGGAGCAACAAACTTCCCCATCAATTCACCCGCGAGGCGGCCGTTCAAATACGGTTCCACACAGACAATGCTCGAGCGGCGGCTCTCCGGAGCATCCGTGGAAACACAGACTACGCGCAGGCCTTTATCTTCCGCTTCGTCGATGAGGGGCGTAAGCGCCTTCGGGTTTCCCGCGGTGAGAATAATTCCATGTACGCCGCTTTCCACTAATTCCTTGAAAGCCTCAATATCCCCTTCCCCAAGACTTTGCACGGGACGGTTCACAAACTCGACTCCGAGTTGCTCCAGCCGCCGCGCCTCGTCCAACACGCCGCCCCAAAGCTGATCGTAGAAAAAGTGGATTTCCTTGGGAATGCAAACCCCGATGCGGACACCGGCTTTCGCAACCGAAAGTGCGCGAGCTGCGAGATTTGGCGAATAACCAATTTGTTGCGCGATTTGCAGAATCCGTTTGCGAGTGGATTCCTTAATCCCACCTCGCCCGTGCAGAGCGCGATCCACGGTTCCGATAGAAACATTCGCCATCTCGGCGATTCGATGGATTCCGTGCTTTTCCTTGCTCATCTAGCGCACTCCGCCATCCCACTTACTTTCCACAACGCGCTCCTTTGGATTATTCTGCCCTTCACCCACACAATAAGACTTTGAGTTCTCGCGAAAGTCGCCGATTGGATTCAGCAGTCCCGAGCCCCCATCATGAACCGTAACCCCTTCAAAGCAAATTTAGGAGATGAGTCGCACGGCCCGCGTACGTTAACACGATTTAATGCGATAAAAGAAAGAAACAATCGGCTTCCACGATTTGTGTCGGAGAATTGCGTGCTTGCGCTGCTTAGTGGATTGGGGAGTACAATCACGCCCGGCCTCACGATTTCGACGATCGCACAAGGTTGGACGCGTCCCGGGCTTTGGCAGTCATTGATGAGCATCCATTTATCAGTACCGAATTTCAACTAAGGAGACCACGAATGCGACCTGTCTCGCGGCGTAAATTTCTGCAGAAAGCATCCGGAGCGGGCATCGTCCTTGGCGCGAACTTTGCCGTCGGGCGGAGCTTGCTCGGTCAAGCTTCGCCGAACTCAGTAAAGCCGGTTCGAATTTACGCCGACACTCGCCGCACCATCGCCCCCATCAAGCGAGAGCTCTTTGGTTCGTTCCTGGAGCAACTGGGCCGAGCGATTTACGAAGGCATCTACGATCCGCCATCGAAACTCTCGGACAACAACGGCTATCGCAAGGATGTCATCGAGGAAATCCGCAAACTTGGGGTTCCCATCATTCGTTATCCCGGCGGAAATTTTGTCTCCGGCTACAACTGGCTCGATGGCATTGGTCCCAAAGCAAATCGCCAGAAAGTGCTGGACAAAGCCTGGAATACCGTCAATTCCAATGAATTTGGAACGGATGAGTTTCTTGCGTGGTGCCGTCTCGTCGGCACAGAGCCGCTACTCGCCGTTAATTTAGGCACCGGGACCGCGGAGGAAGCTGCTGCGCTGGTTGAGTATTGCAACGTGGAGAAAGGAACGCGATGGAGCGATCTCCGGCGAAAGAACGGCATCGCCGACGCTTACAAAGTTCAACACTGGTGCCTCGGAAATGAAATGGACGGCCCCTGGCAGATCGGCCACATGACGGCCACCGAGTATGGTCTAAAGGCGGAAGACGCCGCGCGACAGATGCGCTACGTCGATCCGGCGCTAAAGCTCGTGGCCTGCGGGTCCAGCGGCCCGGGAATGCCCACTTATCTCGAATGGGACCGCGAGGTGCTCGAGCAATGTTACGACTACGTGGATGCAATTTCCCTCCATCGCTATTTCAACAATGCCGAAGATACGGGCGGAGATAGCTCCAAGTTCTTGGCCATGAACTTGAGCATGGAGCGCCAAATCGACGAAGTGGCTGCGGTGTGCGATGTGGTCCGCGGACACAAGCGCTCTTCGAAAAAGCTATGGCTAAGCTTCGACGAATGGAATGTCTGGTACCGCGCGCGGACAGGTGCCGCGGTTAACGGCGGAAAGCAAACGGCACCCCATCTCCTCGAGGAAGTCTACAACCTTGAGGATGCCCTGCTCGTCGGTGGCCTTCTCAACGCGCTGATTCGCAAGGCGGACCGCGTGAAACTTGCCTGCCTTGCGCAACTCGTGAATGTAATTGCTCCCATTATGACCAATGAAAATGGTCTGGTGCAGCAAACCACTTACTATCCTTACAGCTGGGCGCTGGAATTTGCTCGCGGCGCGGCGCTTGATCTTTTGGTGCAATCACCGGCTTATGACGTTCCCCGTTTAGGTGATGTCCCATACGTCGACGTAGCCGGAACTCTACAGGAAGAATCTGGAAAAATAGCGCTTTTTCTTCTTAACCGCGATTTGGCGAAGCCTCGCCAAGTGGAAATCGTCTGGGAAGGCTCATCTCCTCGCGCCGGTGAAGCGATTGTCCTCACGGGAACTGACCTAAAGGCTGCAAACACATTTGAAGCTCCCGCGCGAGTGACGCCCCAAAAAGGCGAAAAACTTTTGAACACAGCTGGACGTTCGAGCCTCGAATTGCCGCCGCGCTCGTACACGGTGGTGCAATGGACCGCCTAGGCCGCGCATGAGCGTCCATTCTAAATCCACTGCATCGTGGCGCTGCCCGAGGCCTCCTGCTATCATCTCTTCAGGGAAGTGGCTTATGCAGCGACGGTCCGCACTCGTGTTGTTCTCTCTGCTGTTCTTAATCCCCTCCATCTGTTTTAGCCAAGGACCGATGAGGAAATCCCTCTCAGGCTACATTCGTGAGGAAGGCTCGGGCCATCTCATCATCGGGGCCCGCATCGAACTGCAAAATGCCATGGGTACTCCGATTGGGTCAGCATACTCGGATGGTAACGGCGCGTATGAATTTGACGATATCGGCGGCGGTGATTGCTATGTTCTCGTGCAACACGATGGGTACGACTCGTTCCGCCAGTTCGTTCGGCCGGATGGCTCGGGTCATGTGTACAAAGATGTGTTCCTGCGGCCGGTGAATGCTGACTCCAATCCTAAATCCATAAATCCAGTTTCTGAGCACCAATTGAGTATTCCCCGAAAAGCTCGGGAGTCGTTCGACAATGGGATTCAACTCATCGTTGAAAAATCAGACTACCGAGGCGCCGTGGCTCAATTTGCCAAGGCCATCGCCAAGTATCCCTCCTACTACGAAGCGTTTGCAGCGATGGGGCTGGCACAGGAAAAAATGGGCGACGCGAAAGGGGCTGAGGAGGCACTCCGAAAATCGGTTGAGCTGAGCGCGGAAAAGTATCCGCAGGCGATGATCGACCTTGCGTCTATGTTAAATGGCCAGAAGCGTTTCTTAGAGGCCGAGCCTCTTCTCCGTAAAGTCATTGCTCTCGATGCTTCAACCTGGCGCGGCCCGTTTGAGTTGGCCGTTGCATTGAGTGGTCAAAATCGGTTCAGCGAAGCTCTTACAAGCGCATCCGCGGCTCGCGATCTGAAACCGGAAAATCCTCAAGTCTATTTGCTGCTTTATAATCTTCACATCCATTTGGATGATTTCAAAGCTGCACTGAGCGACACCGAGAACTACCTCAAACTCACGCCCGATGGCGCCACCGCTGACCGCGTTCGCCGCATGCAGGAACAAGTTCGAAAAGCGCTGCAAACCTCCGGGAGCGGTCGCGTACCGTCCTCCGAAGCCGCTCCTGTTACACCACACGCGGAGTCCCCCGTTGACGCCGTCTCCTCCGCCCCGGGAGCGCCTTCTAATTTCACTCCTGTTGATGTGCCCGACATGGCGCCGGCTCCTGCACGTACCGACGACCCTGCGAATGTCGCTGCATCGGTTCAAGCGACGGCGCCTGCGGCTTCGCTCGTCGGTCCGCCACTTGCCCCCGCCCCACCCGTCCGGGTTACCGCTGGCACAAATGCTCCTGCTCAACCGAACACCGCTGCTCCTCCCGAACGAAACCTCGCGAACCTTTCGCGCATGGACGAGAGCGTGTCGGAGGTCTCAGTGGATGTTCCTTGCCCTCTCCCTTTGATTTTGCAGGGGGCGGGGCGGCGCGCTGAACAGCTTTTGAGCACGCTACAAAAATTTGACGCCTCCGAGCGCGTCGAACACTACAAACTGAATGCCGCGGGAGTGCCGGGCTCCGCGGACGTCCGCAATTTTGAATACGTCGTTTCCGTATCACATGATTCGCAGGGCGGATTTCAATTGCAGGAATACCGCAACGGCGGCATCGTCCGCGCGCAACAGTTCCCATCAGGAATCATCACCGCAAACCTTTCCGAACATGGCCTCATCTTCCATCCGTTGCTCGCGACTGGATTCCATTTCACGTGTGAGGGGCTCGGAGAGTGGAAAGGACATCCAACGTGGCTGGTTCATTTCGAAGAAAAACCGAACCAGATCAACCCGTTCCGCTGGTATGTCATCGAGGGGTTCCGCTATCCAGTCCGGCTGACTGGTCGCGCATGGATCGACGCACGCACTGATCAAGTGGTTCGGCTCGAATCTGATTTACTTAAACCGGTCGAGAAAATCCACCTTACGCGTGAACACATCTCGATTGAGTACGCATCGGTTCACTTTCGCACGCGCAACGAGCAGCTTTGGCTCCCGCAATCGGCCGATCTTTATGTCGAATTGGGCGGACACCGCTTCTACCGCCGCCATACGTTCACCAATTTCAAGATTTTTTCCACGGATGCCACACAGGAAATCCGTGCGCCTCGGGAGTCCTATTGCTTCACGAACACAACCGACCTGCTGATCTCCGGAGTCCTGAACGCAACGCCTGTCTCGGAAAAAGCTTTCCAACCATCATCCGTAACGTTGACCATCCCTGCAAAGAGTACAGTGTGCGTAACCGTCGGGACAGGTAAGGACGTGAATATCCCTGTCGAGTCAGTCGCGTCTGCCACGTTTACGCACGATGGCCCTCCCGGGTCGGTGGAGGCGGCCGCTTCCCTCCCGAATAACATCGCTTTAGAAGTCATACCCAACAGCCACGTTCCAGTCAGTCAGAACCCTTGAACGTTTTTCTGTTTCGAAGGCTGAAGTTCGAAGGCTGAAGCTTGATGCTCCGATGTCTTCATCGCGGTTTGTTTCGCTCGACTTCATCCTTTCCCTCAACGATTGTAAGAATGCGATCGACCCCCGGCGGTATGCTTTTTTGTCTTGCCCCGCTTGGCCAATAAATCTCAATCGAACTTGCCGCAGTAGCTTTGCCCAACCCAAAGTGGATGCGTTGATCCGAGCTCGAACCATAGGATCCGCCGCTAAATACTTCTCCTCGCTGGCGAACTCCGCCTGCTGTCAGAAATACTTTTGCTCCGTTAGCATCGCGCGGACTCTTCGGCCCGCCGATGAGCTTTAGCTCCATCCAATGATTCCCGGTCTTTAGCACATTTCGCAGCAATGTGGGTGTTGAATCGATGTTATTGATCACGACATCGATCACGCCGTCGTTGAAAATATCGCCGAATGCCGCGCCCCGGGCAGTAATCACGTCCGCAAGTCCACTCCCCGTGGCCGCGGGCACCTCTTGGAACTTCTTTCCGTCGACGTTTCGGAAAAGCTGGGGGCGTTCAGCCCAAGTTGTGCCCCAATCTTGCTTGTCCACCTCCGGATACACGTGCCCATTGGCGATAAAAAGATCGAGCCAGCCATCATTGTCGTAGTCCAGAAAGCCCGTTCCCCAGGATAGAAATGGAGTAGTCGGACCGGCAAGCCCCGCCACATAGGTAACGTCAGAAAAGCTTCCTTGTCCATCATTTCGGTAAAGTGTCTTGTAGTCGTCGGAAAACGTGGTGGTAAACAGATCGATTCTGCCGCTGTGCTGGTAATCACCGATCGCGATCCCCATGGATGCCTGCTCGCGTCCGTCCTCGCTAAGCGCGAATCCCGAGGCATAGCTGTCGTCTTCAAAGGTGCCGTTGTGCTTGTTGCGATAGAGATAGTTCGGCGTGGAATCATTTGCCACCAGCAGGTCCACCCACCCGTCGTCATCTACGTCCACGAATGCCGAAGCCAGGCCGTAGTAGCGGTTCGGGTCGGAAACGCCGGCTTTAACACTGACGTCGGTGAACGTTCCATCGCCATTGTTGTGAAACAGGTGGTCGCTCTCCCCCGGCAAACCTCGAGGCCCGCACATCACGGCAATCCCGCGAAATTGACAGAAATTTGGTGGAATGCCGCCCTGTCCCGCAATCGGAGGATTCTGCACGTCGTACTTCACATAGCCCGGTACGAATAAATCCAGCAATCCGTCGTGATCGTAATCGCCCCACGTGGGGCCAGCCGACCAGCCGCCGAGTGCCACGCCCGCTTTCTCAGCGACATCGGTAAAAGTGCCGTCATGGTTGTTGTGATAAAGACGGTTTTTGCCAAAGTTCGCCACGTAAATATCCGGCCAACCGTCGTTGTCATAGTCGCCCACGGCTACGCCAAACCCCCAGCGCTCGTTAGCCACATCCGCCTTGTCCGTGACGTCCGTAAAGGTGCCGTCATGATTGTTGCGGAAGAGCATGGCCTGCGGCGGAGCTTCCTTCTCCTTTAGCGCCGCTTCGGTGGAACCATTCAACAGATAGATGTCAAGCCACCCGTCGTTGTCGTAGTCCAGCAACGCGACGCCGGAGCCGATGGTTTCAAGGATCGTCTTTTTCTCCGGACTTCCGGACCGATGCAGGAACTTCTCAAGACCAGCTTGCTTGGTGATGTCGCTGAACACAACGGTTGCACCGTCGACAAATCCGCCGGCTGTGATTGGCCGGGAAAGTGAGTCCTTCACCGCGGGATGCGCGCCGCCCGTCGCAACTCCCATCCCTGTAGAAGCTTGCTTTGGCTGCTGGCCCGTTGAACCACGCGCCAGGAAAAAGGCGGATAGAGCAATCGTGCTCATCCCCGCTGCTAGGATTAGCACGGAGCGGCGAGCTTTTCCCTGCCTCGGATGTAAAAAAGTCATCAACAAATCCTTTATCGACTCCAAACTTGGACTCACTTGCGGAGCTTCGTTCTTTTGTGACCTACGAGTAGGCAGGCCCGTGCGTTCAGACGACTACTAACAGTACCAAAACCCGCCTCGCGGTTCACTGCCCCCCGGTTCCCCGGAAGTCTGCAGAAGAGTAAGCATCAGGGCCTCAGCTACTACAAATCAAAAAAAGTGCTTGACAAGTAGATGGACCAATGAAAAGCTCCGTTTACGTTAACGGCGTTTCCAATCGCCGTGGGGTGTGGAGGCATGACTATGCGTGTTTCGTTACCGTCTGCTAAGAATATCGTTTTTGTGGTTAATCCTTTTGGGCTCCGCTTTCTATTCGTTCTTTTAGTTGCCCTGATTGGTTTTTCTTTTTCGACATTCGCTCAACAAACCACGATTGTCGGCACTGTTACAGACCCTTCGGGCGCCGTTGTCCCTAATGTGGCTGTCACTATCACGAATACCGATACGGGCTTGAGTCGCACGTATCCGACAAATGACGCCGGCCAATACGTCGCGCCGGATCTCCAGATTGGCCACTACAACATCAAAGCAACTGCTGCTGGATTCAAGGTAGCTGAACAGAAGAGCGTTGTGCTGAACGTTGGAGACCGAGTTCGCGTCGATTTCCAAATGCAAATGGGCGCAGCGCAGGAAACGGTCACGGTCGAAGCTAACGTCGTGCGTGTTCAGACTGATTCTGGCGAAGTCAGCAACCTTATTACCGGCCAACAACTGTCACAGCTCGCCGTGAACGGGCGCGGCATCTACCAACTTGCCGCTTTGGCGCCTGGCGCTTCAAGTCGAATCAATCCTTCCGCACCGAACACTCCGGTAGGCGGAGACGCTGGCGTGGAATTCAACGGGATGCGCCAGAACCACAACATCTACTTGCTCGATGGCGGCGAGAATGACGACCGCGGCGGCGCTGGCGGCATGAGCATCGCGCCTTCCTCTGACTCCATCGCTGAGTTCCGCGCTCTCACATCCAACTACAGTGCCGACTATGGCCTCTCATCGGCCGCCACCATGACCATGGTTCTAAAGTCCGGGACGACCAAGTTGCATGCCTCCGCCTGGGAGTTCAACCGCAACGATGCCCTCGACGCGCGCAACTTCTTCAATCCTCCGCCTCAAAAGGTTGCGGAGCTACGCGTAAACGTATTCGGCTTTAACGTCGGTGGCCCAGTAACTTTCGGCAAGCTTTACAATCCCAACAGAAACAAGACCTTCTTCTTCTACAACATGGAGTGGCGCAAGTACATTAACGGCGGACTCACCAACCAGACTGTTCCCGACCCCGCTTCCTACGGTGGTAATTTCAGCTCTAACCCCGCCGTGATCAATGTCCCAAGCATCGCACAAGTTGCCCCTTCCGTGCTGTTTGGAAAGTCAACCGATACGACCGGTTGCAAGGGGGTTGTTCCGGCGGGAGTTGTCCAGGGATCGCCGTTTCCGGGCAACATTATTCCGGCATGTATGATCTCTCCGAACGCGACGGCTTTGCTCACCGCTGGAATTTTCCCCAAGGCCAATGCCGTAGATTCTAACGGACGTCCCACATTTATCGGTGGCAACAACTCTCCCACGAATTTGAAGGAAGAGATCGTCCGCATCGATCACAACTTCAGCAGTAAGTTCTCTGTGTTCGGCCACTACATCGCCGAACAGGTCTCGCAGGGATTCGGGATCAGCCAGTGGAGCGGCGCCAATGTTCCGACTGTCGGCGACACGTTCGGCAATCCGTCGTACAGCGCCGTTATCCACACCACATATTCAATCAGCCCAACTCTGATTAACGAGGCGGCTTTCAACTACAACGGTAACCGTATCAACATCATTCCATTTGCGGGTTCGGGCCTGGGCAGCTTGGCGCTTCCGACTGGGTACGTCTCCACGAATTCAAGACTCTTCACCGGCCCGAACAATTCGGACCGCATCCCGAATATCGATTTGAACGGGGGAATTAACTCCCATTTCGAAATTTCCAGCTGGCCTTGGCGCAACAAGGCGGACGATTACCAAGTCCGCGACGACATATCCCTTACCAAGGGAGCGCATCAGCTCAAGTTCGGAGCTAGCTGGGCCATTTACAAGAAAGTCCAGGACCTGTTCGGCACGACGCAGGGGTCCTTCAACTTCGACGGCACGTTTACCACAGCTCCGTGTCCGCCGGTCAATCCACCAGCGGGTTGTGGCAAATCCAAGGCTGGCAACGATCTAGCCGATTTCCTCCTCGGCACCGCCAAGAGTTACAACGAACTTGCCGTGCAGGATCAGGGCTACTGGAACAACGTTTCTTGGGCGATTTACGCTCAGGATAACTGGCGCGTAAACCGTCGGCTCACTTTGAACCTCGGCCTGCGCTGGGACGGCGTGCCGCATACCTACGAAGCCAACAACCGCATGGGCAACTTCTACCCATCTCTGTACAACTCGGCCAACGCGGCTACTTTCGATACCGCCCATAACATCTGCAGCGGACCCGCGGATCCCGGCTGCACTGCAATCAGTCCCGGCCTTGGTACCAGCCCGAATTCGATTCTTGCAGGTACTCAACTGTACCTCAACGGAATCGGCATCCCGGGCCAGAACGGTATCCCCAAGGGTCTAGTGAATAATCACTGGGCCGCGTTCGGTCCTCGCATCGGCTTTGCCTACGACCTGACGGGCAACAGTAAGACCGTTATCCGCGGCGGCTTCGGCGCGATGTACGAGCGCATCCAGGGCAACGACATGTACAATGCCGGCCCCAATATCCCATTCAGCTTGGGTGTCACTCTCAACAGCGTCACCTTGGTGAACCCGGGCATCGCACTCGCCAGCGGTAATGCAGCTACCCGTCCGATCAATGCCGCGGATATCACCGGTCTTGCCATCGACAACTATAAGTTGCCGGTCAGCTACCAGTGGAGCGTCGGCGTGCAGCATTCCCTCAGCGCCAAGTCGGTGTTATCGGTTTCCTATGTTGGCAACCAGAACCGCCATCAGAACGATTACACCGAGTACAATCTGCCTGACCCGAGTGCGCTTCCTGCGCTCATCGGTGGCGCTAACTACAGCTCGCAGCCAACCCTGCCCTTTAAGGGTTTCCACTCCATCCGCATGGCCTCCAATGAGGCCAACGGCCACTACAACGCCCTGCAGGTGGATTTGAACTCGCAGGTCGGCCATGACCTTCAACTGCGGGCCTACTACACACTTTCGCGCACAATCGATCCCACGACTGCCGGCAATGGCGGCGGAGATCTCGGCAACGTTGCGAATCCCTATATTGGATGGCGCTACGATGTCGGGCCGAGCGGCTATGACCGAACGCACATTGCAGCCATCAATTTCATATACGACATCCCGGTTTTCCGGAACAACCAGAGCCGCCTTGTAAAGACCGCTCTTGGTGGCTGGCAAATCTCCGGTATTGTGTCTGCAGGCTCAGGTCTGCCGCTCAACATCGGTCTCAGCGGCAACCAGAGCGGCAATGGCCTTCCCAATGCTGCGAACCGTCCAAACCTGACCGGCTCCATCTCGTATCCACACACGGTTGCCCAGTGGTTCGATACGTCTGCCTTTACTGCACCAGCGGTCGGCGCCTTTGGCACCCTCGGCCACAATGCTCTTCGGGGACCTGGTTTCGATAACTGGAACCTCTCTCTCTTCAAGAGCTTTCTGCTCAGCGAATCATACGGCAGCCGTCTGGAGTTCCGTGTGGAGAGCTTTAACACGTGGAATCACACACAATTCAATGGTGTGAGCACCAACCTTGGCGACAGTAAGTTCGGACAACTAACTTCTGCCGCCGATCCCAGAATCTTCCAGCTCGGTGCGAAGATTTACTTCTAATCACCCCGGAAGCAGCACCCCCGCCCCGCTCGCACGCACTGCGAGCGGGGCATTTTCTTTTTCAAGGAGACTGTTCATCTCCGGAGCGGTCTCAATTGCTTGCCCGAGCGCGAAAGCACTGCGCTATCATTGACGCGTGAGCTCTTTGTTTCATCGCGCCACTCTTCTGCTTCGAACTCGCTGGCCTGCGCTACGGCCACGAAGCTATGATTTCCACATTTCTAGCGTTCTTTTCACGCTGGCGGCACTCGGACTGTTTTGGCCAGCGTGTGTTGCCGCGCAACCCCCCGCCCCCAGCCCCTCCGAAGCAATCGCTCTTGAACAGCAAGGCAAACTGGAGGAAGCGGCACAAGTCTGGCAAGCCGTGGTCAAGCGCAATCCCCGCGATGCCGCAGCCTTCGCCAGCTTGGGAGTGGTCTTCTCGAAACAACAAAAATATCCGCAAGCTGCGTCCGCTTACAGAAAAGCTCTAGCACTTGACCCCAAGCTCCCAGGAATTCCGTTAAATCTCGGTCTCGCGGAATTCAAGCAGGGGCGCTTCGAAGCAGCCGTCGCCCCTCTTGGCGTCGCTCTGGCCGTCCAGCCGGGCAATCTGCAGGCACGCGCGCTGCTGGGTATGAGCTATTACGGTGCGAAACGCTTTGCGGAAGCGGCCAAGCAGCTTTCGCTTGCTGCCAGCGCCGATCCAGAAAATCTCCAGTTGAGGCAAGTCCTCGCGCAAAGCTGTTTGTGGGCCAAACAATTCGACTGCGCTCTCGAGGAATTCCGCCAGATCCAGCAGCGCGATCCGAATTCAGCGGCGGCCCACGTGCTTATGGGAGAGGCTCTGGACGGTTTGGAAAGGACTCCGGAAGCCATTGCCGAGTTCCAGTTGGCCGTAGCAGCCGCTCCGCAAGAACCCAACGTGCATTTTGGTCTTGGCTACCTGTATTGGAAACTGAAGCAATACGACGAGGCAGAAGCGGAATTCAAGTCCGAACTGACAGTCGACGCGAATCACGCGCAAGCCCTGGCGTATCTCGGCGACATCGCCATGAAGAAAAACGATCCGGGCTCAGCCGTGCCCCTCCTCCAGAAAGCCGTACAAGCGCGGAATGACATTCGCATCGCACATCTCGACCTCGGTGCGATTCTTGCCCAACAAGGCCGCAATCAGGAGGCGATAGCGTCGCTCAAACGCGCAATGGAACTGGATCCCGAACAACCAGACGCTCACTTCCGCCTTGGCCGCGTCTATCAGGCCATGGGCAATCAAGCCGCCGCCGAGAAGGAATTCGCCAAAGTCCGCGAACTCCACAACAAGTCAGAAGAAGACGTTGCACGCAAAATGTCCGCCGCTCCGCCCCCACTGGAGCACTAGCGTTTCCAGTACAGGATCGTTTGTGCTTATTTCTTCTTGTGCTAGAGTTCCCCGCATCATGAGAAAACTCCACGCACTTTTTGCTTTTGCAAGTTTCTTGATACCTGGCATTTTTGCCTCCGGTGAATTGCGCGCACAAGCCAGTCGCGGCGTCACTCCGGAAGACTATTTCTCTTTCAAGTTCATTAGCGATCCGCACATTTCGCCGGACGGCAAAGTGGTCGCTTATGTTCTGACAGTGATCGATCAGAAGAAAAACCGCCGCGAATCCGCGATCTGGGTTGTTCCCGCCGACGGTTCAGCCGCGCCGCGCCGGCTGAGCGCCGTAGGTTTCAGTTCGAACTCTCCTCGCTGGAGTCCGGATGGGAAGACGCTCGCCTTTCTTTCGGCGCGCGCACCGGAATCTTCCTCCGGCGAAAAACCAAAGCCTCAGATTTATCTGCTCTCCATTTCCGGCGGTGGTGAGGCCACGGCTCTTACAAAATCAAAGAACGGAGTCCAGACTTACCAATGGTCACCCGAGGGCTCGCGCATCGCTGTTGTCAGCTCCTCCGGCCCGATGGACGGAATCTCAACCGCTGATCGCAAGAGCGACGTGCGGCATTACACGCACATCCGGTACAAATTTAATGACTCGGGTTGGTTTGACGACAAGCGCCGGCATTTGTGGGTCGTTAGCGTGCCGGGTGGAGAGGCCAAACAAATCACGGAGGGGCAGGACTGGAATGACACCGATCCCCAATGGTCTCCCGATGGTACGCGCATTGCCTTTGTTTCCGATCGCACTGGCAAGGCCTACGACGACAGCCACAACACGGACATCTGGGTGATTCCGGCGGCAGGTGGAAATCTCACCAAGATTTCCGATCACGCCTTTGAGGACGAGAATCCGCGCTGGTCACCCGACGGGAAGCAGATCCTATTCGCTGGGCAGACGGCAGCTCACCAGTTTCCCAAGCTGTATCTTGCGGCCGCTTCCGGCGGTGCAGCTTCGCAACTCGCCGTCAAGGACCTCGATCTGATCCCTGCGGATCTGCACTGGCCGGCGCCCGGCTCGATTCTTTTCACGGCCGGCGTAAAGGGCGAAACCCACATCCTTCGCGCGGATCCCGCTGCCCACACTTTCATTGCCGTGACTTCCGGTCCGCGCGGAATTCACGCTCTCGATGTAAGCAAAGGCACGGGGAAAATGGCCTATCTCGCGGATGACTTCCAGCACATGGACGACCTTTACGTAGCGAATCTCGACGGTTCCGATGAACGCCAGCTGACTCATGTCAACAGCGACCTGTGGGCGCAGCTCGACCTTCAGCCAGTCGAGCGCTTACCGTACAGGAGTACCGACGGCTGGGCCGTAGATGGATTCTTCGTCAAACCGATGGGCTGGCAGCCCGGCAAAAAATATCCCATGGTGCTGGTGATTCATGGCGGTCCGGAAGGCATGTTCGGCGTCGACTGGTATCACGAATTCCAAGTGTACGCCGCGAAGGGCTGGGCTGTTTTCTTCTGCAACCCACGGGGTTCGACCGGCTACGGAGAAAAATTTGAGCGCGGCGAAATCAACAATTGGGGCGTGATGGATTATCAGGACATCATGGCCGGCGTGGATGCCACACTGAAGCAATATCCTTGGGTGGATTCGAACGACCTCGGTGTAACCGGTGGGAGTTATGGTGGCTACATGACCAACTGGATCGTCTCGCACACCAACCGCTTCAAGGCTGCGGTAACCCTGCGCTCAATTTCAAATTTCATCAGCGACGACGGCACCCGCGACGGCGCATACGGCCACGAAGAGTATTTCAAAGGGATTATCTTCGACGATTTCGATCAATACTGGAACGCCTCTCCTCTAAAATACGTGCGCAGCGTTCGCACTCCCACGCTCATCCTCCATTCCGACAATGACTTCCGCGTTCCCATAGAGCAGGGCGAGCAGTGGTTCCGCGCACTCCAGCATTATGGTATTCCTTCGGAAATCGTCTTCTTCCCCCGCGAGAACCACAATCTCACCCGAACCGGCGAACCCAAGCACATCGTCGAGAGCCTCAACTGGCAGCTTTACTGGTTCGATCGCTATTTGAATGGCGACGCGAAGGCGAAACCACCGGACGCGCAGTAAGTTAGCCAACGGCAGAACCATTTTGCTCGTTCCTTGGCTGGGAAAAACGTCGAATCCGCTTTCGCGCAACTCCTCAAATTTGTGTTGCTCGCGGCTGAATTTGCAGCCAAAATGCGCGCGACAATCGCAGGTTAGCCGGTACAGGTTTGTGAGCACATCCCAGTGACTGACAGGCTAATCAACACAACGGAATTCCCCAGGGAAAGTGAGTCGCTCATGGTCGCTTCAACTAAAATCCGTCCAGTTTCTCTTAGTCTTGGCTTGTCCGCGGGATTGTTCGTACTTTTGATTCCTTCTGCGCATGCGCAGACCAATCTCCGCTACCAACAGCCGCCAAAGGCAATCATTGACATTGTCGATGCGCTGCCAACTCCGGGCGTCGAGCTCTCTCCCGCGGGCAACCTCGCAGGGAAGCGCTGGATGCTGATCGAGCATTTCGCCGGACTGCCGACCATCGCGGACCTCGCCCAGCCGGAACTACGATTGGCGGGGCTGCGATTCAATCCCAATACCGACGGTCCGAGCCGGGGACGCTATAGCACTTCGCTCGAACTGCAAACTCTGCCGAACGGCAAAGCGATTGCGGTGTCCGGCTTGCCTGCGCATGCAAAGATCAGGTTCACGGACTGGTCTCCGGACGGACGCAAAATATCCATCGTAAACATAAGCGATACGAAGGAGGACGCAGGCCTCAGCCTGTGGATCGTCGAGGTAGCTACCGCTCAGGCGCGCCGCTTGCCGGGAATTGCCCTCAACGGCATTTTCGGTTCACCCTGCGAATGGTTAAGCGATAGTCAAAGTTTGGTGTGCAGAACTGTTCCGTCTGATCGGGGCCCGGCTCCCGTGCGAAGTGAGGTGCCTACCGGACCGGTCATTCAGGAAAATCTGGGGCGCGTTACTCCAGGACCCACCTTTGAAGATCTTTTGAAGAACCCGGAAGATGAACAGTTTTTCGATTACTATGCGGCATCGCAGGTCGAAGTCATCCGCCTCGATGGCACCGCCACGCCCGTCGGTAAATCCGGCGTCATCGAGCAAGCTACGCCGTCGCCTGACGGTAGTTACCTGCTGCTGTTCGAACGCCACCATCCATATTCTTATCTGCTGCCTTTTGAGGCATTCCCGGAGCGCGTCGCCGTAGTGAATCTCCAGACGGGAAACTTGAAACAGTTAGCGGATAAGCCTCTCGAAGACAATGTTCCCAATATTCATGATGCCGTTCCTCCTGGCCCGCGCGATTACGACTGGCGCAGCGACGTACCCTCCACCGTTTTCTGGGTGGAAGCTGGCGATGATGGCGATCCCCGCAAGGATGTAACTGTGCGCGATTCTTTGTTCCTGCTGGACGCGCCGTTTGAAGCAGCGCCGCGAAAATTTGCGGAGCTTCCGGTTCGCTTTCGCCGCGTTGCTTGGGCCAACGATCACCTCGTGCTGGCCGAAGAACGTCGCTGGAAAGATCGCAAGCGCATCATTCTGGCCTTTGCTCCGTCCGCTCCGGCAACTCCAGCCAAATTGTTCGAAGGCTCTTTCGAAGACCGCTATCACGATCCAGGCCAGCCCCTTGAAGTCATGAACTCAGAGGGGAAGCCGGTACTTCAGACCACGCCAGACGGCAAAGCAATTTACTTTAGAGGGCAAGGAGCCTCTCCGAAAGGTGACAAGCCTTTTCTTTCGGTGATGAGTGTGACGAACGGAGAGGCCAAACGCCTTTGGCAATCGGCTGCTCCCTATTTTGAGATTGCGCAAAATGTCCTGGATCCCAGCGCGGGCACAATCTTGCTTCGCAGGGAATCTCAGGAGCAGAATCCGAATTTCTATATTCAGAAATTTGGGGCATCGTCTGTGGAGCAGGTCACCTTTTTCCCTAATCCTTATGAGAGAGCTCCGCTTCCCCAAAAACAGGTGCTGCACTACAAGCGGTCGGATGGCGTGGATTTGAGCGCAAATCTCTATCTGCCGGTTGGATACAAACCACAAGATGGTCCGCTCCCCACTCTTATGGAAGCGTACCCGACGGAATACAAAACACGAGCGGCCGCTGGACAGGTCGCGGGATCACCCTATGCGTTCACCTTTCTAAACTGGGGCTCGCCGGTGCCGTTTGTCGCGCAAGGATACGCCGTGCTGGAAAACGCAAGCATTCCAATCGTTGGCGAAGGTCAATCCGAGCCGAACGATACTTACGTGGAACAGCTCGTGGCCAGCGCCAAAGCGGCCATCGATGAGGGGGTGCGGCTTGGTGTCGTCGATCGCAACCGCGTCGCCGTCATGGGACATTCCTATGGCGCCTTCATGACCGCCAATCTGCTTGCTCATAGCGATTTGTTCAAGGCCGGCATCGCCCGAAGCGGCGCCTACAACCGCTCGCTTACGCCCTTCGGTTTTCAGAACGAGGACCGTACCTATTGGCAAGCGCCGGAAATCTACTACAAAATGTCTCCGTTTTCTTACGCCGACAGAATCAAGACGCCAATTTTGCTCATTCACGGTGAGGCGGACAACAATAACGGAACCTTCCCCATTCAGAGTGAACGCTTTTTCAGCGCCTTGAAAGGACACGGTGCCACCGTCCGCTTTGTGCTCCTTCCCCTCGAATCGCACGGCTATGCCGGGCGCGAGTCCGTGCTACACATGTTCTGGGAGATGAATAATTGGCTGAACACCTATGTGAAAAATCCGCGGTCGGCCTCAGCAGCCGCGCAACATTAACCCGTCCGCGTGTGTTTCGCGCAGTGACGCTTTATCTCCTGAATCTAGCTCTTCTCCTGCTTGCGGCGGCGTGCCCGGCGGCGCATGGCCAGTCCGTTCCCAAATCTTTAGCGGAGAGATTGGGCTTCGCCCGCGATGCAAAACTCCTGATCGTTCACGCCGATGACCTCGGCATGACGCATTCCGTGAACGCCGCTTCGATCAAGGGCCTCGAAACCGGTCTAGTAAATTCCGCGAGTATCATGGTGCCTTGTCCGTGGTTTCCAGAAATAGCGGACTATGCAAAGGCTCATCCGGAAACTGATTTCGGGCTTCATCTCACGCTGACCAGTGAACGTGTCTACTATCGCTGGGGCCCCGTTGCTTCCAAGGACAAAGTTCCGAGCCTCGTCGACCAGAACGGCTATTTCCATCTCGATTGGACGGAATCGAACCGCATCAATCCGCAGGAAGTCGAGCAAGAACTTCGCGCGCAACTCGATAAAGCGATTGCCATGGGCGTCCGTCCGACTCACCTTGACTCACATCAATACCGGCTGTTCACGAATGGCAAAGAACTTTTCCAAAGCCTTCTTCGCGTCGCCCACGATTACAAGCTGCCGGTCTTCATGGTTCGCGATTGGTTCGCCGAACGCCCTTACCTCGAAGCTGCCCTGCGCCCGAATGATCTCGTCGTCGACCACACCGTGACGATAAATCCTGGAGTGCGTCCGGAGAAATGGGCGGACTTCTACGCTACTGCCGTGAAAAATCTTCAACCCGGCGTGACTGTCTTCATTATCCATTTGGGTTTCGACGACGAAGAAATGCGCGCCGCCACTCGCGAGCGCGATACTTGGGGCGCAGCCTGGCGCCAGCGCGATTTTGACTTCTTCACCAGTTCCGGATTCAATGCATTGCTGCGCGAACAAAACATTCAGCTTGTTACCTGGCGTGAGTTGGCCCAATCTTCAAAATGATCCGCTCTCGCCCGGAAATTTCTTGCAGCATGGCGGACAAAACATATTTAGCTCTTTCCACCGGGGCCATTCCAAGTTATTTTCGTTAATGCAACCCAGTTACCCTGGAACGAACCGCATGCCGATTGAACCCACACCGGAACGGAAGTCCCTGCTAAAGAATCCGCTTCTCTACACTTCCGCAGTGCTCCTCGTCGCGCTTCTCGGCATCGTGTATGTCATGCTTTCCCGATGGCAGGAGCGTCGCAGCATCGACCGCCAGGCCGAGGAACAACGCGCAGAGAAACAACACGAGGAGGACCGCGTCGCCGTCGAGCAGCTTGGTGGCAAGGATTTCGCCATACTCAGTTTTTACGCCAGCCCCACGGTCATCCGACGCGGCGAATCCGCTCAACTTTGCTACGGAGTATCCAACGCCAAAAGCGTCAAGCTGGAGCCTCAGTCCCAGCCCGTGTGGCCTTCGGCCGCCCA
The DNA here is from genome assembly GCA_035576885.1 of Candidatus Acidiferrum sp. Lineage (GTDB taxonomy): Bacteria > Acidobacteriota > Terriglobia > Acidiferrales > UBA7541 > Acidiferrum. The sequence goes on along the minus strand of DATLVZ010000016.1, from coordinate 16,121 downwards.
TTGTGTCGATGTATCTCCTACTAAATCTTTAACTTACACATTGACCGTCGTAAATGCTGCCGGGGCTACCAAGTCTCAGACCGTTGACGTCAAAGTCCGCTGAATCTCTCCGAGCTGCACCCGTCTTTGTATTCGTCACTCGTGGGTTGCGCATTCCCCTCCGAATTCGGCCAGGGAGTAGCCTCAAAAACTATCTTCGTCTGCCCCTTGTCGCCGCAATTCGCCCGCATCTATAATGTTTGTTCACGCGGGGTCCGGCGAGCTATCCTGCTAAACCGGACTCCGCGAACATTTTTTGGCAGCCAACTTTTGGTGACCGACAACCATGTCTGACCCGCTCGCGAAAATCAAGCAGCGTCTCCAAGGGGAAATCGACCACCTCGAGCACGAACTCAACATCGATCTTCCCAAGGAGATCGCCAAGGCCCGCGCCCACGGCGACCTTTCCGAAAACGCCGAGTACAAGTACGCCAAAGAGCGCCAGGGCTACGTCAACGCACGCATCGGCCAGCTCAAAAAGCGCATGGGTGACCTCGGCATGCTCAACCTCAGCAATATTCCCAGGGACCGCTCCGGCTACGGCTCGCGCATCCTCGTGCTCGATATTCACAAGGAAGTAAAAATCGAGTACAAGCTGGTTACCACCGAAGAGGCGGATGTGGAAAAGGGGCTGATTTCCACCACTTCCCCCATCGGCAAGGCTTTGCTCAACCGCAAAGTCGGCGACGAAGTTCAGGTCGCCACGCCGGCCGGCAAGAAAGAGTTTGAAATCGTGCGGCTCGTTACCATTCACGAGGACGAGTAACCTTTCTGCTTTTTCCGGCGTCCTACCACTGTAGTAGTCGTCTGTGAGGCACCATGTATTGGGGATCAGGCCCGGGCCTCGGGCTTCTTACACTGCTGGGTTATTTTGCTTTTGCCCTCGGCGCAGCTCTTGCTTGGCGAAGGCGTGACTACTTCTTCGTCTGGGCGCATGACGAGTTTGACGCCTTCCGCCGCAGCCTTTCCCGCTACACGGTCATCGGTCCGTTCTACAGTATTCGCGAAGAGTCCCGCTTGAAGGCCGTTCCTTCCCAGTTTCTCAGTTCTCTCGGCCGCTTCCCTCGGCGGCACATCAATCCCGCCTTCATCCTTCTTTCCCTGGGGGCGGTTCTCTTCGTTCTCGATTTCTTCTTCTAAGCGGATGAACACAGCCGCCGCTCCGCGTTCTGGACAATCTCTCCGCGCTTTGCCATTCTCCTCGCGATGAAACCTGCGCTCATCGTCCATGGCGGCGCCTGGGACATTCCCGATGAAGCCGTCGACGCATGCACCTCCGGCTGCCGCCGCGCCCTCGAATCCGGCTGGTCCATTCTCTCCCGGGGCGGCTCCGCGCTCGATGCCGTCGAAGCCGCCATCATTGTTCTCGAAAACGAGCCCGTTTTCGACGCTGGCTTCGGCTCCCACCTGAATCTCGACGGCCTCGTTGAATGCGACGCCATTATAGTGAATGGCGCCACTCTTCGTTCCGGCGCTGTCGCTGCTTTGCAACGCATCCGCAATCCCATCCGTCTGGCTCGTGCCGTCCTCGAGCATTGTCCGCACATGATGCTCGTCGGAGAGGGCGCCGAACGCTTCGCCAAAGACAATGGCATCGCTCTCTGCGATCCCGCGGACCTCGTCAGCGACGCGGAACGCGAAGCCTGGCTTCTTTGCAGCCAGGACAAACACGCCGCTGCCCACCATCGCGGCCACGAGCAGGGCACCGTCGGCGCCGTCTCGCTCGATTCTCGCGGCCAGCTCTTCGCAGCCACTTCCACCGGCGGCACCTGTTGCAAACTACCCGGTCGCGTGGGCGATTCGCCGCTCATCGGCTGCGGCTGCTACGCCGATGCCGCTGCAGGCGGCGTCTCCTGCACCGGCTACGGCGAAGCCATCATGAAAATCGTCATGGCCAAGACCGCCGTGGACCTTTTGCGCGTCGTACCCGCGCCGCAGCACGATTGTCCTCTTCCGGAAAAGCCTTCCCGTGTATCCATCCGCCTCGTTGCCGAAAGCGCTTCCGAGGATGCCGAGGGTTCGGCCTGTGGCGAAAATTTTCACGCCATGATGGCTGCGCGTGAAGCGGTTCACCTGCTCGCCCACCGCACCCGCGCCACCGGCGGTCTCATCCTTCTCGACCGCGAAGGCCACCCCGGTTTCGCCTTCAACACACCCCGCATGGCCTACGGTTACGTCGCCGACGACGGCTCACTCTTCACCTCGGTGTAGCTCCTCTCGCCACGAACCTCTTGACCCCTGCGAAATTCAAAGGTAGTCTCGCGCCCAATAACCCTCGCACTTTTACTCGTTTCTCAGGAGGTTGCGCATGGCTCTTCTCGCCGCTCTTTGGCTCCCGATCCTGCTCTCCGCCGTGATCGTCTTTATCGCCAGCTCCATCATGCATACGGTGCTGCCCTACCATAATAGCGACTACCGCAAGCTTCCCGAGGAAGACGCCGTTCTCGCCGCTCTCCGTTCCGCCGGCGTCACGCGCGGCCTCTACCACTTCCCGCATTGCAACCACAAGGATATGAAGACGCCCGCCATGCAGGAAAAATTCAAACAGGGCCCCGTCGGCTTCGTGACCATTTTCCCCAGCGGCCCGGTCTCCATGCCGAAGTTTCTCGTTCAGTGGTTTATCTATTGCCTGCTGATCAGCTTCGTAGTCGCTTATCTGGCCGCTCACACCGTCGCACCCGGCGCTCCCTTTCGCCACGTGCTTCGCGCCGTCGGCACTGCCGCCTTCCTCGGCTACGGCCTCGGCACCTTCATCAACGCCATCTGGAAAGGCCAAACCTGGAGCATGACCCTCAAGGAAGTCTTCGACGGCGCCGTCTACGCCATCCTAACCGCCGGCACCTTCGCCTGGTTCTGGCCCCACTAACCCCTCCCGTAGCGCCGGGCTTTAGCCCGGCATCTTCTTCGCCCAATCCTGCAACCCTGGGCTTCGGCCTGACTTCTCCCCCAATCCTCCGCCGTAACTCTCTGTCCGTACCCTCCATCCCCACTCCCCTTCTGTCCTCCCGACATCCCCGTCTGTCATCCCGACCGGAGCGTCAGCGCCTTTTACAGACGCGTAGTGGAGGGACCTCTCTTTCCCCGCTGCTGTTTCCGCCCCGGATGCTGACCTGGCCCCATCCAACACGTTCTGTTCGATGATTTCTCTCCCCCTGCTTCCATCCCTCGCCCACCTTCGTCCTTGTAGGGGCACAACATGTTGTGCCCGCTCCTCGCTTTACACCCGGCCTCCGCCCGTCATTCCGCCTGCCCTGAGCTAAGCAGAAGGGAACGAACCAAGCCGACGCCTTTTCTTCATCATCGCTCCCGCGAATCCGTCGGCCACCCCACCCCACCGTCATTTCGAACGAACCAAGCCGGACGCCTCTTCTTCCCGCCTCGCTCCTTTGACTCCGTCGGCCACCCCCCCACCACCGTCATTTCGAACGGAGCAAGCCGACGTTTTTTCTTTCCATTTCACTCCTGTGAAATGGTCGGCTTGCGAAGAGAGAAATCTCTCTTCGTCCTTGTCTCTATTCATTCTTCCAATGCTCCTCGTCCCAATGTCACAATCCGCCCAATGGAACGCACCTACCACGTCTACTTCATGGCCAGCAAATCCGGCGTCCTCTACGTCGGCGTAACCGCCAACCTCGCCAAACGCGTCTTCCAGCACCAACAAAAACTCGTCCCCGGCTTCACGCAAAAGTACAACGTCACCAAGCTCGTCTGGTTCGAACCCCACTCCACCGCACGCTCCGCCATCTCCCGCGAAAAAGAAATCAAACGCTGGAACCGCGCCAAAAAAATCGCCCTAATCGAATCCCTAAACCCCCAATGGACCGACCTCAGCCTGACAACCCTCTGAGCGGCCACTACCCCAAACCGTCATTTCGAACGAACCAAGCCGACGCCTTCTCTTCATCATCGCTCCTGCGAATCCGTCGGCAACCCCCACCACCGCCCCGTTCCATCACCCAGCACCACCCCCACCGTCATTTCGAACGAAGCAAGCCGACGCTTTTTCTTTCCACTTCGCTCCTGCGAACACCTCGGTCACCCCCACACCGTCATTTCGAACGAAGCAAGCCGACGTTTTTTCTTCATCATCGCTCCTGCGAATCCGTCGGCCACCTCCCACCACCGTCATTTCGAACGGAGCAAGCCGGACGCCTTTTCTTCCCGCCTCGCTCCTTTGACTCCGTCGGCCACCCCCCCACCACCGTCATTTCGAACGGAGCAAGCCGACGCTTTTTCTTCCCATTTCACTCCTGTGAAATGGTCGGCTTGCGAAGAGAGAAATCTCTCTGCCTCTTCTCTTCGCTTTGTTTCCCCGCGTCCTCAGTCACCCACCTCAAACCGCCTCGCCGCCAGCGATCACGACCTCGCCACCGTCGAAATAAACCTCGACATTCTCTGGACCCCCGCCTAGGACGCAGAAACCGTCATCGAAAGAATCGTCAAACCCCTGGTAGAAGAAGCAAACCTCGACCACGTCGAACTCTCGCCCGGCGGGTGGAGCATCCTTTCCTCTCGTAGAAGATTTTGACTTTGTCTTTCTCCGTAGGGTGCCCCATCCTTGCGGGTTTGGGTCTTGCAAGGGTGGGTCTTTCGTTTTCTTTTTTTCTTCACCTTCACTTCCACCGAAGCGCGGCGACTGCCCCGCGTCTCGCCATGAAGCCCTCCTCACTACCCACGATTCATTACCCACTTTCTTTTCACACTTTTTCACACATCTCCACAGTCTCACCAACCCGTCTCAATCCCGCCAACTCCTTCAATCCCCTCGACTTCCGCCACTCCCCTTCCAATCCGCATCTCCCCGTTCGAATGACCTACTCAGTAAACAAGAAAACTATTGACAACAAGTAACTAACTCTGCTACCATACCCCATGTTTATCTTGATCCTCGAAGAGTTCCGCTCACCAGCCACGTCATCCTCTTTCTCCTCGCCCGATCGTTCTCAACATTGCTCGCTTTTCCGTCTGCCCCTGCATAAGTCTGTGCCCAGCGCACTAGCCGCCCCGGTCGGAACCACCAATTTCCAGTCAGTCCTTCTGGCCACTCAACACTCGCCACTCGCCACTAACTCCTTTGCAATCCGCACTTCCGAAAAACCCGCCCTTAACTCCTTTAGAATGCGCACTTCCAAAACACAGCACTTAAAACCCTTTAGAATGAACACTTCCAAAAAACCGGGGGAGGGGTCCCCCCGGCCAGACAATATGCCTACACACCACTCGCCCCAGCCACTAGAGAGGCCTTTCCGATCCGCGCACCAACTGAAATTTGGCGCAGGCAACGAAAAGCCCGCAAGCTGCCTCTTTCAAAGGATAAAAGGGCACGCCCTCACTGAAGGGAGAGCCGGGCGGATCAAATGCCCGAGAATCAAATGCTGACGAACCACAAATTGCAAAGGATCGCTCGTCGCGCGATGCTCCTCGCCGGTGTCCAACTCGGGCTACTAGCTGCGCTTGGAATTGCTCTCGCGCGGCCAGCAGCTGCGCAAACCGCCGACGAAATCGTCGCAAAAGTTTTAGCTGCGCGAGGCGGCCTGGAAAAGGCCAAGGCCGTTCAGTCCGAGCGTATTACCGGCACGATCTACTTCAATCCGGAACTGTATGGTCCGTTCGTCGCCGAGTTCAAGCGCCCTGGCAAGATGCACAACGAAGTGACGATTCAAAACAAAACCGTCGTGCGCACCTTCAACGGCAAAGACGGAGGCTGGGTGATTAATCCCTTCGTCGGAAAAAATGCTCCGGAGCCGCTGTCCGCCGACGACCTGAAAGACGTGAGGAATGAGTCTGACTTCGATGGCCCGCTGGTGGACGCCAAAGTCAAAGGAATCGTTATCGAGCTTGCGGGAACGGAAAGGGTCGAGGGCCGCGACGCCTACATCCTCAAAGTGACGTACAAGGACGGCCAAGTCTCATCCTATTCATTTGACGCAAAAACCTTTCTGCTCATCAAGTGGAGCGGCATTGATAACGCGAACGGCGAACCTGTCACGCGAGAGACGTTTTTTCATGATTACCGGGATGTTGGCGGATTGAAATTCGCATTCGAGTTGGTCACGGACAATCCTGAAGCGCACGTCACACAGCGAATTATCGTCGACAAGATCGAGCTCGATCCCCAAATCGATGATGCACACTTCGAAAAGCCGCCAGCCCCTTCGACGGTGGAACCCTCTTCCCCCTCGCTGCAACCTGCTCTGTCCTCGTCAAACCAGAAGATTAATGCTTTGCGGCATGACGCGAGGAATGAAGGTGGTAAAGATTAGCGACGGAGTACGTCACTCCGCTGAAAAATGTAATGCGCGGCAAGTTTCCGTAGATCGCGAGGTACGCTCCTCCATCCAGTACCAATCGCGAGGTCATATTGAAAGTGCCGGCGCCCAACAGCGTCATGGTTGCCGGATTGTTTGCGTTGGTCCAGCTGTAGCCAGCCAATTCGCCGGTCCAACCCCATTTTCCCGCTATAGCGTGCGAATAGGAAAGCGCCGTAAAATAATTGCGGTCATACCTGCTGGCTCCTTGCCGTCCGACAAGTTGCAAGCCCTCGTTTGCATCGAAATGATGTTTGCCGAAATCCTTGCTGACGAGCAATTGCACGGAATGGCCGAGAGCGCCGGAACCAAGCTGAGCCGTCGCCGTGGGTAGAGTTGCAACATACAGGATGGACGTCGTCGGTAATTTTCTTGATTCCGAAATTATTCTGTATTTAAAACCGGCCCCGCAATCACCTCTTCCTGCGACACCGGAATCACGCTCGATGGGAATATTGAGAAACCACAATTCAAGATTCTTGAACGCGCCCCACTTCAGCAAACCGTTAATGTTTTGGTGGGCGCTGGCAAGCTCAAATCCATATTCGACTTCGAAAACACCGCGCTCCACTGTTTCGGCAGTACTGGCAAACGTTGGGCGGTTGGGAACTGCCGTAATCTCGTCTTGCTGAGTGTCCTCGCCGGCGCTGGAGCTTGGTGTTTGGCGGTCTTTCGCTTTTTCTTTTTGGGCTTGCGGCTCATCCGCATTTTGTTTTTTCGTTTGGTCCGGTTCCTGGCTGAACGCGCATGTAGCGCATACGTAAGCGAGCGCACAAACTGAGGCGACACGTCGGGACACTCTGAAAAGAGACATGCTGGTGAAACACTCCCGGCTATCTTTAAGCAGCTTAGCAACCGAATAGACCAAAGGGCGAGTTTCCCGAAAAAGACGGACGCCTGTTGGTCAACGAATTGGAGCGAAACTGAAAAGAGTGATTGAGTGGTGCCCGGCTCACAATGGCCTGCGTTATTCTATTGTCATGCCGAGAGAAGCGGAGTCAACGCTTGGGCCGGAGCGCGCAGGTCTATGTGCGGACTGTACCCACGCTTTACAAATCGAATCCAACCGGGGATCGGCCTTTCTTCTCTGCCAACTCTCCCGCAGCGATCCCCAGTTCGCCAAATATCCGCGGCTGCCCGTGCTTTCCTGCCGGGGATACACGAAGAACGCGAAACAACACAGATAAACTTAAATTTCTCTTTTTCCAATTATAGCATGATGGTATATTAACTGGCGGGTTCATCTATCCGGCGAGGTCATCTCATGGCTTCGGGATCGGGCGCTCGTCTCGCAGCGGTAGTCCTTCTATTCATCTGTCCAGCGCGCGCTGTGGCGGACACCCTCAAGATTACCAGCACGCCGTCGGGGGCGACGGTGGAAATCGATGGAGTGCTCGCGGGCACGACACCGCTTGAAAAGGACTACCCCGGAGGTTATTTTCACAAAACGAAGACGTCCATAGGTTCGCGGCTCGAACATCCCATGGTCGCGCGCATCAGCCTGGCCGGATACGTCACCAGAGAGATTCGAATGACCGAGGGACCGATGAACTGGATCTCGATCAACGGCCGGAATCGCGGGGAATACTGGCTGCTGAAGAGCGATCACTTTGAAGTGGAGCTGCGGGCTATCGAGCAGGTGTTCACCGGCGGAGTGACGGCGAATCTGGCGGGCGCCGGGAGCGTAGACCTTCAGCCCGAGCTTTCACTTGAAGAGCTGGTGCGCCGGACGAAGCCGGCGGTTGTCTATCTGAAGGGGCTGGACTACTCGGGAACAGGATTTTTTGTAACCGATACCGGTGTCATCGCCACGAACGCGCACCTTGCGCGCGGGGAAGAGTCCCTTCTCGCATTTCTACCGGGAGGGCAGCAGTTGGAAGCTAAAGTTGTGTATCTCGATGCGGATCTCGACATTGCGCTGGTTAAAGTTCCGGGAACAGACTTCCCGCATCTCGCGCTGGCGGATGCTGCAACCGTAAGGCAAGGCGAAGAAGTGCTGGCGATTGGCAATCCCGGAGACGCCATGCTCTTCAGCGTGACAAAAGGAATCGTCAGCGCGGTCGGAATCTTTGCCAACGCGGGCCCCGGAACGTGGATTCAGACGGATACGCCGATCAATCCGGGAAACAGCGGGGGACCATTGCTGAACAACCACGGCGAAGTGATCGGGATCAACACGCAAAAGCTTATCAAGAAAAATGTGACGGGAATAGGATTCGCGCTCAGCGCGTCGGACCTGCTGGACGTTTTGCATCGTTTTTATCCCAATATCACCGCGGCTAGCTCACTGCGGAACAGCCGCCCATTGGCAGCCCCGGTCTCGACGACTCGAGAAAATGCTTCGCCAGCCAACGGCAACGGCACTGATCCGGCGGCGCCCGCGTCAACGGGCGTGGAGACGCAGCCGGTTTCAAGCGCAGCTTCGTCCTCAGCTCAGACAGCCGATGCGACTTCTGAACCGGACGCAAGCAAAACTCCGTCCGGATTTGGCACCGTCGCAATTACGTCCGATCCAGATAACGCGGAAATTTACGTCGATGAGAAATTCGTCGGCAATGCGCCCGCAAAATTGAAATTGGCTGCCGGAAGTCACATCATGATCTTAAAAGCGGGTGGATTTTCCGATTGGAAGCGTTCACTGGAGATTCTGAAGGACAGTCACGTAACACTGAAACCAGTTCTCGAGCGCGCGCCGTAATCCTTCCGAGATGGCGAGACAGACAAACAAAGCGGAAGAGCATCCTTCAGGGTGCTCTTCCGCGAGAATGTCCAGACTCTACAGCTCAGGTTGTTCAGGCTGCGGTAGCGGCGGTTGTTGCGGATCTTGTGTATTGACAGGGGTTTTTGAGGAGACGGGCGTCACACTGGCCGACCCGGCAGCTGCCAGCTCAGAGGGCTTGTATTTTGGAGCACTGATGTAACCGTGAACGAGATTTTTGTCGATCCGGTTTACAACAATCTGCACAGGCTGCGAATCGTTTTCCGTGTGAATCCAGATGGGCTCGTAGAGGTTTACCTTCTTCTTTTGAAGCTGATTATCATCCACGATCATGGCAAGGTCGTAGCTCTTGTGCTTGGTATCCGATTTGCGAAGCGAGAGCGTGAGCGGCCCGACGCGCTGGAACTGCTTGGACTTGGAGAGCTCAAATTCAAAATAGCTGCGCTCTCCGCGCCTTTCGAGCGCTACGAGTTCGTCGTGCGTCTTGGCGATGGAGCCATTGAGGTCATCGCGAGTGGAATTGATTGATCCTTCGAGATCCGTGCGGTTTTTGGCGACCTCGTCTTGCGTCTCTTTCAACTGTTTCTGCTGCTCGGCCAACTGAGCCTGGAGCTGCACGTATTTCTTGTCGACGGCGGGAGTGCGGCGCTTGGCAGTGTGCCTCTTTGCGGGCGCGGCCTTGGCGGGATGGGCTGGCGAGGAGGCAGCTTCAGGGGATTTCGCAGAAATCTCCGAGTCAGGCTCGGAGGCAGTCGCAACGGATGATTGCGTGGATGGCGCCGAAGTCTGTGGGGCGGTCTGCGCGGCGGTCAGCTCGTTGAGCTTTGCCGTCAAGGCGTTGAGCTGCGCTTGCATCTGCGCCTTTGCCGCGTCAGCAGTTGTGGCCTGTGCGGCGAGCTCGCGGGCCATCGATTGTTGGTGATACCCGTAGGCAACGGCCACGGCAGTGAATCCGAGCAAGGCTACGAGTACGAACACCAACCAGCGGTTAGAGCTTGCCCATGCGGGTGCTCCGCCGTTCTCGTGGTGGTTCGAATCCTGATACTCCTCCATGATTACCCTCCTAGATCTTCTGCATTCCGATCGCGGCATCTTTGCGGCATATCGAGCGAATCAGCTCTCCGCCACCGGCGGTTGCAGCTGAAAACCACTATTTATAGTCTTGGAGACAAATGTCCCCCCTGTCTTGTTAGCACGCGGGGGGCCGGGCAGCCGCGTATTTGTTATGCGCTAACAGGTTTATCTTCATGAAGTAAGAGAGACGGCGAAGACGTGCGGCTTTTACTTGGAGTACTAGTCCTGGAAAATTCTCCTCGGCTCGACGAAGGAATTATCTGGCGGGCAAGACTTTAAGAGGACCTCGAAATGTTATACCTGAAGCCATTAAGAGGCACCGGAGAAAGCAAAAGAGACCTGCCAAGGAGGCCCGCATCGAGCGTCCGAGAGGACCTCCGGCGCGTCCGAGCAGGACGGCAAAAAATAGAGGGGGCGAGATTGCCGGGGCACGAGGGCGTGTGCTAGCATCCGCGGAGTTGGGGAACGGACCAGGGGTATATTCCTGCTTGGCGCTGCCTTATGCGGACTGCCGGCATCGGGGCCACGCTCTCCTTCATCTTCTGAATGGCACACCCAGGCGCAGGCCCGCGCCTGAATTCTTCAGGACGGACCTCGTCTGATGGCTCCGGCATCGCCGGCGCCGCGCAAAGGGAGGTCTATATGAAGAGCTATCTCACCAAGGAGATTCGAAACGTTGGCATTGTCGGCCACGGCGGCACCGGAAAGACGCAACTGGTGTCGTCGTTGCTCTTGACCGCGGGAATGACGCCGCGCTGGGGAAAAGTTGCGGACGGCAGCTCCACAACGGATTGGGACGAAGAAGAAATCGCCCGGAAAATCTCGATTCAGACCGGCCTTGCTCACGCCGAATGGCCCACTTCCGGCGGACAAGCGGGGGGCTCCGAAAAAACAAAAATAAATCTTATCGACTTGCCGGGTTATTCCACTTTCATTACAGAAACAAAGGCTTCGTTGATTGCGGCGGACGCGGCGCTGATCGCCGTGGATGCGCATGTCGGCTCGCAAGTGACCACGGAAAAGGTTTGGGACTACTGCACGGAGTACGACATTCCGCGGGCGTTTGTTTTGACGTGGATGGACCGCGAACTGGCCAGCTTCGAACGCTCGATGGAATCACTCGAACAGGTTTTTGGGCGCAATGTCGTTGCGCTGCAACTTCCGATCGGTTCGGAGAAAGGCTTCCGGGGGGTGATTGATCTTGTCGGAATGAAAGCGCATATCTACAAGCCAGATGGAGACGGGAAGCCCTCGATCGAGGAAATTCCCGCCGCGCTTGCGGACGAAGCGAAAGAGGCGCACGAGAAATTAGTGGAGATGGTGGCGGAAGGCGACGACGAATTAATGGAGGAGTTTTTTAGGGAAGGCACGATTCCGATTGCGGATTTGATTCCGGGTGTCCGCAAGGCCATCGTGGCAGAGAAAATCTTTCCCGTTCTGATGACTTCGGGACTGCGCAACGTCGGAACCGCGAGCTTGCTGACATTTCTGGCCGATGCGTTTCCGCATCCCGATGAGCACGCGCAAGTGGGTTTTACGGAACCAAATGGAAAGGGTGAGCGCGTGGAGCGGAAGTACGATGACGGCCAGCCGCTCTCGCTCTTCGTGTTCAAGACGCTCGCAGATCCGTTTGCCGGGCGTATCAACTATTTCAAAGTGAAGAGCGGCGTTCTGAAAAACGACGCCACGCTGACGAATTACAACCGCGGCACGCAGGAACGGTTCCAGCACACGCAGGTTGTGCAAGGGAAACAACTCAGCGAAATCGCGGAGCTACACGCAGGAGATATCGGCGCGATCGCCAAGCTGAAGGAAACGACGACTGGCGAAACGCTGGGAGACAAAGCCGCTCCCATTTACTACAAGCCCGCGCAACTGCCCGAACCCTCGATCACGTTCGCGATCGAACCCAAAACGCGCGCGGACGAGGACAAGATCGGTATTTCGATCCACAAGATTATCGAGGAAGATCCCTCATTGCACTTCATGCGCGACCCGCAGACCAAGGAATTCCTCCTCGCCGGGTCTGGGCAACAGCACATAGAGGTAGTCGTCGCGAAACTGCACAAGCGCTATCACGTGGATCTGACGCTGAAGCCGCCCAAAGTGGCGTACCGCGAAACCATCCGGGGCAAAGCCGACGCCGAAGGTAAACACAAGAAGCAGTCCGGCGGGCACGGCCAGTTCGGGGTGTGCCGCATCAAGATGGAACCGATTGAACGGGGCAAGGGCGTAGAGTTCGTCGATGACGTGTTTGGGGGGGCGATTCCGCGAAACTGGATTCCTTCGGTGGAGAAGGGAATTCGCGACGCGGCTGCGCGCGGCTATCTCGCCGGCTTTCCCGTCGTGGATTTTCGCGCCGTGTTGTATGACGGCAAGTACCACGACGTGGATTCTTCGGACATGGCTTTCAAGATCGCCGGTTCGCTAGCCTTCAAGGAAGCGATGAAGATGGCCAAACCTGCTCTGCTAGAGCCAGTGATGCACGTCGAGGTGTATGCGCCGGACCAATACTCGGGCGACTTGATGGGCGATCTCAGTTCGCGGCGCGGCCGCATCGCGGGAAGCGAAGCGCGAGGGCACAACGTGGTCATCAAGGCGCAGGTTCCGTTTGCGGAAATGCTGAGTTACGCGAACGATCTGATTTCCAAAACGCAGGGCCGCGCGACGTACTCGATGGAGTTTTCGCACTATGACTATGTGCCGAACGAGCTGGCGCAGAAAGTGATAGATGCGCACAAACCGGCTCACGGGGAAGCACAAGAGGAGGACGGCTAGCCGCGAATCCAGAGATATTAGCTGCTAAATTTCGGCAGAAACATTCCGGTGTGGCGCTGGTGCTCGGCGAACCCGGGGCCGAATTCCTGCGAGAGAAAGGACTCTTCGCGGCTGGCTTTCACATAAAAGGAAAAGTGGGCGACCGCGACGGCAATCAGCCCTCGCACGTCGCCAACCGCGACCGAACTGCCAACCAGCGCGATCAAAATTCCTGTGTAAATCGGATGACGAATGGCGCGGTATGGGCCGGAACGAATCAGTTCGTGCCCTTCCTTCAGAGTAACTACCCCGCTCCAATTGGCACCCAAGTGCCAGCGAGCCCAGATGGTGAGGGCCGTACCGGCGGCCGTAAGGGCCACTCCTAGCCATAGCGAAGCCGTGCTTGCGGGCACGAAGCGCGCGCCCAGCCAGCCGTAGTGCGCCTCTGGACGATACAAGAGATAAAAAGCGATTAGCAACGGGAGCGTATAGAGGAGACGCTGGAAATAGGTCTCCTTCTTTTTGGTCACCTTGCGGTTGAACGCGGACACCAGCCAGTACAAACCAAAGGCCTTCCAACACAATGCTATCCATTGCATCGGCGTTGAGAAACTCAAAGTACCTCGACGCAATATTCGTTCTTGCCTGTGGCTTTCGGGTTGCATGCGGAGACCAGCCAATGGATCCAAACGGTGGTCCGACAGCACCTAGTCAGCTCGAAAGAGGGTATCGGAGGCATTCGTTCTCCCAATATACTTACGCGCGGCGATGAAGTCATGTTTCGCACCGCGCGGCGCCAAATTGGTGCTTGTCGGGGCAAAGCGCGGGGCCAGAATGGTGCTCTCATGAAAAACAAACCAGCCTTTAAGCAGAGCCAGCGAAAACAGGGACCGCAAACAACTGCCATCCACGGCGGTGAACCACTGCGGCATGGTGTCGGCGCGCCCGTGGGCACGCCAATCTGTCGTACTTCGACGTTCACCTTCTCATCGACCGCGGAAATGAAACTGTGGGCCGAGGGTAAGAGCAAAGCTTACATCTACACGCGCTATGGCAACCCAACGCTGAGCGTAGCGGAAGGAAAAATCGCAGCGCTCGAAGGCGGGGAAGCTGCCGTGGTGACGGCTTCGGGCATGGCGGCAATATCCTCCGCGCTGCTGGGCGTACTGAAGTGCGGCGACGAATTGATTTCCACGGCGCAGGTGTATGGAGGAAGCTACCGGCTGATGCGAGATGTTTTCCCGGACATGGGAATCAAGGTGCATCAGGTGGGCACGGACCTCGCCGGGCTGGAGGGTTTGGCTTCGTCGCGTACGAGGTGCCTGTATGTGGAAACTCCGACGAATCCGACGTTGCGTCTCGTTGATTTGCATAAAGCGATTACCTTCGCGAAAAAACACAAGCTCATTTCGATCATCGACAATACGTTTGCTACTCCTGTGTTGCAAAATCCGCTGGCGATGGGCTTCGACATCGTCGTGCACAGCGCCACGAAAGCCCTGGCGGGGCATTCTGACGTCATCGCGGGCGTGGCCGTGGGCAGCAAGCATTGGATGGAACGCATCCGCCACATGGTCATCTATCTGGGCGGTTCGATGGACCCAGAGGCGGCTTACCTCTTGATTCGCGGCATGAAGACGCTGGGAGTGCGCATCGAACGGCAGTGTGAAAATGCGATGACAGTTGCGAAGCTCCTGGAGAAACATCCGAAGGTCGCGCGCGTGCATTATCCGGGGCTGGCATCGCACCCGGATCACAGGCTGGCGAAAAAGCAGATGCGCGGATTTGGAACCATGATGGCGTTTGATTTGAAAGGTGGTTTGGCTGCGGCGCGGCGTTTCTGCGACCGCGTGCGGTTGTTTCTGCTGGCGGCAAGCCTCGGCGGCGTCGAGTCGCTCGTGATTCTCCCCATTTATAGCTCGCACTACAACATGAGCAGCGAAGAACTGCGGCGCGCGGACGTAAGTCCCGGCACGGTGCGGGTTTCCGTCGGGTTGGAAGAGGCTGACGATTTGATCGAGGATCTGAAACAAGCCCTCGCGTAGTGTCTTCGGAATTCCTCTGTGCGGATGTGCATTGACTACTTGGCTGCTGCAGCCTAAGATTCGGCCGGTTTCCATCCTGTAGGCCCACAGACCAAGTCCAAACTGCCTGGGTACGGAGGTTCTCGTGTCATTTCAAGGAAAACATTCTCTTGTGACGGGAAGTTCGCGCGGAATTGGGCGGGGCATCGCGCTGAAGCTGGCGGAACGAGGCGCCAAGGTCGCAGTCCACTTTCATAAGAACGAGAGTGCTGCGAAGGACACGCTCGAAAAAGTGAGGAAACTGGGTTCTGACGGTTTCCTCGTTAAGGCGGACGTCTGCCGCATGGAGGAGATCGCACGAATGTTTGAGCGCGTCAAAGCGGAGTTTGGCAAACTCGATATTTTCGTGAGTAATGCTCGCACCGATGTTCCCACTTTCTTTCAGGGACCAATGGATATCCCCTTCGAAAAGTGGGACACGGCAATGGATTCTCAAGCGAAAGCTTTCCTCGCGGCCGTGCGCGAGGCGGACCGCTTGATGAAAGATGGCAGCAGGATTATAGCCATCACCTATTCTCCGGGCAGCAGAACGGGAAGTTGGCAGCCATGGGTGGCGATGGGGTCGGCCAAAAACGCATTGGAGTCTCTCTGCCGCTATTTCGCGGTGGCGCTTGCGAAACGCGGAATCACCGTGAATGCCATCAGCCCTGGCTGGATCGAAGACAGCGTTCTGAACACGCTGCCGCAGCAGGCGCAAGATCTGATTCGGGAATGGAATCAAGTCGGCTGGACGCCGATGCGCCGACTTGGCACTCCGGCGGACATAGGTAACGCTGTGGCGCTCCTTTGCACGGAAGAGGCAGCCTGGATCACCGGTCAGACCATTGCCGTGGATGGCGGAGCCTCATTGATGAATGCGGGGCTGCCGCTGGAAATGCAGCTAGGTTAGAGGGCGGCTTGGCATAGCGAGGCATACTTCCTTTAGCAACCCAGGCCGAGGCGTGCACAACTAAAAAACAAAAACGGGCGGGACGCCGAAGCGTTCCGCCCATTCTGTATTTTTGTGAAGTGGAATTAGAGGGGTTGGACGTTCGAGGCCTGCAGACCCTTGGGGCCCTTGGTCACTTCGAATTCAACCGCTTGGCCATCGTTCAACGACTTGTAGCCATCAGCCACGATCGCGGAGAAATGGACGAAAAC
>DATLVZ010000015.1:0-7540 GCA_035576885.1 Candidatus Acidiferrum sp. | reverse complement strand
GCTTGAAGGACGCGTCGCCGTGAAAAAGGTCGAAGCTGAAACGCAAAGTTTGATCGAAGAAGGCTTGTTCCCCGCGTCCAAAAAAACCAGAGCTGCCGGGCTGCGCAGCGCTGACGCCGCTGGGCGAGGGAACTCGGCGGCCATCGAAGAAGGTTTCGGACGAAGCGGTGATGTTCAAGAAAATCTGCTGGCCAAGAACTGCCGGCCAGATGGGCTCATCGCCTTTAAAACGATTGCGATTGAACGGATCGTACCAATGCGGCTTGGTGTAGAGATATTCGCCCTTCTGGGGATAGCGGCGGTAGTCCGGCTGATTGAGGGCCCAGCGATTGGGCACCACGTTGAACACATCGGCAACGGGAGGCAGGTATTCCGGCGCGAGTTCCGCGATGTACTTGGGATCGGAATCGAGACGATGACGCAGTTCACGGTAGCTGCCGAGCATGGGAGAGGGGACCGGTGGGAGGGCGGGACCAAGCTCAGTAAGCCGAGGAAGACGTGAGCGAAGTTCGGGGCTGCTCGTGCTTACTAGAGATATTTCGAGCGTCGTGGCTTCATCTGCATCGAGCTCAAGATCGGGAATTACGAAGGGTGAAAATCCCTCTGCTTCGACACGAAATTCGTAGTGGCCGGGCGGAAGAAGGAGAATGCGGAAAACACCTTCGACGCTAGAAGCCGCGTGCACAATCTGTCCGGTCTGCAAGTGGCGAAGGATTAGATGAGCCGAGGCTACGGGCCGGGATTCGTTCTGCGAAACTGCTTCGCGCAACACGCCATCAACGGCCGCGGTCATCAAAGCCTGCTGGCGGGGAATGCGTTGCGGCGGCGCTGTCTGGGTGGACTGTTGGAGCGTAGCCTGTCCCCCAGGCGCGGATTGCTGCCCGCCGGATGCACTCCCTGCAGTTAAAGACGCGAGCAGTACCCCCAGCGCGGCGCGAGCCGAGCGACAGAGGCGTCGAGAGCTTCTCGAAGTGACGGAGAGCATGCCTGCGGCCTGGGAGAATTTGCGCAAGTAAAAGGGATCGCATTCTAGATAACAATATCGCGCTGCAACGGGCAACCCATTTCCGCGATACATGGAGACAGTCGATAACACCACGAGCAGGGTGAAAACGTTCACCGATAGGAATCGCGCGCGTCGCGAATGATTGAGAGGCGCGAAGAGGCGTGTTACTAAGGAAGATAGGCTTCATGCTAACGGAACACTCTATTCGTAAGCCGGTCGCGGCGCGTCAAGCCCTGGATCGGCGTAAGCGGACGCTGGTGCTGGGCATCTTTCTGGCGTTAGGGATTGCCGGTGTTCTGGCACTGCTGCTTGTAAGTTGCGGAGGCGGGGGCAGTGCGCCCGTATCGGCGCCTGTCATTCCTGCCGTACAGCCGCTGCAAATCGCCGATGTGCAAAAGATCGTTCAAGCGGCGGTGAACTCCGTGAATGCCGAAATGGTCGTGGCGGTAGTGGACCGTGCGGGATTCGTGCTGGGAGTATTTCGCACGCAAAATGCGCCAACCATGACGCTTGGGAATCTTGGCCAAATGCTGGACGCGAATGACGTGGCTGTGGCCCTGGCGCGTACGGGAGCGTTCTTCAGCAATGACCAAGCACCGCTCTCCTCGCGCACGGTGCGGTTCATCAGCGGAATTCATTTTCCTCCCGGCGTGGTGAATCAACCGCCCGCCGCACTCTATGGGATCGAGAATACGAATCGCGGATGCACGCTGGTGAACAGCGCTGGGTTCCAAAGTCAGATCCCTCCATCGCTCGCGCTTGGTGGAGGATTTGGCCCTGGAATTCTCACGGGCAAGACCGATGCGATGGACTCAAGTCCACTGACAGTAAATCCCGGCGGCGTGCCGATTTTTTATCAGAATGTGGTCGTAGGCGGAGTGGGAGTGGTTACGTCTTCGAGCGATCTCAACGTGGCGGAATATGCGGCGTTCGCCGGATCGACAACCCCGCGGGCGGGACCGTCAGACTCTTTTGGGCCAACACCAGCACCTCCGGGAGCAGTTTCCATTGGCGGAGTCACGCTCCCCTTCGTCACGCAGACATCGGTGCCGACGAGCATCTCGGTGGGACCAGTCGCAGGCACTGGATCATATCTGGTGGCGCCCGCCAATAGCGCGGGTCAACCTCCAGAAGGCGATTTGATTCCGCCGACGGCGGGGCTTCTTGGAGGATTGAGCGCCACAGAGGTTCAAACCATTTTGGACAACGCGGAAGAAACGGCAAACGTGACGCGTGCGGCAATTCGATTGCCGATCGGCGCACGAGCTCGGATGGTGATTGCGGTTGCCGATTTGGATGGAACAATCATTGGGTTGCGGCGGATGCAAGACTCAACCGTTTTCAGCATTGACGTGGCGGCAAGCAAGGCGCGCAACATGGTCTACTTCAACAGCTCTGCGCGGACAACCGCGGATTTGAACCAGGTGCCCATGGGCACAGCCGTTACGAACCGCACGATCAGCTTTGGCACGCAGCCTTTGTTCCCGCCGGGGATTGACGGCTCGACTACCGGACCTTTTTTCAATATTTATTTGCAGGATTTGGCAAACCCTTGCACACAAGGAATGCAGCCGGGGCCTCCCAATGTCAACAAGAGCGGCATCGTTTTCTTTCCCGGTAGCGCGGGCCTCTATCGCAACGGCATGCTGGTCGGTGGGTTGGGCGTCAGCGGGGACGGCGTGGATCAAGATGACTATGTGACGAGCGGGGGGACGAAAGGATTCGAAGCCCCGGCGAGTATCCGCGCGGATCAGATTTCGATCAACGGTGTGCGGCTACCTTACTTTAAATTTCCAAGGAATCCCACAGACTAACAAATCGCCTCAACGCTTCTGCTGGCTCGATTTTCCAAGAGCCATCCGCGCAAGGGCTCGCGTATAAGCCCGCACCACTTCGGGCGCCGTGCGGCTGTAAACAAATTGGCCTTCCCGGCGGCATTCAATCAGTCCCGCTTCATTCAGGATTTTCAGGTGATGCGAGACGGTGGCCGGGGTAACGCCTTGCAGCGACACGATCTCCCCGCAATTCATCAGTTTCTTACGGGAAATGGCTTCGAAAATCATGAGACGAGTCTCGTCGGCTAGAGCCTTTGAAATCTTTTCGATCTGGGAGCGTTCCATATCGTTCGTCTTAGTTTAGCGGAGATCCTAGCCGGACTGCCACAGAAGTATCAGCCGCCAGCACCACGCCTGAAATACGCTGCAACCAATCGTTTCGACGTTCATCTAAGTATCGAAACCTTGGGAAAGGAAAAGCAACCTGATCCCAGGCCGGAATTCATAAATGAATCGGCAGAAACGGAGAAGATCATGAAACGACTCGAGGGGAAAGTAGCGGTTGTGACCGGCGGTAACAGCGGCATCGGGCTGGCGTCGGCGAAGCGATTGCAGGAAGAAGGAGCTCACGTTGTCATCGCGGGCCGCAGCCAAAAAACGCTGGACGAGGCCGCCAAGGCCCTCGGCAATGGCGTGCTGGCTATCCGAGCAGACGTTTCCAAGCTGGAAGACATCGATAAAATCTACGCTGCAGTCGAGAAGAAATTCGGAAAGATCGATGTGCTCTTCGTGAACGCTGGCGTGGCGAAGTTCGCTCCATTTTCTGGGACCACCGAAGCCATTTACGACGATAACTTTTCGACCAACGTCAAGGGCGCGTACTTCACGATTCAAAAAGCTCTGCCGCACCTCAATGACGGCGCTTCGATCATTCTGAATACCAGCGTGGCGGGCATCAAGGGTGCAGAGGGTACCAGTGCCTATTCGGCAACCAAGGCCGCCTTGCGTTCCCTGGCGCGCACGAGCGCAGCTGAGTTGGTGGGCCGCGGCATTCGCGTGAACGCCGTTGCGCCCGGGCCGATTGAGACGCCGATATTCGGGCGGACTGGACTGCCGCAAGCAGCGGTCGATGAGTTCGCAAAGAATATTTCCGCAAGAGTGCCGATGAAGCGGTTTGGGCAGCCGGATGAAGTCGCCGGGGCTGTGGCCTTTCTTGCCTCTTCGGATTCGTCCTACATCACCGGCGAAGAACTGCACGTGGACGGCGGGATGGGGCAAATCTAAGCTGGATGGGGTTCGAGTCAATAGACGAGGGCGGCCGCCAGCCGCCCTTATTTGTTTAGGGACTAACGGCCGTTCGAAGGATCGGGCGCGTTGGCAGTGCTCACGTCGAGAAACCAAGCATGGGCAGTGTCGCCCGGGGCGTAGCAGTTGCCGTCCGCATTGTAGCCCGGCGCACAGTGTGCGGTGAATTCCATCTGGCGCGGAGATCGCACAAGCTGCCAAACCGTTGCATAGGGAATGCCGCCGACCGTCGGGGCCGGGGGATTTTGCGGAAATGTACAGCCAGGCGAGGGTGGACAAGCATCGTTGTAAATAAAATAAACGAAATCCCGTGAAGGCGCGTGTGCACTAATGTCGTCTGCGGTCGTGATTGCGACGCCTGGTTCTTCCTTGACGGGCATTCCGGAGCAATATGCGCCGGGACGATAGCCGACTTCTGCGAGTCCTTTCGCCCAAGCGCGCAAATAGGAATGAAATGCCGTGGGCAGGCGGCCGCCTTCTTCCATATCAAGAAAAATGATCGACTTCGCAGGAAAGCCATCCTTTCGTGCGGCGGCCGCAGCTTCGCCCGCATCGTGAGTTCCCTTCTCTACCGCTGCAGCTTCGTTGTTCAGTTCCCGGTTCTTAGGACCGCGGTAAAGCAGCAAGAAACCAAAACCTTGTGAGCGTAAGAGTTCGCGCTGGCCGATCCAGGAGTTAGTTTTCTCGCCGGGGGGCGGACTGAGCCAGTAGCCGCTGAAGGCGAACGTTTTTCGCAAAATCGGAAGTGCATCCTTGCCTGGGAAAATATTGCGATCGAAGCCGAGATAGGTTGCCGGTGCTTCCCTCCCCTTCGAATTCGGCCGCGGGTTGGCCTGGCACGAAAACAAAATGATCGTGAGGGCGATTGTAGAAATAGACAGGAGCGACAAACCGGGATTCATTTTGCTCACAGCGTAGAGAATGCCAGAAGTTGGGTGCAGCAGCTAGCCTTCGCGCAGCTTATGCCCGGCGAGATTACCGAGGCCGTCATAGGCCGCGTACTTATACATTTCGCTCAGCGTGGGATAGTTGAACACTTGCTGGATGAACTCGTCGAGGGAGTGGCCACTATCCAGGATCATCAGGCCAATGTGGATGAGTTCCGTGGCGCTTTCGCCGATCACGCTCACGCCAAGCAGTTTGCGGTCTGCGCGCGCGAAAATGAGCTTAAGCATTCCGGCCGTGTCTCCGATGATGTGGCCGCGTGCGTTGTTCTCATAGTGGGCGCGACCCACGCAATAGTCGATCTTCTTCTCCTTGCAGGACTCTTCCGTTTCACCCGCCGCGGAGATTTCTGGAATCGTGTAAATACCCATCGGAAGCATGGACGCGACGCGTTGCTTGTATTGGAAGCCAAAGGCGTGGCAAACGGCTACGCGTCCCTGCTCCATGGAAGTGGAGGCCAGCGCTGGAAATCCTATTACATCGCCCGCGGCATAAATATTCGGAACGGACGTTCGATAATTCTCGTCCACGGAAATGTGGCCGCGGTCGTTGATGGCAAGGCCCGCCTTTTCCAGGGCGAGTCCGTCAATAGCAGCGCGGCGGCCTGCCGCAAACAATGCGGCATCGGTCTCGAGCGTTTTGCCGCTCTTCATCGAGAGGCGCACGCCAGCCGCCGAGTTCTCTACTTTTATAGGGCGTTCATTGAACAGGAAGCGCGTGCCAAGAGCCGTAAGGCGGCCGCGAAGGCGATCGGAGATTTCTTCGTCGAGAAACGGAAGGAGGCGGTCGCGCCCATCGACGAGCGTGACGGCAACTCCCAGCGCAATGAATATCGAAGCGTATTCGCATCCGATAACGCCGCCGCCAATAACCGCGAGGCTCTTCGGAATGCGGTCCATCTGCAAAAACGTATCTGAATCAAAGGTGTGAACATCGTCGAAGGCGATCTCAGGGGGGCGATGTGGCTTTGATCCGGTAGCGATGAGAATGATCTCGCCGCGCAGATGACGTGTGCCGTTTGCGCCAGCGACCGCAAGGGTTCGCGCATCTTCGAACGCCGCCTGGCCGCGAACAAGCTCGATGTGGTGCAGTTCAAGATTCTTGAGAATGCGGCGGCGCTCCATTTCGACGACGGCGCGTTCGTGGTGCATGAAATCCTGCACCGTGAGATTTTCTTTGAGCGAATAATCGATGCCATAGAGTCCGCGCTGCTTAAGTCCAGAAAAATAGAGCGCGGATTCGCGCAGAGTTTTGCTGGGAACAGTGCCCGTATTGATGCAGCTCCCGCCAACGTCAGGTGAGCGTTCGATGATAGCGACGCGCTTGCCGAAATACGCGGCTTGAGCGCCGGCTTTTTCTCCAGCCGGGCCACAGCCAATCACAATCAGATCGAAGTTTTCGCTAGTTGCCACACAGACCTCCCACAGCGCGCCGCTGAAGCCCTCAGCATGGCAAACAAGCCAATCTGGGCCAGTCGGATCAAGGCCAGTTGGATCAAAGAGAGTGTAGAAGAAGTGTCTCACCGAGAAAGCAAATTCCTGCTGAGACTGTGCTGAAACGTATCTAGCCGCCAACATCGACCAGGACGCACGGCAACGTAGGGCGCCTTTCGGCAAGTGTCCAAAAAGCGAGAATACCGATACTATGTTGGATCTTGACAGCAGGATTCAGAGAACGCTGGAAGGAGGTTCGCATGGCGATCGACGATGTCCCCATCCTCTACCACCTCCGTTTTGACAAAGATCACGCCAATGTAAAGGTAACTTATGACCTGAGCGTTCCGGTCGGAGGTCCCGCGCTCATCGCAGACTTTCAAGCTACCGTTGACGGAACGGATCTGATCAGCGGCTTCCTTCCAGGTCAGACTGCCTTCAAGGGCGCGAAGTTTCACACGCTTGCTGATCCAAATAAAAACGTCACTGTTTCTTTCTCCATCTCTTCGAACCAGGGTTGGAGCGCCAGCGACGACGATGTGCTGCGCGGCGATAAGGTTTTCGACGACACTGAGTTCTCCAACTAGCAGAGCCGACAAGCCAAGATACCTTCAGAGTGGCTGCGGCTTCGCGGCCGGAGCTCACTGCCAGTTGGATTGCCCCTCGATAATTGCGATGTATCGATCGATGGGGAGATTCGTGAGCCTTTGCACCAGTCCGCTGGGCTGAGGCCATCTGACCTCGAGCCAGTCTACTTTCTCGTGCTTGCCGAGACCGAGAACGATGCGCGGGTCGTGAGAAGAGAGATAGCTGCCGCCTCCCACTTTGAAACGTGTCTGCTTCAAATCTCCTGCTTGATAGGAAATGTGCGCGCCGATGGCGTCGGGGTTGGATTTTTTGCCGATGAGATTGAGGCCAAGCCAGTGGTTTTGGCGGCCGGCATTGTTGCGGAGCAGAACGGGCGCAGCGTCGTTAAGCGAGATAAGAACATCGACGGCACCGTCGTTATCAAAGTCCCCCAGAGCGAGACCGCGCGCGGAAAGCTGGCGGGAAAAAAGCGGGCCGCTTTCGCCGCT
>DATLVZ010000014.1:0-9962 GCA_035576885.1 Candidatus Acidiferrum sp. | reverse complement strand
GGCATGGGCGCTTATTCTTCGGATGAGCTTTTACCGCAAAGCCTTCGCAATCGAGTTATCTCCACAATCGTGGAACCCACTCTCAAAGGCCTTGCTGAAGAGGGCATCCCTTACCAGGGCTTCCTCTACGTTGGCCTGATGTTGACCAAGGACGGGCCGAAGGTGCTGGAGTTCAACTGCCGGCTTGGCGATCCAGAGGCGCAAGCAATTGTGGCCCGCATGGATTTTGACTTGGCGGAGGTCCTGGCAGACGTGGCGTCAAGGCGCCTCAATCCAGAAAAACTGCGCTGGAAGAAGGAAGCAAGCGTGTGCGTGGTGCTTGCCTCGGGCGGGTATCCGGGAAAATTTGAGGTGGGAAAGAAAATAACTGGACTAACCTCTGTCAGGGGCAAAACTGGTGTTGAGGTTTTCCAGGGAGGAACCAAGTGCGAGCAAGGTTCGCTCGTGACCAGCGGCGGTCGCGTTCTCGGAGTAACTGCAATCGGTGACACATTGGAACCGGCACTGGGATTCGCCTATCAGGCATCCGCCAAAATTCATTTCGATGGCATGCACTACCGCAAGGACATCGGCGCATCCGCAGGCCGACTGAAGGCTGTAGGAGACTAGGCCCATGCCGCGCGTCCTTCGCCTGTTCCGCGCTCCTAAGTCCGGCTGGCCCATGGAGGAGCTTGCGGAGGTTTCGGCGATCCAGGAGCTGGGGTTTGAAGGGTGTGTCCACGCTCGCCCAGGAAGGCGCCAAGTTCTACTGGTGGACCGAGAAACACTGGACGCCTTGGAGCTTTCGCCAGGAATGATTCGAGAGAACATCACCACGGAAGGACTCAACGTTAACGGACTCAAGGAAGGGGAATCCCTGCACATTGGCGAAGTGCAACTTGAGGTGACCATGGCGTGTACACCCTGCGGACAAATGGATGATCTGCGGCCGGGACTGCGAAGAGAAATCCGGGGGCGGCGAGGTATGCTCTGCCGAGTCGTGAAAGGCGGAGTCATCCGCCCAGGGGATGGAATCGAAAAGCTTCTCTAAGTCCTACGGCTTTATCTTGCGATGCAGGGACGGGGCTTCCGGCGGCCGGTTTTTGTCTTCTTTAGCTTTCTCCACAGGCTCATCAGGCGGTACTACCCAATCGAACCCACGCTCGTTGATAGTGCCGAGAATGAATTTGGACTTTCCGGCAATAAGCGGCAGGGCGGCGCGCAGGAAATCCGCCGCATCCTGGGAAACTGCTTTGTTGGCCTGGCCACGGTCAATAGCTTCCAACAGTTTTGAAAATTTGGGTTCTCCACGCGATAAGGTATCGATCTCCGGATCGTTTCCTTGAATGAGTTGCTGCAAAGACGGTTCTTGGGGCTGGACGGTGGCTGGATAGCGAACTTCCACGAGGGTCTTCGGAGCGTGCTTTTCGGGCGGGTATAGCTGGGTGAAACGCGGGCGAAGAAGACGGGTCTGCCAAAAGTCGCCCCGAGTTGCGATTTCCTCCTGCTGAATGCGGTATTCGATGGTCCAAACCTCGGGGCCGTAATCGTCGGGCGCAAAACCAATGAGGACTACCTCGAAAAGAGCCTCCTCGGGTTTGAATTCGATTTTGTGCTGAAGTTGGGAAACTAGCGGGCGAAGGCGTTCGAGAAACGCGACTCCGATGGTGTCCAGATCTGGGGCGATTTCTTCGGGATCTGCTGCATAGTTCGGGTTCTTGCCGGAAATGTGGGGAAAGTCCCTGTCCAGACGCACAGGCTTGGGATCGGCGGTCATGCGCCATTCGGACGCGCCCAAGAGTATTCCAATGTGAGTGGAGTCAAGGCTCATGACTCGCGGAGGAACGGAGTTGGCCTCGACGGGCTGATCGATGGCCGCGAAGATGATCTTGTCGCGAGCGACGTGAATGATGACGCGCCCTCCGGCAAGATTGGCCACGATTTCATCACCCCGCTCACGTTCCTGGGCGGATGCAATTTGGGCCGAGGCGACGCACGCGAAGAAAATAAGACACAGCGAGATCGAAGTGTTCCATCGGCAGCGTGTGGCGGCGACTCGCATCGGTGGTTAGCGGACTACAAGCATTTTTTGTGGAGTATTCAACACAAGAAACATGGTTCTAAGGTTTCTCCCCGGAAACGGCAGCCGCCGCTTCTTTCGCTCGAGCAAGCAACGTATCAAGAGCGGCCTTATCATAGTAACCACCATCGCGAATCACGGCCCAAACTTTGCGTGTGTTCGCAATGCTCTCCACCGGATTCTCGCTGAACATAACAAGATCGGCGGCGTGGCCTGGTTCGATGGTTCCGAACTCCTTTTCGCTTCCAAGAAACTGCGCTGCGCCGCGGGTCGCCGCCTGCAGCGCTTCCATGGGCGTGAATCCCGTACGAACTAACTCGGCGAGCTCATGATGGAAGCTGTCGCCGGGAAAAACAAACGGATCGAGCGAATCCGAGCCCACAAGCAGATGCACGCCCGCATGATGAAGCTCGCCAGTTAGCTTCCAGTCGTTGGATGCCTGGCGGGCCAGCCATGCCGCCCGCTGCTTCATGCGCGCATCGTCGAAGGAGTCGCGCCATTCTTTTGCTATCGCCGGCGGGACGAATGCGAGTAAGGGGTCGTCGGTCTTCCAGCGCTCCGGGCGAGACGTAATGTCCAGAGAGGCAAGCGTGGGCGTGACCCAAGTGCCGTTTTTCCTTAACGTTTGGAAAACAGTGGCCGCTTTTTCCGGGCTGTAGGTAGCATCGGCTTCGTGCGCGATCTGTTCCCAAGCCGCGGAGTCCCCTTTTTTTTCAGCCTGAACGAGGCGAGGGCGAAGCTCGGCTTCCTTCGAGGAAAAAGAGAGAGCAAAGGCGCTGTAGAGCAGATGCTCGATACTATGCATGCCAGCGTTGCTTGCTTCGATGACGCCGATTTCGAAGGGCAAATGGCCTGCAAAAGGAATGTCTTGCTTTTTGCATTCATCAGCGACGGCGAAAAAAGCATCTCGCGACGGCATGGAAATGATTTTTATGAAATTGGCGCCGCGCTTCTTGAGGTCATCGACGGCGGCTCGGGCTGCGTCCGCATTGGCGACGGGATACTGCTCGGGAGTTTTCCTGCCGCTTGCGGTGAGGAACGGGCCAGCCGCAACGATATGCGGCCCCAGTAGAGCGCCGGACTCGATGCCGCGTTGCCAGGCGAGAAGAGCGTCGAGATCGCCGCCCATATCGCGCACGCCGGTGATGCCGTTGGCGAGGAGCAGCGGGAGAAGGACTTGTTTGCTCCAGGAAGGATCGGCGTTGATGCCTGCAAGATGGACGTGCATGTCCCAGAAACCGGGGAGAAGAAATTGTCCGGACGCGTCGATGGTGCGAGCGGTTTTGGGGACCTTGATGTCTGCTGTGGGTCCGACGGCGGCTATGCGGCGGCCTTCGATAAGAACGGTCTGGTCGAGTTGCGGAGGGTGGCCGGTGGCATCGATGAGAGTGACGTGTGTGATCGCTAGCTGAGAAGACGGTTCTGCCAAAGAAAGGTACGGAACCACAAGGAGAGCGGCAAGCAGTGGGAGAAATATCTTTCTAGACTTCAAAGTGACGCTCACCTTCCTGGCAACCAGCCAATTCTAAAAACTACCACAAACGACGTTAGGCGGCGGAGTTCTTGTAAGACAGGGTCGGAAGCCCTCGTCAGGGTGGTGCAGAGCGGGTAAAATGGAGCATCAGACGAAGGAGTGCAAAGCAGACTATGGGATTGAGAAAAGCGAAAAATATTCAGCACAACGGCAAGCGGCTGGCGGATATTCTTGAGGCGCATGCACTTTTCTTTCGCGGGAAAGAAGGAGGTGCGCGGGCGGACCTGGCCGGCGCGGATCTTTCGCGCGCGGATCTGCAAGGCATCAATCTGAGCGGAGCGATTCTGCACGGCGCGAACTTCGAAGGCTCGGATTTGCGCAAGGCCAAGCTGCCTGGTGCCGACTTGTCTGGCGCGAATCTTCGCAAGGCCGACCTGCGAAACACGGACATGACGGAAGCGATTCTGCCCGGAGCGGACTTGACGGAAGCGCAAGCCAGCGGAGTGGAATTTTTTCGCTGCGACCTCTCCAACGCCATTTTCCTCCGCGCGCATTTGCGAAACGTCAACCTGCGGCTAGCGAATGTGAATGGTGCGAAATTCAGTGGAGCGGATATGGGCGTGGCGATTCTGCGCGAGACGGATTTAACCGGGGCGGACCTTTCCGGCGTGGACCTTTCGACGGCGCTCCTGCCGCGCGGCTACTTCGCTCAGCAGACCAAGCAAAAAAGTGCATAATGCTCCCAGGGTTACTTCTGGTGCGTGATTCTTGGAGCAGGGCCTCGCTCGCGCTGATGGCAAACCGCATCTCCGCGTGGTAGCCTCTGGCAGAAGCCAAATAGTCTCCCTTCGTGTGATCTGTGGCCACTCCTGCAACACAACTCGACGCCTCTGAAATACGTGAACGCGTACTCGAGGTTATTCGCGGCCTGCTCGAAGAGTTGGGCAGCCGAGGAGCATTGCCGATGCTCAGCGGAACGTCACAGCTCGACCGAGATTTGGGCCTGGGGAGCCTCGAGCGCGTGGAATTACTGGCGCGGCTGGAGACAGCTTTTAACGTGAGGTTGCCCGATCGGGTCGTAGCGGAAGCAAATACGCCGGAAGACCTCGCGAAGGCCCTTCGAACGGCGCCGGGTCTGGAATCGCAAGAAGACGATGAAGGCTCGGCGCTGCGTGCGGCCATCACCACGCAGCAACTACACCGCGAAGCACGGGATAGCGGCGTTTTCTCCGCAGAGACGCTGCTGGACGTGCTGCGCTACCGCGCTATGCACGACGCGGAGCAAACGCACCTGCTGATTACGGAAGAGACGGAGGGCCAAGAGCGCTGCGTGACGCTGACGTTCGGCGAGCTGTACGCCGCAGCGCAACGTTGTGCGGCGGAGTTGGCGCGACGCGGTGTTCCTGCGGGCGGTCGCGTGGCGCTCATGCTGCCGACGGGCCGCGCGTTTTTTGTTTCGTATGCGGGAATCATGCTGGCGGGGGCGATTCCTGTGCCGATCTACCCGCCGTTTCGCGCCGACCGCATCGAGGAATATGCGGCGCGGCAGTCGGCGATTCTCAAGAATGCGGAAGTGTGTCTGCTACTGACGTTCCGGCAAGCGGAAGCCGTGGCGCGGCTGCTGAAACCGCGCGTGAAGTCACTCACTGAGGTAATCGAGGCGGAAAAACTGATTGAAGCTGCCGACAAAGCACCGCCGCCATCGCCTGGAGCTCTGCCGTTGCATCTCACGGGCAGCCGCGCGCGAAAGTCCAGCGACATCGCGTTGCTGCAATACACTTCCGGCTCAACCGGCGATCCCAAAGGCGTGGTGCTTACGCACGCGAATTTACTCGCCAACATCCGAGCAATTGGCGAAGCCGTGGAGCTGGGGCCAAAGGACGTGGGCGTGAGCTGGCTTCCGCTCTATCACGACATGGGGCTGATCGGCGCATGGCTCACGCTACTGCACTTTGGAGTGCCGCTGGCGGTGATGTCGCCACTCGCGTTTCTCACGCGGCCGGAACGATGGCTGAAAGCATTTCAAAAATACGGCGGAACGATTTCCGCGGCGCCTAACTTTGCCTATGAGCTGTGCGTGCGGAAGATCGCCGACAAAGATATCCAAGGCCTGGACTTGAGCAATTGGCGAGCGGCTCTGAATGGCGCGGAGCCTGTGAATCCCCAAACGCTGGACCGCTTCGCCGCGCGCTTTGCGAGCTATGGCTTTCGGCGCGAGGCGCAACTGCCGGTATACGGACTCGCGGAGGCTTCCCTGGCTGTGACCGTCCCGCCACTGAATCGCGCGCCGTTGATCGACCGAATCGAACGCGAGTTGTTCACCGCGGAGGGTCGCGCCGTATCGGCCCGGGCAGACGATGCAACGGCGATTGCGTTTGTTTCTTCCGGCAAGCCAATCCCCCGGCACGAAGTGCGCATTGTGGATGCCAGCGGCAGCGAAGTGCACGATCGGACTGAGGGATTTCTTTGGTTTCGCGGACCTTCCGCGACGAGCGGCTACTATCAAAATCCCGAAGCGACAGAAAAACTGCTGCCGATGGGGCCGGCTGCGGACGACAGCGAATATGCGTGGGTGAATTCCGGCGACCGAGCATACCGTGCGGATGGTGAAATCTACGTCACGGGACGCGTGAAGGACATCATCATCAAGGGCGGAAGGAATCTTTATCCGCACGAAGTCGAAGAGCTCGCCGCGCGAGCGGAGGGAATTCGCAAGGGCTGCATTGTGGCGTTCGGGCTGAAAGACGAAGCGGGGGGAACCGAGAAGCTCGTGGTGGTGGCGGAATCGCGAGAGCGCGACGCCTCGCGCTGCGCGGCGCTTGTTGCAGCGGTGACGGAGCAGGTTTCGCAAGGATTGGGTCTGCCGCCGGATCGCGTTGAGATCATTCCCCCCGGAAGCATTCCAAAAACCTCCAGCGGAAAATTGCGGCGCGAGGAAACAAAACGGCTTTATCTCACCGGCCAATTGAGTGCAAGCAAGGCGCCCGCGTGGCTCCAGATTGCGCGGCTCGCTACCGGGGGTGCGGCGCGCACGGCTGGCGGGGAAGTTTGGGCCGCCGTGCGGCGAGGCTTGGAGATCTTGTACGGGCTTTATTTTGGTGTTGTGTTCCTTGTCTGGATCGTTCCGACCTGGACGATCGTGCATTTCATTAGCGACTACCGCCGAGCGGGGCGCTTTACGTCCGCCGCTCTGAAGATTTTGTTTCCGCTGATTGGCTGCCGCGTGCGCGTGATTGGCAGAGAATACGTGGACCTGCCGGGAGCAAAAGTCTTTGCATCGAATCACACAAGTTACTTCGACGTGCTGCCGCTGATGTTGGGCCTCGGCGTGCCTTACCACTTTGTGTCCAAGATGGAAGTCGGCGGAATGCCGTTCATCGGAACCTTCCTTCGTCAGATGCGGCACATGACGTTTGACCGCAGCGATGCACAATCGCGCATGCAACAATCGGAAAACATGGCGAAGTTGCTGCGCGACGGAGAATCCATTTTCGTTTTTCCAGAAGGTACGTTTACCGGAGAAGACGGCGTGCGCCCGTTCCAACTCGGCGCGTTCAAAGCCGCGGTGGATGCCGGCGCGCCGATTGTTCCGGTCTCGCTGGCAGGTACGCGAAGATTTCTGCGAGACGGCAGGTATTTGCCCCGGCCGACCAGCGTAACCATTACGGTGTCTCCGCCCATCTATCCACGAACCGCAGAGGAAGCAGGGATGGCGAATGAGAGTTCCGCTTGGCATGAATTGATCCGTCTTCGCGACACCACGCGCGAAACCATCGCACGCCATTCCGGCGAACCACTTCTTTAGCAGGCTGCTGAAAAAGTCGGTTCTGGCCAAGAATGGTGTAAAAATCGATTTCACCTCTACTGATTCCCTTGTCTTTATCTTCTGTGCACAGCCAGGATTGGCTGTGCCACATGGCTTTTTTCAGCAACCTGTTAAAAGGCGATCAGCCCAGCTTTCAACCCACGCTTAGAACGAAAAGGACGCCCTAAAAAAGTCGGCCCTTCCCGGTGGAACGAAGCCTTGGGGAAGAGTGTGTCAGGTTCACTGCTGCAGGCTGTAAATGACGGTGATGTACGTTTCGATCTCCACGGGCTGGCCGTTGAGAACCGTTGGATGGTAACGCCACTGGCGTACGGCGTCGATGGCGGACTGCAGGAAGAGCGGATCGCCGCTGACGACCTGCAAGGATTGGATCGTGCCGTCCGTGGCGATGAGCGCGCGTAGTTCCACGTGACCTTCGCGACGAATTTGTCTCGCGAGCGGAGGATAGACAGGCTCGATGCGTTGGATCAGCATCGCTTGTTCCAGGTGGGTTACATGAAGTCGCACCGGCGTTTGAGCTCGTGGCTCCGCGGGACGCTGAGGCTGAGGTCTGTCGTCAATCATTGGAACGCATCCGACACACGGCGCGCCTGCTCCGGGTCCAGTAGGCAATCCGGGAGGATCCGGAGACGGTGGATATGGTCTCGGATCAATCCTCCCGGGAATACGCGGCGGTTGGGTAAGAGCGCCAGGGTCGAATGGGTCGTGCCTACGTTGCGTGGTTTGCTGGGAGGCCGTGTCAGGGCGTTCCGGCGCGTTGCTGTGGTAATAGGGCGGAATCGGAGTCATGTTGGCAGAAGCGATGCGCTCTGGCTTGCCAAACAAGGGAACCAGAATGATCGCCGTGAGGATCGCGCTCTGCGCAGCGATGGAGATAATCAAGGCCCGCCGACGGATGCGCCGTTCACACGCGCGCTGTTCTGCGCTGCCTTCCACGAAACATCCTTGCAGGGTACCAAAATCTTTTTGGGCATTTTCAACGGGTTCGATGGACATCACACACCTCCACAAGAATGTTCTGCGAGGGAGTGCGGGAATTTTTGCGGCGCCAGTTTCCTGTGGGTTGCTTAACTGCCGCAGGAGACCGGCGCCGCGCTCGCAGGGATGTGAGGTGCGCGCGTCCTCACTAAAGTTGGACACCAGGACGGCGGACAAGTTCCCGAGCGCCACCAGCAAACGCTGTCTGTTTGTTCGCAAGCGGCAGCAACGGAGTGTAGTGGGTCAGTTTCCGTTAATCGGGACTTAGCTTGCTTGTCGCTTGGGGTTCACATCGGAAATCCCGTTCGAGAGCCGCTCTGCGGGTTATCCTTCGTCCGCGCGCCGATGTATGCTGGCGGCGGAGGTAGCGGCATATCCGACAGACGAAGATCGTGGTCACGCGCCACGGCGGACCGGAGGTGATCACTGTCGCCGAACAAGAATGCCCTGCGCCAATGCCTGGCGAGGTCCGGGTGAAGGTGCTGGCCGCGGGCGTGAGCTTGCCTGACGTACTGGCGCGCGAGGGCGTCCATCCGGAAACACCGCGCGTGCCCTATACGCCCGGTTGGGACTTGGTCGGCATTGTGGACCAGGTCGGCAAAGGCGTCTCCGGTTTCGAACTGGGCCAGACGGTTGCGGCCATGCCGATCAGCGGCTGCTACGCACAATATGTTTGCTTGCCGCAGCGCAAGTTCATTCCAGTGCCCGCAGGTTTGGACCCTGCGGAAGCCGTCGCGGCCGTCTTGAACTACATCACGGCATACCAGATGCTGAATCGTTCCTCGAAGGTAAAGCCGGGCCAGCGCGTGCTGATTCACGGCGCCTCAGGCGGCGTCGGCACTGCGTTCCTGCAACTGGGGCGGCTCGCCGGCCTGGAAATGTTCGGAACCTGTTCGGCGCAGGCGGCGGAGGTAGTTAAGGAGCTTGGCGCTACCCCCATCGACTATCGCAATTCTGATTTCGTCCAGGAAATCCGCCACCTCACCGGTGACGGTGTGGATGCTGTTTTCGACGGCATAGGTGGGGACAATCTATGGCGCTCGCGCGAAGCGCTCCGCGAAGGCGGCCGCGTGGTGGTCTACGGATTCCAGGCCAAGCTACACGGAGGAAGGATGGCTTCGGGCGCGCCGAGCGGGCGGCACCCCATTCGCGAATCCGCGACCTTGGGGTGGTACATCTTCCGTAACTACTTTCTTCCGGGCCGCAAGAGCATGGTGCCTTACAGTATCCAATGGCTGATGCGGCTGAAACCGGCGTGGTTCCGCCACGACCTACTCACATTATTCGACCTACTGCAGCAGAAGCAGATCAAGCCGCTGATCGCACAACGGCTGCCTCTCTGCCAAGCGCGGCACGCACACGAATTACTGGGAAGGGGAGGCGTTATCGGTAAGATCGTACTCGTGCCCAACGGGGTCATCGACTGAGTCGGGATTACATTTGCCCAGCTGCTGGTAAGCCCCAACTGCGTCTTCGACGCGTCGCTAGCCCGGATTTCTCACCAGGATTGTGCAAAGACATCTGATTTGAAGTAGAAAAAGGCCGCTTTCTCAGGCATAACTGCGTTGTCTAGGCGAAGTAAATGCCAAGAGAAGGGCGGCCTTTCTAATGACAGAGTGTAACCA
>DATLVZ010000013.1:0-36933 GCA_035576885.1 Candidatus Acidiferrum sp. | reverse complement strand
CTTCGTTCGCGCGAACGACAGGGTCCGGGGCATCCTCATATTTCAAAACATCCGGTCCGCCATGCGCATGAAAGATTATTGCCTTCATCCACCCTCCCGTTGCTCAACCGAATCGCAAACTAACGAGCGCGGAACAACCCGCATGAAACACTTTCAAGGCAACGCCGCCACAAGCAGCGTGCGGATGTCTTCGCGGTTGAGGATTTCAACTTGCGCGATCAAGCCAGACACAACGTCGAGGACAACCATTCCCTTCGCTGCATCTAAATCAAAGCAACGATGATCAGGGCCGTAGGCTCCCTCAGGCTTTGGCTGCGTATAAAAAGACGCGCAAAAGTCGTCTCCACATCGGCAGCGGTCTACGATTTCCAGTGTTGAAACCTGACCGGCCAAGTCCAACTCCCCGCGCTCTTTCAGAAGCTGCTCAAGTTCACGGGCAACCTGTGGGAGTGTTTCGGTAAGCAACAAGGGTCCGCCCTCTTAGACTGATGCATCCTAGCACGGTCGCTGACAACCAAGTGGTGAGTCCTAACCCGCACGCGCATTGACACCACCGATGACGCGCCGTAGGCTGATGCTTGAGGCAAAGCGTGGACCTCTTCGAAGAAATCGTCAAAATGCGGCGCGCGGGCCAGCGTGGAGCGTTGGCGACGATCGTGCACACAAACGGCTCGATTCCGAGCTATGAAAGCTCACGCATGCTGGTGCGCGATGATGGCTCCATTGCGGGAACTATCGGCGGCGGATGCGTTGAAGCCGAAGTCTGGGCTGCAGCAAAAGAAGTGATGCACAAGGAAGCTCCGCGCAAGATGGTCTTCAATTTGAACAATGAAGCGACGTATGACAATGGGTTGATTTGCGGCGGCACACTCGAGGTCTTCGTCGAACCAATCCTGCCGCAGCCCATCCTTAATTTATTCGGCGCAGGGCACGTTTCAATGGCTGTGGCCAAGGCTGCCAGCGCCGCGGGGTTCGGCATTGCAGTGGTCGACGATCGCGAATCCTTTGCCAACGCCGAACGGTTTCCCATGGCGCAGGACATTTTCACCAGCTACGAGGACGCGTTCGAAAAGATTCATCCAAACGCCGCGAGCTATCTGATCATCGTCACGCGCGGCCACAAAGAAGACATGCGCGTTCTCGGCTGGGCCGTTCGAACGCCTGCCCGATACGTCGGCATGATCGGGAGCAAACGCAAGGTTCTCTCGGTATATCGAGCTCTTGAGAACGACGGCTATCGCCCCGAGGAATTTCAGCGCGTCTACGCGCCCATGGGGCTGGAAATCGGCGCACTCTCGCCTGAGGAGATTGCCATCAGCATTGTTGCGGAATTAATTGCCGTACGCCGTAATTCTGAATCAGGGGCGCATAAGAAATTGAACTACGAGGCGCGCTCGGCATTAACAGAACGCTGAAAGAGGTGGCATGCTCGCAGCCGTCATCCTCTCCGGCGGCGCTTCACGCCGCATGGGATCGCCGAAAGCGCTCCTCTCCTACCAAGGACGCCCTTTCCTCGAACATTTGCTGGATGTATCCCACCACCCAAAAATCGGCGTGCGCCGGGTCGTGCTGGGAGCCGACGCGGAGCCCATCGCGAAGGAAATAAATCTTTCATCCGATGAAATCGTCATCAACGAGGATTGGGAAAAAGGGCAATTGAGTTCCATCCAGTCGGCCTTGCGCAGTCTTCCTCCGCAGACCGATGGCATAATTCTTTTTCTGATTGATCATCCACTCATCAGTTCGACTCTCGTCGACGAGTTGGTCGCAACTTTCTATACTTCGGGCAAGGCCATCGTCCTGCCCGTTTACGA
Source organism: Candidatus Acidiferrum sp. (assembly GCA_035576885.1). Lineage (GTDB taxonomy): Bacteria > Acidobacteriota > Terriglobia > Acidiferrales > UBA7541 > Acidiferrum. The sequence goes on along the minus strand of DATLVZ010000013.1, from coordinate 35,119 downwards.
AGGCCGGCGCGGACATCCCGTAATATTTTCTTCTGGGTTGTATGAGGAGCTGATGACCGCGCCGCTCGAAACGGGCGCGCGCTCCGTCGTCTGGGCCCATTCCAACGAAATACAGATTGTTCAAACGAATGAGGAAGGATGCGTCCTAAATTTGAACGATCCAGACACGATGCAGCGAGCTTTCGGCGGGTGAGCGCCGCGGGGCTCGTTTGCCTTAAGACAATTTCGCGAGCAGAATGCTGAGCGCGTCTTGGGCAAGTTGCGCCCCGTGAAATGTCGCGGGTGGAAGACCTCCCAACGATTGGGAAACAGTTTCAGCGGTGATGGAACGCGCGACAGTGAGACTGCATCCCGTGAGGCGCTCCGTCAATAAGGATGCACAGGCGATGGAAGTCGTACAACCACGGCAGAGGAAACGCGCTTCGGCGATCTCGCCGTCGTTCACGCGGATTCCGAGTTCCAGAATGTCGCCGCAGATTGGGTTTGTCGCTGTAACTTCCGCGCTTGCGTTCGCGAGCTTACCTACATTGCGTGGATTCCGGAAATGATCCAGAAGCAATTCGCTATACATGAGGCTATCGTAACCCAACTGGCATTGGAACTTTCCGCTGCAATCGAAGCTTAGCAGCTGATTGCAAAATCAGACAATCGCCGCCACACTCTCATTGCGCATCGGCATAAAGAGGATGAACATAGCAACAGGCAGTAGCGCATCCATCCGATCATGCCACGGCTAATCATTGAACGGCCCGGCGCCCCGGCGCGTCTCTATGAATTAAGGGACGGCTCGACGATCCACATCGGACGAGCCGCGTCGAATGACATCACACTTCCCCACTCGAGCATCTCCCGCACTCATGCGCTCCTTGAGGGCCAGCAGGACGGCTGGGTAGTGACAGACCAGCACAGTGCCAACGGCGTCCTCGTTAATGGCGTTCGCATCGATCGCACCGAATTGAAGAGCGGAGACGTCATCGGTCTCGGCGATATCAAACTGCGTTTCGAGGATATGACGACTGGCACCGTTGTCGCGAAGGCCTCGCCCGAGCTCGCCTCACACCTCACCCAAATCATAGATCGTGAAAGTGTCGCCAAGCTTCTCGATAGCTCCAAAGCGAAAACGCCGTCGGAATGGACTGACTCTCGCGTCGATTCTGAAGGCCGGATCGAATATCTCCGCCGCGAGAATCGCTTACTCACGCTTCTATATCAAGTCAGCAGAGCCTTGAGCGACAAAACGACCGTCGAAGACGTAACACAATGCGTTCTGGACCTCGTCCTCCAGATTGACGGCGCGGAGCGAGGCTACGCCATGTTACTGACCGAAGATTCTGTTCGCGAGGCGCCGCAGTCTGCATCCGCTTACACCTTTCTTCCCGCCATCCTCCGTTATCGAGTCGCTCCGAGAGCGGCCGCGCCGCAAATGGCGCTCTCGCGGGCCATTATTCAGCAAGTCATGGAAAGCAAAGGACCTCTTCTTATAATGGATGCAAAGGAGGATGTGCGATTCTCCGGCAGCCAGAGTATAGCCAGATCCGGCACGCAATCGGCGATGTGCGCGCCGCTTTCCAGCCGCGACCGCCTCTTCGGATTGCTTTACGTGGACAACCTCTCCAAGCGCGGAACTTTTATGCCTGAAGATCTGGAAGTCTTTGCTGTCATTGCCGCGCAGGCGGGACTCGTGATCGACCAAGTCATGGCGAAAAGCGAAGTCAAGCGCCAGGGCGTGCAGCTCAGTGCGCTCGAACGATTTCTCTCACCCGCAATCTCTAAAAAAATTACCGCCGAAGCTGCGGACATCCGTCTCGGCGGCGAGAGTCAGCGCATTACGCTGCTCTTCGCCGACGTGCGCGGCTTCACCACCATGGCCGAACAAATGAGCCCCCGCGAAGCCGTGGAAGTGCTGAACCAATTCTTCGATCGGATGACCAAGGTCATTTTTGAGCACGATGGAACTCTCGACAAATATCTCGGCGATGGATTGATGGCCCTCTTTGGGGCGCCGTTCGCTTTGCAGAACGATGCGGAAGCCGCTGTTCGCGCGGCCGTGAACATGCAAAAGACTCTCGCGGAGCTGAACGAGACTTCCGGCCGAGCGCCGCTTAATATTGGAATCGGCATTCACACCGGAGAAGCCGTCGTGGGATTTCTCGGTACAGAGCGGCGCATGGATTACACGGCGATCGGCGACACTGTCAACGTCGCCTCCCGCCTCACTTCCCAAGCTGGTCCTGGTCAGATTGTCATTTCCGCGGCAACGCACGCGCAGCTCTGCCGGGAGATTCGCTGCTCGCAGCTCGCTGCGATGAAACTCAAAGGCCGCGCCGCGCCTATTGATGTTCACGAGGTACTCTGGCGAGAGGCCTTACCGCAAAGTGGAACCGGACGAGACTTTCCAGCAGCCACGCCTCGGTCTGGCTAACTGGCACGGGAGACACGAACGCCGGCTCAATGCGTGGTAGCTAGCTTGGCAGTTCCTGTGGCCTTCGCCGGTAGATATTTTTTCTCAACAGAAGCGACTACCACATAATTCGGGTCCACCATTTCCGTCAGATGAACTTTCCCCACTTTTGAGAGAAGCTCGTACGCATCCATCTCGGAAAGCCCATAGTCTGCATGGATCCACGCCACCAGCTCGGTGAACGCGATGCGTACCGCATCGTCCACGGGTCTGTAGATTCCGGTCGTCATGATTTCCTGCTCGTTCTCGAATCTGGGCCAGCCTGTTCGCTTCCCTTTCACAAGGTCAAACCGCAGCCGCGCATGCATCGGCACCTCGATAGCGCTTCCAGCGATCTCGCCGTCTCCCATCGCCGCGTGCCCATCGCCAAAATAAAAGAGCGCACCGGCCACATTGACCGGCAAATACAGAGTGTTCCCGGCGCTCGCTTCCGGCGCATCCATGTTTCCGCCAAATTCCGCTGGAACAATCGAACTGCGCGCCTCCCCGTTGGCCGGCGCCACGCCGATACAACCAAGAAACGGATGCATGGGAATTTTTACCTTGTACTTGGAGTCGAGGGCCTGAAACGTGGCCGTGTTATTCGCGTGGTCGATCGGATAAATCCAAATTTTCTCCGCCAGCGGCTCCTTCTCAAGCACCGGCGTGTAATGCGTTGAATTGATCGCTCCAAACCCCGGCGAGAACGCTCCCACGCCCTGATCTCCGTCGACTTGCAAATCGAGAATCCGCACCACAAGCGTGTCGCCGGGCTCCGCCCCTTCTATGAAAAACGGCCCAGTCAGCGGATTGTCGCCTCTGGCCTTGGCAGTCGTATCGCCCGGCTTTTGAATACCGTTGCCAAAGCAATCCAGTGAGGTCGCATCCAGAATATTTCCTGGACGCAAACGCGCAACCGGCGGCGCCACGCCGAAAACGTATTTCACGTTGTCGATCGTGCCTTTGAAATGCACCACCTCAGCCGCGGGTGAAGCCGGCGAGCTCTGAGCGGCGAGCAGCTTGGCAAAACAAGATAGCAGCATACAAATTAGGATAATGCGCACGAAATACCTCCCGCGAATATGTATGTGAAGTCCAACACTATACATCTACAGAGTCAGTTCGCTCCAATCGGCTACCACACGATTACCTCCTGCTTTGTTATCCTGTTTATGAAATGAAGATGGCCACTCCTCGGACTCAACTGCGCATAGTTTCTCTTGCTCCCAGCGCGACTTCTATCCTCTGCGCCATCGGCGCGAAGAGACAACTCGTCGGTGTTACGAAATGGTGCGCCGACGTAGCGCCGGTAACTGGCCTCCCGAAACTCGGCGATTGCTGGCATATGGATTCGATTGAGGAGATCCTCAAGTTGAATCCATCGCTCGTCGTTGGCTCGGTGCCATACAAGCAAGAAACCATAGCAAAGCTTCTCGAACAGCCCCTCAACTTCCTGGCTATGAATCCGAGATCGCTGGCGGATATTGCGAATGACGTACGTATCCTTGGCCGGATAACCAACCGCATCCCGCAAGCCGATCGCCTTGTTAAACAAATGCGCCGAGAATTTGCGGCATTCGCAAAAAGGAGCCGCGTAATAAGGAAAAAGCTGCGAGTCTACTGCGAGGCATGGCCTAACCCGCGCATCAGTTCCCCGCCCTGGGTCGCGGAACTCGTGAAAGCCTGCGGCGGGGAACTGGTCTTGCCTCCCGGCCAAAAAGTTAGCGATGAACAGGTCGCGCAAGCGAGACCAGACTTGATTGTCCTCGCCTGGGCCGCCACCGGAGACCAGGCCAAAGTCGAGAAGGCCTACAGGGTCGCAGCTTGGAAAAGCCTGTCCGCCCTTCGCAATAAATGCGTCTATGTCGTCCGCGATGAATTGCTTAACACGCCCGGTCCGCCGCTCGTCGCGGGCGCAAAACAGCTTTTGCGCATCTTCCGAGACGCCACATCAAAGGTAGGAAAGGAGTGAGAATCGTCGTAGCCGCAGTCATTGAACGCGGCGATCGCCGCTTCCTGATCGGCCAGCGCCGGCGCCAGGACACCTCTCCCCTCAAATGGGAATTTCCCGGAGGAAAAGTGGAAGAAGGAGAAGCGCCCGAAGCGGCGCTCGCGCGCGAACTGCGAGAGGAGTTGGGCGTCACATTGGAAAAATGCCTCGAACTCGGCAGAACACGCCACAAATACGCCGCCGCGCCCGAGGAACTGGAAATCCGTTTTTACGCCGCCAGCATTAAGGGGAATGAAATCAATCCGAAGACCTTCGAGCAAATCGCCTGGGTCCTGCCCAAAGAGTTGGGTAAGTACGACTTCCTCGCCGCTAATTCCCAGCTCCTCGCGCAACTCGCGACGGGCCGCATTAAGCCAAGCGAAATTCTGGAGAGAACCTCCAACAAGCCACAAGAATAAGAAAGGCGAACCGAAGTTCGCCTTTCACAACACAACGATCTCCACCGCCGTCGGACTCTTTAGGAAATAACAGGATTCCCTTTGTCCGGATTAATTCCCAGTTCCTTGATCGCCTTGTCCACCACCGAACGCTCGATTTTGCCGTCACTATAAAGCTCATGCAGCGTCGCCAAAGTGATGAACCGCGCGTCCACCTCGAAGAAATCTCGCAGAGAAGCGCGGCCCTCGCTTCTTCCAAATCCGTCGGTCCCCAGCGAAGCCAGCCGACGCGGCATCCACTTGCTTACCATGTTTGGCAACGTTTTTAAGTAATCAGAAGCGGCCACCAGGACGCCTGGCGCATCCGCGAGGCATTGCGTCACGTACGGCAAACGCGGCTTGTCGCCAGGATGGAGCCGGTTCAAGCGCTCCACTTCGTTCCCGTCGGTGTACAACGCCTTGTAACTCGTCACGCTCCATACATCCGCCGCGACACCGAACTTCGTCTCCAGAATCTCTTGCGCCTGCAGCGCTTCGCGCAGAATCGCCCCGCTCCCAAAAAGCTGCGCCCGCAGCTTGGACTTTTTGTTCTCCGAGGCTCGGAAGCGATACATGCCCTTCAAGATTCCCTCTTTTACGTCGCCCGGCATTGCCGGCATCGCGTACGGCTCGTTCATTACGGTGATGTAGTAGAAAATGCTTTCTCCGTCCTTGTACATGCGGCGAATTCCGTCCTGCAAAATCACGGCCATCTCGTACGCGAAGGCGGGGTCGTATGCCCGCAAATTCGGCACGGAGAGTGCCAACACGTGGCTGTTGCCATCCTGGTGCTGTAAGCCTTCGCCCGACAATGTAGTTCGTCCGGAAGTTCCTCCCAGCAGGAAACCGCGCGTGCGCATATCCGCCGCAGCCCAGATGAAATCCGCGATGCGCTGGAATCCAAACATCGAGTAATAAATGAAGAACGGAATCGTATTGATGCCGTGCGTCGCGTACGCGGAACCCGCGGCGATAAACGACGCCATCGAGCCCGCTTCGGTAATTCCTTCCTCCAGAATCTGCCCGTCTTTCGCTTCCTTGTAATAGAGCAGCGTGTTGACGTCGACAGGCTCATACTTCTGCCCGACGCTCGAATAAATTCCCACGGTTCGAAACAGGGACTCCATGCCGAACGTTCGCGCTTCGTCGGGGACGATCGGCACGACCAGCTTGCCGATTTCCGGGTCTTTCAGCATTTTGCGCAGCATCCCGACGAACGCCATCGTCGTCGACACTTCCCTGCCCTCGCTGCCCCCGAAAAACTCTTTGAAAAGTTCATCGTGATCGGCAACGATCGGCTTTGAACGCACGCTGCGCTTCGGTGTGTACCCGCCAAGCGCCTCCCGCCGTGCGCGCAAATATTGAATCTCGACGCTGTCCTCCGCTGGACGGTAGAACGGCACCTCGACGCAGTCCTCGTCATTCAGCGGAATCCCAAACCGCGAGCGAAACTCGCGCAACTCTTCTTCATTCAGTTTTTTCTGCTGGTGCGTTACGTTTTTGCCTTCGCCTGCTTCTCCCAGCCCGTAGCCTTTGATCGTACGCGCCAGAATCACTGTCGGCGCTCCCTTGTGCTCGACCGCCGCTTTGTACGCCGCGTACACCTTGCGCGGATCGTGCCCGCCAAGCCGCAGACGCCGCAACGCCTCATCCGGCAAGGGTTCAACCAATTGCAGCAGCCGCGGATCACTGCCAAAAAAATGTTCTCGTACGTACGATCCCGGCGAAACCACCAGCTTCTGGTATTCGCCGTCCACCAATTCGCCCATGCGCTTGACGAGCAGGCCTTCCGTGTCCCGCTCCAAAATCGGATCCCATTCGCTGCCCCAGAGCACCTTAATTACATTCCACCTGGCTCCGCGGAACGCCGATTCCAGCTCCTGAATGATCTGCCCGTTCCCGCGCACCGGCCCATCCAGCCGCTGCAAGTTGCAGTTCACAACAAAAATCAGGTTGTCCAGCTTCTCACGCGAAGCCAGCGTGATAGCACCGAGCGATTCCGGTTCGTCCGTCTCGCCGTCTCCCAGGAACGCCCACACTTTCGCGTCCGTCACCGGCTTCAAGCCGCGATCCTCGAGATACCGGTTGAACCGCGCCTGATAAATCGCCATCAATGGGCTGAGGCCCATCGACACCGTCGGAAACTCCCAGAAGTCCGGCATCAGCCACGGGTGCGGATAAGAAGACAGTCCCCCGCCGGGTTTCAACTCCCGCCGAAAATTTTCCAGTTGCTGCGGCGAAATCCGTCCCTCGAGAAAGGCTCGCGCATACATGCCCGGGGCCGCGTGGCCCTGAAAATAAACCGTGTCGCCTTCAAACTCCTCGGAGCGCGCCCGGAAGAAATGGTTGAATCCGACCTCATACAAGGTCGCTGCAGAAGCATAAGTAGAGATGTGGCCGCCGATGTTGTGTTCAACGCGGTTTGCGCGCACCACCATCGCCAGTGCATTCCAACGGATCAGGCTTTTGATTCGACGCTCCAATTCCTGGTCGCCCGGGAATAGTGGTTCCAGCCGCGCTGGTATCGTATTGGCGTAAGGTGTGTTCGCGGAGAACGGTAGATCGATGCCTGAAACCGTCGCGTGCGCTCGAAGTCTTTCCAGAATCTCCGCCGCCACTTCTGGACCGCTTGAATCGAGCACGGAGTCCAGCGACTCCAGCCACTCTTGAATCTGCGTGTCCTCTAGTCCGTGCGGTTCTGGCGTGGGTGGTTGGCTGAGTTCTTCGTGCGGGCTGTCCACGTGGGTGTACGTCTCATTGTCCATAACTCCGGCTGGCCCTCTTTCTTGGATTCCGGCACGCGCGTCAGCGCGCCTCCCAGGCATATATCTGCGATGAGGACAATAGAATACACCGCGACGCGTTTCTCTGCACACTGCAGTCTTAACGAAATTCTTCTTTTGCTGGACCCAGGCTCCGCCCTCCATCGAGCACCAGGGTATGTCCAGTCAAAAACTCCGCATGCACAAGATAAGAGACAGCATCGGCAATGTCGCTTGGATTACCGGTTCTCCGAAGCGGCGCAAGTTTGACAAAATCCGCTTGCCATTCCGGCGGGTCGCCATCCATCGTGATCGTTCCCGGCGCAATCGCATTGACACGCACTTCCGGCGCAAGGGCTTTAGCCAACACCTTTGTCAGCATCACCACTCCGGCTTTTGAAATCGAATGAGGGATGTACCCCGGCCAGCCCAGCAGTCCCCCGGCGTCGGCAAAATTAATGATCGTACCGCTCGTTCTCCGCAACAGCGGCGCCGCTGCCTGCGCACAGAAAAACCCCGCCTTCAAATTCGTATCCAGAGACGCGTCCCAAATTTCTTCCGTCGTAGAGACGATGCTCGCGGGCAGAAAATTCGCGGCGCTGTTCACCAGCACGTCGAGCCGCCCAAACTGCTTTCCCGCTTCGTCAAACAGTCTCCCTATTTCCGTCATGCTCCTCAGGTTTGCCTTTAGCGCCACCGCGCGCCGTCCCAGAGCCTCGATCTTTTCGCGGACGCCCTCTGCCTCCGTGGCCGACGAGTTATAGTGAATGACAACGTCCGCGCCCTCCTCCGCGAGTCTCATTGTCACACACCGCCCGAGCCTCTTCGCCGCGCCGGTTACCAGCGCCACTTTCCCCGCAAGTGCCCCTGCCTGTCGTCCGGTGTTCTCTCTCATCAACCTTCCGCCGCACGCAAAGTTACCATAGCCTGGACCCGGCGCGGCCGTCAGGGACCAGTTCCAGCAGTGTTATCATCGAAGCCCAAAGGAGACGTTGAATGAAACTCGACCTTCTGGCCATCGCCGCCCACCCCGACGATGTGGAGCTGACCTGCGGCGGCACTCTCCTAAGTATGGCCCACCGTGGCTACAAAACCGGCATTCTTGACCTGACCGGCGGCGAATTGGGCACGCGCGGCACGCCCGAAACCCGCGCCAAGGAAGCCGCCAAGGCCGCCAAACTCCTCCGCGTAAGCTGGCGCGGCACATTGGGCGTTCCGGATTCCGATGTCCAGCCCAGCCGCCAACACAAGCTAAGGCTCGCCTCCGTGATCCGCGAACTACGTCCCAAGACCGTCATTCTTCCCTACTGGGAGGCCCGCCATCCCGACCACTATCACGCTTCCACCCTCGGCTACGAAGGTTGTTTCCTCGCCGGCCTTAAGCAATTGTCGATCGACGGCGAACCTCACCGTCCATTCAAAATCCTTTACTCGACGGCCTTCGCTCCCGTTCGTCCCACCTTTGTTGTGGACATCACGACCCATTTCGAGCGGCGCCGCCGCGCCATTTTCGCCTTCTCTTCACAATTTCGTTCTGAAAAGGGCCAATCCTCCCGCGAGTTCCACAAAACAAATGTTTTCCTGGCCATCGATCGCCTCGAAGAACAGATGAACCAACTCGCGCGTCATTACGGCGAAATGATCGGTGTGAAGTACGGCGAACCCTTCCTGATCAAGGAGCTGATGCAAGTCCACGACGTCGTAAATATGGACGTCCGCTCCATCTGATGTCTTGCGTTATCTGGCAGAATGGCGGGAGGGTGTACGGCGGGTGAGACGAACCAGCGACGATGCACTGCAAATTATTCACTGCTCAATTCCCAATCAAAACTTCTCCTCATCCTGCGCTGGCGAGTATCCTGGAATGCCCGGCCCCTTGGGAGTATTCTCGGCTCGCAAACGTGTAAGTGCCTCGTCCTCCGCCCCGGACTTCCTCAGCACCACGATTGTGCTCAGCGCTTCACTATACACGCGGGTTACTAGGTACACGTCCCCGGTGTCGTTCTTCCTCCAAAGCTGCCCAATCTGAATCTTTTTTACGCTCATTTCTCTGACACTGACTGTAGAGGCCAGCGTGATGAGTGTCAACCATTCTAATGCTGCCTTTTGGACACATTTCGTACCGCTTTTCATTTCGGCACACCCGGGTCTCTGCTCTTCGCTGTCAAGCCTCGTCCTGCAAACCTCTTGGTTTGCCTTTGAAGGGTGCAAGTCCCAAGCATAGCGCCGCTGACAGGAAACCTTCTTTCCAAGTCCTACATCGTAATGGTTGAGGCCGTGTAGGCCATTGTATGCCAGCATTGCTGAAACGGGTGTATACTGGTCAAATCGGGAGGTAAATGCCATGAATCAGATTCCAAGATTAGCGTTGGGCATCACCCTGGCAGGCCTCCTTGCCGCCAGGGTTGCTCTGGCGACTCCCCAGACTCAGCAGCCAGGTCAGAATCCTGCCCCCACCCAGACGCAGCAACCGACTCCGACATCGCAATCTGGCCAGACTCAGTCTCCTGCTCCGCCGCAACCCGCGCCGCCTCAGCCCGTGGCCCCGCAACCCGCGAAGAGCCAGGCGCCTCAGGATCAGCCCGTGCCCCAGCAAGATGTCGTCCACCCCAAGAACTCAAAAGAAGACGTCAATGACATCGGGAATCGCAACGTCGGCAAGGGGATCAATTTCTATTCGCTCGAACACGAGATTGCCCTCGGCAAGTCGCTCGCACAGGAAGTCGAACGCTCCTCTAAACTTATCGATGACCCTGTCGTCACGGAATACGTGAACCGCGTCGGCCAAAATCTGGTCCGCAATTCCGATGCGCGCGTGCCCTTCACTATCAAGGTGATCGATTCCGATGAAGTGAACGCCTTCGCCCTTCCCGGCGGGTTTTTCTATGTGAACAGCGGCCTGATCTTGCGCGCCCAGGAAGAATCGGAACTTGCCGGGGTTATGGCCCATGAGATCGCCCACGTTGCCGCGCGCCATGGCACGAAGAACGCCACCAAAGGCCAAGCCATGCAACTCGCCATGATTCCTCTGATGCTTCTCGGCCCCGGCGGCTGGGCGGGATACGGTATCTATGAAGCCGCGAGCCTCGCTATCCCTGTCACCTACCTGAAGTTCAGCCGTGACGCAGAGCGTGAAGCCGATTTCCTGGGCGTGCAATATACTTACAAGGCCGGCTACGACCCCAATGCCTATGTAACCTTCTTCGAGCGCATACAGGCCGACGAGAAGCGCCGTCCGGGTACCATCCCCAAGGTATTCTCGACGCACCCTCCTACTCCCGATCGCATCGAGAACACGCAGAAAGAAATCGCGCGTATTTTGCCCAACCGCCCGGAATACATCGTTACCACTTCCGAGTTTGATTCCGTAAAGTCCCGCCTGCGCAACATCATGTTCGCACGCAAGGCTTCGGACAATGCGCCTGGCAAGCCCACTCTGCGCACAAAAACCGCACAATCTAAACAGCCGACATCCACCACCGATCCGAACTCCACCACGAGTGACGACGATAGCCGCCCCACTCTCAAGCGCCGCCCCGATCAACCCTGATTGTCACAACGTCTTTTCTGCAAGCATGACGGGCGGCTTCGAGCCGCCCGTTTTATTTTGCAAGCGCCTTTCGCATGTTTTCCAAGCCGTCGAGGAATCCTGCCCTTAGCTGGATTTCCAGAAATCACCTTGCTCGCACCTTGATTCCTGCCGGCGAATTGCTCGTTCGGCACGCCACGACCCCGAGTTTCGCGCTGGAGAACATACCGCTTTTCGCTCCGGGGAGGATTCGAATTATCCTGCAACACCAACTACCATTCTCAAACCAATTGGGCCTGGCGGTCCGCGACTCGTTTGCGCCGCAATGCCTCTTGCACCTTCCGCACCAGGCTATCTCTCGTAAAGGGTTTTTGTAAGAAGTAACTTCCTTCCAGAAACTCTTCGCCCGCCCTGTTGAATTCCAAGTACCCCGACATGTAAATGATTTTCAGATTCTTGCGGCTCGCTTTCAGGCGTTTGGCGAGTTCCGGACCTCGCATGTTCGGCATCACGATATCTGTGATTAATACGCGAATCGGACCAGAGCTCTCCGCAACGGCGAGAGCTTCTCCTCCGTCCCTGGCAGTTAGAACGGAGTACCCCGCGGACTTTAGGAATTCGGCGGCTAACTCTCTGACAGCCTCTTCATCTTCGACAATCAGCACAGGTTCCGAATGGCAAGCGCCGTTCTTGGACGCGTCCTCTCCTGGCGATGAGTTTTCTTTCTCTTCTTCTTCCACTACCGGCAGATATACCTCAAATTGTGTGCCCTTCCCTGGCTGCGATTCGACCCAGATGCATCCCCCGCTTTGTTTCACCACCCCGTAGACCGTTGCCAGGCCCAATCCAGTTCCTTTGCCCAGTTCTTTTGTCGTGAAAAATGGCTCAAAGATTCGCGCCTTCGTCGCGGCGTCCATTCCGTGCCCGGTATCCTCTACCGTCAGGCGGATGTATTCGCCGGGCTTCAGAGAGGGTCGGGTATCGGCAAACACATCATCCACGAACACTTGCCGGGTTTCGACATTCAGTTTGCCGCCCGTCGGCATCGCGTCGCACGCATTCACCGTCAAATTCATGATCACCTGTTCGAGCTGTCCTGGATCTGCTTTTACTCGCCCCAGGGATTCGCCCGCGTGAAACGTAAAGGAAATATCTTCTCGCACCAGCCGTCGGAGCAGGCTGCACATCTCCGCAACCAACGCATTCAAATCCAGGACCTTCGGTTCCAGCACCTGCATGCGGCTAAACGCGAGTAGCTGGCGCGTCAGAGACGCTGCTCGGTCCGCAGCCTTCTCAATCTGGCTTGCGTTTCGTTGAAGCGGATCAGTTGCTTGCAGCTTGTCGAGGATCAAATCGCCATGGCCTTTGATAATCGTAAGCAGGTTGTTAAAGTCGTGCGCTACTCCTCCCGCCAGGCGTCCTATCGCCTCCATCTTTTGCGATTGCCGCAACTGATCTTCCAATTGCCGTTTGTGTGTCTCGTCACTCTGCAATGTCTTCCTCATGCGGTCAAAGGCGCGCGTCACGTGGGCAACTTCATCCGAACCTTCGGCAGCCACGGGATAAAGGAAGTCGCCCTTCTCTAATGCTTGAACTCCCTCAAACAGCCGGGCGAGGGGCCGCGTGAACCTATCCGAAATTACGAATCCCAGCGCGCTTCCCGCAAGCACCGCCAACAATCCCAAGCCTCCGAGCAGTTGGTTCTGGTTCTCCAAATAGGCCAATGCCTCGGTGTAGGACTTCAAGACGATGAGGCTTACAGGCTTCGCCCCAGTCGTCAGTTCGACAGAGCTCGCATAGAATCGCTCTCCGTCGAGTGTGACCTGCTCGTTTACAGGCCCCTTCCGTATCAGCGTGGCGAACTGCTCCTCCTTAAAGAGTGGCAGTGTGCTGGCCACTATGTCATTGCCGTATCGAAACACTACATGGCTCGAGGATAGCCGGCGAAGTTCCGTCGCTTGCGGATCGATCCCACGGCCAACTATCACTGTGCCTAGAAGGTTCGACTTTTTCGGCGTGCCTTCATAGAAGGGCTTCAGGACCACTTGATATAGACGTGTGCCGCTGTACCACCATCCCGTGGTTCTGCCTTCTTTTAAGGCTTGGCTGAGAATGCTTTGTGCGGTAGAGGGCGGAAATTCGTCGACAATCGTGTGCAGGGCAACAATTTTTCCTCGAGCGTCTGACAGCACCAGGAGATCGCACTCATCCGATTGCCACGGATCATTTCCTACCTCTTCAATCGCTGAGGGGTCGCCGTTTCTCATGGAGACCAGCGACGATAACAAGTCCGCCTTTCGCATCAATGCAACGAAATGACCGTGTTGCAGCAGCTGAAAGGTCATCATGGCCGTCTGTGACTCTTCTTGGATTTCCCGCTCCACTCTGCCTTCTGCCGTTCGCCGCACTATAAGCAAACTAGCGCCTGTCAGACCAGCGGTCAGCACGGCCAGCGACAACATGAATTTGGTGCGGAGTTTCAAATCGCCCCTCGCTTAGTCGTGCCTTACTAATTCGGGATAGCCCGCATCGTCAAATGTCCGGTGTTGTCATAAATTAGTGTGTTGGAAGGAGCTGGGAAATAGAACGGCAGTACCATAGGAGGCAGCACTTCCGGTTGCCCCACGCTTTCCTGGAATTTCTAGTTAGCTAGCGGACTCCTCTACTTTGGTTTCTTCACAGTGCAGATTCTAAAGGACTTTAATTGCGGACGCCTTCGAAAGTGCACATTTCGATAACATTGGCGCAGGTCGAGAAGTTGGAACGCGTCCGTGGTATTGAATTCCGTTGACGAGTCGTTGTCAATATATATTAGGTAGACCGCGCACCTTTTCCAAACCAAATCTCATAGGGGTGCGAACCCTCGTGCTGTTTTCCGCCAGTGCTAAGGGTGATCACCAGACTAAGCCGCCGCCATCATCCCAACCTTGTTCCCGACAGATGCCCCCAGGGCGCAAATTCAATTTGTGTCCCATACCAGACAGTATTAAAGATTGAATATTTCTATACTCCCCCAAGAGTCCCGATGTGACTCCGGCTGCAGATTTATGAATGTCGAGCTCCCTTGTCCAGTGTCCAAACAAACCGTCAGAACCACATCGAAGACACCGAGCAGCGTTGGCCTGATTGACGTCCCGTCAGCGACGTATCATCAGGCAGAAAGAAGCAAAATGCGTTTTATCTTTTCCGTTCGTTCGTTCTTGTTCGCACTGCTATTGCTAGCCATCTCGGCGGCATCGTCCGCCCAAATTAGCATAGGATTATCCATCAGGATCGCGCCGCCCGAACTGCCCGTCTACGAGCAGCCCATCAGCCCCGGCGATGACTACATCTGGACCCCGGGTTATTGGGCATACGGTGATGACGACTATTATTGGGTACCAGGAACGTGGGTCATGGCTCCCGAAGTCGGCTATCTTTGGACTCCAGGCTACTGGGGAGAAGATGGCGACGACTACGTTTTCCACCAAGGCTATTGGGGAACACAGGTCGGTTTCTATGGCGGGATTGATTATGGCTATGGCTACTTTGGTCGCGGTTACGATGGCGGCCGCTGGGAAAATGGCCACTTTTTTTACAACCAGTCCGTAAGCCATATCGACGTATCCCGTAATCGCAACGCTTACAACACGAGAGTCGAGGACAACAGCTCGGGTAATCGCGTCAGCTTTAACGGCGGCCGCGGCGGGAGAAACGACCGTCCCACTTCGCAGGAAGAAGCTGCCGGACGCGAGAGACACGTCGCGCCCGTAGCCGCGCAAACTCAGCATGTGGAAGCCGCCCGCGGGAACCCTGAGCTGCGCTCCTCCGCAAATCACGGCAAGCCGCCCATCGCTGCGACGTCTAGGCCCGGAGGATTTCGAGACGCCGGAGCTGTACCCGCCAGAGAAGGCGGAACAGTCCATAGCGCCCCTCCCGCTTCCGTGAACAACAATTCTCGCCCTAATACAGAGGCGCCGCGTTCAAACACCGAGACGACTCGTCCGAACACCGATACCACTCGCACCAACACAGAAACCGCTCGTCCAAGCCCACCAATGCATGCCAGGGATCTTCCGGCTGCGCAGCCACCCGCCAATCCAAATACCGGCAATGCCAAGCGGGACCAGAAATACCAGCAGCAGGAGCAGAGGCTTCAAACACAGCAAGTCAGCGAGCGCACGAAACTCCAGACGAAACAAGAGCAGGATCATCAGCGGCTCCCGCAACAACCGGCCAATGCACCGCGCCAGCAACAGTTGGAGCAGAAGCACCAACAGCAGACCCAACAACTGGAGCAAAAGCATGCCCAGCAGCAACAGCAATTGCAGCAGCGCCAACAACCAGCTTCGAGTAAAAATCAAAAGCCGCCAAAGCCAAAGGACGAGAAGCCTAACTAACCCAATCAAATTATCCCAGCCCCAATCCTTCGGGGGCTCCAGTCTTCGACAACGTCAAAGGCTAGAGCCCCTGAGGTTTCATAGCTCGCCCCACTCTCTTGCATCTTCATCCACCGCGCAGCTATGGACTTGCTTATCGCGTTGACTTCTCGACGCTAGGCAAGCTGACCTTTTCCCTCCGTGAAGTTCCGCTCGCGGGCTTGCGGATTGTGGAGAGCAATTAAGGTCACGACATAGACCGGTGCGGCGGAATTCGTACGAGGATTTCTCTTCCCGGCCACCCACTCAATCAGCTTCGTTCTTTCCGTCCCCGATTCAGCGTGACAAAGTGCCTATGAATGTAGGATAACCCTCTCACAGTTCCTGGCTTCCACCGGGGCCCGGATTCAACGCCACGATTGCGGTGCGATTCCTGCCGCCCGGTGCTTTTCGCGGAATTGCCGAGGAGGTACCTCATGCGGGCCTACCGGGACATCGCCACTCTGTGCTCTTTGCAAATTATTTGTTTTCTGCTTCTCACTCACTTGGAACCGGACTTCTTCCTCTTCCACCTTTATCAGACCATCATCTACGTCGCTATCCTTCTGATGCTTTTTTACATGGAAGACCAATGGGCCTACATGATCGGTCTCCTGGCTCCGCTCGCCTGGCTGATCCTTGCCTTTGAGAGCGGCATGCTCGGCGCAGCCCTACGCCAGCTCTTTCGCGTCTCACGCGCTCAAGCCGTCACCAACAGCGTCAGCCTCGTTGCTGCCATCACCGCTTTTCTCTCATTGCTGATGATTGCTTTTTGCGGCTACCGCTGGAAGCGCCACTACTCCGGCCTCGGGAAAGGTCTGCGCACTTTCCTAATTAGCCTGGGTATTGTCGTGGTTTACTACGGAATTCTCGTGATTTGGTTTTGGGAATCCATCCCGAAGATCGCCGGTTGATCGCGCTTTGCACACCGCAGCGGAATCGCCGGCGGATAACTCTGCCCTTAACTTCCGGGCGCGCTCCCCATTTTGCCTCGACTTACTCCCCAGGGAGCGCGCCCACCGCTTCTAACTCTCAACGCTTACTTGTAGACGCTCATGCGCAGCGGACTCCGCTCACGGTCCACCACCATCTCCGGATGCTCTCGTCGAAACGTTTCCGCAATATGGCAATTCCAGCATACCGGCAGGTGCGTCCGCATCGTTTCTTGCAACTTCTCCGCGGGAATCTCGCTCCATGGCACCGTCTTGCGCTCTGCGTCCACCAGCGCCGGCCGGTGATCGTCCCAATGCAGTTCGCCAAACGGTTTGTGGCAATACGCGCACTCCTTGCCCTGATACCATCGATTCACGATTGTTGAAACCAGGCAGGCCTTCGGCGCTTTTTCGATCTCCGCCAGACACTCTTGCCCGCACATTTCCTTTTCCGGCCATCTCGAGCACTCACTCAGCATCAGCTCATCGCGCCCAACCGTGGCCTGCAACGCCGCATCACCCGCCGCTACGCGTACCGCTGCGGCTTGATGCGTTTCCGGACACGATACAATCCTCTCCCCGCGAAACTTCAAGTACGTCCGCAGCGCCCGCGCTAGTCCGAACATCAGAAGCGCGGCAGCCGCCAGAGCCAATCCTACAAAAACATAATTCATAACCAACTCCTTCCTCGCGCTGCCTCTGGGGTGACACTCGTCTGACTTTAGATCAGCAGCAACTCAGCGCTCCGGGAGAATCCGCCTGCAAATGATCCCTTACCTCCAATTTCGTGCTGAATCGCTCCTCCCGGAGCGCCATCCTCTCGCCCTCGCGCGGCCACCACGCGCGGTCGCTAACCTTGACCGCTTCAACATCCTTAGCCTCCCATCCCACTGCCCAATTGGCTGTGCCCTGGCACACCCAGGCGTGTGACGCGCGTCACAAACGCTCGGCGAACTCCTTCTTATCTCGCTCCCGGGTTCGCCAGTGATCCGCACGCTAACTAACCACAAGCATTGCAATTGTTAGCAAGTTGGGCATTTCCCCCCCCACCGTTAAACATGCCCATAAATTGAAATGCTACACTCGTCGAGACCTACTGCTGTTGGCGGTTGGCCGCCCTGTCCAAACCTCACGTGTGGGCAGCTTGCCCGCGGCCGTGGATCTGGTGATAAATCGCCTATGTCGAAACCAAGGAAATCTCGGTCTGCTCGACTAATCGATTCCAGTAAGGGGTTCCCCCAGCCCGCCCAACTCTTCCGGGTTGTCGCCGAAACGGCTACGGATGCCATCGTCACCATCGACGAGCAAAGCACCATCCTCTTCGTTAACAAGGCCGCCGAGCGGATCTTTGGCTACTCCGTTTCGGACATGATGCACCAGCCTCTCACCATGCTGATGCCCCACTATCTCCAAGAGGCCCACGGGACCGCTGTGGGGCAATACCTGCGAACAGGTCAGAAGCATGTTTCATGGAAAGCTCTAAAACTAACCGGCCTGCGCCGCTCCGGAGCTGAGTTTCCACTCGAGGTTTCTCTCGGCGAGCATGTTCGAGGGAAAAAGCACATATTCACTGGCATAATCCGCGATATTTCAGAGCGCGAGCTTTCGGAATCCCAGCTCCGTCAGTCTCAGGAGAAGTTCGCCAGCATGGTGCATTCAAGCCCCGACGCCATCACCTTGCGCAGCCTCCCTGATCGCCGATATCTCGAAGTCAATGATGGCTTTATGCGTCTTACGGGCTACACCGCCGAGGAAGTCCTGGGAAAAACTCCCGGGGAGCTCGATTTGTGGGTGGAGCGACAGCCACATCAAACGACTCTTCAGATGATGGAAACACAGGGTCAGGTCCAGGGTGAAGAGTTCCCTTTCAGAACCAAGACGGGCGAAATTCGTTACGGCCGAGTCTCTGCTGCTCGCGTCACCATCAACGGACAACCTTGCATGCTTTCCGTCACCCATGACATCACTGACCGCAAACGCGCTGAAGAGCGGCTCCAAAAGTCGGAAACCAACTTTCGCTCGCTCGTGAGCGACGCTCCTTACGGAATTTACCGTGTCACCTTGGACGGACAGCTTCTCGACGTGAATCCTGCTCTTGTGACCATGCTTGGTTACGACTCGGAAGAAGACTTGCTCCTCCGTAACATGGAAAAAGACATCTATCGCGATCCACTGGCGCGCCAGCTCCTGGTTAAAGAAAATAAGCACAAAACCGATTTCCGTGCCCTTGAAGCCGATTGGCGAAGAAAAGACGGGAACATGATCACCGTCAGAATGAACGGACATTCCGTCTTGGAAAAAGACGATTCCCTTGCCTATTTCGAAGTTTTTGCAGAAGACATTACTGAACGTCGTGTACTCGAGCGCCAGCTTCTCCAGGCTCAAAAAATGGAAGCCATCGGCCGTCTTGCGAGTGGCATCGCCCACGATTTCAACAACCTGCTCAGCGTCATCCTCGGTCACAGTGACATTCTGGAACAACAGGTTGGCACAAACGCCCGTTTGCGCAAGAGCGTGGAGGCCACTCGTAACGCAGCCGAACGTGCCGCGGCTCTCACGATGCAACTCCTCGCCTTCAGCCGCAAACAGGTCGTCGAGCCCGCCGTCATCGACCTTAATAAGTCCGTCGTGGAAATTCAGAAGATGCTGCACCGCGTCATTGGCGAAGATATCGAACTTGCCATACGCTTGCAGCCCGACTTGGGATACGTGAAAGCCGATCCCGGCCAACTAAGCCAGGTACTCATGAATCTCGCCGTCAATTCCCGCGATGCCATGCCCAGCGGCGGCAAGCTTGCCATCGAGACGGCCAATATCGAAGTGGACGACACCTACGTCCGCCAGCATTTGGGCGCCAGGCCCGGGTCGTTCGTCATGCTCGCTGTGAGTGACACCGGCGTTGGCATGGACGCAGAAGTTCTTTCTCACATTTTCGAGCCTTTTTTCACCACCAAGGATCCGGGCAAGGGCACCGGTCTCGGTCTCTCCATGGTCTACGGCATTGTCAAGCAGAACAACGGCTACATCATGGCCTACAGCGAACCTGGCCGTGGCACAACCTTTAAGATATATATTCCTCGCACTGCGGAAAGTCTGGCCGCGCCAAACACATCAGA
The DNA here is from genome assembly GCA_035576885.1 of Candidatus Acidiferrum sp. Lineage (GTDB taxonomy): Bacteria > Acidobacteriota > Terriglobia > Acidiferrales > UBA7541 > Acidiferrum. Next base: position 15,516 of record DATLVZ010000013.1, on the reverse strand, counting down.
AAAGGAAATTCCCGGCGGCTCGGAAACCATTCTGGTCGTGGAAGATGAGGTCGCACTGCGAGAACTAACCTGCGTGCTTCTGCAGGACGCCGGATATACCGTTCTCGAAGCCTCTGGAGTCGAACACGCCATTGCAACCGCAATGGATTCTCGCCGCAAAATCGATCTGTTGCTCACCGACGTTGTCATGCCCCGCCTCGATGGCTGCGAATTAGCCAAACAGCTGCTCGCGCTTCGTCCGAATACGAAAATTCTTTTCATGTCCGGATACACCGATGACGTCATTGTTCATCGCCAAGTCTTAACGCAGGGTGCCAAGCTCGTCCAAAAACCCTTTACGAAGACCACTCTCCTCCATAAAGTGCGGGAAGCCCTCGAACCCCAACTCGCAAACTCCGTTTCCCGAAAGTAATTCGCTTCGCGAACTGGCATCCGCGGAGCTGCACCCCGAATCGGTGGATGACTGCTCCTTGACTCCTGTCAGGCGCCCGTTTTGCATCTGTTCACTTTTGTACAGACAAAGCCGCTGTCGGAGTTATATCTTCCTCCCCGATAGTGAGAGTGTGAACTAGGCCCGCGATGGCCGCCATGGAATGCCTCCGAGGACGTCATCGCGGGCATTTGCTTTATCAGTTTCTTTATCTCGCTCATTCGCCGTTCTGGGCCGGCCCAAGTCAGCTTACCCCAAGCATTTCAAGTCCGTCCGGCCCGGAGCACACCCCTCTATAGGTCCGCTTCCCGTTTTCCACCAGTTACGAGACAGCATTTGCGAGTGGCCGGGGGCAGGCCCAAGGCTTCCCTGCAAGCTTTTACCATCCCACTCGTTGCATTTCTAATGAAAATGTTCAAAATGGAACAGTCGTTTGTCATTTCTTATGCTATGCTTTTTGTGTGCGATTCAAAAACCTGACGCCCAGACAGGTATCTTCCATTCCTTGTCCCACATGTGGCGTTCCCACCGGCAAGAGGTGCCTGCTCCATTCAGGTGCCCCGCGGACGGAACCCCACATTGAACGTAAACTCGCCGCCGCGGAAGCCGTCGAGTCTAAGAGACACCAACACGCCTAAATCATCGCTCTGCCCACCAGCATCTCACCCTCAGCTGATGTGTCCCCCAATCAACTTGGCTCCTTCCCCCACTGCGCACTCATGTATGCGGTTGTGTGCGCCAGAGGACGAGCTTACGATGCGCGGAACAGAGGCCAAAATGGGAAATTCCCGGTTAATTGCCAAACCCTGGCCTATACTCGACGACGTTCTCTAGCCGAACGATGGAGGAAAAAGTATGTTTCATTTACTCTGGTATGTCCTTATTGGGCTAATCTCAGGGGTTATAGCAAAGTCAGTGATGCACGTGCACATGACCCTCTTCTGGACGGTCGTGCTAGGCATCATCGGTTCAATCCTCGGCGGCGGCGTTTCCCACATGTTTTCGCGCCCAACAAATGAGCGATATCACCCCGCCGGCCTCATTCTGTCCACACTGGGCGCGATCCTTGTTCTCTACATATGCTTTAAGCTGAATATTCATTTTCCTCAAATTTGACCTGGTATTCCGATGCGGTAGCCGGTGGGACTTTCTTATTTGCGAATCACTTGATCCACCGGCTGACCGCGCCTAACTCTTTTGTTTTCAGCTAATTTATTCCCATCTCCCCAACGTTCCCCAGCCACGTACTAATCCTTGGCGAACAAGCTTCTCAAGCTGAGACTCTGTGCTCTGGTACAGGCCGCCCCCCTTAAAAATCTGCCCAAATGGTCAGCGTGACCGATTGAGGGAGTACCGTCCTCCCAAGGTCTCGAACAGGCGCCTAAAGCATGGCCTACTGAAACCAACGCCATGCCCGGCCCTCGAAAGAGGCCACAATGAAAAACAGATGGATCCTAGTTGGAGTTGCCGCAGCCTGCGTTTTGCTCGGTGCCGTGGGCACAGCCGCACGCATCAACAACCCGATCAAATGGCTGAAGAAAACTCCGACCCCGACGGCAAGTGAACAACTTGCTGCGAACAAGGACGAAGAAAAAAAGCTGTCGATACAGTTGCAAGCGGTGCTTCCTCCGCGCACCAGCTTGAAGGATGCCTGCGCCGGATTTAAGAGCCTGAACGATTGCGTCGCCGCGCTTCACGTGAGCCGCAATCTCCAGATCAAATTCAATTGCCTGAAATGGGATGTAACCGGCGCGAAACCTGTTGGCGACGTCAAATCCTGCGAGGCTCCGTCAAGGGACAAGCCGATGGACCTGAGCAAAGCCATCCGCGACCTGAAGCCCGATGCCAATTACCGCACCGAAGCAAGAAACGCTGAAAAACGCGCCCGTGAGGACATCAAGGACGCGTCCTAGTAGAAGCTAGCTCGGCGGGGCGAAAGGCCGATTTTCAAATCCACCACAAACTTTTGGGTGGCCCCTGTTCGATGCGGCAGATCCTTATATGCCGGTGCCCTTGCTCACCCGAAACACGTGCCCGTCGGGATGCCGCACGTGCATCTCGCGAACTTTCCACGGCATGTCCGTCGGTGGAAAAGTGACGTCTAGCCCTGCGCCCAGGCACTGCTTGTGCACCTCATCAACGTCCTCCACCCACACCGACATCCACACGCCCTTGTCCCCCGTTTCGCCGCCGTCTGCTCCAAACGTCGCGCGGTTCGCTCCTTTACCTCGGCCTCCCTGCCCGCCTTGGCAAAGAAATATCTCGCAATCGCCAGACCCCACCGCCCCAAACGTCGCCGGCGTTGCCCAATCCCAGAGTTTCCTCCAACCAAACTTCTCGAACCACTCAAAGCTCGCTGCCATGTCCGATACATTCAAGATTGGCGTAATCCCCTTCGCAATCATTTGCAAAACCTCGTTTGCCCCGCATCTTAGCATGGCCTCCTCAGGCCTGGACGTCCCGTCGAGTGCCTCATCCCTGCGCCTTTCACCGTACCCCTTATCACTTTCCGGCCGACTCCACCGCTGAGCAGCTGCACGGCCCTCCACCGTTACGGCCCGTGGCAGACCTTTGTTATTGCGGTGAGGCCGCTCGGGTGTATCATCTCCCCACACGACACGGCGCTCGGAACTAGAGCGGCCATGCGACTTGCATCCCACCGGGCCCGAGTAAAAGGAGGCTTTGATGAGAAGAGTTACGCTGTTGCTCTCCGTTTGCGTGATGTCCCTCGCTGTATCAATCCAAGCGCAGGCCCCTCAGGGCCCGCCGAAACCGGGGCCAGAGGTCAAGAAACTTGCCTATAACCTCGGCACCTGGAAAGTCGAAGGCGACTCCAAGCCGTTCGGGCCCATGCCCGGGGGCAAAGTCACGTCCACGGAAAAGTGCTCATGGTATTCGGGCGGCTTTTTCGTCACTTGTCACTCGGAAGGCACAGGCCCGATGGGAGCGGAGAAGAGCGTCTCCTTCATGGGCTATGATCCGGACCAAAAAGTTTACACCTTTCATGAATTCGGCAGCGCGGGCGAAGTGATCGATGCGAAAGGCACGGTGGACGGCGAGACTTGGAACTGGACTGCCGATTCCAAAATGGGCGATGACAAGTACAATGTGCGAGTCACGATCAAGCACGTCTCCAAAACGGAATACACTTTCAAGCTCGAGATGGCAAAAAACGGCGGAGAATTCTCTGTCGTCCAGGAAATGACTGGTCATAAGGTGACCGCCCCGGCCCCTGCCACAAAGCCGTAGCTTCCTCATTCCGTCGAGGCCTGTGGCGCGCCGCACACCTCATTCTGTCCGCGTTTGTAATGGCGCGGATGTTCGCGGGTGGCCGCTCCCAATAGCTTTTGGGTGGCTATACGGGGTGGCCCATCCGTTCTGCGGTTTGTGCAGATGGGGTGGGGCTGCCTCTGGTAAGCCTCGATCAGTGGTCCCATCCCTCGTGACCGAAGTTACCCTGATGAAGTATCATGCGCGCATCATGCCTTATGCGCCGGATCTGGCCGGTCCCGGCCCCGTGAAGAATGTAGGCTTTTTGTGGTTTAGACACGCTTATACAATGGGCAAGGTTCCACCGTTGGTTTTTGAACGGCTAGTGGCTTTAGTCGAAAAGCCACTTGCATGGTACGGCGGCTATCATATATGCAATGTTGGTTCTTGTGCGCTCACTGAAGGACTCCGCGGCCAGCCAATTTTTCGGTACCGAGGACGGCTCCTCGGTTTGGGTTCTTCCGATATCTTGGTCCCGGGTGAAGACGCGGTTTATAACGCACCGAATCTGATTCTGCATTACATTCGCCACCACAGATACCAGCCCCCGGCGTGCTTTTGCGCGGCCGTGCTCGACTGCCCGGAGCCAGACTCTGCCGAATACCGCGAGCGCGTGGTACAAACCGCTCCGCAGCTAGCGAGTTACTTCGGCTCTCCGGACATCCTCAAAAGAAATCACCGCGCGCCGCAATGACTTGCTCCGCGACCCCGCGGCGACATCGAAATCGTCATCCGCCTCTACGCGCCTAGCCCAGCTCCTGACATTTTCCCTCCCCTCATGGTAAACGGTGGCACTCTTAATCCCCAGTTCCGTCCTGGACGCAGGTTCTGCACCCGTCTCCCGGTCGAGCCTATCCTCTCGGACTAACCCGCCGTGAGCCCCTCAACAGATCAGATTGCGCGGCCCGATGAGCGACCGCATGTCTGGCATCGTCCGGGCAAAATCGGGTTTTCCCACTTGTCCGATCAGCGTTAATCGGGAGTTGACGCGACCCAAACATTTCATCTAGATGAGCGCCGAATTATCCAAGTAGTAGCCGCGACCGAAAAACTTGCGAACTTCTGCATTTTTCCGGTTGCTGGGCGCGGACTTAATAGAACTGCCGGCCGTGCCTTCCATAAACTGAGCTGCTCGCAAAAAGAACGCGATTACAGGTCTCTATTTCAGCGTAGACTGCGCAGATTTTGGAACTGGCAGAGCAACTTGCTGGTCCAAATACACTGCGGTGAACTTTCCGTCTTCGTTTATCTCCAGCGCCGATGGTTTGCCTCCATGGTAGTAGCTGGAAAGCATGCCGGTATCAATGAATAAGATCCTTCCACCAAAGCCCAGTCGGATTCGAGCCGTTTTTTGGACGGTATGGGCCACGACGAGGTTGGTGGCGTTGTAAGCCGCCAAGATCTTCTCAACTTTCGGGGCACCCTCTTCTTCACTCCATTGGTCATAACCGCGATACCAAAGCGGACCATCCTCGCGTACAGAAAGCCAGCCGCCTAGGGCAAGAAACTGTTCGATCCTAGCCTGGCGCGTGTCGTTCGACTTGACACCCTGCTTGCGCTCAGCAATTAGTTCTGCCTGGGCAACCGCGACCGCTTCCTGGAGTGTGAAGAATGGCAAGAATACGTTTTCGTCCGCAAGATACTGGCGGGCCTCATCGTATTGATTTAACTCGCCGCGGATGCGGTTGTTGATCTCATCCAATCCTACCGAAGTCAGATCAGGGTTGATTCCGCCGTGCAAGAAGATGACTCCGCCAATCTTGATTAGCGCAAGACGCTGTCGCAGCCACTTGCCGTAAATTCCAGAAGGACCAAACGCCGCGCGGTGTTCGATAAATCCTGGCGGGTGCCTGGTCATCCACTCCGCTTCCGTTTCCGGCAGCACGGGCTGATTTAGTTCGGCCAAGAGCTGCGGATGAGCCTTGCGCCACTCGAGATACTTCTGAAAAGCAGTTTGTCGACGATTTTCGGATTCGCTATCCACAAAACTTGCGTAATTGCCTACTGTAACGTAGCGAAGATCACCCATGAGATTCATCATCTCGTGGTTGCCCAATAGCGCCACGACGTGCCCGCCAGCCTTTGCCGATTGCTCATCGAGCGACAAGATCAAATCCAAAACCTCGCGAGGCTTTGGTCCGCGATCGATGAGATCGCCAAGCTGAAGCAAAGTGGCATTACCGCCCGCCCAGTGGCGCTGCTCGTCGATGAGCCCTACTCGTTGCAAAATGGAGCAGAAGTCGTCGAAATCTCCGTGGACATCGCCGATGGCGACCAGCAGAGGTGCAGAGCTCGGCGGGGGAGGTGCCGCGCCGGTCGGCAGAACCAACAGCAACACACCTACCAAATGTATTTTCCGGAAGACGCGAGATAGGAGGCGAAACAGTTTCACCGTCATTTGCGAGCGTCTTGCTGCGCTTGGTTCCGCGTTTGTTTCGTAAAGCCGATTGCGGGCCGGCCGTATTAGCGCAGTTTAGGCTTGTCTTCAGCGGATAGTCAATCGTGCCCACGGCTCGATCGCAGGAAGATAGTCAGGTATCCAGCAATAGGGTTATACTTCGGGCACTGAATTTCTCTAGTCTCCCTTTGGCATGGCTCGTGTGAGGCGAATCTTCATGCGTCGTCGTCAATTGTGGCGGGCATTATTCCACGTTGGACTTGGTTGGAGCACGGGCGCCGGTTTTGCCTGTGCCCAGTTGTACAGTGTGCCTTCCCAATTGGAAAGGTTTGACGGCGACCTCACCAGTTTAAGTGCGCTCCAGACGGCGAAATTGGATTCCACGATATTCCAATTCTATACCCCACAGACATCGCCCCTACAGGACCCCGCGAATTCGGTATCAAGGCTGGACCTTGCGGCACCAAAGAACGCGCGGAAAGAATACGAAAAAGGCTATCTGCACCTGGTGCGCAGGGAGTTGCAAGCGGCCGTCGATCATTTAGCGCAGGCAACATCTATTTATCCAAGCTTCGTGGCCGCGCATAACTCGCTGGGCATCGCATATCTTAATCTCGGTCAAAACCTGCAGGCGTACGACGAATTTGCTCGAGCGATCGCGCTCGACGAACACCTGCCGGGCTCGTACTTAAACCTTGGGTGTGCCCAGATGCAGCTTCAACGATACCCTGATGCCGAAGAGTCTCTGAAAAAGGCCTCTTCGATTGCTCCCGTTGATCTTGCGCTACTCACTGCCCTAACTTACGCAGAATTTAAGAACCGTGATTATTCTGCGGTCATCGCGACCACACGTCGCGTGCATCACCAGAAGCATGAGGACGCTGCTCTGGTGCATTTGTTTGCCGCCGGGGCGTGGGGGGCGCAAAATCATCTCAGCGAAGCGCAAGATGAGCTGGAGACGTTGCTGAGCGAGGATCCAAAGTCCCCCCTATTGGTTCAGTTTCATAAACTTCTCGATCAAATCAAAGAAGATCAAGTCAATCCGCTGCGGGCCCGGCAGGCTTCAAAGGGGATAACGGAACAGAATCAGATAAGTACCGCCAAGCCGCCGGCGGATACGGCATCCAGTGCCAGCTCTGAACAATCGGACGTGAATAACGCGCACCAAGTCATCCGCGTCAAAGTGGAAGAGGTCGCGATGTTGTTCGCTGTCACCGATCACGGAAAGTCCGTGACCAACCTCAGCCCTTCAGACATCCAGATTAAGGATGACGGCCGAGCTCCTGGGGCCATCCTCGGATTCCACAACATGACTCAACTTCCCTTGCGCATCGGACTCGTCATCGATATGAGCAACTCAATTACCAGCCGATTCTTGTTCGAAGAAGCTGCGGCCAGCAAGTTTCTGGAAACAGTTGTCACGGATAGGAATGACCTTGCGTTTGTGATTGGCTTTAACTGCTCTGTGCTTCTCGCCCAGGACTTTGCGTCGGACCAAACTCTCACAGCCCGCGCACTTACACAACTTGCACCCGGCGGTGGAACCGCTCTGTGGGACGCTGTGGCCTTCGCCGCGGATAAGCTGGCCAGTCGTCCTGAAACACAACCGGTTGCCCGGGTTCTCGTTGTGATTAGCGATGGCGACGACAATTCGAGCAAGGTTTCACTCCAGCAAGCAATCTGGGCTGCCCAGCGGGACGAAGTCGCGGTCTATACTGTAAGCACGAAGGAAAATTCGTTAAACGAGTTCAATCCATTGGTTGGAACGCCCGCATTGAAAACATTGTCGGGAGAGACGGGCGGCACCACTTTCCCCTCCGTCTCGATCGGCGACCTTGAGCGACGTCTGGCCAACCTTCAGCAAGTCCTTCGTGGACGTTATTTGGTTTATTACACGCCTTCTTCCTCACAAACGGACGGGCGATTTCATGCCGTGGAGATCAAGGCTGAAAAAGACGGCCACAAGATGAAAGTCTACGCACGTAAAGGCTACTATGCTTCGGCGCTGCTTGACGCTGGAGTCTAGCTAACGCGACCCGTTATGCGGAACGCAGTCCGTATCAATCCCGTTATTCAAGCATGTGCCCACGAAGACGCTCGAATCACTTGCGGCGACGAAGGTCCCACGTTTCCGCCGAGGAACGAGATTCACCTTGGGTAACTTACGGACAAGTGGTCTGGGCCTGCTGGCAGGTGGCCCGTTCGTGTGTGCGCCATGCAGCGGTCTACGTGTGGCGCCTTTTGACTATGTCCCCATCATGTCACCGCAGATGGCCGCTCCCTAAAGCTCTTTGGTAGCTGATCTTTTCTGCGACCTTGCAGAAAGGGTGGGGCTGGCTTTCGGTAACCCCCTTCTTATCTCCCGGCAAGTAAGGCAGTATTTGAATTCCGTGCCGCACCTGACTGCTCTCCACTCGAAGAAAAAAAACCGCCGAGCCCAGTCAGCTTCGCGCTGCCCGGAGCTCGGCGGCTAAAGGCTATCTAGCTATCCTTACCTATCCCTTCACCGGAATGGTGACTGGCTTCGCTAGCTTGAACGTCAGCTTACTCTTCGCAGCCAGGAGCGTTACGTTCTTGTTCGCCTTGGCCTTATCGGCATCTTTGTTGGTGTCCTTTTTGGCTTCGCTCTTCGGTCCTGCGATCGAATTGGTGTCCAGCGTGTAGGACTTCCCGTGGATCACCACCGAAGACAGCGCCACCTTTAATTCGTGCTTTTTCACCGTGACGATTCGCCCGGTTACGTGCGCGCCCTTCGGAATCACGGTCTTCCCTTCTATCTCAATCGGCGTGTTGAGGCTTGCGGCAAACGTGTCGCCGACCTTGTTCTTGTCCGTCGCCAGCGTTTGGCCTACCGTCGCGCTGATCGCTGTGCCTTTCGGCACCGTGACCATCGTCGCTGGTTCCGGTGCTTTAGCTGCGGCGGTAGCCTTTGCTGCCGTCGCAGGTTTCGCCGCCCCGGCTGGTTTCGCTACACCAGCTGTTTTCGTTGCGGCAGCAGGCTTTGCTGCAGCACGTTTTGCCGCGCCCGTTGGCTTTGCTGTGTTAGTGGCTTCGTCCGTGGCCGATTGCGAGCAGCCCGCCACCGTCAAAACGGCAGCCGCTGCCAAAGTAAGCCAGACGTTCTTATTCACCTGAGAGTTGAACATTTCACACCTCCAAAGGGGTACCGCTGGGGTGAATGGGATGAGGTGGCTGGTTGGACCCTTCACCGATCGAATCTTACCGACCGACTGCGATACGACGGGTATCCCCTACCTTCCCTGAATCCTACCCCGTCATCTTCCTCGAGTCCCGCGCATTCCCGCCCACGTTTCCTTCCCCGCACCGGCCCACCGGCCAGTGTCCCGCGCCCGACGCGCTTGGCCACTCCTTAACGCCCGGGTGGCCTCCCCTTTGCGGTTCCGTTGCTTAACACCCTAATAGCGAAGGCGGCCGGCTCGGATGACCCACTCCCGAATTTGCTAATCTCATATCGCTTAAGCGAGCGAGTTATCCCCACTTACAAATCCATCCCCCTCACTATACTTCCCCGGGAAGTGCCACAGCGATATTCTCTCGATGATGGCCATGCTCACAAATACCAATTTTCAAAGTCCGGTCCACTCGCCGAGATACGCTAAACTACTTCTCTCAAGCGGGGAGCGACCTACTCGCATGCCAAAACTGAGAGCGACCTTTCTCCTGCCATTCGCCCAGATACTACTCGCGGCTACCCTACTGGCTTGGGGACATAGCGCACGTGACCCCATGAGACTCGACACGATGTACGTACCAACGGCTACGCTCGTCTGTTACGGAATCAACGCACCGATTATGCTAGTCAGGCCCATAATCGGCTTGGTGACGCGAACCCCGGCTGGGCATGCGCCTCTTAATATCCTCGGCTTCGGCCTCGATGAAATCGTCTTCCTGATCGCCGTGGTTCCTCTTTGGTACTTCGCTGCGCGACAGTTCGCAGAGTTTCGGGAGCGAAAAATGGGTCGGCCCCGCGCAAGAAACGCTGTGACGTCGCTTTGGCCCGTAATCAATATGGTCGTCGGAGCGTTGCTTTTCCTTCTCGGTATCTCGTCCCTGCGAACACTCGGAAGATGGAATAATCCTACGGGAAATATGGCTGAAAGCGCATTATTCATCTTATGGGCATTTGTACTTCTTTTCCTCGCTGGGAGTGGCCTGATCGGACTATCCCATCGGAAGGAAAGCCTCTAACTGCGGTGGGCGCCGGACGGGTGGCGTAGAGGTAGGGAGTGACGGAGAACATCGGCAGCCCAATTCAATCGAAGCGCCCGAGGCAAGGAACTCGTGGTTTCCTTCGCTGGTTCCTTGTGAGTGCTCTCCTCATCACAATTCTGTTGGTTTACCATTATCTTCCGTCGGCCGATCCCAGATGCATCGCTTTACTAGCACATCCAGACAGTGATGTCGTCATTCCATTGCCCGACCGCTGCATGCTGACCACCGACACTCCTTCTGACCAAGTCGTGAAATATCTGGAAAACGAGCAAAAGCAGCGTGGCCTCGTTTTCAAGGCATGGATCAGCTGCCAGCCGTCAAGCCAAACACAAACAACAGAGTTTGACTTTACGCATGATCCCCGTTGGTTGCCCAGCTACGTGCCGGGTGCTTATCAATTCCGACAAACGGTCATCCTCTTTCGACACGCACCACCAGCTGCACAGGACTCTGTCATTGCTGGGGAAGTGTGCCTTATGCCTAAGCGCAGATATGCTACCCAGGTCGCGGGGCAGTGCGACGGAAAGTTCTCCATCTGGAAATGATTCGGACCAAACGAGCGAATTCTTACCTCGGCAGGCGGGGGGCCGCGCCTTAACTCTTTGATTGAGTGACGGCGCCACCGAGTAAAGCTATTCTATCGCTCACGACGCCATGCCATGCAAAACAAAAACAATTCCAAATCCAAAGGATGTCCCACCCGCTGCTGCGAACCAGACCGATTCGCGGGAAGCTGACCCATCCACTGCTTTTCATTCCTTTGGTGTTGCAGCTTTCTCTGATCTACTCGGCCTCGCGATTCTCGATAGGGTACGCTCCGTGTAGCCGTGGATTATTTGCGGAAGTTCGCGCAATAGCATATAGTTCTCCTTGCCCGCGTAGCCCATTTCCTCGAAGAACGGTCCATGGCCTGTGAATTCGGTGGCGTCCCTAAATGCTCTTAGGGCCCGTCGCGTATTTTCTAAGTTGCCTCTTTTTGCTGTACGATAGGCATCCAAACCTATTTCATAGAGCCAAGGAAATTCTTCGCGCAGTAAACTCGCAATGACTAAGATACCGATCGGTTCCTCTGAACGCCCTGACACCATTTCTATCATCTCTTCAAGCATCCTCGGATGAAGACGCCGCAGCGCGGATTTTCTCGGCCGGGGGTTCTCTGCTCTGTCTCCTATCCGTTCTTCAAGGCGCACAGGCAACTCGCGAACAATCAGTTTCATCTCCTCCAACACCTTCGCCACCGCGCCTTCATTTATTTCGTCTTTCTTTTCATTTTTCCTTTGACCACCAATTGCGGCTAAGACCCCAGCAGCACTAGCTTTAAATACTTTTACTTGGGCTAGTACAACGTCTTTATCGGGTTCGAGGCCAGAGATTCGCCGACACAACTGTAGAATAAGTTTAGCAAGAGATTCCTCGCTGTCGTCGCTGTTCTGAAACTGATAAAAAGGACCCGCGCTTACCCTGCTCAATGGAACTCCCAAGGCGATGCCGTGGACAGGTGTGCCTAACTTTCCTTTCGCCACGCCCGCCTCGTACAGTATCCAAGGTCGATCAAGACTGCGCTCTGTGAGAAGACAAACAACATCTGACGCAACGTCAAGCTTCGACATGAGAGTCTTGTACCACTCGTCCCCAAATTCAATCCCTTCTGTTCCCTTCTTATCCGACGACCGAAAAGACTTCAGCATGCCGGCACTTACACTCTTGAGTAGCTTGCTAAATGCCTCCGCCAGGTCCGCATCTCTGCCGTCATGGCTAATGAACACCAAGGGCGATTCAGGGGACTTTGGAACTTCCACTTGGTCCTTTGACTCGGGCACGCTCTCCTCCAGTAACTTTGAAGCAGTCAACAGAAACGTCTAGCGCTAGTGGTAGGCGCGTGGCCGTCTATCAATGGTCTGACTTCTCTCTTGAAATGACATCGCTTGCAAGGTTCCCACTGACGACAAACTGCTTGTTCCTCGCAAAATCAAAGAGAATGTTAATGATGTCAAAGCGCTCATAGACCTTCTCTGCGAACGCCGACTCTGGGGTGTCACCATACACCCATGCATTTCCGAGAGTCACAGAGGCCTCGTCCCTATCTATGACAAATCCATGGTGCTTGTATTCATAAACTAGCTTCTTCGCAATTGAAAGTGCATTCGCCTTAAGAAAGTCCTTCTTGCTCAGTAGCCTCTCGGCATACTGGACAGCAGACTCCGCAACACGCTCGCAGTAACCGATTTGCTCGATCGTGACCCTTTGTGACATATATTTCGCGAACGCATCAGCGCTCTTCGGATACTGCTCACATATGCTGGCAATCGTTTCGAGCGCCCTCTTGACTCCAAGCGCAGGCAGATCTCCGAGCTGAGGATCGATAGGGCCAAGTTCTCCCAATATGCCCATATGAATCTGATCCGCCCCGAGAGCAATCAATGTGGCGGCTGACTTCGCGGCTCTCGGAACGACAACGACAAAGCGCTCTCTGGCATACTGCTTACATATTTTGCTTATTTGGTAGGCTGGCTCAATACGCCCGCCCCCGCTCCCAAGCAACAGAAGTACATTTTTTGTTCGGTCTGGGTTTAAGCTCTGAAGGGCTGAGAAGATACGGGTGGAGTCCCATGAAGTTATCTCCTCGTGAGGTTCGTAAATCCCCAACAGACAATAGTCGGACCTATTGGGAAGAAACTTAGAAGCTAAATCCTCAATCTCTTTACCTAGCCTCGCACCTATCTGACTATCTTCCGCCGTTTTCAGGAACTCCCACCAAGGCTTCGGTGTTTCGGTTGACGCTGGCTCAGCCGGGACCGCACCTGTCGGTTGAGGAGCATCGGCGGAAGGCGACAATGGCTCAGGGCTTATGCTTGCGCTACTCATGAATGTTAATTCTGACCGCCATTGTACAACTCTATAAGAATGGGAACAATATTTTTCAAGAAGCGTTGGCGGGCGGGTGGCCGCGCCTTACCTCTCGGGTGGCCTACCGTTTGCGTTTTTGTTTCCCGCATAGGGTGGGTCACTCCACTTTCTCATTCGGGCTTTCGTCTCGGATTTCCTAATTTCGAATTTCGTATTTCCAATTTCGCCTTGCTAAATCCCGCCTCTTCCCCACCCGTCTCACTGTCTCACCAAACTACAAAATTCCCGCCAACTCCTTCTAAGCCTTCGACTTCCCCGCGTCTCATTCGAATGATAAGTACCCAGGTACTGTACCTTGACAGTAATCCAATTCCTTGCTATCATTCATCATGTTTCGCCCGCAAATCAACCGGCCACGCTCCTCCCAAAGATTCTCCGCCTCAGATCTCGCCACTAGCCACTCATCACTCGCCACTGCTCCTCGAACTCCTTTCCCTGCCACTCTTAGCGGGAAATCGCAACTCATTGAAAATCCAGCTGCTTTAAGTCCAGTAGTTGCCACTCTTACGCGCCATCTCCACCATAACCCCTTTGTTTGCCACTCTTACAAAAAACACCCGGGAGGAGGGTACACCCTTCAGTCGGCGATCTCTTTCCGCAATCCAACCACTAGGCACTCACCACTACCCACTAACTCCTTTACAATCCGCACTTCCGCAAAACGTGCCCGTAACCTCTTTAGAATGAACACTTCCAAAGCACAGGACTTAAAACCTTTTAGAATGAACACTTACGAAAAAACCGGGGAGGGGGGTCGAGCGGCGGGAGTAATTCCCTACTTGGAACTTAGATCACTACCGGCGGCGGTCGTCGGGAGCGGCCGCAATGCCCAGCCGGCGAAGTTCGTCGGCGTAATACTTGCGGTAGAGGACGTTCCACTCCTCGCTATCCTCAAGAATCTCTTTTTTCTGCGAGGTGATTTTCTTGCGCACTTCCAGGTCGGCTTTTTCTTCTTCGTGGAGCGTATCGGTGATGATCTGGACGACTTGCTGGCGGATCGTGTCGCGGTCTTCGATGAACTCCACGTCGTCGCTGGAGACCAGGACATCCGTGATTTGATGCGAGATTCGGACAATCTTTTCGCGGCTCAATCGCATTCGGGTCGCTTGCCCTCGAGTCTTTTGTTTTCCGCCCTCCGGCATCAAGCGTGCCAGCCGGTCGATCTGAAATTGTTGATTAGCGCCGATTCTTTATCGCAGAACCAGTTTACGGTCACGCGCGAGCTGCTGCTTCACCTTCTTGTACATCTCCTGATACGAGACGCTCGTCCGGCGCATCTCCTCCTGATGCTCGGTGAGGATGTTACGCACTTCCTCGTTCAGCCGGTCTTCGACGGTAATCTCTTCCATCATGCGCTGCCGGAGTCGTTGCGCAACCGCATCCGCAACCTTCGTCTCGATCAACTTCCCTTCCACGAGCCGCTTCACCACTTCCGTGGCCATGTACCCGACGTAATCCCGTGCGATCAGCATCTCAGAGTGAGTCCTTTGCCCGAAAGCAAGAGAAAGAGTTTACTGGCTGCAGAAACAAAGTGCAAGGAAGAGGCACAGGTCGAATTTTGCGGCCTGCAGTTTTTTGGACAGCTTTGGTGGCACAGGCAATCCTGCCTGTGCGTTTCTCGGGGTGCCTGAAGACAGAGCAAAGCCACGTGTGCTCGTGCCACAGGGAAAAATTGGAGGCGCGAGGCGGAATCGAACCGCCGATAAAGGTTTTGCAGACCTTTGCCTTACCACTTGGCGACCGCGCCCACGGTGCAAGCACGCGTTGCAAAGAACGAGCGCCCGAGAACAAAATGCTGTGTCCGCTCACAAGCAAACGAACACAATTATTGTAGCATCAGCTGCGCAAAACGGAGCGCGTTGACGCTTCGCGAGGCATACTGTACGATTAGTTGAGTAGGGCGCTTAGCTCAGCGGTTAGAGCGTTCGGTTTACACCCGAAAGGTCGTCCGTTCAAATCGGACAGTGCCCACCATGGCATTGCGGCGCCTGTAACGATTCGCAAAATCGGTGACGTCTTGCAGCGCCGGTAACGGTTTGCATCACCAGTGATGTATTGCAGCACGCGCAAGGTTTTGCAGCACCTGTGACGCTTCACCCTTCAGCGGGGACGTAGTTCAGTTGGTTAGAACGCTGCCCTGTCACGGCAGAGGTCGCGAGTTCGAGTCTCGTCGTCCCCGCCATTTCTTTTCAAACACTTACAGATTAGGCTCCATCCTCGCGCAGGCACAAGAAGGGACCAAGAAGGCATAGGCTACTGGGCCCTGCCCGTTTATTTG
>DATLVZ010000012.1:0-18338 GCA_035576885.1 Candidatus Acidiferrum sp. | reverse complement strand
CTGTGTGCAGCCGTCCCGCAACTTCTCTTGGCAACAACAAATCGCAAAGTCGATCTCGTCGCCATCGCGAGTCAACAGGAAGCAATCGATTGGTGGACCGAGCACACGGAACGTGGCGGCGAGGGTATGGTTGTCAAACCTTTCCGCTTTATCGAAAGAGGCCGTCGAGGGATTGTCCAGCCGGGAGTCAAATGCCGCGGCCGCGAGTATCTCCGCATTATCTACGGGCCGGAGTACACGCTACCCGAACATCTGGATCGCCTGCGCTCGCGCGGTCTTGGGCGCAAACGTTCCCTCGCTTTGCGCGAGTTTGCTCTTGGTGTGGAATCCTTGGAACGGTTCATCCGCCACGAACCCCTGCGCCGCGTCCACGAATGTGTGTTCGGCGTCCTCGCCCTCGAAACCGAACCCGTTGACCCTCGCCTCTAATCGCGGAGACTGGACATGCGTCCAGCTTCTCTCTATCGTCTAACTTCCAACCTCCAGAACCCTTTTCCACAGATTTCCACAGCCGTATCAAACCACTAACCTCCCCGCCAACTCCTTTTTATCCCGCAACTTCCGCAAGTCTCATTCGAACCAGCCCTCCCGATTCGAATGACCATGCAGTACACGTAAAATATGTATTGACAAATAGTAACTATCCATGCTACCATGCCTTGTGAATTCGACGCGCTGCCCCTTTCCGACGACCCCATCGTCTCAGCGCCACTACTGTGCACTCGGCACCTCTGCGTTATCTTTAGCTTTTTTTCCAGCTGTCGGCTGTGAGCCGGCGCCTGTCAGCCGCCCTTCCCTAACCCCTTTCCTTGCCACTCTTAAAAACCCTCCACAAACCGCTGAAAACACAGCAACTTTAAGTCTCGTATTTGCCGCTCTTACGCGCCGCGTCAACCATAAGCCCTTTGTTTGCCACTCTTACAAAAAAACACCGGGGGTGGGTATACCCTCACCCTCCATTCGGAGAGAAACATGTCCACTCAGGAAAAAACCAATGTTCAATCTGTTAGCATCAATTCCGCTGTCGATTCCACTCGCTGCCATCACCGCACGCCTTCCGGCCGTCGTTGCAAGCTCCCCGTCGAGGCCCCAGGCGAGCTTCTCTGCTACACCCACGCCATCGAGCTGAAGAAATCTGACGTCCTCAATCTCAAGACCGCACTCCTCACCGACTACCAAGGCTTCCAAACCGCCCAAGGCATCAACTCTTCACTCAGCAATCTCTACAAACTCCTCGCCAACAACTACATCTCCCCACGCCGCGCCGCCGTTCTCGCCCACATCAGCAGCCTCCTCCTCCGCACCCTTCCCGCAATTGACGCCGACCAAGCCGCCGGCATCGAAGATCCCACTGCCCCAAAGGAGACCGAAACTGAATTAGCCTCCTCCGAGACGAATGCCGAAGACGTCTGCACAACCACAACTCCAACCAAGTCCTTCTCCAATGCCACACAGGTCTGGGACGCCTCTAACGAGCCCGATCCCACAAAAAAACCCTCATGACCACCGCCACCCGCCACAGTTCCATCCCCCGTAGGGGCACGGCACGCCGTGCCCGTCTTATCTGTCGTGTCCCTTGTCGTTCTCGTGTCCTGTTTCTTTTCACGGATCACGGATCACGGGTCACGGTTCACGAATCACAAGTCACCAGTCATCCTCCTTTGACTCCGCCTCTCCGCCAACATAGAATCGCACCGCGATTTAGCTCGAACGCGCAGAGATATTTCAAGGAGGAGAGCATTCAGTGACAAAAATCTTCAGTTTGTTGGTTCTCGCAGGATTCTTAACGCTCGGACAAACAGCGCCACTCGCCGCGCAGACTCCAGAGCGAGCGGAAGGCCACGCGCCCGAAGCCAAAGCGCCGGACAAGTGCGACCCCGCAACCACCAAGGAAGAATCTTCTGTAACGGATCACACCATCAAGCTCGGCGGCCAATCCATTCCCTACAAAGCCACCGCCAGCTTCACGCTCCTCAAGAATGACAAGGGCGATTCCACGGGACTGATGTATTCCGTCGCCTACACGCGCACCGACGTCAAGGACCTCAGCACCCGCCCCATCTCTTTCCTCTATAACGGAGGACCCGGCTCCGCCACGATGTGGCTGCACATGGGCGCTTTCGGCCCGCGCCGCGCCTGGACCGTCGACGGCACCTTCACCCCTCCTGCGCCCTATAAGCTCGTGGACAATACCGAAAGTCTTCTCGACAAGTCCGATCTCGTCTTCATCGACGCCATGGGCACTGGTTACAGCCACGCCGTCTGCAAAGCGACGGAAAAAGATTTCTACGGCATCGACGAGGACGTGGACTCCTTCGGACAATTCATCGATACCTACTTGAGCCGCAACGACCGCTGGAATTCGCCAAAATTCCTCATCGGAGAAAGCTATGGCACCTTCCGTTCCGCCGCACTGGGAAATTATCTGCAGAACCACTACACGATTCACTTGAACGGCATCGTCCTGATCTCCTCGGTCCTCGATCTTTCCACCATCACGTTTCCCTCCGGCGATGACCGCTCCTACATCTACTATCTCCCAAGCTACGCCGCCGTCGCGTGGTATCACAAAGTCTTGAAGGACCGCCCCGCCGACTTGCCCGGCTTCGTCGAAGAAGCGCGGAAATACGCGCAAGGCGATTATGCCGACGCGCTTTTCAAAGGTGCCCAACTCTCCGCCGGCGAAAAATCCACCGTGGCGAAAAAACTCTCCGCTTTTACTGGTCTCAGCGAGGAATATCTCAACAAAGCTGATCTGCGCGTAAATCTCGGGCAATTCATGGCCGAGCTCCAGCGCAGCCGCGGCCTCACCACCGGACGAATTGACGCTCGCTTCACCGGCTACACCTTCAATTTGCTTGCGGAAAATGCTCAAGGCGATCCCGAAGGGCCGGCCGTCGGCGGCGCTTATACGGCGCTCATCAATTCCTACAATCACGACGAGTTGAAGTTTGGTAAGGACAGGGTCTATCACAACACCAGCGGCGGCGGTGGCAGCTGGAACTGGACTCGTCAATCACGGGGGCCGCGCGGATTTTTCCCCAGCGGGCCGAACGTCCAGGGGGATCTCGCGCAAGCGATGATCACCAATCCCAAGCTGCAAGTTCAAGTAGAAAACGGTTACTACGATATGGCCACGCCGTTCTTCGCCACGGAATTTACGATGCAGCATCTCGGCTTACCGCCCGATTTGCAGAAAAACGTCAAGCTGGATTATTACAACGCCGGCCACATGATGTACCTCCACGACGAGGACCGCGTGAGCCTGCACAACCAAATCGCCGGCTTCATCGATCGCGCCACCAAGCAGTAAGTAGCACAGACTTCAGTCTGTGCTCTTTTGAATTGCATTGGATGGAAGGAAATGACGAAAGGAAATCACGCCGAGCGGAAAACGCTGAAGTATCTCAGCCTTCCGTTCGGCGCTAAAGAAAGGAAGTAAAAAGTAGACGAGTTAACGGCGCTTTTGAGTGGCCGCGCTAACAAGTGCTTGATTCTTCTGCTCGGTATAAGCGACGAATTCTTCGTACGGGCCTTTGAAGTCTTCGATCTTGCCCTCGTGGAAATGCCAGATGCGCGTGGCCACTTCGTCAATCACGTCGTGATCGTGAGTAACCAGCAAAACGGTGCCGTCATACCGCTGCAACGCGATGTTGAGCGCGTTGATGGATTCGAGGTCGAGGTGGTTGGTCGGCTCGTCGAGCACCAGGAAGTTTGGTTTCTGCAACATCAAGCGGCAGAAAATCAGCCGCGCCGACTCGCCGCCGGAAAGCGCGCGTGTGGGTTTCAGCGCATCTTCGCCGCTGAAAAGCATCTGGCCCATCAGCCCGCGCAATTCCTGCTGCGATGCGGAGGGATCGAACTGCCAGAGCCATTCGATGGCCGTCATTCCCTTGGTGATGGATTCACCGTGGTCCTGCGCGAAGTAACCGACGGCCACTTCATGGCCCCACTTTGTTTCACCGCCGTTGATTTTGAAATGGCGGTCGTCGTCTTCGATGAAGCCGGGCGCGTTGAGGACCAGTGATTTCAGCAGCGTGGTTTTTCCGGTTCCGTTGCGGCCCATCAACGCGATTTTTTCGCCGCGGACGACCGACGCGGAAAAGCGCGGAATCACTTTGAGATCGCCGTAGGATTTTTCGACGCTGCGGATTTCCAGCGGATGCTTCCCGGAGTTCCGCTTCATGTCGAATTTGATATATGGCCGCTGGATGTTGGAGCGCGCCAGTTCCGTCGTTTGCAGCCGCTCGACTTCTTTTTTGCGCGAGGTGGCCTGCGCGGAACGCGTGCCCGCGGAAAAACGCGCGATGAATTCATTTAATTGCGCGATTTTCTTTTCGCGATGCGCATTTTCCGTTTCGATACGCGAGCGAATCTGCGTTTTCGCCACGACCATGTCGTCGTAGCCGCCGACGTACATGATGATCGTTTCGTAGTCGATGTCCGCGGTATGCGTGCAAACGCTGTTCAGAAAATGGCGGTCGTGCGAAATTACGATAAGCACGCCTTCGTAGTCGCACAAATATCTTTGCAGCCAGTGAACCGAATCGAGGTCCAGGTTGTTGGTGGGCTCGTCGAGCAGCAGGGCAGTGGGATTTCCGAAAAGCGCCTGCGCGAGCAGCACGCGCACTTTCTGGCCGCCTTGCAGTTCGCTCATCTTGCGTTCGTGCAGCGAACTCTCGATGCCAAGGCCATCGAGAAGCGTGCCCGCGTCGGATTCGGCGGTGTAGCCGCCTTCTTCGCCAACGATTCCTTCGAGTTCGCCGAGACGCATGCCGTCCGCGTCGGTCAGTTCTTCGTGCGGCTTGGCGTAAAGCGCGTCGCGCTCTTCGAGCGCTTTCCAAAGCGACGCATTTCCCATGATGACGGTATCGATCACGCGAAATTGATCGAACGCAAACTGGTCCTGCCGCAGGACGCCCATTTTTTTCGGGCGAGTGATGGAGCCTTTGGTGGGCTCGAGTTCGCCGGTCAGGATTTTCATGAATGTGGATTTGCCGGCGCCATTCGGGCCGGTAACGGCGTAGCGGCGTCCGGCCATGAATGTACAGGTCACGTCTTCGAAGAGGACGCGGGGGCCGAAGCGCATAGAGATGTTGTTGACCGATAGCATAACCCTCCCATTGTAGCGTGAAATTGTTGCTCGCGCTTGTCAGTGTTTGCTGCGCTCAGTAGAGTGTTCACGGAATGAAGGGGATGATTCGAGCGGCATGAAGAAGGCGATTCGAAAGGCGGCTACGTCGTTGGCGCTCATTGTGATTGTGGCGACGTGTGTGCGCGCGGGGTTTGCGTGGGACCAGGCACGCAAGATTCCGGCAGGAGTGCTGGGAACCATTCCGTTTCAGCAGGAAACTGGGAGCATTGCGTATGCGCTGGCGCAGGGCAGGGGATTCAGCAATGTGTTTCGAACGGAGACGGGTCCTACGGCATGGCTCGCGCCCGTGTATCCGCTGCTGGTGGCGGCGACATTCAAGATGTTTGGAATTTTCACGACTCGGGCGTTTTATGCGTGCGTTGCCTGCAACATTTTATTTTCCACGGCGGCATGCGTGCCGATCTTTTACGCGGGCAAGCGAATTTGGGGGCAAGGCGTGGCAAGCGGAGCGGCGTGGCTGTGGGCGCTTTTTCCCAACGCGATCGTGATGCCGTTCGAATGGATATGGGATACGTCGCTCTCCGCCCTTATGGCAGCGACACTATTGTGGGCGACCCTCGCGCTCTCGGACTCGAAACGAGTCCGAGATTGGTGCGCATATGGATTGTTGTGGGGATTGGCATTGATGACGAATCCTGCGCTGGGCGCGCTGCTACCGTTTCTGCTGGGATGGGCGGGATGGTCAGCGTGTCACGACTGCGCAGGACGCCGGTTTGCGTGGAAGCGGGTGGCTTTGGCGGCTGGCGTTGCTTTCTTGTGTTGCTTGCCGTGGACGATTCGCAACTACGATGTATTTCACCAATTGATACCGTTGCGGTCGAATTTGCCGTTCGAATTGTGGCTGGGGAACAACGACATTTTTGATGAGCACGCGCGGAATGGCAGAAAGTCGATCACCCGAGCAGAGGAAGTGAGAGCGTATACGAGACTCGGCGAGACTGCTTTCATGCACGAAAAGTGGGAACTGGCGATGTCCTTTATGAAAACGCATCCAGATTTGGAATTGCGCCTGACGGGGAAAAGGATCGTGGCGTTCTGGATGGGGATAGAATCGCCGGTTAAGAATTTCCGCGAGACGCATTCCATCCTGGCAAGAGTAATATTGTTAGCCAGCTTTTTTACCGCGATTGGCGCATTATTTGGGATGGCAGGATTGTGTCGAAAACGGCTTGCGACGGCCTTCCCGCTCGGAGTGTTTCCCGTCCTATTCCCGTGTCTGTACTACGTAACGCACGCCGACCTGCGCTACCGCCATCCCATAGACCCTGTCGTTTGTATATTGACCGCGCTTGCCGTGGGGCAACTTCTTGCCTTTGTGGTCAGCCGGCGAAGGACGGCGGGAAGCGAGGATATTATCTCCTCGAGGACATCACCGAATCGTTAAGGGGAATTGCCGGCCCAAGGCTACCCGGTTCGCGGAGCCTCATACTTTTCGGTTTTTTCCTGCGCCGCCATAACGCGGGCGATCTCCAGTTCAATCGTTTTGGGAGTGACAGGTTTCGCAATATAGCCATCCATCCCGGCACGCTGGCATCTCTGCCGGTCCTCCTCGAAGGCGTTCGCGGTCATGGCCACGATGGGGATATGCCGGCCGGACGTTTTCTCCCTGGCGCGAATTCTTTCGGTGGTCTCGAGCCCATCCATGACGGGCATTTGCATGTCCATGGCAATCAAGTCGAACTCCTGTTCCGAGAGGAGTTGGAGAGCAATCTTGCCGTTTTCCGCCACGGTGACAACGTGCCCCATTTTTTCGAGAAGACGAGTGGTCAAGCGCTGATTGACGAGATTGTCTTCGACGAGCAGGATTCGCAAAGTCGCGCGAGTCTGGTCCGGGGGCTTCACTGGCGCGAGGATCCTGGTCTCGCTCACATCTCCGAGGCAGGCTTGCAACGCATCGCGCAGAGCGGAGCGCCGGAACGGTTTGAGGATGGTTTGAGAAACGCCCAACTGCTGGCAGCGATCCCTATCCGCCGGATCGAGCGGGCGCGAAAGAGCCAGAACAACGGGCACATCGCGCATGGCAGACGCGCGCACGTCGGCGAGCAGGGCAAACGCTCCCGGGCTGGGGAGATCCCTCTCGATGAGAAGCACCGAGAATTCGCCGCGCCGGTGAACCGCTTTCTTGAGCAGCGCCTGTGCGGATTCAACGCTTGCGGCGGGCACGGCAGTCATGTTCCAACGAGGGAGCAAGCGCGCGAGCAGCTCCCGATTGACCGGATTGCCGTCGACGACCAAAACGCTGCTCACCAACTGAGGCAAATTCGGCAGTAATTTTCCGCTCCCGACCGTAACAAGTTTCTCCGGTTCAGGCTCGCTGAAGACCTTCGTGGTGAAATGAAACTCGCTTCCGCGGCCTTCCTCACTTTCCACCCAGATGCGCCCGCCCATGAGGTGCACCAGCCGCTCACAAATCGAGAGACCGAGTCCCGTGCCGCCAAAACGCCGCGAGGTAGACATATCGGCTTGCGCGAACGGTTCAAAAATCTTCGTTCGCTTCTCCTCTGGAATTCCGATGCCGGTGTCGGCGATTGTGAATTCAAGCAGCAAGCCGTCGTCGGTGGTCCCGGAGTGGCGCCCAAAAACTGCCACTTGTCCTTTGTTGGTAAACTTCAAAGCATTTCCCAGTAAATTGATAAAGACTTGCCGCAATCGAGTGAAATCGCCGCGCACCAAGGCCGGAATATCCTTGCCGATACTCCACACCAGGGCGATACCCTTCTGTTGCGCCGTCGGGCCAAGCGGTTCCAGAGCTTCCTCGATGCAATCTTCGACGGACATGTCCGCGATCTCGAGGTCCAGCTTGCCGGCCTCGATTTTGGACAAGTCCAGGATGTCGTTGAGGAGCGTAAGCAAGGATTCTCCGGAACTCTTCACCATGGTCAAATAATCGCGCTGCTCGGGGTCGAGGTTGGTTTCCAGAGCAAGGGTGGTCATTCCGAGGATTCCGTTCATGGGCGTGCGAATCTCGTGGCTCATGTTCGCCAAGAAATCGCTCTTGGCGCGGTTCGCGGCTTCCGCATCTTCTTTCGCCTGCCGCAGAGATTCTTGCACTCTCTTCCGTTCTGTAATGTCTACAAAAGTGACGACGGCGCCGTGCATCACGCCATCTTGCATCAACGGGTGACACCATATTTCGGCATCGAAGCTAGACCCGTCGGAGCGCCACAGCAGTTCGTCCGTCTGGTGGAATTTTCTGCCGCCGAGGAAATCTTTCTGCAATGAACATTCGTCACGCGGATTCTGCGTGCCGTCCCTGCGGGTGTGGTGAATTACGTCGTGGATATTTCGCCCAAGCACGTCCGCCTGGGAAGCGAAGCGCAAGAGCCGCAGCATGGCGTGATTGCAGAAAGTGCATTCGCCATGGTTGTCCACTCCATAAATCGCTTCCCCCGTTGATTCCAGCAAAAGCCGGATGCGCGCTTCTTCTTCGGACAAACGCCGCTCTCCCGCGTCTCGCTCGCTAATCAATGCGCCCAATACCAGACCAGCAAGCGAGAGAATCAGCATCAGAAATTGCAGCAGCGTCAGTTCGCTGGGATTGCGGGGATAAATGCGGAGGGCCACAATGAGTCCGGTATCCAGCGCGAGGATAGCGGCCGTCGCGCCTCGCAATCCTCGCCGAACGGCCACCCAGATCAGCGGCGGAAAGAGCAAGTAAAACATCTCGTTGCCGCGAGCAAACCTGCCGCTGAGCGCCGCCCACAGCACTGCCACCAGGCTCGCCGCGAAAAGCGCCGACTCCAGTTCCCGCCGGAATCCGTGCAGTTCATGTCCGGCCGCAGTTGGTATGCCGTGATCAGCCTCCGCGCCAACGTCCGAGTAGCCCGTGAATCGCCGCAGTCCCGGCAAGACATAAATGAGGCAAAACGGGACGATCGAGCCGATGGCGACGGCATCGCCAACCCACCAGTTCATAGTGGCCTGCAAATAGCCCCGCGGGGGAATCAAGTGGTCCAGCGTCAGGAACCAAGCGCCAAGGAAAGCAGTGATGCAGGCCCCGCAATTGCCTAGCAAAAGCAGCCACATCACATCCCTCACCGATCGAAGATGCAGATCGAGCTTGACGAAGCGCCGCAAGACCAGGGCTGCCGCGGTATATACGGCCATGAACTCGATGTTTCCCACCAAAAAAATGTACGAGTGTACCGGCTGGTGATAATTGAAAATCGACGCGATGCACTCCGCGAGCAGGATGATCGGCGCGTAGCTCGCCCCGAACCCAATCAGCGCTGCGAACGCCAGGCCCGTGGGCGGGTACCACGCGCTGATCTCGGTCCAAATCTGAAAAGAAATCGTCGAACGATCGAGAAGCACGTACACCACAACAAAGCACACCCCGACCAGAAGCCGTCTTAGCTTCCATCGCTTGCGTGGGACCAATTGACCCTCCGAGCGGGGTATCGTGCGTATCATCACAGGCACGGGTTTTGCGGCACGATTGATCGCCACAATCCGTTAATGGCGAGCCATCGCGGCCAATCGTGTTCCGAAATGAGAAAGTGGCCTGAAAAAGCTCCGCAACCACTACTTGCTTGCGTACACTGGCAATTGGCGGAATGGGCGCTAATCCCAGGGGATTCAGCAGCTTTGCGGGTTTTCAAGGCATGTTGCCAGTGGCACAAGCCGCAGTCTCCCGCCGGTTTATATAGCGCTCGGAGTGCCAAATCCGCTGCGCTGGAGTTCAGGGAAGAATGAGAACATTTTAATCAGAGCGAGTGATCGCTTACCGCTGTGTGCGGGCCTCCTAAGTTCAATTGCTCTCTCTGGAGGCGCTTTGGTAGAGTGGCCATTCGCACTGAAACGACAATTTGATTTTCTGAACGGAGAAAAATATGGCGATTTCGGAAGAGTTGCTAGAGATTCTGGTTTGTCCGATCTGCAAGACGCCCGTGAAACTTACGCCGGACAATAGCGGCTTGAAGTGCGGGACATGTCACAGGGTATATCCGGTGCGGGATGATATTCCGGTGATGCTGGTGGAAGAAGCGAAGATTGAAGAAGCGAAGTGAGTAGGGAGTAGTGAGTCGTGGATAGTCAGAAGTTTGTAGCCAATACGAAATAACTACCACTCTAAATTTTGGAAGTCTAATCAGGACAAGAAAGCTACAGGGCGCATGTCGACAACGATTGCTGAATGCATTCCTCGTTTGAAGCGTTTGATCCCGAAGCTGCGCGGGAAGCGGATTGGTGTGCTTGGAGATTTGATGCTGGACCGGTATTTGTGGGGGACGGCTACACGGCTTTCTCCGGAGGCGGCTGTCCCGGTGGTGGATTTTGTTTCGCAGAGCGAATGTCTGGGCGGGGCGGGGAATGTGGCGGTGAATCTGGCGGCGCTGGGAGCCTGTGTCGAGACATTTGGCGCGATTGGGACGGACGAGGCAGGGCGGGCTTTGCAGAAATGTTTGCGGGTGGAGAACATTGTTGAAAGAGGAGTGGTGCCTGATCCGAAGCGGGTGACGACCGTGAAGACGCGGATTATCGCGCGGCATCAGCAAGTGGTGCGCGTGGATCAGGAACGGCGGGAGCCACTTCGTCCGGAGACAGAGAAGAAGCTGCTGGGGATTTTGTTTAGCGCTTTGAAGAAACTGGATGCGCTGGTGCTTTCGGATTACGACAAGGGATTGATCACGGACGATTTTGCGGACCGTGTTTTGAGCGCGGCGCACCAATTGAAGGTGCCGGTTTTTGTGAAGCCGAAAACGTCGCGGTTGTATGCGTATCGCGGCGCGCGGGCGATCGTTTGCAATGCGAAGGAGGCGGGATTTTTTGTTACGCGATCCCTGGGGGACGAGAAATCGGTGGAAGAGGCGGGGCGGGCTTTGCTGGCGCACTTTGGGTGCAGCACGGTGGTGATTACGCTGGGGGAAAAGGGGATGAGTGTTTCCGAGGAGTCTTCGCCGCGGCATTTGCAGATTCCAGCGACGAGTTTTGAAGTGACGTACGCGCGCGTGGGGAAGAGCGGTGTGGAGCGCGGCGCCACGGGACGGCAGGTGTTTGATGTAACGGGAGCAGGGGACACGGTTTTGAGCGTGCTGTCGCTGGCGGTGGCGGCGGGGGCGCCGTTGGCGGACGCGGCGGTGCTGGCGAATACGGCGGCGGGAGTAGTGGTGGGGAAGTTGGGGACGGCAAGTGTTAGTTCGCAGGAGTTGGAGCACGCGCTTGAAGAGATTCGTCGTTGAGAGTGTGCAGATTGGGCGCCTGGAGAGCAAGAAAGAGCAAGACGGTCATCCTCAGAAGGATGACCCTACAACGGCAAGAAAGAAAAAACAGATTGCTTCTGACAAGGTCGGAACCCAGGTTGCTTTGCTCGGTGTGACAAATAATTTTAGTTGGTGCGCGGAGAAGAAGGGAGGGCACGATGTATCGTGCCCCTACAAGCCGAGCGCTGAAAGAGAAGCTACGGCGGGAAGCTGAAGGATTTGTCTTTTGAGTCGATCCAGACGGTTACGACTTTGGTTTTTTGGGATTTTTCGGGGTCGTTGGCGCTGGGCATGGGGGAGAAGGGGCTGATGGCCACACGGATTTCGACGCTGGTGGTCGAGCCGGTGGGAGATTTGGCTTTCATGATTTCGTAGCTTTTGACGGGGCCGTAGTAGCCGGTGGGACCCCAATCGGCGACGAAGTCCTGCATTTTGTAGCTAGGGCCGGGTTTCCAAAGCTGGTAGGCGGTGCTCATGTCTCCGGCTTCGACGGCGTTGAAGAATACTTCGGCGGCTTTTTTCTCGGGATAAAAACGAAGCACGAACCAAACGGCGATTACGGCGATGACGAAGGCCGTCACCAAAGTGAAAATCATGGCGCGTGATTTTTTGTGAACATCCGGAGGCGGTTCGAGAAGTGACATGCAGTGGTCTCCTGCCCTGCGAGGCAGATGGAACGATTTTGCGAGCGTATATAAATTAACCTTTTCTGCGCGGGATGGCTAGGTGTCATCGGCTCATACTTAGCTGATTGCAATTTCGACGAACGAACTGAGAGCAAAGGAATCTACCCTTTGGACGCGCCCAATTTCACTCTAGTAGAACGGAGACCGTTGAGCGCTGAGGAGCGAACCTTGATTGAGTGGCTCCTAGCCAATGGAAGCCCAGATGCTAAGCAATTCGCGCCGCAAATCGCGGACTTGCGCGTGGTTGCCCGATGCACCTGTGGTTGCCCAACAATCGACTTGGCCGTGGGAGACCGCGAAGAGCGGACCGTCGGGCCATCGCATATACTTGCAGATTTTGATGGGCTCACGCCCGGGGGCATTAACGTAGGTGTTATCCTGCATGCACGAGAGGGACAAATCTCTGAGCTTGAAGTCTATGCGAAAGCCGATGTTGAGATCCCATTCAGTCTGCCGAGCATCGAGTCTTTGAAAAAGGGCTGACCGCCAACAAGTGCTCCACTCTTCCACCCTGAAAAAACTACTCGAAACTAGCCTTCGAGGGCGCCGGCGGAGCCGGTCGGGAGTTCGATGGCGTATTTGGTGCGGGCTTTTTCGGCGTGTTGCTCGAGGGCTAGCTCGATGAGTTTGTCGATGAGTTGGGGGAAGGGAATGCCGCTGGCTTCCCAGAGTTTGGGGTACATGCTGATGGAAGTGAAGCCGGGGATGGTGTTCACTTCGTTGAGATAGATTTTACCGCTGCCTTTTTCCAGGAAAAAATCCACGCGAGCCATGCCGCTAAGTTCGAGGGCGTGAAACGCCTGCACGGCGAAGTGTTGGAATTTTTTTACTTGGACGGGTTTCAGATCCGCGGGAATCAGGAGTTGCGTGCCTTCTTCGAGATATTTCGCGGCGTAATCGTAGAACTCGTGGTGCGGGACGATTTCGCCGGGGATGCTGGCCTGTGGATCGTGATTGCCGAGGACGGAGAGTTCGATTTCGCGGGCGTTTACCGCGCGCTCGACGAGAATTTTCATGGCGAATTCGGAAGCAAGATTGAGAGCAGGAGCAAGCTCTGCGTGAGAATGAACTTTGGTCATGCCGACGCTGGAGCCGAGAGTGGCAGGCTTGACGAAGACGGGATAGGAAAATTCCTTTTCGATTTGATGAATGACAACGTTTTCGTGGTGCTCCCACTCGTCCCGGCGAACGGAGACCCAGGGAACGACGGGAATTTTGGCGGCTTGCAGAAGTTTTTTGGCGACGTCCTTATCCATGGCTACGGCGGAGCCGAGGACGCCCGCGCCGACGAACGGGAGGCCGGCGAGGTCGAGAAGGCCCTGGATGGTGCCGTCTTCGCCGAAGGTGCCGTGCATGACAGGGAAGACGACGTCGATGCGCTGGCCGCCGCCGCTGCCGTCGAGGCGGACGAGGGCGGCATCGGTTGGATCGGCGCTCATCGTGACGCGCTGGCCGGTGCGAAGAACTTCAGGAAGCATTTTTTGCGCGCTGGTGCCGATGAGCCAGTGGCCTTCTTTGGTGATGCCGATGGGCACGACTTCGTATTTGTCCTGGTCGAGGCCGCGAATCACGGAAGCTGCGGAGGCGAGGGAGACTTCATGCTCGCCGGAGCGGCCGCCGAAGAGAACGCCGATGCGCAATCGCTTTTTGTCAGGGGTCATGGAGATAGCCGGTCTTGGAGTGATCGAGTGCCAGTTCTTAGTTATAGGGCAAAGGGGGGGAGTTGTCGCGGGGGAAGTGCCGCGGTGGTTCTGGAGTGACAACGGAGATTGGCTGGGATTTATCGGCGCGGGATTTGGAAGTGGAGACGGAACCTTTTTAGGTTTGCATCGTCTACAGAGACGCGGGAAGTGCGCAGGAGGATGCGTGTCTTCACAAACGAGATCGCAGGGTGGGAATGGTGGAACGCGGTTTCTGGAAAACATCCGAAGGGATGTGCGGTACGCGGGGCGGATGCTTTGGCGAGACGCGGGGTTTGCGGCGTTTGCGATTCTGATTGTGGGGCTTGGTGTTGGGGCGAGCTGCACGATTTTCAGCGTGGTGAACACGATTTTGATCCGGCCGCTGCCGTTTCGCGATCCTGGGAGGCTGGTGTGGATGGCGAATCACAACGACGACACAAGTGATATGTCCGGGAAAACGGTGCAGGTCGATTATCTGCTGGACTATCGGGCGCACAACCAGTCGTTTGAGGACCTGGCGGCCTATTTCGCGTTTTATGGCGTGGGAGACGCCAAGCTGATTGGGGATGGACCGGCTGAGAGGTTGACCAGCGTTCGGGTGACGCAAAATTTCTTTCCGCTGATCGGCGTGGAGCCGCAGAACGGGCGGCAGTTCAGCGCGGATGAGTGCAAGTGGAGAGGGCCCGCAGTCGCCATGCTGAGCGATGGATTATGGAGGAGAAAATTCGCGGCGAATCCGAACATTGTAGGGCGGGCGTTGCCCTTTGATGGAGGGCCGGTGACGGTGGTGGGAGTGCTGCCGGCGTCGTTTGATTTTGGGACGACATTTGCGCCAGGAACCAAGGTGGATATGTATGAGCCGTTTCCTCTATCGCCGGAGACGAACCGATGGGGGAATACAATCGCCATAGTGGGGCGGCTGAAGCCGGGCGCGACGCTTGGGAAAGCGCAGGCGGAGGCGGCGATTCTGGGAAAGCAATTTCAGCAGCAGCATACGAACATGAATGTTTTCGATCCCAAACTTTCCATGCTGGCGCAGCACGTGAGCGGGCGGCTGCGGCCAACACTGTTGGTGCTGGCGTGCGCGGTGGGCGTGGTGATGCTGATTGTGTGTGCAAACCTTTCGAATTTGCTGCTGGCGCGGGGAGCGACCCGGCAAAAGGAGATTGCCATTCGTGCGGCGCTGGGTGCTGGGCCAGGGCGATTGATTGGGCAGATGTTGACGGAGAGCCTGGTGCTGTCGTGCGGCGGGGCGGCGCTGGGATTGTTGCTGGCGTTTGCGGGGACGCGCGTGCTGGCGCATCTGACATCGGTGAGCATTCCGTTGCTGAGCGATGTGCGGATTGACGCCCGCGTGCTGGGATTTACTTTGGTGGCCGCGCTGCTGACGGGACTGCTTTTTGGACTGGTGCCGGCACTGCAAGCACAGGATTTGAAGCTACACGACACATTGAAGGATTCGAACCGCGGATCGAGCCACGGGCGAGGGCATGCCTGGATTCGCGGCGCGTTGGTGGTGTCAGAAATTGGGCTGGCGTGCGTGCTGCTGGTTGGGGCGGGACTTTTGATACGGAGTTTTCTGCGCGTGCTGGACGTGGATTTGGGATTCCGGCCGGAACGAGCGGCGGCGCTGCGGATCGATCCGAATGCGTCGTACAAAACGCAGGAGCAGAAAAATAGTTACTTCACGGAAGCTTTGCATCGCGTGATGGATGTGCCAGGGATCGAGGGCGCGGGACTTTCCGATGCCCTGCCGCTGGGGAGGAACCGGAGCTGGGGAATTGCGGCGAAGGGCGTGCAGTATACTCCGCAGACGTATCCGGAAGGATTTCCACGGATCATCAGCGATGGATATTTTCGCGCGATGGCCATTCCGCTGCGGGCAGGGCGCGATTTTACGGAGCGGGATACGAAGGGAAGTTTGCCGGTGATAATTTTGAATCAGACGCTGGCGCAAAATTTGTGGCCTGGGGAAGATCCGATCGGAAAGATGGTTCGGCTTGATCCCGAACGTACGGTCGTAGGCGTCGTGGGAGATGTGCGGCACCTGGCGTTGGAGCAGACGTCGGGAAACGAGTTCTACATCCCGATAAGGCAAACGCAGGATTACGGGTCGGTGGATCTGGTGGTTCGGACGTCGCTGCCGACGTCGGAACTTGCGTCGAGGATTCGAGAGGCGCTGCGGCCCATCGAGCCGAATTTGCCCACGGCGAATTTGCGAACGTTGCAGACGTTGGTGGATCGAGCTGTATCGCCGCGGAGATTCGTCGTTGCGTTGCTCGGCGGATTCGCGGGATTTGCGCTGGTGCTGGCTTCGCTGGGAATCTATGCGGTGATTTCGTACTCCGTGAGCCAGCGGACGCAGGAAATTGGGATTCGCATGGCGCTCGGAGCGTCAGCGGAGACGCTGCAGACGAGTATTTTGTTGCAGACGCTGGGGCTGGCGGGGATTGGGATGGTTGCGGGAGTTGTGGCGTCGTGGGCGTTGGCGCGCACGCTCAGCGGGCTTTTGTTTGGAGTGACGGCGAGCGATCCTGTGACGTTTGTTGGGATGCTGGTGATTCTCACAGGTGTGGCAGCCTTAGCGGGGTATTTGCCAGCGCGGCGGGCTTCGCGGATAGATCCGATGTCGGCGTTGCGGATGAGCTGAGCGAGGGGCTTCAAGAGCGATCCGCAATCAGGAAAGCGGCGACCCAAGAGAGGCAGCGTTTGACAGGTGATATTGCCTGCAATATCATAGTGGAGTGGGATTCGCCTACGTGCTCGATACGGGCGTGGTGGTCGCCGCCTTCCGAAGCAGCCGAGGGGCCTCGCGCCAACTGTTACTGGGTTCGTTGGCCGGGCGGTTCGAACTCCTACTTTCGGTTCCGCTATTGTTGGAGTACGAGGCTGTGTTGACAAGGCCCGACCAGCTAACTGCCGCTGGCATTGGCCCGCGCGATGTGGAACGCGTTCTGGATGACGTCGTGTCTATCGCGAGGCCGGTTCGGCTTTCCTATCGCTGGCGGCCTCAATTGCCGGATGCGAAGGACGACATGGTGCTGGAAACCGCGGTAAACGGGCACGCCGATGCGGTGGTTACTTTCAATCAGGCAGATTTTGTGACGTTGAGAGAAAAATTCGATTGCCGGGTGATACTGCCGTTCACAGCGCTTCTCGAATTGAGAGGGAAAACTAGATGAGACGAAGCAATTTTGCGTTACGGCTTCAGCCGTCGCTGCTGGACGAAGTAAGGAAGGCAGCCGAGATGGAAGGAGTGGCGCTGAATCAGCTCATCAACGTGGCGGTGGCTGAGAAGGTCTCGGCGTTGAGAACCGAGGAGTATTTTCGGACACGCTCGCTGCAAGCGAATCGCACCGTGACGATGCAGATCCTTGCGCGCGCCGGCCGGGACAACGAACCAATTAGCGGTGACGAACTGCCGGAAAGCATGAATCATGTGGCGCGACCGACAAAGCGCAAGCTGCCACCGACGAGCGGAAAAACTCACAAGAATCGAAGTTCGCGAGCGAAAAAGTCCCGCGGATAAGAGCATACTCCGAACACAGAGCTACAGGATTTTTTTGCCAAGGGCAGAGAGGACTAACTCGACGCCGAGGAGCGCGGTGCGGTTGTGTTCGTCGATGATGGGATTAATTTCGACGACCTCGAGCGAGAGCATGGCTTCGGAGTCGGCGATCATTTCCATGGCGAGGTGGGCTTCGCGGTAGGTGACGCCTCCGCGGACGGGCGTGCCTACACCGGGGGCGTCGCTGGGATCGACGAAGTCCATGTCCAGACTGACGGCGATGCCTGCGGTGTCGTCCATGGCGTATTTGAGAGCGTCGGACATGACTTCGCGCATGCCGCGCTCGTCGATATCGCGCATGGTGAAAACGTGGATGCCGGATTTTTTTACGATTTTCCGTTCCTGGGCGTCGAGATCGCGCGCGCCGACGATGACGATGTTGCCGGGTTCGGCTTTGGGTTTGAAACCGAGGAGATCGACGAGTTCGGGAGCGCCGTAGCCCATGATCGCGGCGAGGGGCATGCCGTGGATGTTGCCGGAAGGCGAGGACTCGGGGGTGTTCATGTCGCCGTGGGCGTCGAGCCAGAGGTAGCCAATTTCTTTTTTGTCTTTACGATAGTGAGAGGCGACGCCAGAGGCGACGCCGACGGCGATGGAATGGTCGCCGCCAAGAACGAGGGGTAGAAACCCTTCACCGAGAGATTTTTCTACTGTAGTGGCGATGTCTTGGCAGGTTTCGGCGATTTCCTGGAGATACTTGGCGCGCTTCTCGCCTATGTGCATCTCTTCAGGCTGCTTGACTTCGAGATTGCCGATGTCCTCGACAGTGTGGCCGAGCTGCTTGATGCGTGTCTGAAGGCCGGCGCCGCGAAGTGCGGAAGGTCCCATATCCACGCCGCGGCGGGATTGGCCGAGGTCCATGGGTACGCCGATGATTCTGACTTTTTGCGCCATGCAAAGACTCCGTGACTAGTGACTCGTGACAAACCAAGCGAGCGCCGCAGAAGCAGAAGCGGCCACAAAACCCGGGCCAGTCCTTGAATTCAACAGAAATGCGGGAACAGCGGGAAAGCTACTGAACTACCCCGGATTAAGGATACACGCGAT
>DATLVZ010000011.1:0-49317 GCA_035576885.1 Candidatus Acidiferrum sp. | reverse complement strand
GCATCCCCCGAGGGGGAATTCGTTATCAGATGTACCGGGCTTTTCCGCAAAAAGAGTACGGACAACGAGCCAAGATCGAAACTATCTTCTCGGTGATCAAACGAAAACTTTCTTCCCGCGCTCCCGGCCGCAGCTTGCCCGCGCAAATCCGCCAAGCCCTGCTCCTCGGACTCACCTACAACCTCTACCGTTTGAGGCATCGCCTTCGTCTCCAAGGATGTCAACAGAGCCGGTTTTAAGTGCTGTGTTTTGGAAGTGTTCATTCTAAATGGCTTGTGGGCGGATTTTATGTAAGTGCGGATTATAAAGGACTTAGTGGTGAATGGTGAGGGATGAGTGGAGAGGAAATTCGGCCGAGAAAAACCGGACCGGAAGGATCTTTGGCGTGAAAGATCTGACCCCCGGTGTTTTTTGTAAGAGCGGCAAACAAAGGGGTTATGTTGGACATGGCGCGTAAGAGTGGCAGCGAAAGGACTTAAAGTGGCTGGATTTTCAGTAAGTTGCGATTTGTCTGTAAGAGCGGCAGGGAAAGGACTTAGACGGAAGCGCGGGGAGCGATTCGCCGGGGAGGTGGATTGCGAGGAGAACATGAGGAAGGGTAGCATGGGATTGGCGAGGAGGTAAAGTGAATTGCAGGGAATGGTCGAAATTGGGGGTTGAATGGCGATATTTGCGGGTTGAACGGCGCTGGACTCGCAGAAGTTTGAGGTCAGATGTTGAAGATAGGGGAATTGGATCCAGGAACAAAGAGAGTCAAAACCCGCATCCTTAAAACCGAAGGATGTGGCACCCCACCGGCCTAGACGCCACCCGCCGCCTCATGAAGAGTCGTAGCACGGATATTGCCATGGTTTTCCCAGACTTAGGAGTGCCGCTGAATTCCATGATCAGCGGTCGCTTGGCTTCCCTCGAATTCAGGAGCTTGACAAGCCTTCCAGCTTCTTTCTCCAGCGCCTCGACGACGGAATCTTCGTCATTCTTTGCGGCCATTTTTCCACCTCCATCCGACTCAAATGAAGTGAAGTTAGGTTTTCGCATCCCGCCGGGCAAAGCCCATCAAGAACTGCTCGGGCGTTTCGCGGCGTTGGATCGCCTTGTTGTACGCGCGCGTCATGAGTTTAGGAGCTTCGTCGTGATCAGTGGCGTGGATCATGTAATAGACGACGTTGGCGCTGCCGACCGCCTCGAAAATGGGATAGGGCAACGCGTATTTGTAGCGAAGTTCGCTTTTGAAACGACTGATCAGCTCGTCCCTAATCTGGTCTGTCGACCACTCTTTCAGTTGCCTCCAATCTTTCCGGTCCCACCAGTTCCTCAGGAGGCTGTTGTCTCTTACGCCGGACAAAGCGCGGGGCAGCCAGCTGACTGCCAAGAAGTAGAAAAGCTCGATCTTTGGTCGACCTTTCCTCTTGTATCGTGCCAGTTGACCTAGCGTCCGCCAGTGGCACTGAAATGTTCGCTGATCCAAAAGGCAGAATGCTGCTTCGGTCTGTTTGATCTTTCCCGATCCGAGCAGCTGACGAACTTTATTATTGAAGTCGCCTTCGAATATTTGGATGGTCCGGCCAGGCACCTTTGGTTGCGACGAACGCAGAGCTTCTAAGAGAGCGATTTGGTTCGCGGATTTGTCGAAGAGATAGAAATGTCGCAGCCTCCTCGGCTCGCTTTCAAGCACAAGTTTTGCTGACCACATTTCAGGGTTCTCAGGACGTTGAGGACCTGCGAACCCGTCGATGTAGGTTCCGTGCTTCGTAATCAAGACAAAATAATAAAGGTATCGCGCTATCAGATTGGCTTTGTGTTCTGTCCAGACAGGATGGCGAAGGCGAGGAAACTTGGGGTCTTCCGGTAGCCGGGGCGGAAGCTCGAACAATAGACGTTCGGCTGGGTGCTCGGCTTCCGGGGGTCGAGTTCTTCTTTTCACGTGGCAGGCATGCGTCAACTCGCTGAGATACGTTCAAGAGGCACGAAGGCTAGTCCGTATGAGTGCTGAGCCATTGCAGCCATTCGCGCTTCCCTTGATGGTACAGGCGTTACGTGGCGCGGGGGCATATTATCATATGTTTTACCATGGAGCCTCCGTCCGGTCTTCCTCTTCTGAACGCCGCCCCACTGTTTAAAGAAAAATGGCACCTTTGCTTGCGAGCACTGTCTCAGTATTTGCTCAACCCAGCGCCTATCCATCTTACGGGCGCCTGGGCCGCTTTCACCTCCTACGATTACCCAGTCCATGCCAGTTAGGTCGATTGTGCCGAGATCTTCCAACAATGGCTCGATTGATAAAAACCGAAGGCCAGCCGGTGCACGACGCAAATCTGCTATGCGTGGTAGCCCATGTTTACGGTCTTCGACGCTTACCCCCCACCACACGTTTGGCAAGTGCGCCGCGAATGCCAGGGATTCCTCCAACATTTGTCGGAGTCGATCTGACCGCTTCGTAAGGATCTGGAAGGTATGCCAAGCGGCAACTTGCATCACTCGCGCGACTGCAACAATATAGTCTTCTGAGACGCCGGAGTGGAACAGGTCGCTCATCGAGTTCACAAACACCATCTTAGGTTGGGACCAGGACAAGGGTTCCGCTAGCTTCTCCGGGACGAGCCTCAGGTCAAACCCCTGCTCATAAGGGTGACCCGGTACCCCGCGAAAGCGCTCAGCGAAGGTCTCAGCATAGCAATGCTTGCAACCAGGACTAATCTTGGTGCAGCCGCGGACTGGATTCCACGTGGCTTCAGTCCACTCGATTTTTGAATTGCTGCTCATATAGGGTCTCGGTGGCCTTCGTTCGTAGTCTACAGCACGGGGACTACTGGTATCTAGGGTCCGGGTTACGGGACGGAGGCGCAAGGGCACGGTGTTCGAAGGTTAGAGGGAACGGAAGAATCTTCGCATCCGCGCTACAAAAGACATAGCGCGGATGCAGAGAACTAAGGTAGTGAAAGCGTGTTGTGGCCCTCCCGTGAGAAATCTTGCTGCGCGGCGCTGGGAAAGAGTCGTTGACAAGCGACAAGTATCACTTTACACTGCATCCTTGTGATTCGGAGCTTCAAGCACCGAGGCCTGAAACGCCTCTATGAGCGCGGAGACCGAAGCGGGATACGCGCCGACCTGCTGGACACGGTGGAACGAATCCTTACGGTTCTCGATTCCGCCACAACGCCGCAAGCTCTCGACCTACCGCGCTATCGGCTGCACCCGCTGAAAGGCGACTTGAAAGGATTCTGGTCCGTGACCGTCCGGGCCAATTGGCGCATCGTTTTCCGCTTTGAGGGAGAGGATGCCTTTGACGTTGAAATGATTGACTACCATTAAGGAGGAAGAAAATTCCATGCCCATGAAAAACCCCGTACATCCCGGCCGCGTCGTTCGCCACGATTGCCTTGAGCCTTTGAGACTCTCGGTGACGGCCGGCGCGAAGGTGCTCGGCGTGACGCGGCAGGCGCTTAATAATGTTGTGAACGGCAAGTCTGGGATTAGTCCGGAGATGGCGATACGGCTATCGAAGGCTTTCGGAAGCACAGCGGAAACTTGGTTGCGCATGCAACTTGCCTATGACCTTGCCGCGGCGCGCAAGAACGAAGGCAATATCAAAGTTCGGCGTCAGCATGTCGAAGAGTTGCATGTATAACCGCTCGGATTTGGGGTGAAAGCAACCTCTCTAAGAGCCTAGTGGAGCATAGAGGGAATAAGAGGCAGAGAGATTTCTCTCTCCGCAAGCCGACGCGTTTGCAGGAGCAAACGCGAAGGAAAAAGCGTCGGCTTGCTGCGTTCGAAATGACGGCGTGGGGTGAGGCCGGGTGAGCGGGCACAACATGTTGTGCCCCTACAAGGAGAAATTGTCGGGCGGCGTGCCGGCGCGGCCGCCACGGCACCTGCGGTTGCGTTAGGGAGATGCGGCTTTCTTGCGCAGGGGCTTGGCCGAGGCTTGCGCTTCGACGGATTTGCGCAGACCTTCGGCGTGGAGTTCGCCGCGTTCGAGAAGGTCGAGGATCTGGTTTGCGGTCAAAGTATCTTTGCCCACGGAAAAAATTATCTGGCCGTCGGCGGTTTGCATCGGGAAACCGACAGCTATCCCTTGTTGCCGCAGGACGTGGACGGCCTGCACGATGTCGTCTGTTAGTTTTGCGAAGTTGCTCAGGGCAAGCTCACTGCGTCGACATCATTGCGGAAACGGACGCGCCAGTCTAGTGGGCATGACAGTCTGCCCACAGGTTTTGCACAGCTTCTCCACGCAGCCCCTTGGCGCCGTCCCTGGGCTGCCAAAGAGGGATTCATCGCACCAGATGCGTGCGATGGGGCAGCGGTTCTCTCTTCGCAGCCGGACCGCCTCGCAGGAGCAAGGCGGAGGGAAAGAGCGTCCGGCTGCTCCGATCGAAATGACGGGCGGGGAGGGGCCGACTGGCGGGGACCAAGAGGAAGAAGAATCTTCGCACGCGCGCCACAAAAGGCGTAGCGCGTCCCGGTCCGGACCAGGATGCAAACTCCGCTGATTAAGAGAACTAAGGTGCGAAACATATTCTACCGAGGCGTAAAGCCGGAGCTGGAGCTCCGAGCCCCAAAACGAAGGCCGGAGTAAGCACGGCACGACGGAAGTCGTGCGCCGACCCAAAACAAATGGCAGCGAAAGAGATTACTTTGCGGCTTGGCGGGCGAGGCGGGCGGCGAAACCTAACAAGAGGATGCGCTTTTTGGGATCCATCTTGGCGAGGTAGCGCTGCAATTTGCTGAGTTCGGAGGCTTCTTTTTTGGAGTAGCCCCAGAGACCCTTGTCGTCGTCGCTGACGAGCTTGCGGGGCTTGGGCGGTTCGTTGCCTTCGTACATGACTTTATAGAGAGGCATGTCCAAAGCGCGCGCCCACTTCTCCAAGGTTTCGACGGTGGGGACGGTGTGGCCGTTTTCGACACGAGAAACGTAGCAGCGGAGAAGGCCGGTGGCTTTCTCGATGTCGCCCTGGCTGAAATTCTTGTCTTCGCGAAGCGTTTTGAGTCTTTGACCTATTTGCATGGTTAGAGACTACACCAAAATGGGGGTGAGTGGCTAGTGGTAAGAGGCGAACCGTCTGGCTGAGTAGTAAGAAAAAAAAGGGCGAGCGGGGTTGGAGAGCGGGGAGAAAAGTTGAGGGCGCAACAAGCGGTTAAGCGAGTTGCGCCCTCTAAATCGAGCCGTAAAGTTTCAGGCTTCCGTTCAATCCAGCGACGCAGGAGCCTTGCGGCTTGTTGCGCCTTCCAAACTGATGCGTACCACCTACGGGCTGTTGGATTTGGCGAAAGGCTACAACAGCCGTTAAGCCGCTGCAGTCTCTAAACCAAACCGCAATGCCCACGAACTTTTCGATTTAGCTCAGGGCCGCAAGAGCCGTGAAGCTGCCGCGACAACCAAGCCAAACCGCAAAGCCTCAGAAATTTCGGGTGCGATCCACTGCTGCAACGGCGGTTAAGCCATCGCAGCCTGAGAACCGAACACTACACTTCCAAGCATCCCTCTCCACCCTGACGCCGCAAGCGAGGTTAAGCGTTTGCGAGCTTCAGTCTGAGGAAGGAAGTCTACGAACTTCCCGGTTCCGATCAGAATCGCGACAACGGTTAAGATATCGCGAGGTCTGAACCGAACCGTAAAGTCTGTTCCGCTTCCGGTTCAATCTGGTGGGGAAGATAAACTTAGTTGTTTTGGGCGTCAACGAAAATCGGGGAAAATGTCTGTGCAAATATGTGGACGATTGTGGAAAAAGAAGGAGAGAGCAAAGAGCCGACGTTCCAAAAAAAGGTGAAGCGCGCACCGGAGAGACAAGCAGAGAATCAGTCCAGAGAATAATAGAGGAAATGGACGCCGACGCCGGACATGCCATTTTTGCCGAGCTGCTCAACGTGCGCGACACGGCCGATGAATTTACATTCGAGCGGCGGGAGGGATTTAATTTCCTCGGGAATTTTCAGGCGAAGCTCAAGTTTGACGCCTTCGCGAAGTTTGAGGCTGATGGCAAAATACGCGCCGCGCTTGGAGAAGTTCATGGTCTCCGCAGGATGCGCCGCCGCGGAACTCTCCCTGGCGAGCGTGATTTGCAGAGGGACGCTTTTGATGAGCCGGGGCGCAGACCGGCGTTCGGTTATCACTCTAGGATTTGTCACTCTAGGATTCCTGGGGCTGGGGGCACGCGAAAATTGGAGTGATCGGGCGGTATTCAGTTTACGGAAATTGAAAAATGCATCAATGAGGTATTTAACGGGGCCGAGAACGCCAGTCGCCGAGGCTGCCGAGAAAAAATGCCGGGACAGAAAATGATTAACGAGGCTGGCGGGAAGAACGGACGAAATCGCGCAGGACAGTGACGTTCGGACCGTAGGCACCGATGCGGCCGGCGTCCACGGGAAGGCCGAGGCGCTCGGCGAGATCGAGATCGACGCCGGCGTCATCCAGTTCGGAAAGACTGAAACCTTGGGCAGGCAGGACGCGGTTCAAGCCCGTGGGGTACACAGGGCGAGGCGGGCGGTGACGCTGCCAAGGCCGGCGCGCCAGTTCATAAAATTGCTGCCAATCGCGTTTGTGCCACGTGGTCATCGTTCTCTTGGATACGTCCTCTTCCTCCGGTTGGATGCAAGGAGCGGCCAGAAGGTTCGTCTCGTCTTTGTCAGGCATCGCTCGTGTCACCCGGCGACTTCTAGGCCGCCAATTCCTCCCGGAGGAGGCTGGCTGCCAGGCGCTCAACATACTTCACATTCGGCGCTTTGCGACATATTCCTTGCCTATTGTTTCAAACACGTTACCGGGCAATTTGTTTCGGTCGCTGCGCTTGTTGAGACAAGGACGGAGGTTGTGCCGCGAACGGGTTCGAGGCGTCCTCTATGCGCCGGGATTCTATACGCAATGGCCGATGTCTGCCGATGGTAAGGTATATAGAGCCTCGGCCACGCCTCCGGGGCGTAAGCAAGCGCTGCCTTTATCGGCGGGCCGAGAGGCTTGTAGCACTCTCTGCCTTCGACGAGCCGCCAAATAGTTAGACGAGTTTCAGCCGTGAATGTTGCAGAGTAACTGGGAGGCGAAAGACGCAGACGTCCCACGGGAGACTTTTCAGGAGGGTTTCGAGCGGCGTCCCGAGGGATTAGAACGCCGCCATGGGATTTAGAGGAAGCTTACCAACGATTCCCGCGGTCTCCGCGATCTCCGCCGCGCCCGCCCCCGC
The DNA here is from genome assembly GCA_035576885.1 of Candidatus Acidiferrum sp. GTDB lineage: Bacteria > Acidobacteriota > Terriglobia > Acidiferrales > UBA7541 > Acidiferrum. Next base: position 42,139 of record DATLVZ010000011.1, on the reverse strand, counting down.
CGCCGCGTCCACCGCCACCACCGCCATGGCCGCCGCGCCCGCCGCCATAACCACCACCGCCTCCGCCACGTCCACCGCCCCCGCCGCCGCGCTCAGCTTGCGGCCGAGCTTCGTTGACAACCAGGTTCCGCCCGCCGAAATTTTGGCCATTCAGCGAGTTGATCGCGCGGTCGGCGTCTTCGTCACTTTGAACTTCGACGAAAGCGAAACCGCGAGATTGACCCGTGAACCGGTCACGAATGAGATTGACGCCCGAGGGAGTAACGCCAATTTGTGCGAACCATTCCTGCAGCTGCTCTTCCGTCGCGGAAAACGGAAGATTGCCGATGTAGAGCTTCTTCACCTGCCCACTCCTTCTGCCCGGAACCCAAGTGAGAGTCGCGGAGCGCGCTGAAGGACAGCTATCGATCACGGGCAGTCAGGGGGAGCCGAACCACCGCGGGCGCGAGACCGGCACTTCAGCGGTCAGAGGCATGGTCTCGAAAATTAACCCCTTTTGCAATGGGAAAGAGTCTAGCTACGCTGGAAGGCTCTTCGACGATAGTTCCTGCAGGCGAGGCATTCACTGGCGCGTACGTCGCGCTCCGAAAAGGGCTTGAGTCACTCCTGGTTGGCGAATGATGGTAGGATGCCGCCAAGTTGGCCGCCGAAAGGACCAAGGTTATGCGCGGGACGATGATGGATTTTCCGCTGACGCTTCCCGCTATTTTGGAGAGGGCGGGCAAGCTTTTTCAGCGCGTTGAGATCGTTTCCCGCAGACCCGACCGCTCCATCGTTCGAACAACCTTTGGCGACTTTTACCGCCGAGCGCGGCGCCTTGCGGACGCGATGAGCAAACTTGGAATGCGGCCGGGCGACCGCGTTGCCTCGATGATGTGGAATCATTCCGGGCATCTCGAAGCGTTCTTCGGCGTGCCGTGCGCGGGGGGAATCCTGCACACGCTGAACTTGCGGTTGCATCCGCACGAGCTTGCGGCCATCGTCAACCATGCGGAGGACCGGTTCCTGATTATTGACGACGTGCTGCTGCCGACGTATGAAAAATTTCGCGACGGCGTGTCGTTCGAACGTGTCATCGTCGTGCCTTATGGCGGAGGCGGCATTCCGGCCGGATATTTGAACTATGAAGAACTGCTAGCGGGAGCGAGCGACGATTTTCGGTATCCGGTGATGGATGAGAATGACGGCGCGGCGATGTGTTTCACGTCTGGGACAACCGGGAATTCGAAAGGAGTCGTCTACTCGCACCGGGCGTTGGTGCTGCACACGTTTGCCGAACTCGGTGTAGATTCATTCGCGATCAGCCATCACGATACCGTTCTTCCAGTTGCACCGATGTTTCATGCGAACGCGTGGGGATTGCCCTATTCCTGTGCGATGGCGGGGGCACGGTTGATTCTCCCGGGGCCCAATGTCGACCCCGAAAGTGTGCTGGACCTGATCGCGGGGGAGCGGGTGACGATTGCTTGCGGCGTTCCGACGGTGTGGCTTGGCGTGCTCGCGGCACTTGAGAAAAATCCCGAGCGATGGGAATTTCCGTGGCACGTGCGCATCGTGATCGGCGGCTCGGCGCCGCCGGAGCGCCTAATGCGTGCCCTCGACAAGCACAATCTGCACATCCTTCATCTTTGGGGCATGACGGAAACCACGCCGCTGGCTACCGTGGGAAAACTCAAGAGGCACATGAGCGAGTGGACCCTTGACCAACAGTACGAAGTCCGGACCAAACAGGGCTGGCCAACTCCGTTTGTTGAATTGCGAGTCACGCGGCCAGAAGGACTTGAGGGCAAGACGGTCGAGGCTCCGCGAGACGGCGTAACACCGGGTGAATTGGAGGTGCGCGGACCGTGGGTGGCCGCCAGCTATTACAAATCGCCGGATCAGGCGCACCGGTGGACGGAGGATGGGTGGTTCAAGACCGGGGACATCGCCACGATGGACGACGAGGGATTCATCAAGATCGTGGACCGAGCGAAAGACCTGGTGAAGTCTGGCGGGGAGTGGATCAGCTCGGTGGATATCGAGAATATGTTGATGGGGCATCCGGCCGTCCGGGAAGCGGCGGTAGTGGGAGTGCCGCATCCGAAGTGGCAGGAGCGGCCGGTGGCGGCTGTCGTGTTGAAAGACGGGGCGCAGGCAACCAGCGAAGAACTGCGAGCTTACCTCGCGCAAACCTTCGCCAAGTGGCAGCTTCCGGATGCGTTTGTTTTTTTGGATGTGTTGCCGCGGACTTCAGTGGGTAAGTTCAAGAAGATTGCGCTGCGGGAGCAGTTTGCGGATTGGAAGTGGGAGTAGGGCAGAGGTTAGAAGTTGGAGACTCGAAGTTAAAAGAAGGTTAAAACCCGCACCCTGAAAGCCGCAGGGTGCGCCACCTACGAGATCGATGCCACCTTTGCGGCGCCTCGTCTTACCTCTGCGCCGTCCGCGGTTTCTTCCAAGACCCAGTCAGCTCTTCCTCAGCGCTATACGGCCGTTTGTTGTGGCGACCTTCAATTCGCGCCCTCCGCCGCCCACCGTGCCGGAGAGAGACTTGGGGCCAAACCTCCCCTGTACCGTAACCGGAAAGTCCGAGCCAATGCCGCCGTTGGTGGTGGCCGCATCCACCTGAAATTCGGCGGAGGCCGGCAGCGTTACCTCCACACTGCCATTGGTGGTCTCCAGCTCCAGCTGGCCGCTCCACTTGGCGTTGCCCATGGACACGCGCACTCCGCCGTTCGTGGTCCTCGCGGAGGCCCACTCGCTCGTCGAGACTTCCACGTCGCCGTTGGTCGTTGCCGCGTGCACGACGCTGTCCAAATTCAGGCAATGGACCCTGCCATTGGTGGTCAACGCATTCAGCCGAACGCCGCGCGGGACTTGGACGTTAAAGTTGATCTTCGCTCGGCGCCCATGCCACCAGTTGCCGGACTCCGACGACACTCCGCCGCGATGGCAGCGGCCCGGCGCCTTATCCTTCGCGTAGACGGCGCAAACCGTGACGCCATCCGGGTACTCGACGACCTCGATAAACAAATAGTGGTCGTCATCGCCCCCGCCCAGGATGCCTTCTACGCGGGCGGCATCCCCGGAAGCGCGGTTGGCTCCAATTTCGCCATTGGTATTGACCACTTCCAGGGTCTGCCCGGCCTTCAAGGATCCCTGCCAATGAAAATCGTTCGGCGCGAAAACGGAGCGCTTTTCGCCCTGCGCCCGCGCGGACACACCAGCCACCAGGCAAATCACCGCCGCACAAACCGCACCCGGTAACCAGCCTCGTAGCAAACTCTTGCTCCTCTTCATGACGTCCGCCTCCCTAACGGTTGTCTGACGCTTGAACCGGCACACCCGTCTTATGGTATATAACGAAGGCCGGGCCGTTTTTGTTCCCGGTAGGCGGTGCACCCATGCCGCCCTCGCCCTGTTGCCGAAAAGGGGGTGGCGCACCCGCGAATCGCTGAGCTAACTTGCCACAACACCAAAGCGCGGCACTCCAACACCCAAAGACAATTTCTTCACACGTTCCTGTCTCCTTCGATCTCGAGGAAAAGAAGAAGAGTCAAAATCCGCACTCTGAAAACCGCGGGGATGCAGCACCCCGCCGGAATTCTCTGCTCCACCCGCCGCTCAGAAGAAAATCGGTTACTGGCAAATGTGCCCGAAATTGAGCCTTCACAGTTTCTTTCAACGGAGAAGATGCTTGGAAGGAAACAGCGGCAAAAGGAAAAGAAAACTCAAGATACCCACTGTCTGGTGGTTCCTCCATAAGTGTTTACCGCCGTTGCCCGGTGCCCCAGGTTCAGGTTTTTTGAACCTGGGTCTCGCTGTTTCCTTTCTTTCCTGAAGCTGCAATGCTCGATTCTAGTTCGCTCACGCGTATTCGTATTCGAGCTTTTCGGTATCCACTTCGACCCGCACGCGTTTCCGCTGGTCGGCAATTTTTTCGAAGGCTCGAATGTGGTCAGCGGCACGCTTCTCCAACCGTTTGTCGCGGGAAATCACGATCGCTCTGGCTAAGAGGTCACTCTGCACTCCGATAGGGTCCTCGTTGTTTTCCCACTTCGAGAGAGTGGTCTTGTTCACGCGAAGCAGCCTGGCAAACTGCTCTTGGTTCAGATCAACATGCTTTCGCAGAAAACGGAGCTCCTCGCCGCGAAGCCGGTAAGGTTTCTGAAGGATGGCAACCGCCGCGATGTGCATCAGCTCGTCCACCTGGAACAAGACGGGGTCCACGTTGCCGCATTTCCCGCACTTCATGAGCTCGATATCCAGGAGGACGAAATCGCGCAGGCCGGTTTCCTTAAACTCGTAATCGCCGCGCACGATTCGGGCATCCGCTCCGCAGTTGCTGCACTGAGCTTTCTTCATTTTCGCTTCCGCTCGACAGAAAACACGGTAATCAGAAATGCAGTGTCCGTGGCCCTGAAGCAAAACACGATCGCGAGCCATTTGCCGTCCACTTCTCTGCCCTCGACGCGGTACTTCCAATCACCGGTTTTGGGGTCACATTCTGGCTCCTGAAAGATGTTCCCTGTCCTAAGCACGCGGAGCGCATCAGGAAGAATGAGCCCTTCCGCGGCCAGCTCGTCGCGAAAGTGTTTGCCCGGGATAATCTTACCGACGCGCAGGCACTCCCGAAGGAGCTTGACGGCTTCAGGACGCGACAGCCGTTCGACCGCCACTTGGTAATATACCACCTTTCTGCGGGGCAGGCGCATGGAGTGTTGCGGATTTTGCATGCCACGCAATCTCGGTCCGGCAGCCGGCTCAATAATTACCGTTAAGTATACACTAGAGAGCAACCTAGCTGCTGTCCGCAGAGGCAGGAGGCGCGGCACCGCAGGCTTTTGGTTTGGCTGGAGGGCGGACGAGGAGGCCAGCCATACATGCTGCGGATGGGACGCGCTAGAGAGGCGCCGCTACAAAGTCAAAGACAAGGAACGTGTCTAAAGACCTGCCACTACGGCAAAGACAAGTTCGCGCCGAAGGCCAGCAGGCGGCCATCGCAATCCTTCACCACGAACTCGCGCTTGTGCCAGGGCATGTTGCCTAGTCCCCGCGTGAATTCCACGCCTCGCGCGGCGTACTCCGCGTGAAGTGCGTCGGCATCCTCGACGAACAGGTAGGCGTCGAGCAATTCGTCGTCGTATTTCCCCGGATTGGCAGTGGGCGGCGCGGCGCAGCGGAAATGAATCACCTGCTGGTCGCGCGCGACGATGGCGTAGACCGGGGGATCCAGCAACGTCCCCAGACATGAGAAGCCCAGCTTGCCGGTGTAATAGGCGAGCGTAGCGGGAATGTCGAGCGTGAAAAATACCGGCGCAATCTGGCGGAGCATAGGCCCACGTCTACCGCAGATGCCCATGGGGGCCGACTACCGGGGCTGGCCCCGTCGCAGGCTCCACAATCCGCGCACTGCGAGGATAAATGCGAACAGACCAAGCACGCCCAGGGCGTGAAACGTCCAAACGAACAAGAAGGCTGGGCTGGACCTGGCGATTGCGCCGCGAAAGATGCCTGCCGGTGCCATCACGTGCATGACCGGCATGCCGATCGCAAGGAGCGACCCGACGAGCATGATGATGTGGCCCGAGCGGCGTTCCGGGAGCACCAGCGTTCCGTACAGCCAGAGCGCCAGGATGGGCACAGCAACGAGGGTTGAGCCTCCCGCCTCGGGGGTGCCGGCCCTGGCATGGATCGTATCGCTCGTGAGGTGCAGCGTCATCAACAGGATCAAGAGCAGAGAAGCGACGGGCAGCATGAGGTTCTGTTTCATTTGATGTTCTCCTCGCAAATGCGTGTCCGAGCCTCGGCGAGGAGGGCAACCTCCTTAGCGATGGCAGGGCGAACCTTCAACAGGGTTATCCGGGAGAAATAAAGCGTGCTTCTACCTGAAACTTATACGAGGACCCGGACTCGAAAGTTTCACTAGTCCTTTGGAAGCGAAAGGGTTGCCAAACGCCTCTCACGGCGATTAGGGCTGGGAGGGCGCGGAGGAACCCGGTGAGTTGGGATTGGCGGCTAATTCCAAGATTAGGGTTGTGACCCGGCGAAAGCCACGCGGAAGGCGTGGGCGTACTTGCCGGGAGGTTGTGGCGGAAGATGAATGTGAAGGCCGTCGGGTTCCTGTCGGAAGGTGAGATTTGAATCGGAACCGAGAAGGACGACGGAAGCGACTTTGGAGGAGCCGGCGGAAGTGTCGAGCGAGTGGATGACGGCTTCGCCGGCGATGGGCCAATCGAGTTCGATGGCGTATAACGTAGCGCCTTTGGTGGTGAAGCGAAAATCTTCAGGAGTATAGGCTGCGGTGTCCGTATCGTGGAACGAGCCGGCGGTTACCTTGGTTGGCCCTTCACCGTAGATTTTCCAGGGACGCGTGCCGTAGATGGCTTCGCCATTAACGTTTAGCCATGCGCCGACATTGCGCAATACAGACTGAACTTCCTCGGGGATCGTGCCATCCGAGCGCGGGCCGATGTTCAAAAGCAGATTCCCATTCTTGCTGACGATATCGATGAGCTGATGAACGATGAATTGCGGCGACTTGAACGTGTCATTCTGAATGTAGCCCCAGGACTTGTTGCTCACTGACGTGTCGGTTTGCCAGTAGAGCGGACGGATGGCGCCGAGTTGCCCGCGTTCGATGTCCAGGACGCCGCTGTGGTCCTGCATTGCAAAGTCTTTGTAGTTGATGACACCCGCGTGCCCGCTGAATTTGAGGGTGCTGTTGTAATAGAACGCCGCGAAACGCGTAAGGTCCGCGCGCACCGAGGGCTGGCCAATCCACCAGTCGAAGTACATCACGTCGGGATGGTATTTTTCGACGATCTCCGTGGCACGCGCCAGCCAGTCCGCGGTCCACGCCGGCGAGACGTAAGTGAAATCGTTTGATAAGGGGGTGCCGTACTTGGCCTCGAGCCAGGTGTGCGCGGGCCCGTAGAAGGCGGCGAATTGGGGATCGTTAATATCGGAGGGGATCGCGCGGCCGACGCCCAAAAAGAAATTGTGCTCGACGCGGTGAGAGGATGCGCCGAAGTGAAGGCCTTCGGCACGCACCGCTTTCGCGAGTTCGCCGATGACGTCGCGATGCGGCCCCATCTTTGCGGCTGTCCAGTCACTCAAGCCGCTGTCGTACATGGCGAAGCCGTCATGATGTTCCGCGACGGGGACGACGTACTTGGCGCCGGCTTCCTTGAAGAGCCGGGCCCACGCGGCCGGGTCAAAATGTTCGGCCTTGAACATGGGGATGAAATCCTTGTAGCCGAATTTATCCTGGGGGCCGTAGGTGGCGATGTGATGTTTGTATTGGTCGGAACCTTCGCGATACATATTGCGCGGATACCACTCGTTGCCGAAAGCGGGCACGGAATAGACGCCCCAGTGGATGAAGATGCCGAACTTTGCGTCCTTATACCACTCGGGGGCTTCGTAGTGTTCGAGCGATTCCCAATCGGGACGGAAGGGGCCTTCGCGATCCCCACGATTCACTTCCTTGAGGAGGTCTTCGCGGTGCGCATCATACTTGGCGCTGGCGCGCTGCCACTGTGCATCCATTGCGGAAGGATCTTGAGAAGCCGTCGGGGCGCTCGCCGATGACGGCGTCTGCGAACGCGCGGGAGGGGGAATAACGGCGGTGGAGGCGCAAGTTAAAGCGACAGCCAAAATCCAGCGCGTTGAAAGAGCGGCTTTGTCAAAGAACATTGGCTTGCGTCCTTTCCGAAACGAGGCAATCGAAGCTTTCGCCGAGCGAAAGCCGCGTTCGCACGCAAACGCACAGAGCGCCGCGTGAAACGTGAGGGATACTCGCATAGAGAGCGCTGCAGCTACAACAGTTTCATTCGTCGCGGCCGACGCGCCAGGAAATGTCAGGTGCGATAGGAAGCGTTAATGCGAACGTACTCCGCGGTGAGGTCGCAAGTCCAGTAGCGCGCACTGGCGGCGCCGGCATGAAGGTGCAGAACAATCGGAACGTGTGCCGCGAGAAGTTTGTTGCTGGCGACACGTTCGTTAAAATCCAGCGGGCTGCCGCGACGCAAAACGGGAATGCCTGCCATCTTGATGTCGACGCGCGAGGGATCGAATTGGACACCGGAGCGGCCAGCGGCCGCGAACACGCGGCCCCAGTTGGGATCGCCGCCGGCAAAGGCAGTCTTGACGAGCGGCGAAGTGGCAATCGTTTCCGCGATGCGCTTGGCTGCCGCTTCCGTTTTCGCGCCGCGGACTTCGATTTCGATGACGCGCTGCGCGCCCTCGCCATCGGCGACGATTTGAAGAGCGAGCGATTTGCAGACATCCTCGAGCGCCGCAGAGAAAGCACGATGGGCCGCGGTCCCTGCGCGAATCGCGGGCGCGCCCGCGGCGCCATTTGCGAAGACCAGCAGAGTGTCATTCGTCGAAGAGTCGCCATCCACGCTGATGGAGTTGAAGGTGCGCGAGGTGACGTCGCGTAGAGTTTTTTGCAGAAGTACCGGGGAAATAGCTGCGTCGGTCACTACGAACGCCAGGGTCGTTGCGAGGTTGGGATGAATCATGCCCGCGCCTTTGGCGCAACCAACGAGATGGATTCTCTTGCCGGCCATTTTGAAGGAAGAGCCGGCGGTTTTGGGCCGGGTGTCGGTGGTGCAGATGGCAAGAGACAGCTCCGCGAAAGATCTCGCCGAGGGCCGGCGATTGCGGCTAAGTTTGGGGAGCGAACGCAGAATTTTTTCGACGGCCATGGGGACGCCGATCACGCCCGTCGAGCAAACGATGATTTCGTCCGGTGTGCAGCCGAGGCGCTTGGCCGTTTCAACTAAAGTTCGGACCGCGGCGGCGTGGCCTGCGGGGCCCGTTGCGCAGTTGGCGTTGCCGGAATTCACGATCACGGCGCGCATGCGGCCTTTTGACGCACGCAAGTGTTCCTTGGAAATGGTAACGGGAGCAGCGACGACGAGATTTTGCGTGAAGACCGCGGCGGCGGAGGCGGGCACGTCGCTCGAAATAATCGCCAGGTCGAGCGCGCCGGTTTTTTTTAGACCACAAGCAGTGGCCGCGAAACGAAATCCGCGCGGGAGAGAAGCTTCGGAGAGTGCGTGCTTCATCAACGGGATATCCGTGTGATTAGCGCGCCGTTCCCGGAAGGGACCTCCGGTCCTCCGCGAAGGAGATTTGGTTTTGCAGGAGAAGTGAAGAGTGCAGGCTCATGGCGTGGCTCCTTTTGTAATTGGTGTATTGAGCTGCTGTAAACGGTTTTGAAAAGTCGCGATTGCGGCGCGGACGGACTCCGTTGCCGTGCCTCCGGGAACGACCTTGGTGGCGATGGCGCTTTCGACGGAAGGTCCGTCGAGAAAATCGGCCTCGAAGTGGGAGGAAATCTTCCGCAGGTCAGCGAGCGAAAGTTGCGTCCAGGGTTTCCCTTGGTGCTCGGCTTCGCGGAGGACTTTGCCGATGAGATCGTGCGCTTGACGAAACGGAACGCCTTTGTGGACAAGATAATCCGCGGCATCCGTGGCAAAGAGGAGAGGGTTGGACGCGGCGGCGCGGAGACGATCTTCGCGAAATTGCATGCCGGCAAGTGCGCTCGCGGCCACGGAGAGCATGTCCGCGACTTGGTCGTGCGCGGAGAAAAGGGCTTCCTTGTCTTCCTGCAAATCGCGCTGATAGCTGGTCGGCAAGCCTTTGAGGGTCGTGAGTAAGCTCACGAGCGCGCCGGTGATGCGTCCGGTTTTGCCGCGAATGAGCTCCCAGCAATCCGGGTTCTTCTTTTGCGGCATAAGGCTGCTTCCGGTTGAGAATTCGTCGGGCAGGACGACATAAGAAAATTCCTGCGACGCGAAGATTACGAAATCTTCGGCAAGCCGGGAGAGATGAGTAGCAATGCCAGCGAGCGCAAAAAGATAGTCGAGCGCGAAGTCGCGATCGCTGACGGCATCGAGGCTGTTCGCGGTGATGCGAGAAAAACCCAATTCGCGCGCGATGGCGTTGCGGTCGATACCAAAAGAATTTCCGGCGAGCGCACCGGAGCCCATGGGGCAAGCGTCGGCGCTCGCGGCAGCGTGTTGCAGCCGAGCGGCGTCGCGCAAGAAAGCCTCCGCGTGCGCTAGCAGAAAATGGGAAAGCAGAATGGGCTGGGCGTGTTGCATGTGCGTCATGCCGGCCATGGGCACGGAGATTTTTGCCTTAGCCTGCAGCAGCAGCGTATTCAAAAGCGCGGACAAATCGCGCTGGATTTCCGCGGCGGCATCGATGACGAAGAGGCGAAAATCCGTGGCGACGAGTTCGTTGCGGCTACGGCCAGTGTGAAGTTTCCAGCCGAGGGGGCCGAGCTCTTCGACGAGAGCTTTCTCGACGAAGTGATGGACGTCTTCCGCGTTCGCGCCGAAGGAATCGACCCAGGCTGGGTCGGTTTGTGCGCGTTCGGAAATTTTGTCGAGCGCGGCAAGAGTTTGTTTCACTTCGGTGGCGGTGAAAATGCCGATGGGTACCAGCGCTTTCGCCCAGGCGCGGTCGACCGCGATTTCGTAAGGCAGCAAACGACGATCGAACGCAAAGGAGCGCTGGAACGCGTCGAAGTGAGCATTTGGCTCGCGCTCGAAGCGTCCACCCCACAGCCGGTCATCTTTGCGTTCAGTCATTGGCGCAACCTAGTGTTCATCGAAGAGAGATTTCTCGCTCCGCTCGAAATGACGGTTTCAGGAGTTTCCTTCTGCTTTCGCTTTCGGACGCACGGTAACAGGCAGAGCGAAAAGATTGATGAAGCCTTCGGCGTCTTTCGGGTTGTAACGGCCCATGGTGAAGCTGGCGAGGTCTGTGCGGTACAGAGAGAACGGAGAAACGCGTTTCGTGACGGTGAGCGTGCCTTTCCAGAGTTTCAAACCGACGGCGCCGGTGACACGCTGTTGCGAGACGTTGAAGAAACCGTCGAGCGCGGCGCGCAACGGAGAAAACCACAAGCCGTAATAAACGAGTTCGGCATAGCGCAACGAAAGCGCTTGCTGAAAATGAGTGGTCTCGCGGTCGATAGTAAGCGCCTCAAGCTCGCGATGGGCCGTCACCAGCAGGGTGCCGCCGGGCGTTTCGTACGCGCCTCGGGACTTCATACCGACGAGGCGATTCTCGACGATATCGGTGCGGCCTATACCATGCTTTGCTGCGATTTCGTTAAGCGTGTTGAGCAGATCGACGGGGCCAAGTTTGGCGCCGTTTACGGAAACGGGCGTGCCTGCTTCGAAGCCGATCTCGACTTCTTCAGCCTTGTCAGGCGCTTTATCCGGAGATACGGTCCATTGCCACATGGCTTCGTTCGGAGAATTGGCGGGATCTTCGAGCTCGCCGCCTTCGTGGCTGAGGTGCCAGATGTTGCGGTCGCGGCTGTAGATATTCTTTTTACTCTGCTGGACTTGCACGTTGTGTTTTGCGGCGTAGGCGATGGCGTCCTCGCGGGAATCGATGTCCCATTCGCGCCAGGGAGCGATGATCTGCACATTCGGTGCGATGGCTTTGTAGGCCAGCTCGAAACGCACCTGGTCGTTGCCTTTGCCGGTGCAGCCGTGCGAGAGGCCGTCAGCGCCGAGTTGGAGGGCGAGCTCGGCCTGGCGTTTGCCAAGAATGGGGCGGGCCATGGAGGTGCCGAGCAGATACGTGTGTTCGTACACAGCACCGGCGCGAAGAGTTGGCCAAATGTAGTCGCGGACAAATTCTTCGCGAAGATCTTCAACGTAGGCGGTGGAGGCGCCGGTGGCTAGCGCCTTTTTGCGCGCGGCCTCGAGATCTTCCTGCTGGCCGACGTCGCCGATCATGGCGATGACTTCGCACTGATAGTTTTCTTTCAGCCAGGGAATGATGATGGAGGTGTCGAGACCGCCGGAATAGGCGAGGACTACTTTTTTCGGTTTTGGCAATTGCGTTTTCACGATTCTCCTCTTGCGATTAAGTGTAGCCAGGTGCGGTCACGGCCTGCCGTGCCCTTACAAATACAAAAGAAAATGCGCGATGTCAGAGCCGACATCGATAGATCAGAACAGAGTATGCAGGATGGCTTTCTGCACGTACATGCGGTTTTCCGACTGGTCGAGGACGACCGACTGCGGGCCATCGAGAACTTCGTGCGTGACTTCCAGGCCCCGATGCGCCGGAAGACAATGCATGAAGACGGCGTCCGGCGCGGCGAGGGCCATGAGCTCGGCGTTGACCTGGTAGGGCGCGAACACGGCCTTGCGGATTTCTTCCTCGGCCTCAAAACCCATGCTGGTCCAGGCATCGGTGTAGACGCCCTGAGCGGCGACGACAGCTTCGCGGGGATCGGTTATGAGTTCAATTTTGGCGCGCGTTTCCTTGGCCACGCGCCTGGAGTCGGCGAGAACCTCTGGCGCGGGCTGATAATCCTGCGGCGTGGCGATGCGCAGATGAACGCCGAGACGCGCGGCGAGATACATCAAGGAATGGCAAACGTTGTTTCCGTCGCCTACGTAAGCGAGCTTGAAGCCGCGGAGGGCGCCGAATTTTTCCTCGAGCGTGAAGAAGTCGGCAAGCGCCTGGCAAGGATGAAATTTGTCAGAGAGAGCGTTGATCACAGGGATGTTGGCGCTCGCGGCCATTTCCTCGAGGACTTTTTGCTTGTAAACGCGGGCGACGATTCCGTGGACCCAGCGATCGAGATTACGCGCGACATCGGCAATGGACTCTCGCGCGCCGAGAGAGGCGGATGCTTGCGTGTGGTCGAGGAAAACGACCGAGCCGCCCATGCTTTGGATACCGACGTCGAAGGTGACGCGGGTGCGCAGGGAGGGCTTTTCGAAAATCAGCGCTATGAATTTCCCAGTGAGCGTGGAAGCGTAACGCCCCGGGCGCGCCTTGATGTCCGCGGAGAGCTGAAGCAAATCTCGCGTGTGCGAGGGGCTCCATTCCGCTCCGGTGAGCAGGTCCGTCGCCAAAGAAATAGGTGCTACGAGGGAAGTTGTGGTCATTTTTTCACCTTGCCGCGGCTAGGGCGGCATGCGACGGAGGCACGGATTTCGCGGCCTCCGAAGCCCCGGCCTTTTGCGGGGTAGTTACAAAAAGTCTTTCCAGGAGACGCAGAAACTGGCGCACCTGCGCGCGAGTGACAAGGAAAGGCGGAAGAAAGCGCAGGGTAAAATCGTGGGTGCAGTTGATGAGCAGACCTTTGAGCATGGCCTGCTGGACAAAAGGAGCGCCGTCGATGGAGAGCTCGATGCCGATCATCAAGCCTTCGCCGCGAATTTCGCGGATGAAGCTGAATTTCGCGGCCAGAGCCGAAAGGCCTTCCCGCAACTCGGCGCCGCGCACGCGGACGTTTTCGAGAAGCTTTTCGTCTTCGACGATGTTGAGAAATTCAAGGGCGGTGGCGCAAGCGAGCGGGCCGCCGCCGAAGGTGGTGCCGTGCAAGCCGGGCGAAATGCGCTGGGCTACGGCTTCGGAAGTGAGGACGGCGCCGAGCGGGAGGCCGGCGGCGAGCGGCTTGGCCACCAGCACAACCTCGGGCATCGAGGGAAATTTCTGGTACGCGAAATAGCGGCCGGTGCGTCCCAAGCCGCACTGAATTTCGTCGGCGATGAGCAGCGCGCCGTTTTTTGTAGCGAGCGCACGCGCGCGATTCCAGAAATCTTCGCTGACCGGATAGATTCCGCCTTCGCCTTGAATGGTTTCGAGGATGATGGCACAGACGGTGTCATCGAACTTCGATTCGAGATCGGCGACGTCATTAAAGCGGACAAATTCGATGCCGGGGACGAGAGGCTCGAAAGGGAGGCGGTACTTTTCCGTGGCGGTGACGCTTACGGCGCCGAAGGTGCGGCCATGAAATGAATTTTCAAGCGCCAGGATGCGGTGCTTGCGGGCTGGGGAAACGGAGGTGTCGGCGGGCGAGCGGCCATAAAGCCGGGCCAGCTTAAGAGCGCCTTCGATGGCTTCCGCGCCGCTATTCGAGAAAAACACGCGGTCGAGGCCAGACCATTGCGCAAGTTTGCGGGCCAATGGGCCCTGGAAAGAGTTGTGAAAGAGATTCGAGAGATGAATGGCGCGCGCGGATTCTCGGCGGATGACCTTGACGATGCGCGGATGCGCGTGCCCGAGAGCGTTGACAGCGATGCCGCCGAGGAAATCGAGGTATTTTTTGCCGCGGGAGTCGTAGACGTAGCAGCCGCGTCCATGCGTGAAAACGATGGGCTGGCGTTTGTAAGTCGGCAGAAGAAATTGGTTGGCATCGCGCAAGATGGACGGCGCGTTCGAGGCGCGAGCGGGCACTTTCTTCGCCTTTCTGGAAGCGGAACCGGCTGACTTTTTTGCTTTGAACTTGCGCATCACGCCGCCGAAAGAGCCGCGTGAACGTTGGAAAGAGGCTCGCGCAGAACGCGCGTGCCCGGAATCGTCAAAGAGTGGTCTTCCGTTCCGGATTCTGCCGAGTGAAACGCCAGGAGAAGAGCATCGGAGGCCGAGCCGCCTACGATGCGAACTTCGCGGACGCCGCCCTCGAGGGCGCGCTTGGCGGCTTCGAGCTTGAGGATCATGCCGCCAGAGACGACGCGGCACTGGACCAGACGCTCGATATCTTCGCAGGTGATGGCAGAAAGGACTTTCTCTCCGTCGAGGACACCGGCGACGTCGGTGAGATAGATCAATTGGTCGGCACCAAGAAATTCGGCGCAAGCGGCGGCCATGTGATCGGCGTTGATGTTGTATAGCTCGTTGTCGGAACCAAGACCGAGGCACGGAGCCACGGGGAGCAGGCGTTCGCGCCAGAGCGATTCGATGAAAGCGTTGTTCAAGCCGGTGAGATAGCCGACAAAACCGAGGCTGCCGGGTATTTCGCCGTGCGACATGGGCTCTGCAAGAAAACACTGAGCGTCGGCGGCAGAGATGCCAATCGCGGGATAGCCTTCCGCGGAGATGGCGGCGGCAAGGCGCTTGTTCAGCAGCCCGGCGAAAACCATGACGGCGGCGTCGCGTGTTTCGCGATCGGTGACTCGGAGGCCGGAGACAAACTTGCTTTCGATGCCCATGCGCTTGAGGGCTTCGGTGAAAGCGCGGCCCCCGCCATGCACAACCAGAATCTCGTGGCCTTCGAGGGCGAGGGCCGCGACCTGACGCGCCAGCGGGCGGATCGTGGCGTCGTCTTCGAGCAAAGCTCCAGCGAACTTGATGACGGTTTTCATTGAAGTGCGGTCTTCTCCTCGATGCCCAAGATGTGATTGTAATTCTGAACGGCCTGGCCGGCGGCGCCTTTGCCAAGATTATCGAGACAGGAGACGACTATTAAACGCTGGCCAGATTTGTCCAGGACAAATCCGATGTCACAAAAATTCGTGTGGGCGACGTGCTGCAGCTCGGGCAAAGAACCGGCGGGCCAGATGCGGACCATGGAGCGCCCGGCGTAAAACTTGCGGTAGCAGGCCTCGATGGAATCGGGGGATTGTTGCGCGGAAAGCGTGACGTAGATCGTGGAAAGAATGCCCCGAGCGAGCGGGAGCAAATGAGTTGAAAAAAAGAGCTGCGATTCGGCGAGGCCGGTATGTTCGAGAATTTCCGGCGTGTGGCGATGCGAGAAAAGATTGTAGGCCTTGAAGTTTTCGTCGACTTCGACGAATTGTAGATCGCGGCGGGGATCTTTGCCGGCGCCGCTGGCGCCGGATTTGCAATCGCAAACGACATTTCCGTCAGGAGTGATCCAGCCAGCTTCGGCAAGAGGGCGAAGCGCAAGGATAACGCTCGTGGCGTAGCACCCGGGATTGGCAACGAGGCGGGCTTTGGCAATTTCCTCGGAGTACAACTCGGGAAGTCCGTAGACCGCTTCGCCAAGGTATTCAGCATGCGGCGTGGGCAGTTTGTACCAGGATGTGAAGGTCTCGGGCGCGTGAAAGCGGAACGCTCCGCTCAAATCCACCACGCGCATGCCGGATTCAAGAAGCGGGGGCGCAAGCTCCGCGGAGACTTCGTGAGGAGTGGCCAGAAAAGCGGTTCCCGCCGCGGATGCTGTGATCGATTCGAGAGAGAGCGACTGAAGAGGGGCTTGTCCCCATCCGCGAAATTGAGGAAAGAGTTCGGCGATACAGTTGGCGCCGCGCGATTCGCGAACATAAAAAGTTGTGGAAGCGACACTGGGATGGCGCAGAAGAATGCCCGCAAGCTCGAGGCCCGTGTATCCGGTGACACCAACGACAGCGACTTGGCGAGGATCTCTCATTTCACGAGCGCTTCAATCTTTTTTTGGAGGGAATCACGAGTTTTCTTGTTGGGCGTGATGATGAGAACGGTGTCATCGCCCGCGATGGTGCCGGCAATTTCTGGAAACTTTGAGGCGTCCACGGCGGCGGCGAGAGGCTGAGCGCCACTCGGAGGGGTCTTTAGAACCAGCAAATTTTCCGCCGGACGAATATCCAGGAGAAATTCGCGAAGTGCGCGGGCGAGAGGGGGGAGAGGGAGCGCCCCATTTTCTTCGGGAAGGGCGGTCGCCGGCCGGTAGCCCTCCTGGGTTTTGACGAGCTTGAGCTCCTGGAGGTCCCGGGAAAGAGTCGCCTGTGTCACGCGCATCTTCTGCTGGGCGAGCCGGCGGCGGAGTTCTTCCTGACTGACAATGGGCTGACCGCTAACCAGCCGCAGAATCTGACCGTGGCGAAATGTTTTTCCGGCGCTCATCACTCGTACAAATATACAACCTCCTGCATTTTTATACAATTGTTTTTGAACACGGGCAAGCGATTTTTTGCGGAGCGTTGCCCGAATGGATTGACGGGAGGGATACGGGGTGCGAGAACAGGCTATGCAGGATTCGCAACCTTCCGTGGAAGGAGACTGGATTTTCCGCGCGAGGAGTGGTTACCTATCTTCTCAGCCCCAGATTGCGCGTCCAATGGCTACATCGTGCAAAGTAACGGGATGTAAGAACGACCTGCCGCCAGCTCTCTCGGAGCAGCAGGTCTGTGTTCTCCATTTCACCTTGTCGATCGAAGGAAGTTGCGCGGAGATGAGGCGGGAGACCGCGCTAGGGAACGCTCCGCACGAACGGCAGAAGGAAATCATGCGCTTTATCACGGAAAACGGCGAACGGCTGGCGCGTGTAGCCACGAGCGGCTTGCACCTGACCGACGATCTGAAGGCGAGAATTCTGAGCACGTTCCTGACCTTGATGAACCTTCGGGAAAACCTGGACAGAGCGAATATGCGCAGCTCTTTCGGGCGGACCGGCCACACTCGCTGAAGCTGGATTAGCACAACTCCCCTCTCAAAGAAGAATGAGTTTATCAGGCGCCGATAAAGCGAGCGTAGAGAGAACGCGCGACGGTTGGGTCTTTTGTGCCTTTGAGAATGGCGCGGCCATCGGCAAAGACGGTCATTTGGTACGGGGCAACGCGAAAACAGAGCAGGAATTCGTTGTGGCGGATATCCGAGACGGTAGCCGCCAGCTTGTCACGTAACGCCGGCAAATCTAGAGTCCGGCCGCGCTCGTGAATTTGCACGGAGTCACGTCCGCAGAGGGTGATGTGAGGCTGGACATGTCCGTGAAGATAAGAGAACTCGCGGCGGGCGCAAGCGCGGCAGGCCGGATTTTGGGCGACGCGAATAGATTGGAAGCGGCCGCTCCAAACGTCACAGGAAATTAGGCGGCCATGGAGCGCTTCCTCGCGACCGGCAAGAAGTTTAAGGGCTTCGGCTACTTCCAGGGAGGCAATGAGATTGACGATGGGGCCGAGGACGCCAACCGTATCACAAGTTTCCTCGAGGCCGTGCCCGTTAGTGGCGGGTTCCAGCATACAGGCCAGACAAGCAGTGATGCCTGGACGGACGGTCATGTTTACCCCGTAACTGGCGACGGCGGCGGCGTAAATCCAGGGGCGGACGGACTGGACGGCGTAGTCATTGATGAGAAAACGAGTCTCGAAATTGTCGGTACCATCCAGGATGAGGTCGAAGCCGGCGAGGAGTTCTTCAACGTTGCGCGGGCCTACATCTACGACCAGGCCTTCGATGGCGACGCTGCCATTGATGGCGCGGAGCTTGCGCTCGGCTGCGACAGCCTTGGGAAGAGCGGAGCGGGCGTCGTCTTCGTCGAACAGAGTTTGCCGCTGCAAATTGGACGGCTCGACGAAATCGCGGTCGATGATCCTGAGGCAGCCGACTCCGGCGCGCACGAGGAGACTGGCGGCAGCCGCGCCGATCGCGCCGCAACCCACCATGACAGCACGGGAGGCAAGCAAGCGTTGCTGACCTTCTTCACCAATCCCGGCGAAGAGCATTTGACGTGAGTACTTTTCGTTCAACGAATTGTTCAGACGCGGGTCCGATATGGTTTTGCCGCTCATCGTCTCTCTTAATTCATCATAACGCCAGAGAGAGGGGGATGGGCAACGCCCTTGTGCTACGCTTCGTCTGAGCCATAGTGCGCATGAAATTGAGATTTTACAGAGGATTCCGAAGACTTGCCGTCTTCGCGCTGCTCTTGGTGGCGGCGAGGAGTTATGGACAGGCGCAAGCAGAAGTAAGAGTCCAGGCGGCTGGGCCGGAAGCTCCCGTGGTTGCGGTAAGGATTGTGACGGAAGACGGCCGTGTGCTTTTCGAATCGCCTTCAGGAATTTCAGTCGAGCTGGGGAAACCGCTGGATAGAGATCAGCTTGCTCGAAGCATACGCACGCTCTACGGAACAGGCGATTACGCAGATTTGAAAGCGGTTATAACTCCCGTCGGCAGCGGCGTGCGGCTTGATTTCGTGGTTCGGGAAAATCTGTTCTTCAACCGCGTGCTTATCGAGGGGTTGACGCCGCCGCCCACAGATGCTTCCGCGGCGGCCGCCATGCAGCTCTCGCTGGGCCATGCATACCAGCAAAAAGATGTGGATGAGGGACTCAGCCGTCTTCACGACGTATTGAAAGAAGAGGGCCTGTACACGGCGCAAGTCTCAGCAGAAAAAGTGGCACATCCCGAGACTCATGAGTTGGACATCCTTGTGCGCGTAAAGCCCGGGCCGAGAGCACGCGTCGAGTCTGTGAAACTTAAGAATGGCACCGCGTACCACGACGTGGAACTTCTATCCCGGCTGAAGATGAAGGCCGGTCAACCGGTGACGACCGCCCGCATAAACCGCGGGACCGCCCGCATCCGGAAATTTCTGGTGAAAAAAGGGCGACTTAGCGCGCGTGCCACTGTTCGACGAGGCGAGTACAACGCGTTGAAAAATACTGTGCCGCTGGAGCTTGAGGTCACGGAAGGTCCTCAAGTGGAACTGGCAGTGACGGGGGCGAAATTCTCAAAGGGAGAGCTGAAGAGGCTTATACCTGTCTATCAAGAAGGCGCAGTGGATGCAGACCTTCTCGAGGAAGGAAAGCGGAATCTTCGGGAGCGGCTGGAGCGCGAGGGATACTTCGATGCGCAGGTGAATTACACGACGGAAACCAAGGAAGTCCAGGGCAAGGGACAACAGTCGAACGTCACGGAAGAGGTCATCACGTATGACGTCAAGCGGGGCGATCGGCACAAACTCGCAGGAATTGAAATTACAGGAAACCATTATTTCAGCACAGAATTGTTGGTAAGCCGGCTTCAAGTATATGGCGCGGCCTTCGGATCGCACGGACAGTTCAGCCGCCGGCTGATTGAATCAGACGCAGAGTCGATGCGCGGGCTCTATGACGCGAACGGCTTTCTGGATGCCAAGGTGGATGGACAAATCCTGGACAATTACAAAGGGAAAAAAGGAGACATTCTCGTACGATTCGCGATCCAGGAGGGCGCGCAAACCAGGGTGGCGTCCATCGCAATCGAAGGCATTCACGCGTTCAAGGAAGAGGAGTTACTTAATGTGATCGGTTCCACGCCGGGGCAGCCGTACTCTGATTTCAACGTGACGACGGATCGGGACAATATACTGGCACTGTACTTCAACGAAGGATTTCCAGAGGCGAGTTTTACCGCGAAAGCAGAACGCGTGACTCCTGAGAAGGCTGCGAACGGAACGGAGGAACCGAAGTCAGCCGCCGAAAACGGGAAGAGCCAGAAAAAAGAGCAAGAAAAGGAGAAAAGCCCGAAGCCGGAGGCAGCCCAGGAGGCGCCGGTGCGTCTCACGTATCACATCACAGAGGGGCCGCAGACGCGTGTGCGGCGCATACTGCTGACAGGCTATAACCACACTCGTCCGAAAGTAATGCAGCGCGAGATTCGGGTTAAGCCTGGGGCGCCGCTGCGCGAAGGGGACGTCGTAGATTCGCAGAGGCGGCTGTACAACCTCGGTATCTTCAACCGAGTGACGATCGAACCGCAAAACCCGAACGGCTCCGACCCGGATAAGGACATTGTCGTCTTGGTGGAGGAAGCCAAGCGCTACACGATGGCTTACGGCGGGGGCTTTGAAGTGCAGCGGCTGGCGAGCACCACAAATCCGACTGGCGGGCAGTTCCAGGCAGCGCCACGTGGGATTTTTGAGTTGACCAAAGTCAACCTAACGGGTCGGGCCGATTCGCTTTCGCTGAAGGTACGTGGGAGCACGATCGAAGACCGCGCGCTTCTGGGGTATTCCATCCCCAACACGTTCGGAAGCCCGCACTTCAGCTCGCAGGCAACGGCATACACGGAAAAGACGCAGGACATTAACACGTTTACAGAAATGAGGTACGAGGTATCACTTCAGCTCACAGACCTGGTGACGCCGTTTACTACCGTGCTCTACCGCTATGCTTTCCGCAAAGTGCTGGTCTCAAACCTAAATACGCACATTGCGCCAGAAGAGATACCGCTCTTCGAGCAGCCGACTCTGGTGTCCGAGTTCGGGGTGACGTGGCTCCGGGACGCCAGAGATAATCAGGCGGATGCCAGCAAAGGAAGCTTCAATAGCGCGTCTTTCAACATCGCTAGCACCGGTGTTGGTTCAAGCGCGAGCTTTCTGCGATTTTTTTTCCAAAACTCAACCTACCATCCGATCAAACGGCGGTTCAGCTTTGCGCGTTCCGTCAGGATAGGAATACTCCAACCGTTCGCCAATACCGAATCCCTCACTTTTCCGCCGCCAACGGCGGCGCAGTGCAGCGTGACGACTGTAACGACCGGACCGACTCCGGAGATCATCCCGCTGCCGGAACGGTTCTTCGGAGGAGGAGGAACGTCACTGCGGGGATTTGCTCTGAATCAAGCAGGGCCACGTGACCCGTGCACGGGCTTCCCAGTGGGAGGCCAGGCTATGTTGATATTCAATCAAGAATTTCGCTTCCCGATGAGATTGCCGTACATCGGGACGCAACTGGGCGGGGCGATCTTCTACGATGGAGGAAATGTCTACAGCCGGCTGGATCGCATCACGTTTCGGGCCTACTCGCCAAAGCCTGTTTTCGTGTTGCAGGATCCCACCCTGCCGCCAAGCGCCACGAATCCGACGCTATGCGTTTCCAATTGTACGAATGAGCTGAATTATTTTGCGCACACAATTGGATTTGGAATCCGCTATGCAACACCGGTGGGGCCGATTCGAATTGATTTGGGATACCAGATTAACCGCCCGACGTTCGTCGTGCCGTGCATCCCCAGCACGACGGGAACTCCCGTGACTCCGCTTTGCTTTAAGGGCACACACTTGCCCAGGCTGCAGATTTTCTTCAATTTGGGGTCGACTTTCTGATGATGCGAATCTCCATATTCGGATGGTGCATGTTGTTCCTTCTTCTAGGTACAGCTTCGTTTCTGGCTCCACAGGAAGTTGTAGATCGCATCGTGGCGAGGGTGGAGAACGACATCGTTTTGTCCAGCGACGTAAAAGAGCTCAGAGAGTATCAGGAACTGGTGGACGGCAAATCCGAGAGCCAGAGCGCAATCCTGGATCGGCTGATTGATCAATGGATCGTACGCTCGGAAGCGGAACTGGCCCAATTTCCACAGCCCAATGATTCGGAAATCGACCGCGGAGTCTCGCGCGTGGTGAAGTCATTTACCTCACTCGAGCAATATGAAGCCCGAAGAAAGCAGAGTGGCCTAAGCGAACCGGAAGTTCGGGAAATTGTGGCCGCACAGCTATACCTGAGCAACTATCTGGATTCAAGATTTCGCCCTTCCGCGCGGATCGATGAAAAGGCAATCGAAAATTTCTATCAAAACAACGTGGTGCCGAGAGCAAAGGCACGCGGGCAGGAGCCCCCATCGCTGGACGCCTCTCGCGACATCATCCAGGAAGCCCTCGTGCAAAGCGACATCAACGAACAAGCGGATCGCTGGCTAAAGGAAAGCCGCGCCCGGTTACATATTGAAAAGTTTCTGGAAGATAGTGCGAAATGAAACCTAGGAAACGCCATCCGATCTGGAACTGGGTGATTCACACGCCGTGGGTGCTCACGGTCATTGCGATTTTGTCCCTGATTGGTTTCTTCGGAAGCGGCTCCGGAAATCCGATCCTGCGCCGCTGGATGGTACATGGCTTGGAGAGGGCGACAGGCGGCCGCGTGGAATTGCGCTCAATTTCCCTACAATGGCTTTCTCTGCGAGCCACCCTAAAGGGATTGGTCATCCACGGGAGCGAACCTGCGGGGACGAAACCTTTCTTTTCCGCGGGCGAGGTGCAAGCGGCGCTTCAGATCGATTCGTTCTGGGGCCGAAAAGTATCGTTGAGCGATCTGCTGATAAAGGATCCGGAAGTGCACATCCGGGTGGGCAAAGACGGCTCGACCAACGTGCCGACGCCTGCGCGTACGAGTGGTTCCAAGAAACCGGTGCGCGAGTCGCTTTTCGATCTGCGCGTGCGCCAGGTGAAGATCGAAAACGGATGGGTCCTCTACAACGAAGTCAAAATGCCGCTGACCGTGGAAGGTGGCGACATGCGGCTCGCGCTCGACGGCGGCGGGACACCCGAGAATCCACTATATCTGGGCAATCTGGAATGGCAGGCCGTGGGATTTAAAGCCAAGAAAATGGCTCCGCTGACTGCCAGCATCTCCGCGAAATTTACCATTTGGCGCGGTGGTTTTACGCTGGAGCAAGGAGTGCTGAGCGCCGCACACTCGCGCATTGACGCCCACTTGGAAATGTCCGATTTTACAAAGCCCAAGTGGAGTTTCCGTTACCGCGGCTGGGTCGAGCTGCAGGATATACGGGACACCATGCGCTCCCCGGAAACACCGACCGGGCACGTTGACGTGCGTGGAGAAGGGGTGTTTGCGGACGGCCAGTACAAGGGAACAGGCAGCTACGCGGGACGCGATATCTTTTTGAATTACACCATTTTCCATGCAGCCGGCCTTACCAGCCGGGGCAGCTACAACATCAGCAACGAGGGTCTTGTGGTACCGGACTTCCTTGCAGAGGCCTTTGGCGGAAGCGTGAAAGGCAGAGTGACACTGCGCTTCGCAGGAGTGCTGTTTCGCGCGGACACTCATATTCAGAATATGCACCTCGCGGCAGTATTCCCGGCCATCGAGCACACGGGATTTCCGATCAATGAACTCGATTGGGATGCGATTCTGAGCGGGGATACGGTCGAGACGTGGAGCAATGCCTTCCAGCACTTCGAGATGGGCGGAAAGATGGACTGGGAGCCCACGGAGACGCCAGCAGCGGGCCATTTGCCCATAACCGCGAGCTGGCAAATCCATTACCGTCAGGATTCTCGTGTCTTTGCAATTAGCGCGGGCGAATTCGAGACGCCCTCCTCCCGCGGCACGATCACTGGCGTTCTGGCACCGCACAACTCCACTCTGGACGTTCACTTCGAAACGGGCGCGCTGGAATCCTACAAAGACTTCATCGATGCGATTCGCGGAGCAAGGAAGCGCTCCGCAGACGCGATCAAGGAAATTTCCGGGAGCGCGCAATGGGACGGAAAAATTACCGGGCCCAGCGGGCGGCCCACGTTTGCCGGCCACTTCCGTGGCGAGCGTGTTCGTTATAACGGACTTGCGTTGGATTCCCTTGAGGGCGACCTGAGTTATTCTCCAACTCAGTTGACACTCTCCCGCGGCCACGCCCGGTTTGGCGCGATGGATACACAGATCGAAGGAACCCTCGCCCTGAGCGATTGGAGTTTCCTCGCGGAAAACGAGTGGGCTGCTGACGTGAATTTCGATAAAGCCCCGGTAGAAACCATCCAAAAACTGTTTAGGTGGGCGTATCCGGTGGAAGGCGTGCTGAGTGGCCAATTGCATGGGCACGGAACGCGCGCGGAACCGAGCGTCACCGGTCTCTTCGATCTCGCAGAAGGCAAAGTCTATGGCTTGGCCTTTGATCGCCTGCGAGGCCAGCTAAACCTGACGCCGGACGAAGTGCACATTGCGGACGCGGAGTTGCGGGTGTTCGCTCCCGGAAAGGAGAATCGCCGGGGCGCGGGCATAGTGACCGGGACCTTGGGCTATAGCTTCACGAACCAGAGCATCACGGCAGATCTGGTGGGAGCGTCGCTTCCCCTTGAAAATATAGAGAAATTGCAGTCGGTGCGGTTGCCGGTCTCAGGAGGAGTCACGTTTCGTCTCAAGGCCAGCGGACCGCTATCCGCGATGCAGGGCGAAGGGACATTCCGGGTGGTGGACTTTCGCGTCGGTCAGGATGTGATTGGAAGTTTTGATGGGAGCCTCAACTCCGACGGACGCATGGCGAAATTGGAACTTGGGTCGGCGATGACCACGGGAGGAATATCGGGTGAGGCCACGCTGGGGCTGGCCGATCCTTATGCGATAAGCGGAAAAATTTCGATCAAAAACATCGATCTGGATCCATTTTTGATAACCGCTCTGCACGTCAAGCAGTTCAACGGCCACGGTGTGGCCGACGGGGACATCACCGTGTCTGGCGAACTGAAACAACCAGAGAAAATCGTGGTGGACGCCACGTTTTCAAGGTTGGCTCTAAATTACGCAAACGTGCAGCTTGTAAACTCGGGACCGGTTCATTTGCGCTCTTCGAAAGAGAATCTGGAAATCGATGTGGCCACATTCAAGGGGACCGATACAAATATCTCGGTCGCAGGGGCGGTGCGGTTTGCAGGACGGGGCACACTGGGGTTGCGATTAAATGGCGCGCTCGACCTTCGCCTGCTGACGGGATTCTTGCCGAGGCTGGAGGCGAGCGGACCTGCGCAGATCAATGCTTCTCTCGAAGGAGCGTTCGATCGCCCACGCATCACTGGAAAAGTGCATATACAGAGTGCCTCCGCCCGGGTGGCCGACTTCCCGACGGGGTTGAGCAACCTCCAGGGCGATCTGACCTTTGACGCCACTCGGCTATTTTTCGACAACCTGACCGCGGAATCGGGCGGCGGCACTCTGCACATGACTGGCAGCGTCAACTACGTTGAAACTCCGCTGCGGTACGACATAACCGTACGCACGGATCGCGTGCGAATTCGATATCCCGAAGGCATGAGCTGGTTGGCCGGCGGTTCCCTGCGATTGACGGGAACGCCTACGTCGGGAGTGTTGTCGGGAAGAGTTGTCGTTGAACGGGTGACACTGTCGCAAGGTCTCGAGGTTGCCGGAGTGCTTGTATCGTCGAAAGGCAGCATTTCCGGTCCAACAACGAGTTCGCCCTTCTTGCGTAACCTGCAGTTTGATATTGCCGCTCTATCGGCGCCCGATGCACGCATGGAATGGCCGGGTGCGGAGCTGGAAGCAGAGGCAAACCTTCGCGTGCGCGGAACCTGGGAGCATCCCATTCTCTTGGGGCACATTCATATTCTCTCCGGCGACTTGACGTTCCACGGAGACAGATATCGAGTGACGCGCGGCGACATGAACTTTGCCAATCCGTTCCGGCTCGATCCGGTGCTGAACGTGGAAGCCACCACGACGATCCAACAATATGAAATCACTCTCAATTTTAACGGACCCGCGAGCAAGCTGACTCTGGCTTATAGATCTGATCCGCCGCTGCCGGCGAACGACATCATTACGCTGCTTGCACTGGGCCAGACGAGTTCCGAAGCCAGCATCAGAGGCGGGGGTACGGGTACATCACAAAGCGCCACGTCGGGTGCTTCTGCGATTCTTTCCGAAGCAGTATCAAGCCAATTGGGCGGGCGCTTGGAACGACTGTTTGGGATTACGCGGTTCCGGGTGGACCCGGGGCTGGCCGAGGTGGGCTCGACCGGCTCTTCGCAGAACGCCGCGGCGCGCGTGACGGTGGAGCAGCAGGTAACAAGAAACCTGACGATTACTTACGTTTCGAACGTGGGATCGACCCAGCAGCAGGTAATACAGGTGGAATACAACCTCGACCGGAATATATCGATTGTCGCGCTACGGGATCAAAACGGGACGTTCGGCATCGACATCAAGATCAAAAAACACTTCCAATAGGTGGGCGCGCAGCCGCCAGGTCCTTAGGGTTGCTTTGGGTCGGGCTGTTGCGCTGCTTGCTGAGTTTGTGCCTGTTGTCCGCGGCCACTTTGCTGCCAGCGGCGCGGACGGCTACCCAGGCGCGCAGATTGACTGATTCCTGGATTTTCCGCTTTCAACGCCTGCAGCGCCTCCTTAGCCGCCTTGGCGCCTGTTGCACGGCTTGCTGACTGGATTTCGCGTGCGATCTGCGGCATCTGCGCGGCAACTTTCTGCCCCACAGGAGAACCATAGAATTGCAGCAAGGTCTTAATCTCATCGTCGGTGTAGTGTTTGTCGTAGATCACGGCGAGTTGCTCGGTCAACTGGTCGACGTCAAATTTTTTCTGGTAACTCTCTACGAAAGAGGTCACAAACGCCTGGCCCTTGTCGTTATTGGGGACGGTTGCGAGCAGCTTTTCCCGGTACTGCTCACTCGAATTGTTGACTGCGTCCTGAACCTGATCGCGGGCGCCAATCAGTTCCATGAGCGAGTGAATGTCCGCAGCTTTGACGGGATCTATGGGCCCGGCTTGTCCTGGATTAACCTGGGCCTGCGCTCCTGAGCTTTCTGGCCCGGCACTGACTGGGTTTTGCGATGCCCCCTGTATGGCCAGAAAAAATGTTCCAACGTAGATAATGACGAGAGCTAAGACCGCCTTCATGACTTCCTCCGCGGCGGAAGTTCGGAGTCCTTCTGCCACTGCTCAAATTGTAGGAAATGCGGCCGTAGACCGGGGCATCTGCGCGGTACAGGCGTGCTTCTCGTTTAACTGTCCGTTCGTTCAGGAGCGGCTCGCGCGGTTCTCCGGCCTTTCTGGTACCATGCCGCGGCATGGCGGACCCAACAATTGTTGACACGGAGTCTTCCACCACCGCGGCCCATGGGGAAATCGTAGATCGCGAGGCGGGCCTCCACCGCAATCTGACGCCGCGGCAACTCTCCATGATTGCCCTCGGCGGAGCAATTGGGACAGGTCTGTTTCTGGGGAGCGCCATTTCCGTGCAACTGGCCGGACCCGGAGTGATTGTCAGCTTTTTGGCAGGAGCGGGAATTGCCCTCTGCCTGATGTGGGCGCTTGGCGAGATGACGGTGGCGCATCCTGTAGCAGGCTCTTTCGGCGTCTACGCGGAAATGTACGTTCATCCGTGGGCCGGCTTCACCATGCGCTATTCCTACTGGCTGGCGCAGGTGATCGCTACCGGCAGCGAAGTCGTGGCCGCTTCGATTTATTGCAAACATTGGTTCCCGAAAGTGCCGGCCTGGATGTGGATTGCGGGGTTTTCAGCGGCGCTGGTTTATGTGAACGCGCGCAGCGTCGCGAACTTCGGCGAATTCGAATATTGGTTCTCGATGATCAAGGTGCTGACCATCACCGCGTTCTTGATCCTCGGCGCGGCATTGCTTTTGGGAATAGGATTCCCGCGCATCGGCACGGCGAACTACACCGCACATGGAGGTTTTCTTCCTCACGGATGGCAAGGCGTCGGGCTGGGCGTGGCCATGGCGGTCTTCAGCTTTCTGGGGATCGAAATAGTGGCCGTGACCTCCGGAGAGGCAAAAGATCCGGCCACTGCGTTGCCGAAAGCCTTGCGCTGGACGCTTGGACGGCTGGGGCTCTTCTATCTCGGAGGACTCGCCATCGTTGTAGGGATCGTCCCGTGGAATCAGGTTGGGCTGGGGGAAAGCCCCTTCGTCCGCGTGTTCGAAACGGTTGGGATACCAGCGGCGGCGGGAGTGATGAATCTCGTGGTGCTTACCGCGGCGCTTTCCAGCGTCAATTGCAATTTATATTTGATGGCGCGAATGCTGTTTTCACTTTCGCGCGGCGGTTATGCTCCCGCGGCGTTGGGGCGATTGAGCAAAAAGGGCACGCCGGTCGCTGCGCTGCTCGTATCCAGTACGGGGATGTTCTCGGCAATCCTGGTCGACCACTGGTTTCATGCCTCAGCGTACGTCTACATGCTTGGTTCGGCGTTTATGGGCGGGATCTTCGTGTGGCAGATGATATTCGTCACCCACTTGGTCTTTCGACGGCGCACCGCAAACCTGGCGAAACCGCTCATGCGGTTCGCTCCGCCAGGGCCGTGGAGTTCGCTCTTAGGTCTCGTCGCGCTTACGGCCGTGCTGATCTCCACTTGGTGGGTCCCCGGCTTGCGCATCACGCTGATTGCGGGAGTTCCCTGGCTTGTGCTCATTTCGCTGTGCTACCTTGTGTGGAGAAAGTTTCGGACTCGCAAGCTTCCGGATGGAGCACTGCAAGATGGATGAACTGCTGAAATGGCGCAGCGAATTCCCGATCCTTGAAAACACGACGTATATGATCAGCAATTCGCTGGGCGCCATGCCTCGCCGCGTCTACGACGAAATGCGCGCCTACGCGGATGCGTGGGGCAATCGCGGCGTTCGCGCGTGGGAAGAGGGCTGGTGGGAGATGGCTGTCGGCGTGGGCGACAAGATCGCTCCGTTGATCGGCGCAAGGTCAGGCGAAATATCTTTGCATCAAAACGTCACCCTCATCCAGGCGGTGATTAGCTCGTGTTTTGATTTTCGCGGCCCGCGGAACAAAGTCGTGATGACCGATCTCGAGTTCCCTTCGATTCAGTATTTCTATCACGAGCAGCGCCGCAACGGCGCCCGCGTTGAACTTGTTCCCAGCAACGATCCGGTGCGCTTCGATCTCGACAAGTTTCTCACGGCCATCGATGAAAGCACGCTGCTCGTGCCGATTTCGCAAGTGCTTTTCCGGAGCGCGTACATCGTGGACGCGAAGAGGATTATCGAGAGGGCCCATCGCGTCGGCGCGCACGTCATCCTCGATCTTTTCCAGGCTGCTGGGACCATCCCCGTCGATGTCCGCGGCCTTGGCGCGGATTTCGCCGTCGGCGGCGTTCTCAAGTGGCTTTGCGGCGGCCCCGGTGTCGGGTATCTCTACGTCCGGGAAGATTTGCGCGCCAAACTTCGCCCGGCGATCGCCGGCTGGATTGCGCATCGGCGTCCGTTTGCGTTCGAGACTGGCGCCATCGACGCCCGCAAGGATTCCTTCCGGTACTTGAACGGCACGCCGCACATCCCCGCGCTTTACGCGTGCCAGCCAGGCCTCGACATCCTAAACAGGGCCGGGATTGGGCCGATTCGCCAAAAATCCATGCGCATGACGGCCCGCCTCATGGAAGCCGCCAAATCGCACGGTTGGCGTGTAAATACTCCCGATAATCCTACGGAACGCGCAGGCACCGTTTCCGTGGATTGCCCGCACGCCGCCGAGGTCTGCCGCGAATTGTTGGCGCGAGAGATTTTAGTAGATTACCGTCCGAAAGCCGGCGTGCGCCTCTCGCCGCATTTTTACAATCGTGAAGAAGAATGCGACTTAGCGA
This sequence comes from Candidatus Acidiferrum sp., assembly GCA_035576885.1. Lineage (GTDB taxonomy): Bacteria > Acidobacteriota > Terriglobia > Acidiferrales > UBA7541 > Acidiferrum. The sequence goes on along the minus strand of DATLVZ010000011.1, from coordinate 12,521 downwards.
TTGCTCAAATTGCGGGAATTCTCGAAACAAGGGCTTGGGAAAAACATGTTGCTGCGCTCTCGCATGCTTGAGGAGTAGGATGCCTATCTCGCGCGAGCAACAGGAACGGCGAGAGCAGGATGAAACTATTTCGCGACAGTGAAGCCGGCTCGCCCTCCCGAGGAAGCTCGGGCAAGGACGAGTTCGCTGCGCAGCGGGCGGAGATGATCGAGAAGCAGTTGCGGCGGCGCGGCGTGACGGATTCCGGCGTGCTCGCAGCCATGGATGCCGTGCGACGCGAAGCGTTCGTGCCCATGGAGCTCAGGTCGCAGGCCTATCAAGACGCGCCGCTGCCCATTGGGGAAGGCCAGACAATTTCGCAGCCGTACATCGTTGCCGCGATGACCGCCACGTTGCACCTTACTGGCAGCGAACGCGTGTTGGAAATAGGGACAGGCTGCGGCTACCAGGCCGCGATTCTTTCGCACTTGGCCAAGATCGTTTTCACCATCGAGTCGCGTTCGGAGCTGGCATCCGCAGCTGCTTCGCGGCTTGAGCGGCTTGGCTATACAAACGTTCACGTCCATTGCGGAGACGGGACGCTGGGCCTGCCGGAATTTGCTCCGTTTGACGCCATACTTGTTGCCGCCGCAGCGCCTGCCGTGCCCGAACCGCTTCGCTCTCAAATGGCAGAAGGTGGCCGCATGATTCTGCCGGTAGGCGACGCGGAAAACCAGGAATTGCGGCTCATCGAACGACTTGGAAACTCCTTTCAATCGCACACGCTGGAATTGTGTCGGTTTGTTCCCCTGGTCGGCTACCACGGATGGAAGGAACCTCCGGCGCGATGAGTTCCACAGATCCTGAGATTTCCATCGTCATACCCTCTTACAACGAAGAGTTGCGGCTCCCTGCCACACTCGAGCGGATCGCCGGCTTTTTACACGGTTTGGGCGGAGCGACGGAAATTCTGGTGGTCGATGACGGCTCGAAAGACCGCACTGCGGAAGTCGCGGAATCCTTTCGAAAGCTCATGCCGAACCTGCGCGTCATTGCCAATGGGGTGAATCGCGGCAAGGGTTTCAGCGTTCGCCATGGGATGCTCGAAGCGCGCGGCCGCGCGGTGCTCTTCACGGACGCGGACCTCTCCGCGCCCATCGAGGAAGCCCCAAAACTTCTCGAAGCTCTGAACACCTACGACGTCGCCATCGGCTCGCGCGCACTCGACCGCAGCCTCATTACTGTCCATGAATCGCGCTTCCGCGAATTCGCGGGCATCGTGTTTAACACTATTGTGCGGCTCATCCTCCGGCTTCCCTTCGTCGATACCCAGTGCGGCTTCAAGGCCTTCCGGCGTGAACGTTGCAAGATTATCTTCGAGCAGCAGCGCATCGAGCGCTTCGGGTTTGATCCCGAGCTGCTCTATCTCGCCCGGCATCACGGCTTGCGCACCGTCGAAATTCCCGTACGGTGGGGGCATTCGGCCGCAACGAAAGTGAATATGCTGCGCGACAGCATTCAGATGTTTTTGGACATTTTCACGATCCGCTGGAACTCGCTCCTGGGCCGTTATCGCCGGGTCTCTTGACGGGAATCGTTGCCTGCACTTTGTATTATAAAGTACTTGACAGGGACTCTCTTTCCTGCTAGCTTCTCTTCATGTCAGCCGTCGGTCCGCTCCGCTCCCCCAAGCCTGCGCCCATCCCCATCGACGCTCGCGCCGCCGACCATCTCAAATACATCCGCGAAACCATGGAGCGCGCCGCCGAGTTTACCGCCGTCCCCGGATGGGGCGGCGTGGCCATGGGCATCACCGCGCTTGCGGCCTCGTTTCTCGCGGCGCAACAGCCTTCCCCCCGCGCCTGGCTGGCCGTGTGGCTCGTCGAAGCCTTCGTCGCCGTGGCCATCGCCGCCCCTGCCGCTGCCACCAAGGCACACCGCGCTAATTCCGCGCTTTTCTCTGGCCCCGGCCGGAAGTTCCTGCTCAGCTTCGCTCCACCCATTATTGTCGGCGGCCTCCTAACCTTTGCTCTGTATGCCGCCGGGGCAGCCGGCGTCCTTCCGGGCGTTTGGCTGCTTCTCTACGGCACTGCTATCGTGACCGGCGGTGCGTTTTCCGTGCGCGTCGTTCCGGTGATGGGCTTCTGTCTGATGATTCTTGGGGCTGCCGCACTGTTCGCGCCGGCGGCCTGGGGCAACGCTTTCATGGCCGCCGGATTCGGCGTGGTCCAGATCGGCTTTGGAATTTGGATCGCCCGCCATCACGGGGGATAAAAGGGAATCGCATGGCTAAGTCATCGGCAGCCCACAAGGAACGATCGGAACGCATACGTGAGCGAGACGCCTCGCTCTCTGCGGTCCGCGGGTCGGCGCACGAGGCTGTTTCTCCAGATTTGGACCGCCTCATCCATGAGCGTATTCGCCTGGGGATTGTCAGCGCCCTGGCCGTGAATCGCTCTCTCACCTTCAATGAACTCAAGGCTCTTCTGAAAACAACGGACGGCAATCTCAGCGTCCACGCCCGCAAGCTCGAAGAGGCGGATTACATCGTGTGCACGAAGTCCTTTGATGGTCGGCTCCCCAAGACGGAATACCGCCTGGCCGCATCCGGCCGGCGGGCACTCGAGCGCTACTTGAATCACATGGAGGCGCTTATTCGCGCGACGCGCGAGGGCTAGAGGGATATTTTTTTGCGCTTCTACTTTGCGAAGTAGAGTAGTTTGTGTGAGTTCGGACCGGCGGCGGAGAAAGCAGCAAAATACATGCAACCTCTCACCATGCAGCACCTCGTCACCACTCGCCCTGCACCAGCTCTGGGTGCGGGACTTCACGTAGCCGTCATTACGGACGGCAACGGCCGCTGGGCTACTTCGCGCGGATTGCCTCGCTCCGCCGGGCATCGCGCAGGTGCCGAATCCGCCAGGCGTGTCATCGAAGCGGCGCCGTGCCTCGGCATTCATACTCTTACGCTGTTCGCGCTCTCCTCCGCTAATTGGAAGCGCCCCGTCGCGGAGGTCAATGCCATCCTCCGTCTTTTGCACGAATACCTGCTCGTGGAAACTTCGCACTGCGTCGAACAAGGCGTCCGGTTTAGCATCATTGGACGCCGCGACCGAATTCCTGCCACGTTGCGCCAGGCCATCGCGGATTCCGAAGCCGCCACCGCAAACGGCACGCGTCTGCATCTCCGCCTGGCCATCGACTATTCCGCACGCGAAGCAATTTTTCACGCCGCCTGTCGCTTCTATAAGGTCACCGAGCTGTCGCCGGAATCGTTTTCAGATGTCCTTGCAGAAGTTCTTCATGGAGGCTCAACGGAAGTGGATTTGCTCATCCGCACCGGCGGCGAGCAGCGACTCTCCGATTTTCTTTTGTGGGAATGCGCCTTCGCCGAATTTGTTTTTCTGTCGAAGCGCTGGCCGGACTTCACCGCCGCCGACCTCGAATCCGCTGTGCTGGAATTTGGCCGGCGCGAACGCACTCGCGGCGCCTTGCCCGATGCGATTGCGGGATAGCTGCACTCGAAAGGAGCTCAGAATATGTCAGAAGCCACGCCTCACTTTGCACCGTTCGTCGTGCTGCTTTTTCTCGGAGCTCTGTTCGTCACCGGCGTAAGCATCCTGGTACTGCTCTACGGTTCGGTGCGCCGTTCCAAGTTGATTGCCAAAATCGGCGCCGCGGGCACGCTCATCATCCTCGCGGGATATGGCCTCCTGCTCTGCGGCGTCTCGCTGGCGAGTAGTGAAAAAGTCTTGCCGGTCGGCGGATGGAAATACTTCTGCGAAATCGATTGCCACATTGGCTATTCGGTCTCGGATGTGGAGACAACCGCTGCACTTGGCCCTGAAATGCAACCAGTGTCCGCCCAGGGCCGATTTGTGATCGTTCGCGTGAAGGTCTGGTTTGACGAGCAAACCATCTCTCCGACTCGCGGCGACGGTCTTCTCACGCCCAATCCGCGTCGCGTCGTTCTCGTCGACGCCAGCGGCCGAACCTATACAAGGTCTTCCGTAGGAGAAGCGGCGCTCGCGCGCGTGAAGGGCGAGGAAATGACTCTTCGCCGGCCGCTGCGCCCCGGCCAGTCTTTCGAAAAAGACCTTGTTTTTGATGTGCCGAAACATACCTCCGGACTGCGTTTGCTGATCACCGAAGACGACCCTGAGACTCGCCTCATCATCGGGCATGAAAACAGCTTGTTGCACAAGAAAATCTATTTAAGCCTTAACGCCGCTCCAAGCATCACCTCTGAAATCAGTTCTTTAGCCCCTAACAAGTAAAGCCCCGCCGGCCTTCACGCGCCCACTGCCATGACATTTGGCCTCCTCGCGGCGTCTATATTCCAGGAGCAAGGAATGGGAACTATGGGACTTGCGCTGCGCTGGGAGGCTAGAATCTCTTCCGTGCCGCGCGAACGGGAGAGGCGAGTGGAACCTTCCGAAGACCTTAGAGGCCGCCCCAGCCAGACTGTGGCGCATGCCGCTGTGACCGCCGCAACTTCCGAGGACGCCATGCTTGCTGCACGCTGCCGGGCTGGCGATCTGGCCGGTTACGAACGACTCTATGCACTACAGGGCGCACGGATGAAAAACGTGGCGCGCAATCTCTTGGGCAACGCCATCGATGCCGAAGATGCCGTGCAGGAAACATTCCTGAAAGTACAGCGAAGCATCGCGAGCTTTCGCGGTCAATCGAGTTTTGTCACTTGGACGTACCGCATCCTCATCAACACTTGCTATGACGCGCGGCGCAGCCGGATGCGGAAAAAGGAAGTGGCAAACGACGAGAGCGAAGATTCGCCGCGGCCGGAGCCACGAGCGCCGGGGGCGCATCCCTCTCTTCGAATGGCGCTGGAGAGGGCGTTGGCGAGTTTGACCAAACATCAGCGCGACGTCTTCTTGCTTTACGAAGTCGAAGGTTTCCATCATGCGGAAATCGCCGGAATGCTGGACATCACGGAGACCGCTTCAAAGAACACACTTTTTCAGGCGAAGAGAAACCTTCGTCAGGTGCTCGAACCCCCGCGGGGGAACAGTGCCGCGGGAGCACGGTGAACGACTATGAATATTAGATGCGAAGATCGCGAACGGATTTTTGAGGACGGCACCCCCGCCGAATGGGCTGCCCTCGAAGCGCACAGCGCCAGCTGCCCGGTTTGCGCAGAAGAGCTGCGCGCCTGGAAGTCGCTCAGCACGGCCGCGCAGGAATTGCGCGACTATTCCGATACGCCTTCGCTTTGGCCGCGCATCGAGCGGGCGCTCGTCGAGCTTGAGGCCTCTAGGAAAATTCGTGAAGTGCGATGGGGTTGGCTGTCTTTCGGGCGACCTTTTTCTCTTGGGCTGCAAACCGCCGCGGCCGGCGCTTTGGTCTTGCTCTTGACCGTTTCTGCTGGTTGGATTTACTTGCACCGCCAAACTCCGCCGGTTACGCCGGGAGATCAGTCCCTTTTGAAGAGCCCTGCGCTCGCGGAAGTGGAGCATGCGCAGGCTGCTTATGAACAGGCGATCGAAAAGCTGGCCGTGCAAGCGAAACCGGAACTCGAGAAGCCCGCTACACCATTGCAGGCAAACTACCGTGAAAAGCTCCTCGTGCTGGACAGCGCCATCAACGATCTTCGCGCGCAGGCCGGAACGAATCCGTCCAATGCGCATGTTCGCCAACAACTGCTGGCGATGTATCAAGAGAAGCAGCAAACCCTGGAAGACATTTTGGAGGAAAAGCGATGAAGTTGTTCTTGCCGAAAAGGAATACTGAGATATTGCGCCGCTCGCGGATCGCGTGCCAGTTCGCGGCCGTCCTTCTCCTAACAGCGCTTCCAGTATTAGCGGCTGGAAGCCGCGCGCAGGAGGAAGTCACACGCAATTTTGAGAAGAGCTTGACGCTGGGAGCCGGGCAGTCCGTCCAGATCGAGCACAAATTTGGGGAGGTTAAGCTTCACGGCGAATCCGGACGCGAATTGAAAATCTCCGCTACTATCCGCGCGCAAGCCAGCTCGCATGACGAAGCGGAGTCCTTCGTCCAACAGATCAAAATCGAAGTGGAACAAAACAGCGAGGGCGTGCGGATTAAAACTGTCTATCCAGAGAAAAGTTGGTTCCACGTTAGCAAGCGTTCGTCCTATTCCGTAAACTATGACATTGGCATGCCGGCGGATGCGCCGCTCTACGTAAAAAACAGTTTCGGCAGCGTGACCTCTGCCGGAATTCATGCCGCTGCAGATGTGGACAACAGCTACGGGTCAATCACCATGCATGATGCAGGCCTTGCACGGCTGAACAATTCGTTCGGTAGCATTGAGCTCACGGGAGCGGCGGGGAATTCCACGGTAAATGACAACAACGGATCCGTGCAGGTTTCCGATGTGAAAGGCACGCTCGACGTGCGCAACCGCTTTGGCAGCATCACGGTGCGAAATATTCAGGGAGCACTAACCCTGACCGGAGGCAATGGGGCGGTCACGCTGTCTGACGTCGCTGCCGCAAACATCACCACCTCGTTCGGGAGTGTGGACGCCCGGAACATCCGCGGCGACTTGTCCATTCACGACAACAACGGCAATGTCGATTTTTCGACAGTGGCCGGAGGAGCTGAGATCACGAATAGCTTCGGCAATGTAACTTTCACCGACGTCAAGGGCCGCGTAAATTGCACCACCAACAACGGCCGCGTCAAAGCAAACGGGCTGACCGGAAGCTCCGTAACGATCCGCGATTCCTTCGGCAATCTCGAACTGGAAAATGTGAGCGGCAGCTTGGATGCGGAAACATCCAACGGGAAAATCACGGTCCGCGACATTCGGGGGATCGTAACGCTCAAGTCTTCGTTTGGTGCCATCGATGCGGCGAACATCCCCAAGGGCATTCGCGCGGTCACGGGGAATGGAGCCATTGTGCTCGCTGATATCGGAGCGGATGCCTACGCGAAAACCAGCTTTGGAAGCATCCTTGCGGAACGCATCAACGGCAACCTGACCGCTGAAAATAGCAACGGTTCGGTCACCGCCAGAAATGTTAAAGGTGACGCCGGCGTGAACACGTCTTTCGCCGGTGTGACGCTGGAATCCGTCGGGGGGCGCATTCGTGTAGACAATCAGAACGGTGCGATCTCCGTGACCGCCGTGCGTCCCACCAGCGGTTGCCGCGACATTTCCCTTAAGACGTCTTTCTCCTCCATCCGGGTCCACATCCCAGAAGGCGTGGGCTACAACGTTGCGGCGCGGACCTCCTTCGGCAGAGTTTCGTCCGAGTTGCCGGTGACCGCGACGGGAAACTTGGGCGGAGATTCGCTGAACGGGACAATTGGCGCAGGAGGTTGCCAGTTGCAACTGACCGACTCCAACGGAAGCATCGAAATCGCCAAGGCGCCTTGATCCTGACGAACGAGGCAGTTTGATGCGTAGACGGATTAACGCACGGAACGGCGCGCAAGATTCATGGCGAAAGCCCTCTTTAGGATGCGAGTGGCGGTTACGGTCAGGTGATATTGCGCAAGCTCGTCCTCGCCTGCAAAAGCTACGTCGGTGACATCGCTCCCGGCCCGTGGTTCTCCGCTGATGCGCTCGCACAAATAATCTACGATGACGAAATGAAAGCGGGGTTTGTGGTTTGACTCGGCCGGCGGCGCGCCGTCCTGCGGGAATATCCTGTCAAACACCTCGATGAGCTCAAGTACACCCACCTCGAGACCCGTTTCTTCGTGTAGCTCACGCACGACACCGGCTTGGAGAGACTCCCCAAGTTCAAGGGTCCCTCCGGGAATCGACCATTCGCCTCGTAGCGGTTCGCTGCCGCGGCGAACCAGCAACGCGAGGCCATTTTCAATAATCACCCCACCCACACCAACAATGGGACGTTCGGGATATTCGCGTGAAGAGGCCACTTTAGGAAATCTGCCCTTGACGGTTTACAATCGAAACAGCCGTGCATAAGAGTTGACTTAGGACAGCCCGGTATATAATACGCCATGGTGGCGGCGGCACAGTCTGTGGGGCCCCGCCCAGCGAACATTTCTACGGAGGATGGAGCCGTGATCCGCTGCCCTGAATGTTCCACCGAAATCGACGTGGATGAAGACGAAGTCGAAGAAGGCGAAATCCTGAGTTGTCCTGAGTGCGAGTCCGAGCTGGAAGTCTCGCAGACACATCCCGTGCATCTAAACCTCATCTCCGATGACGACGACGAAGAAGAGGACGAAGATGAAGAAGACGAACCGGGAGATAACGGCGACCTCCTCGAAGACGACGAGGAAGAGGAAGAAGAGGAGGACGAGGAGTAAACGGCGCCCCCCTCCCGTCCAGTATCCACTTTCCCCAGCATCGGCATCTAACTCCATAGGAGTGGACGAATGAAGAGTCCCCGGTGGCTTGTCCTCGCGGGAATGGTCGCCATATTTGCTTGCGGTTTTCCAGGCAATAGTCGGGCACAGGAGCCCGCGCCGCCTGCTACCCAGGCCGCGTCCCCCGCCGAGAGCTCCAGTTCGGCAAAGACAAAGAAACCGAGATATAGCCACGCCAACGATTTCCTGATTAGCGGTACGGTATTCGATCCCAAGGGGTATGCCTTTCCGGGAGTGCAGCTCAAGATTAGGCGCAGCATTGAGAAGAAATTCCGGTGGGGTGAAGTCACGAATTCGCGCGGCGAATTTGCTGTGCGCGTTCCGAAGGGAGCGGAGTATGAAATGGTGGTCCAAGCCAAGGGATTCCAGGATCAAACGCGCGAATTGGATGGCAAGTCCAGTCTGAGTGAAGCACGCATCGTGTTTCGTATGGAGCCTGGAGGAGGAAAGAAGAAATGAACACGCTAAAACAGCTTGTTTGTCTGGCGGCAGTCCTGGCTTTGGCGGCAGTGACGACCGTTGCTCAGGACTCAAAGCGCGAAGCGCAACTCCGCACGGTCCACGGAGTTGTGCTCGACAAATCCGAAAACCTCGTCTCGGAAAGCGTGGTTTTCCTGAAGAACACAAGGACAAACGTGGTGCGTAGCTCCTATACGGACAATTCAGGCAATTACCGCTTTAGCGGGCTCGATCCGAATGCGGACTACGAAATCCACGCGGAAAAAGAAGGCGCCAAATCATCCACCCATACCGTTTCGAGTTTTGACAGCCGTAAGGACATCACCATGAATCTTAAAATCGAGAAGAAGAAGGGTTGAGCGCTTCACCTCGCACGGTGACCTTCAGCGCCCGTGCCCCGCTATCTGAAGGGCACACGGCGGATAACTTTTGGACGGCCGTTCACGCCGCTGATTTGCGTACAGCCAAACCTTTACGAGAGATGCCTTCGGATATGCGCGTTCACTCCACGTGAAACCAATCTTCACGGTGGCGAATCTAAGTCGCAAGCCTGGCTTTCTGGAAACTCGGGCAGCCCATCCTATCTAATCTCGTTCTCCCAGGAGAGAACCGGAGTTCTGCATGGACCGCGCACTTGGGAGACCGAGCCGCCTGTTTATCCGCTACTTGATTTCGTTCTTAGTCTTTGTTCCTTCCGCTTTGGCTCAGCAGCCGCAGTCACAGCCACCCGCACCGACTCCCGGGCAGTCGCCCGCGGAGAAGCCAAAGGAGGGAAAAGACGATCAGGACAAGAAGACGCCTGATAATCAGATTGGGAAGAGCAAACTTGAGAGGGAAACCGGCACGATAAACGACCGGATTTTCGAAGTAATGCCAAATTACGGGACCGTAGAAACTTCCGAGGAAGTCCCACCCCTTTCTTCGGGACAAAAGTTCCGGCTTGCCACCGCCAGCGTCTTTGACTGGGCAGCGTATCCTTTTAACGGATTGCTGGCCTCAATAGCTCAAGCGAAAAACGACCCGAAATCGTGGGGCCAGGGCTGGGGGGCTTTTGGGAAACGCTATGGAGCATCGTTTGCCGACAATAGTATTGGCACCTATATGACCACTGCGATTTTCCCCAGTTTGCTACATGAGGATCCGCGCTATTACCAGATGGCGAAAGGAAGCTTCGCCCGCAGGGCCTTTCACGGCGTCAGTCGTCTGTTCGTCACGCGCACGGATTCAGGAAGCAATCGGTTCAACATCTCGGAAACGGCAGGCAATGCCGCGGCGGCGGCAATCTCCAATATTTACCATGCACCAGAAGACCGCACTGCCTCGCGAAACGCTTCCACATTTGTGTTTCTAATCCTCTATGATGGTCTCTCCAACGAGACGAAAGAATTTTGGCCGGATATTCGCCGCAAAGTGTTCCATAAGAACACTCCCTGAGAAGACGCGGGAGCTTGAACAGTTCGACTCAATTGCCTCCCGGCACCAGAACTCGTACTGCTTGCGGAACGACATCGATTTGCACGGGCGTAGGGCCCAGGATTTCCCCATCCCCGTGAAACAGGCAAGGCCGGTCGGTAGTGAGTTTCGCAGACTTGACCTGGACCCGCTTGACACGAGGAGTGCGCAGTTCACCGCTCTTCAACAATCGCGGTAATAACTTTAGAACTTGGTAGCTACTCAAGTCTTCGACAACTACCGCGTCGAGCCATCCGTCGTCGAGGAGTGCATCTGGCGCGAGCCAGATCCCGGCACCGTAGGTCGGAGTATTCAGGACCGCAACCAGGAGAGACCTGGCGTCGGTGGGAGGCAGGTCGCTCCCTGGAAACTCAACTTTTACTCCAATAGGGCGATAGCCCCACAAAGCTCGCAGGGCTGAGGCAATGTAGCGCGATCTGCCGGGCAAGCGGCGAAATGCTCCACTCGCGTGGCGGGCCGCTTCTGCATCTATCCCCAATCCTCCTCCGCCCAAATAAAACCGAACTCGACCGTCCGCCGTGCTCGCTCGCGCGAGATCCACTCGCTTCGTTTGCCCTCGAAGAATTGTCTTGGCGGCTGCAACCGGGTCCTCAGGCAGTTGTAGACAGCCCGCAAAATCATTCCCGCCGCCTGCTGGCAGAACCCCCAGGACAACGTCGGCGCCGTGAGCAGCATTCACCAATCCTTGAAACGTTCCGTCGCCTCCAAGTACAAACAACAGCCGTTTGCCGCTCTCAATCGCTGCACGCGCGCGCGATTCGAGATCTGCAATGCTCTCCGTGAAGATGAAATCTGCAGGAACGGATGCGGCCTCGAATACTTCTTTAACGCGCGGGACAGAGGAACGGGCGCGGCCCCCGCCAGCGGCGGGGTTCACGTACACCACTGCAGGCAGCAATGAAGAGAGCGGATTTGAGTTGGCCACTGGGTGTGCCATCCTGCCCAACCCGCCGTGCGCCTGTCAATGAAAAGGAGTGGGCGAGAGTGGCCCAATTTGCCCAACATCGCGGATGTGCCGAGCCGATGTGGTTTAAGGTACTTCCCGTAAAACAGTGCCAGACAAGTCAGCGGCAACACGAGGACGCGGGCGCTCCTGCTTAACAATAACCCCCTACCCTCCCCCTGTTTTTCGTAAGTGTTGATTCTAAAACATTTAACATTCACATAACTCTTTTAGAATGAATACAGGCGGACTATCTAGCAAGTGTTGATTTTAAAGAAGTTGTTGGCAGAAAATGGTGCAAAGTGCGGTTTGTCTGATAAGTGCGGAGAACAACGCACTTAAGCTGCAAGAGCAGTGTGCGGAAAGCAAAAGCGCCAGCAGAGATGCTGACGTCACAGAACAAAACCGCAATATTTTACAAAGCTAATGATAGGCGAAGAGTAATCATTTGTCAAGGGAAATAGGCAGGCCTTTAGGTCTAGCATTTTTCCGGGCGTTGGGTAACGGCGGAACACTTGAAAATAGGACCGCGCCGCTCGGACCGGTAGGCCGCGTGGCCTGGGGCCTCTACTTGCCATCCTCCGTAAGAGGTGCAGTCGCGGACGTGGCTAATATGGCGGTGACATTGTTTTCAGAAAGAGTGCGGTTAAACGCGGGAAGATCCTCTTCGACGAGCTTCTTGTAGTCCACGATTGTTCCCGTAAGTTGCGATTCAAGCGATTGAAGCAATTCTAGCTCTGTATCGGTCGGTGCGAAATCGGCGCCGCCTGCAACGTCACCGCCTCCCGTACCGACCTCGGCGTTGAGCCAAATCAGGTTCAGGTAAACCTTATAGGCTTCGACGTAATATTTGTCGTCGCTGTTGACTTCCGCCGGTGAAACAAGCTTGAACTCAATGGTTTGGAGTTTCTTGTCCATCTCCTCAACGGTTTTAAGTAGTTCAGCTTTGTGTTTTGTCTGAGCTTCATCCTGTGCGGGTGCAGGCTCTGGTTCCTCGAAGTCGTCCGGTTCCGCGAAAGGCGGCCTTTCCTTTTCTTTTTTCTTTGGCGGGCGGAGCATGGTTTCGATGACCTCAAGTTGCTTGCGCAACCATTCGATCTGATTGACGGTGTCAGAAACCTTCGTAATGTTGTCCCGGATTCGGAGTTGCGTTTTTACAGAAGCTTCAATGTCTCCCTGCGAGGTCGGCACACGTGGATCGGGCAACACCGTGAAGGGCTCCGTAAAGGCTTGGCCTCCGACCGACAAACGCACGGAGTATTTGCCGGGAGCGGCGAGCGGGCCGGCCTCGGCAGGGCGGATTCCCCAGTGCGTGATGGGCCGCGAGTCCGCGTCA
>DATLVZ010000010.1:0-4684 GCA_035576885.1 Candidatus Acidiferrum sp. | reverse complement strand
CGTGGAAAAGTCCCAGCGAGCGCTGGAACTGAAAACGTGCTGCGCGTAACGCTGATAGAGGCTCGGCGGTTCGAAGACCGTTTGACCGGGAATGCCGGCGCCGCTAGTGTTATTGCGGAGAGTGAGGCGAAGCTGGTTGGTGTCGCTGAAACTGTAGCCGAAATTGCCCGAGAGCGTGCGATTCAGGAAAGCGTCGTTCGGTCCCTGACCATCCGTCTCCAGGTAGGATGCAGCAGCGGAATAATCGAACTTGCCGAGCATTCCGCTGAGCTGAGCGCCGCCGCGCCCCGAAGAGAAATTGCCGCCCTCGGCATAGACGCTGAACTCCGGAGTGCGCGTGGAGCCACGATGGGTGAAGAGCTGGATGACACCGGAAACCGCATCGGTGCCATAAATGGCGCTTTCGGCTCCGCGGACGATTTCCACTTTGTCAATGTTGTCGAGCGTGAGATCGGAAAAATCCACGGCGCCGCCCGGAGGATTGATGGGTGCGCCATCCACGAGAATTTTGGTGAAGTTTGAATTGCCCCCGTTAAGAAAAACGGAAGCGGTTCCACCCTCGGGTCCGGTACGGCCTATGGCAATGCCCGGCGCAAAAAGAAGGGCGTCGGCGAGAGCGACGGATTGCCGCGTGTCGATCTCTTCCTTGGGAATGACAGAGACCGAAGCAGTGGTCTGCTCCGCGAGCGTGGGTTCGGCTTGCGCGGTCACGACAACGCTGGCAGAGAGGCGCTCCAGACTGAGACTGACGTCCAGAGTCCGCTGTTGATTCGGGGCCAGATCCAGAACGAGTTGGCGAGAGACAAATGCCGGGTATTGGAACGTAACGCGATAGCGTCCAGGCGGCACCGTAAAGCTGTACGTGCCATCAGTAGACGAACTCGTCTTCCAGACCCGCGCCGCAGCATCACCTTCCACTTGTGCGGTGACGCTCACTCTGCCGACGGCCGCACCACTGGAATCCAGCAGGCTCCCAAATAGATGGGCGTCGGAGGAATTTGAATTGTCTTGTGCCAGAGAAGAAAAGCCGACTGCGAAGACTGCAAAGAAAAGAAACGCAATTCGTAGAATCCTGATTTTCATGTTTTCCTCCGCTCCCTCTCGCGCGGGAGTTGAAGGTTGGCCCAAGGCTTGGAAAAGATCGCTCGGGCTGCAGACTTCGCCGGTCTCCTGGCTTGGCGGCAGTTCCGTCCCCATGCTGCTGGGACTGGTGCGCGGCCTTCCCGAAGCGCTGCCCTAATTTCTGTGAGCGATCTTTCCAGATTTGGATCGCTAACAGTGAGCGATGCGCTGCAGTGGCCGCAGCAGTACCTTATTCCGCCTTACAGTCGCGCGGCGGCGACGGCTTTTCGCGTATGGCCCCAACAGTCGGCTAGGGCAAACGCACCGTCTTCCCGTGCACGAAGTCCGCGGTGATCGTGGGGGGCGCAGAGGCCCGCTGTGGGTGATTCAAGTGCCGCAGCGTATGCCGCAGCGTTGGGGTGAATGATGAAACAGCTACTCATTTTGCGGCCGGCATGTTCACGCGCGGACGGCCCGACGAGCCGTGTTCCACGGTGAGAGGCGTCTGAAAAACCTGTTCGAGCAATTCACGCTGGAAGACGCTTGCGGGCGGCCCGACGCGAAGACATTTGCCCTTTTGAAAGAGCGCCACCTGGTCAGCGTACTGGCCCGCGAGATTCAGCTCGTGAGTGACGACGACAACCGTGTAGCGATTGGCCGACGCAAGCCTGCGCAGCGTATCCAGCAAGTCAACCTGCGCACCAATGTCCAAGTGCAGGGTAGGTTCGTCGAGAAGCAGCAGCAGTGGTTGCTGCGCGAGGGCGCGCGCCAAGATGACGCGTTGCTTTTCGCCACCCGAGATTTGATCCATCCAGCGGTCGCTAAGATGTTCGGCGCCGACCTGCGCAAGAGCATTTCGCGCGATGAGCAAATCCTCTTCGGTTTCGAATCGCAGCGTGCGGCCATAGGGATGCCTGCCTTGAAGGACAAACTCCCAAGCGCGGGAGGGGAAGAGCAGGGGGCTTTCTTGCTGGACCATGGCAATGCGCTGGCCGCGTGTCCGGTGCGGAAGCGTATGCGTGACGAAACCATTCAAGAGCACGCGGCCGGATAGCGGCTCAAGGGCCCCTGCGATCAATTTTAACAGCGTGGATTTGCCACAGGCGTTTGGCCCAAGAATGGCGACAATTTCACCCGGACGCGCTTGAAAACTCGTCGCCTCGAGCGTGAAAAGAGGAGCTTGCGTTGGATTCGCGGAGTAGGCATAGCTGACCTGTTCGACGCTCAAGCGAACATCGGAATTGAAATCCCCGGAACCTCCAATCGGACGCAATCCGGAGGAAGCAGGAGAGCGTGCGTAACTGCTCATGCCAACCGCCTGCGCATTAAGTAGAGAAAGAGTGGCGCGCCCGCAATGGCGGTCATGGCGCCGACGGGAAGCTCCGCAGGAGAAACGACGGTGCGCGCGAGGGTGTCGGCGATGACAAGCGCGATGGCGCCGCCGAATGCCGCCGTTGGCAAGAGAATGCGATGATCAGAACCGAAGAGAAGACGCATTACGTGAGGTACCAGCAGGCCGACGTAGCCGATGGCGCCGCTAACGGAAACGGCCAATCCAGTTAGGAGAGATGCAGCGATATACACGACTAGCCGGACGCGGCGGACGTCCACGCCGAGGTGCATCGCTTCTTGTTCGCCGGCGAGAAGCAAGTTCAGATCCGAAGCGGTGGTGTAAATGGCCCCTGCGGCCAGGAAGAAACCGAAGCGGAGAATCAGGCTCACAATCCTCTGGGGCGGAGTAGAGAGTTCACCCATCATCCAGAAGGCCATGCCGCGGTAATTGCCTCCGGTTAGCGTGGACATGAAGAACATGATGATGGCGGAAAGAAAGGAAGCAGAAATGATACCCGCAAGAAGCAGAGTACCGCTATCGATCTGCCCCTGACGGAGCCCGAGGAAGTAGACCGCCGTGACTGTAAGTGCAGCGCCGAGAAAAGCGCCGACGGGCGTCAAGAGCGCGGCAACAGCCGGCGCGAGAGAAAGATGAGGCTCGACAATCAACGCGATGATGGCGCCGACGGCCGCGCCGCTGGAGACGCCGAGAACATAAGGATCCGCAAGTGGATTGCGCAGCAAAGCCTGGAAACTCGCGCCGGCGACAGAGAGAGAAGCGCCAACAAAAATGCCGAGAAGAATTCGCGGTAGGCGTATATCGAAGATAATAAGCTGGTATTCGCTGGAGAGTTGACTGGTCTGGCTAAAAAGGACACGGAGCAGATCGCGGCCCAAACCGTAGAGAGATACGGGGACAGCGCCGAGCTTTAGCGCGATCACCACCACGACGAAAAGAATGGCGGAGAGAATAGCGCAGTGCAGGAGCAGGCGGCTGAGTGTCAAGGGGCGCAAGCGCAGGCCTCCAGAAGTTTGGAATCGCGGCCGGACGAATCCTTTAGGCTTTTGGAATGTTGCGATTGGGCGGAGGGCGGAGTTTTCTTTTCCGTTCCGCCCTCCGGCTGCGCGGAAAAAGCTTCGGGATGCAATTGCCGAGCGAGAACTTCGATGGCGGAAACAATCCGAGGAGCGGGCCGATTCACGGCATCACTGATCACGGCAAAGCGGCGATTGCGCACAGCGTCAAGTCCGCGCCAGCCGGGGCGCTCGGCCAGCAAGTCGAACTGACTCTGACCACTGTCGGAACGGGACTCAGCAAAAACGAGAAACTCCGGCTGCAAGCGGACAACTTCCTCGAGACTCATCTGCGGCCAGTCTTGTGAAGAATCCACGATGGAGTTAGCGCCCGCGAGGCGCAAGGCATCCGCAATAAAAGTGTTTTTGCCAGCCGAGATCAACGGATCGGACCAAACGACGAAGAGGACATGGCGTGGTGGCAATCCGCTCAGACGCTGCCGAAGATCCGCAAGGTGGCGTTCGAGATCCGCACCGAGAGTTGCGCCTGCGTCCGGCACACCCAACACGCCCGCAAGCCGCTCGGTGGAGGAGACGATTTCCTCAACGGTGTGGGGATCTGTGGCATAGGATGGGATGCCCAGACCATCGAGCGCGTGCACGGTCTCGAGGCGGTTCAGAGACTTGGTGACGAGCACGAGATCTGGCCGCAAAGCGACGATCTGTTCGAGGCTCGGATTTATCGCGCCGCCAACTTTGGTTTTTTTCTGAGCATCAGGCGGATAATCGCAGTAATCCGTGTCTCCCACCAAGTGGTCCTGTAATCCAAGGGCGTAGATTGTTTCCGTAAGACTTGGCGCAAGGGAGACGACGCGCTGCACGGGTTGCGGAACGCGAACCGTGCGGCCAACTTCGTCTACGAAATTCTTAGACACGGGTCCAGCGGCGGGGATCGCGGATGGCATCTGCGCCAACAGCGTGGAACACCAGAATCCACCGCAGAGCAGGGCTGCAGCCAGTACGCCGGCTGGCGACGTATTTCTTCGGACGTCTTTCCCTTTGAGCACGAACCCCCGCTAAGAAAACCAAGCTACTGACAAAATAAAAAAGCCCCGCGAGACACCCAGGGGCTTTTTGGCACCGCTTCTTCTCGCGAAAAGCGTTAGCCTCTGCGGCGCGGGAGGGTAGTCTGGCTTACGGCTCGTTCAGCCGCTAACAGTGGCGGGACCGCGGCCGATTCTCACGGCCTTCCCCTCATCCCATGCCTGCAAATTGA
>DATLVZ010000009.1:0-7804 GCA_035576885.1 Candidatus Acidiferrum sp. | reverse complement strand
GTCGGAGTCGTTGAAGGAGGTGCCATCGGCGAACTGGAGGACGCCGCGCATGTGGTAGGGAGTGGATTGCTTCATGCCGGCGACGTAGAGGCTGAGGGGGCCGCCGAAGGCAGGGGTGGGCTGAGTCCAAGTGGTGAGGCCGTAGTTGGTATCGAGGCCAAACTGGACGCTGATGTTGGCGGAGGCGGCGGTGGAGACGGTGTACTGGGCGACCTGGACGTTATTGGTGGCGGCGAAGGAGCCGGGAGCGACGACGTTGACGGAAGCGGAGGCGGATTTGGAGGGGTCGGTCTTGCTGGTGGCGGTGACGGCGACGATCAAGCTGGGCGAGCCGGGAGGAGGAGTGTAAAGGCCGGAGGCGTCGATGACGCCCGCGGGAGCCGCGGCGCCAGGGCCAGAGTTGGTGGAGGCTGCGAGCGACCAAGTGACGCCGTTCGGGTCGCCGGAGGCGGTGAACTGCAAGGACTGGCTAACGGCAATGGCGGATTTGGGCGGAGTGAGGGTGATGGCGATGGGGTTGGCGGTGCCGGATACGCTGACGACCTGGGGAGAGTCGGCGGCGTTGTCGGTGAGGGTGATGGTTTCGGAGCGCTGGCCGGGGGCGGTGGGCTGGAAAGTCAGAGAGATGGTGCAGGTAGCCTGGGAGGCGACTAAGCCGCTGCAAGTATTGGAGTTAGTGAAATCGCCGGGGTTGGCGCCACCGGGGGTGACGGAAAAGATGTTGAGGGCGCCGGAGCCGGAATTGGTGACGGTGACGACGATGGGGCTGCTGGAGGCGCCCTGGGTGGTAGCGGGAAAGGCGACGGGGTTGGGCGAAATGGCGGCAGCAGGCCTGCCAGGCGCGGGCGTCTTCTGCACCTGGCCGCACCCGGCGGCAAAAAAGAGAAGCGAAAAAATGGAAAAAGTGAGCGAGCGATTCCCAAACAACCGGTTTTTAGACAACGTAGTTGTTCCCCCAGCGTGAGTTTAGAAAGTCTGTAGCAGTAACTATAATGTACAAAAACGAAGGAAAAAGTTCCGCGATTGCTGGGTGTTGTTTCATTTAGGTAAAGATTGCACTTTAGGGAACAACGAAGAATGAAATCGTTGAAACAGCCCAAGAGCCGATTTCTAGACAAGGGAGTTTTCTCTGGAGCGAGAGCTTGGGAGGAACTGGGACCCCGAAGATGAATAACACAAGCTGGGAAAAAGTTTTTCGACTTATTTATTTTTTTCTGGAGAAGGCCGGCCGGGCGGAGGGAAGACGGACGCCCGACGCGGCGGATTCGAATGATAATGAATTATCATACAGATAGGAAGTACTCGTAAATAAATGTTGTTGCATTTTTAAAGAAATATAATTACTATTTTTATACTTCTTAGTACCGCTATTCTAAAATCGAGGTTACCTCGCTTCAGCCGGCGGTAGGAAGGGCTTTGGCGGCTGTGCGGGCCTTGGGCGCGCCGGATCCGCCGAGGCGCGAAGGTACGGCCACCCGGAAGCCCCCACGGGAAAAGAGCCGACATGGAGTCCAGCCCCATGTCCGTGATGAATAGAATGCCGCCCGCTTCCGCGGAAGTTGCGGCGCCGAGCATCAGCCAAGAATTCACGCTAAAAATCACGCCGTTCGATCAGCGGCACTACCGAAGGCTGATCGCAGCACGAGCGGAGACCATCCATCACATCGTAGGAAAGCTGAAGGACGGGAATAAATTAAGCAGCGCGCTGGATGCGGGGTGCGGCGCGGGCTTTTTTACGAAGACGCTGGAGGAGTGCGGATTGAATGCGTGCGGCATCGACGGGCGAGAAGAGAACATCGTGGGAGCGCGGAAACGATACCCGCGCCTGCCGTTTGAGAGGATGGATATCGAGGACGCGCGGATCCGGGAGCTCGGGCGGTTCGATTTTGTGCTGTGTTTCGGATTGCTCTATCACCTGGAGAACCCGCTGCTGGCGATGCGCAACTTGCGGGCGGTGACTGAAAAATGTCTGCTGCTGGAAAGCATGTGCGTTCCCGGCGACGAGCCGTGGATGCTGCTGCGGGAGGAGCCGCGAGGCGACGATCAAAGTCTGACGGACCTGGCGTGGTATCCGAGCGAGGGGAGCCTGGCAAAGATGCTTTACCGGGCCGGCTTTGGCTACGTCTACCGTGCGATTCCATTGCCGGCGCACGACGACTTTCGCGACACTGCGGAGCACACGCGCAAACGGACGGTGCTACTGGCGTCCGACGCGCCGGTAGATGTCGCGGGATTCCGTCTGTATCCGGAGCCGCGGGAAGCGCAGGATCCCTGGAGCAAAACGGGTGCGTTGCGCCCCACGGTGGCGCAACGCGTGGGGAGGTTCCTGACGAGTCCCGCGCGCGGGAAATACATCACTCTGGCGATGCGAGCGCGGCGCGCGTTTCCGGAGATGCCAATTCCGCTGCGGCTGAAGTTTGGCGCGTGGTGGCTGGCGGAGAAGGGCGCGCTGGATCACGAGCTGATATACAATGGCTTTGAGGAGAAGGAAGTCCGCTTTGTGGAGCGGCTCCTACGCCCGGGAATGACCGTGCTGGATGTCGGCGCGCACCATGGGTTATACACGTTGCTTCTGTCAAAACGCGTAGGGCGCGGGGGAAGAGTGATGGCGTTCGAACCGTCCGAGAGAGAATGCCGGCGGCTGGCGAAGCATTTGCGTGTGAATCGCTGCCGAAACGTGGAGGTGGAGTGTTGCGCGCTGGGGAACGAATGGGGCGAAGCGGATCTGTTTGTAGTGGAAGGCTGGAGGGACTGGGGAAACAGTCTGCGGCCACCGGCCGTGTCGGAGCCGACGCGGCGGGTTCGGGTGCCGCTGCGCAAGCTGGACGACGTGCTTGAGGAGCGCGGCGTCCAGCGAGTGGACTTCATCAAATTAGACGCCGAAGGCAGCGAATTGGCGGTGCTGCGGGGAGCCCGCAGGCTGCTGCAAACGGCGCCGCGGCCGGCAATTCTCGCCGAAGTAGAAGATACGCGAACTCTCCCCTGGGGATATGCGGCTCGCGAGATCACGCAACTACTTGCGCGATGGAACTATCGCTGGTTCGCTATGAGCGAGGTGGGCGGGCTTTATCCAGTGTCGCCCGACGAGGACGCTTATGACTCGAATCTTGTGGCGCTTCCCGACGAACGAGCCGGGGAATTTCGACGACTGCTTGCCGAATCACCTGGTCCGGGCGTTCGTGCGGTTTGCCAAGAGGGTGGCGCCCTTTCACACTCTTGAAATTGGAGTTGGTTGGAGCCTGCAAAAGGATCGGGCGCTGAGATTCTCTTCAGAAAGCGGCGCCGGCGAATCCGCCATTATTTTGCGCGGACCGGACGCAGCTGGATGATTCATAGCACGGGAAAATGCTTACGTTCTTTACCACGGCTAAGCCGTTCGCCGGGCATAACGGTGTCATTCAGCGAAATGCGCTGAAAAGCTGGACGCTGGTACATCCGGACGCGGAGGTCATACTCTTCGGGGATGACGAGGGCGCAGCCCGCGCCGCGAAGGATCTGGGGATTCGCCATGAACCCCACACCGAGAAGAATGAGGCCGGCTCGAACCGTATGGATTATATGTTTGCGCGGGCGCAGGCCATCGCGCGGAACGACGTTCTCTGTTACAGCAACTGCGACATTATTTTCCTGAGGGATTTGCGCCCGGCCGTGGAACGCGTTTTGTCGGCCCACCGGGAATTCCTGATGGCCGGCCGCCGTTGGGACACGGAGATTACGGAACCTTGGGAATTCGAAAGCGAAGATTGGCAAGAGCGCATCCGCAATCTCGCTTTGCACACCGGCAGGCAGCGCCCACCTGATTGGATCGACTATTTCGTCTTCTCTCGTGGTTTATTCCAGGACTTGCCGGCCCTCGTGGTGGGCCGCGTTTTTTGGGACAACTGGACGCTCTGGAAAGCGCTGGAAATGGGAAAGCCCGTAGTGGACGCCTCGCGGGCGGTCCTGGCCGTCCATCAGAATCACGATTACGGACACCATCCCCAGGGCAAGGAAGGCGTGTGGCGGGGAGAAGAAGCGGGAGCAAATCAAAGGCTGGCCGGCGGATGGAAGCATTTGCGGACGATTGCGGATGCGACCGAAGTGCTGGGCAAGGAAGGCCTCAAGAAAAACACGAGACGTTACCTTTCGGCGATCCAGCGCTATGTGAGACAAGGGGGACGCATCGCGCTTTACAACATCTGGCAGCCGGCCTGGTTCTCCATTCTCGGCATCACGAGACCGCTCCGCAGCGCGGTAGGGCTGCGCTCTCCGAACCTGCCTCGTTTTCGCGGGAAAGACTAATGCCATGGGAATTCAACCATGAGCGCTCCCCTGGTGACGGTGCTGATCGATAGCTACAACTACGGGAGATATATTGAAGAAGCTATCGATAGCGCGATAAAGCAAAAGTTTCCGCACGAACTGCGCGAGATTCTGGTTGTCGACGACGGTTCGACGGACGACACGCCGGAGCGCGTGAAAAAGTACGGCGATTCAATTCGCTACTTTCGCAAGGCGAACGGCGGGCAGGCGTCGGCGTTCAATTTCGGTTTCGCCGAGGCGCGCGGCGAGATCGTCGCGCTGCTGGATGCCGATGACGTGTGGCTGCCGGACAAACTGCGGCGGGTGTGCGGAGCCTTCGAGAAGAATCCCCAAGTGGGCATGGTTTATCATCAGACGCATTGGTGGAGGGCCGGGGAAGAAATCACCGGGGACCCAAACTTTGTGGAAGTATCCGGCAGGGTTCCCGCGAACCGAATCTCTCTTTTGCGTTATCCGATGAGCAGCACCTCTTGTGTGGCGTTTCGGCGAGACGCTCTGCATTCAGTTTTACCCGTGCCGGAATCCTTGCGCTCGCAGGCCGATGCTTACTTGACGGCGCTCATTATTTTTGTGGCACCGGTGGCCGCGCTTCCCGAACCTCACGCGAAATACCGCCTTCACGGAGCAAATCTCTTCCAAACGAACGGAGGCGAAGCCAGTCGCAGCAGGATCAGGCACCGCATGGCCATGCGCGCGGCGCTTTCGTCAGAAATCCGTGGGTGGCTCGAGCGCCACGGGCACGATTTGTCTTCGCCCGATTTACGAGACTACCTGAAACAGTGGACCAAGGCGCAAGAGCAGGACGATTTCGAACTTCACAAGCCGAATCGCTGGAGATATTTCCAGCATTTGGTGGAATACCCGCGCATCTACCGGGACATCAAGTCCGCCCGGCATCGCCTTTATGACTACGTTCGAGCCTTCGGCGCCCTGTTATTGGGCTACGACCATGTACATCTCGTGGATGACCTGCGACGAGTCTACAAAGGACTTCCGGACAAACGAGCGAAGGAAGCCAAGAGTTCCGAAGAACGGAAGGAATCGCTCGCAACGAACTGAGGTAAGAGCAAGCATTTGTATTTCCCGCCCCGGCTTATAGAATGAAAAGGACTTGCCTCCAGGCCGACGCAGCTGCGGATGAACCGCCGCATGAGAGCCGCAAGAAAAGAAAGATGGAGAAAGAGCGCACATGAAACGCGCAGTCATAACGGGAATTACCGGGCAGGACGGCTCGTATCTCGCGGAACTGCTTCTTTCCAAGGGTTACGAAGTTCATGGCATCATCCGCCGGGCCAGCACGTTTAATACGAAGCGCATCGACCACATTTATCAGGACCCGAATCAACCGAGCACCCGGCTATTCCTGCACCACGGCGATCTCTCGAGTACGGAGTGGGTGCTGAATCTGGTCTACAGCTTTGCGCCAGACGAGCTGTATCACCTCGCGGCGCAGAGCCATGTGCGCGTCAGTTTTGACATGCCGGAGTATACGGGGGACATCACGGGGCTCGGCACGATGCGATTGCTGGAAGCAATCCGACGGGCGGGTTGCAAGACGCGATTTTATCAGGCGTCGAGTTCGGAGATGTTCGGGTCAGCGCCGCCCCCGCAGAGCGAGACGACAAACTTTCAACCGCGCAGCCCGTATGCCGCCGCCAAAGTGTACGCGTATTGGATGACACGGATTTACCGCGAGGGCTACCAGCTGTTTGCGAGCAACGGAATTTTGTTCAATCACGAGAGCCCGCGGCGCGGCGAGACTTTTGTGACCCGGAAAATTACCCGTGCGGTTGCGGCGATCGTTGCGGGTAAGCAGGACACACTATTTCTTGGCAATCTCGATGCGCGGCGGGACTGGGGTTACGCACCGGAGTATGTGGAAGCGATATGGAAAATGCTGCAGCAAGATACGGGCGAGGATATTGTCATCGGGACGGGCGAAGCGCATTCCGTGCACGAATTTGTGGAGGAAGCGTTCATGTACGCGGGACTGGATTGGCGAAAGCACGTGAAGACCTCGGAGCGGTACAAGAGGCCACTGGAAGTGGATTGCCTGATCGCGGACACGAGAAAAGCACGGGAGAAACTCGGCTGGGAGACACGGATTGGATTCAGCGAGCTGGTGGCGATTATGGTGGATGCGGATCTGGAGGCGGTGGGCCTTGCGCCGCTGGGGCGCGGAAGGGAAATTCTGCAAAAGAAATTCAGCCACTGGAATCACTGGCAGAACTCGGTGACGCGCGTGATGGAGGCAGTGGAAGGACAAGCTTCGCAGCACTAAGGAGCCGGGAATGGGGTTCTGGGAAAATCGGCGCGTGGTGCTGAGCGGGGGAAACGGATTCCTGGGTTCTTTTGTCGTCGAAAAATTGCGAGCAGCAGGCTGCCGGGAGATCAGCACTCCGCATAGCCGTGAGTACGACCTGCGCGAAAAATCCGAAGCGCTGCGGTTATACAAGGACGCGCGGCCGGACATATTCATTCATCTTGCGGCAGTAGTAGGAGGCATCGGAGCAAACCGCGCAAACCCCGGAAAATTTTTTTACGACAACGCGGTGATGGGCATCAATGCCATTGAAGCGGGGCGTATCGCTGGACTGGAGAAGTTCGTTTGCGCGGGAACGATTTGCTCGTACCCGAAATTCACGCCTGTGCCGTTCCGGGAAGAGAACTTCTGGAACGGGTATCCGGAGGAAACGAACGCTCCCTATGGCCTGGCGAAAAAAATGCTGCTCGTGCAGTTGCAGGCGTACCGGGAGCAGTACAGATTCAAGGGAATATACCTGACGCCAGTCAATTTGTACGGGCCTCGAGACAATTTTGACTTGGAAAGCTCGCACGTGATTCCGGCGCTGATCCGGAAGTCCTGGGAAGCCAAGCAGGCGCGGGCGGCGGAAATCACGGCGTGGGGGACGGGCAGTGCAACGCGGGAATTTTTGTACGTGGAGGACGCCGCGGAGGCTATCGTGCTTGCGGCAGAGAAGTATGAGAAGCCTGAGCTGGTAAATTTGGGATCGGGCGAAGAGTTCAGCATTCGCGATTTGCTGAAGCTGATTTGTTCACTCATGGAATTCCAAGGAACTGTGAGCTGGGACGCGACGAAGCCGGACGGGCAGCCGCGGCGTTGCCTAGATACTTCGCGCGCGCTGGCGGAGTTTGGGTGGCGAGCGAAGACGACTCTGCGGGATGGGCTGGGGAAAACCATCGCGTGGTATAAAAAAGAAGTGGGCAGCACGTCGCGCACAAGCGCGGTGTGAGCGGCCCCGAACCGATTTCTAATTTGTGAAGAGGGCATCGGGCGGGCTGGAATTACTCCCATAAGCGAATTCGCTGCCTCGAAATGCCTCGCGACCGGAGTCAGCGAGTTCGTTGACACTCTTGGGAAGGGTTCGTTAGACTACTCGCTGCTCCTGCTAGAACCGTTCCTGCCTGCGCGGTTCCCCGGTAGCTCAATGGTAGAGCATTCGGCTGTTAACCGAAGGGTTGCTAGTTCGAATCTAGCCCG
>DATLVZ010000008.1:0-43456 GCA_035576885.1 Candidatus Acidiferrum sp. | reverse complement strand
CCCCGTAATCCTCTTCCTCCTGTACTTCCCATGCCTCCTTTATTTCAAAATCTCCCGCGCAATGATCGTCCTCTGGATCTCGCTGGTCCCCTCATAAATCGTAATCACCCGCGCGTCCCGGTACATGCGCTCGACATCGGTTTCCCGTGAATACCCAACGCTGCCATGAATCTGCACCGCCTTTGCCACCACCCGGTTCACCATCTCGCTGGCGTAAAGCTTGGCTTTGGATGCAGCGGCGCCAAGTCTCCCCGGGTGCGCATCCTTCAGCCACGCCGCATGATAGACGAGCCCCCGCGCCGCCTCGATCTCCGTTTGCATGTCCGCCAGCATCCATTGAATCGCTTGGAACTCGCTGATGGTCTTCCCAAACGCACGCCGTTGCTTGGCATACTTCACCGACTCGTCCAGCGCTCCCTGCGCAAGGCCGAGCGCCTGCGCTGCAATCCCAATCCGCCCGCCGTCCAGCGCGCTCAGAGCAATCTTCAACCCCTGGCCTTCTTCGCCGAGGCGATTCTCGCGCGGCACTTCGCAGTCGTTCAACAAAATCTCGACGGCAGGCGAGCTGCGCTGGCCCATCTTGTCTTCGTGCCGCCCAACCTTGAAGCCGGGAAAGCTTGGCTCGACAAGGAAGGCCGTGATGCCCTTGCCGCCCGCGTCAGGATCGGTCTTGGCAAACACGATGAACAGGCCGGCGACGCTGCCATTCGACACCCACGTCTTCGTGCCGTTCAGGCGATAGATGTCGCCGCCCGGCGAGCCCAGTGGCGCACCGCCCCAAGCCCCCGCGCCCGGCGCTAATGCCGGTTCTGGGGAGGTCCTCGCGCCCAACCCGGAGCCGACTCGTTGCATCGTAACCGCGCGGGCTTGAATACCCGCGGCGTCAGAGCCAGCCGCCGGTTCTGTGAGGCAGAAAGCGCCAAGAAATTCTCCGGTGGCCAGGCGACGCAGATATTTTTTCTTTTGCTCCTCGGTGCCGAATTTCAGCAGCGGAATTTGCACGGCCGAATTCGTGACGCCGAGCGAGGTGGCCATGCCCGCATCCACGCGCGCGACTTCCTCGAGCATCAGGACATAGGAAAGCGTATCGAGGCCCGGGCCGCCCCATTCTTCGGGGGTCATCATGCCGCAGCAGCCGAGGTCGGCGAGTTTTTTGATTTCCGCGGCGGGAAAACGTTCTTCGCGGTCGCGCTGCTTCACCGAAGGCCGCACTTCCGCCTCCATGAATTGGCGAACCGTATCCCGTATCAGTTTTTGGTGGTCGTTAAGCGAAAAATCCATCGTCTAGGCGTACCGGAAGGTACGCACGATGCTATCACACGGTGAACACGCGCTGATAGGTGGTGGGCGATCTGGAAGTTGGATGCCAATTTACATGACATTCCGCGATGGTTTGTACAAGAGCGGCTGAAGCTCGGCGACACTTCGGTTGCAAGCCTCGTCCCAAGGATATATCCCGATCTTATCGGGCCAGAAACACTGCCAGACGGGAAAGGAATCGCCCTCGTAAAACCAGTGAGCCCAACCTACATATTCTCCGTATTGGGTAGGGTGAACGACCCGAAAGCTGCACTTCACATCGTTCGCAAAGATATCGGCGCAGTCCGTATCCAAATCGAATTTGCGGCCTGATTTCAGTTCGTCACCGATGGTGTTTATGATTCGCGTGCCAACATCCGCGTCGAGGCCGCAAAGGATGATTTCGGGGTGTTGAAAGCGCATAAAAAAACCTGTTGAATAGGAGAACCATTCCTGGGCATCGTCGGAGTTAATCCGTGGAGCAACGCTCATCACGTGCCATCCATACTTGTCGATGACTTCAAGGAAACGAGCATCACCAGGCTTCAATCCATCTCGGTTCTTAGGATCGAGCATCACTTGTCTCCTGGGTTGAGCAAGTTGGTCGCTACAGCTTAAACAGTTCGCGGAAGCGGCGGGCGTGCACGCGGCTCACGGGAACTTCCGTGGATTTCTTGTCGCTCATTTTCAGGATGAACGTGGAATTGAACCACGGCACAACTTCTTTGATGTGCTGCGTGTTCACGAGAAAGGAGCGGTGCGGACGCAAGAAAGAATCGGAATCGAGCGCGGCATTCAATTCCTCGAGCGTGCGGTAATTCGTCGCGCCTTCCACGTCCCGCGTTACGACCACAATTGCATTGCCGTCGGTCGTCGCAAAAATGATGTCGTCGCCGTTCACGAGAAGCAGCCGCTGCTGCGAATTCACCAGCACCTTCACTTTCTGCGGCGCACTTTTCGTCGCGCCGAGCTGGCTCACCAGATGTTCGAGCCGCTCCGTGGTTGACGTCTGCGTGTCCAGCATTTTTCGCGCGCGCTGAATGGCTTTAGCGATGCGCGCCTTGTCAAACGGCTTCAGCACGTAGTCCACCGCGTTGACCTCGAACGCCTGCACCGCGTATTGATCGAAAGCCGTCGCGAACACCACGTGCGGAATTTTCATTTTCCGCTCGACCAATTTCTTCAGCACGCCAAATCCGTCGAGTCCTGGCATCTGCACATCGAGAAACACGAGATCGGGCGCGTGCTCCTTGATCAGCGCTACGGCCTCCACGCCGTTCTTCCCTTGCCCGATCACATTCACTTCGGGAAAGGCTTTCAGCAAGAACGCGAGTTCCTCCCGCGCCGGTTTCTCGTCATCCACGATGATGGTATTGATCGCCATGCTGTTGTGATTTCGAAGTGCCGCGTTAAAGCTCGGCCTCTACAGTGTATGATAACGCGGGAGAAATCGTACGTCTTATGCCCCTAAAAGAAGCCAGCCGCACCACCGCCAAGATTCTTCGCAGCAAGATTATTTACACAGGGCCCATCTTCGGAATTCGCCGCGATGAAGTGATCGAGCCCGGCGGTTTTCGCACCACGCGCGAAGTCATCACCCATCCCGGCTCCGTCGTCGTACTCCCCGCGTTCCCTGACGGCCGTATTCTCCTGGTTCGCCAGTATCGTCACGCGACGCGGCAATTCCTCTGGGAGCTCGTCGCCGGCAGGATCGACAAAGGTGAAAATCCGCGCAAAGCTGCTGCCCGCGAACTCATCGAAGAAACCGGTTACCGCGCTAAACGTTTCCACGTTTTCCTCGACATTTTTCCCACGCCGGGTTTTCTCGAAGAGCGGATGTACATTCTCCTCGCCGAAGATCTCACCGCAGGCAATGCCGAGCCTGAAGAAGATGAGAAAATTACTTCCAAAGCTTTTACGCACGGCGAACTGGAGATGATGATTCGCCGGAATAAAATTCGTGACGCTAAGTCGGTTGCTGGAATTTTGTATTATTTGCGCTTCCTGCTTCGGTCATAATGGTTTCCCAGGAACGCGGAAAATGATGCCAGCTTCTCCTCTTTCCCACGCCTTCAGCCGCTGAAGCGACTATCGTGCCGACAATCCCCGCTGATGCAAACGCGCTTGAAAGTGAAGCAGTTGCTGACTTGCGGAACGATGGGCTTGCACCGGTACATCAGATACTGTTCGCTACAACGATTTTCTTGGGAGCGTTCCTTCTCTTCCTGATCGAACCGCTCTTCGCCAGATTGATTCTCCCCTGGTTCGGAGGCTCGGCGGCCGTTTGGGTCACTTGTCTCGTCTTTTTTCAAACTGCTCTGCTCCTCGGCTATCTTTACGCGGACGCAACAAGTCGCCGGCTCGCGCCAAAACGCCAGTCCGCGCTTCATGCGGCACTGTTGCTCGTCAGTCTTTTTTGGCTGCCCATTGCGCCTCAATTAATTTGGCGCACGCACCAGGAAATCGATCCGACCTGGCGCATTCTGGGACTGCTCACGTTTTCCATCGGCCTTCCTTTCGTCCTGCTTAGCGCCACCAGTCCTTTGATACAGATCTGGTATACGGGCCGCGCTCCAGGCCGCTCACCATACCATCTATTCGCGCTCTCCAATCTCGCTTCCCTCTTCGCTCTGTTGAGTTTTCCTTTTTTGATCGAACCGCGTCTTTCATCGCGCCTTCAAACCGGCCTGTGGTCCTCGCTTTACGGATTCTTCGTTCTCTTCTGCACGCTCACTGCATGGCTCAACCGCAACGTTGCAACGAGTCCCACCGCTCCGAAACTAACGACCGGAACGACGGAAGAGGCCGCGCCTGAACTTCGCACGACACTCTTATGGCTTGGACTATCCGCGTGCGGGGCGATAATGCTCCTCTCGGTGACGAACCATCTCACCGAAAATGTCGCGCCTGTGCCGCTCTTGTGGGTCGTCCCTCTTGCTCTCTACTTACTTTCTTTCACTCTGGTGTTTGCCAGACATAGCTTTTATTCACGCTGGTTAATCGCGCGGCTGTCCGCCGTCGCGTTGGGCGCCGCGGGCTATGCAATTTATGATTCCTCGCTCACGCACGCGATCCAGATCGGCGTGCCGCTTTTCTGCTTGGGGTTGTTTGCCATTAGTCTTTTTTGTCACGGCGAATTGGCCCGGCGAAAACCTTCCTCACGCTATCTCACTTCGTTTTATTTGATCATCGCGCTAGGCGGCGCTCTCGGCGCTGTATGCGTTGGCTTGATCGCTCCGCGCGTGCTTTCTGGAGTGTATGAACTGCCCATCGCTCTTCTGCTGGCAGCTGTTCTTGCAACCATCGTGCTGTGGACCGAAGGATGGGAAGCAAGATTCTTTTGGGCAAGCATGACCGTTGCAATGGCCGTGGTTCTAACGCTGAACGTGCGCTCGACGGAAAAGAATTCCGTGTTCCGGGTGAGGAATTTTTATGGGGCGTTGCGCGTGCAGCAGTCGGCAAGCAGCGACGCGAACCCCTACCGGCTCCTACTCCACGGAAAAATCAAGCACGGTGGCCAGTTTCTGAATTCTCCGGCGAAACTCGAGCCCACTACTTATTACGGTCCTAAATCTGGTGCAGGACTTGCGCTGCGCTTCTGCTGCACGGGACCAAAGCGCGTGGGCGTGATTGGGCTGGGGGTGGGGACTCTGGCAGCGTACGCGGAACGCGGCGATACTTTCCGTTTTTACGAGATCAATCCGCTGGTTGTTGAAATCGCGCACGACTGGTTCACCTATCTGAAGCAGTGTGAAGCTGCGCCGGAGATCATTCTTGGCGATGCGCGATTGTCGCTGGAAAGCGAGCCGCCGCAGCGGTTTGACGTCTTGGTAGTTGACGCGTTTTCGGGAGACGCAATTCCGGTTCATCTGCTCACCAAAGAAGCCTTTGCGCTCTATTTTCGCCACTTGAAACCGAATGGCATACTTGCCGTACATACCTCGAATACGTATTTGAACCTGGCGCCAGTGGTAAAACTTCTGGCGGAAGATGCCAATTATTCCGCGCGACTGATTGCCAGCGAGGAAGATGCGCCCGCATTGATTACTTCTGCCGATTGGGTTCTTGTAACGCGCAACCAGGGTTTTTTGAACATTCCAGAGACTTCCGTAGGCAGCGAAGGCATCTCGGTGCCTGCGCATTTGCGGCTGTGGACAGACGATTACAACAATCTTTTCAAAATCCTTCGGCCTTTGAGCTACGCAACACGGGAATCCGCTGGATACTGATGTGATTTTCCATGAGACTTCGCGCGTGTAACATATGTTTCGCATTGTGAAACAAAGTTTCACAAACCCTGTGTTCACTTAGGGTTGCAGGAATGTCGCGGCTTGACACTCGGACGGTAAGAGAT
The DNA here is from genome assembly GCA_035576885.1 of Candidatus Acidiferrum sp. Classification (GTDB taxonomy): domain Bacteria; phylum Acidobacteriota; class Terriglobia; order Acidiferrales; family UBA7541; genus Acidiferrum. The sequence goes on along the minus strand of DATLVZ010000008.1, from coordinate 37,803 downwards.
CGATTTTTCATTCAATCGATTTTATAAACGAATTTCCGTTCAGTTTCGCTTACAAAGAACGCGATTGCTCTCTTGACTGAATGCCTCATTCTGTTACACTCCGCGCAATTTGTGCGCGTGGCAGCTGTGTTGGTCCAGGTTAGGTTGCCGCGAGAAATGTCCACGTCTCCACCAGGAGGAGAAGATAAGTGCAAGGAACCGTGAAATGGTTTAATAACTCGAAAGGGTACGGCTTCATCGGGCGCGAAGATGGTCCAGATGTTTTTGTTCATTATTCCGCTATCGTGGGGGATGGCTACCGCACTTTGCAGGAAGGGGATGCGGTGGAGTTCGAGATTGTCCAGGGACCGAAAGGGCCCCAGGCGGCGAACGTGGCAAAACCGACCTGATTTATAGAAACCCAGTCGTCAAATGACCGGCAGAGAGCGCCCCTCTGCCGGTCTTCTTATTTGGAGAGAGTGAATAGTGAGTAGTACGAAGTGAGTAGCCGGAAAACGAAGCTAGGGTGCGGCGAGGCGGCCTATCAGGAGATGGAAGAAGGCGTCGGAATCGGAGCGCAGACAGACTTGAGCGTTGGGAGGGCCGGGTTCACGGCGAGTAAAACCCTTGTCGTCGACGACGATGTGCATGGGTTCGACGGGGCAGATTCTTGGATCGAGGATGTAGGCGAGCGTCATGGGATCGAACAGAGTCGGGGTTTGCTGGCCCCACTGGTGATAAAGCAGTGTTAAAGCATCGGTGAGCGAAGTTCCCTGCTTGAATACGTAGGCGCGTTTGACTTCATCAAACTTAAGTTGTGTCGAGTCGAGGGGCATGACGTAAAGGGGGACACGGGAGAGGAATAGTTTTTTAGCGGCGGGGATGTCGTTGATGATGTTCCACTCGGGCTCAGGGCCGCGGCTGGGGGACCAGGGGTCGCCGTAGCCGCGCTCGATGGAGCCACCCATCATGACCACGCGCTTGAGTTTCAGGAACGTGGCCGGGTCTTTGTCAAGAAGGGCGCCGACGTTCATGAGTGGGCCGATGGCGATTAGCGTGACTTGGCCGGGATAGCGGCGGATTTGGTCGAGAATGAAGTCGATCGAGTTTGGGTGAGAGGATTTGGCAAAATGGCCGCCTTCGCCGTAGGGGCGCTGGGTCATGGGATTGGTGGCGTGGGTCGGAGTGCCGGCTAGGACGGGAATATTCGTGCGACCGGCTTCGCCGAGCATGCGGTCAACGATTTTGGCGCGGGCTTCGGTGTCGCCGAAGGTGGTGGAGATGCCTAGGATTTGAAGCTCCGGGCTTTTGAGGGCAAGGGCGACGGCGAAAGCGTCGTCGATGTCGTCGCCGATATCGCTGTCGATGATGACTTTTTCGGGCGTGGTTGATCGTTGGGCCGGCTCCTCCCTTTGCGCCGAGAGAATAGGGTCGATGAGCAACGAGAGTAGAATCGCCACAATCGAGAAACGCATTCTGCCTCCCAACATGAATCCGAACGATACCGGATGCCTTAAATTTGGGGCCGCAGCAGCGCCTGATAAACCGTCGGCTGGCTTAACTCCTGCACATTGGGCCATTGAGGGCCAAGCATACGCTGCGTCATGCCAACAAAAATCACATCGTTCGCGGGATCCGCCCAGAACCACGTATCCGCCGCTCCCTGCCACCAAAACGTGCCTTTTCCAACCACTTCGTTGGCTTGCAGCGGGTCCGTGAAGACCGCGCAATCGTAGCCCCAGCCCAGGCCAGGCCGCGGACCGATTGAACTCTCGTCCGCCATCAGACTGTTCGCGAGATGGTTCGAGGTCATGAGCTGGGCCGTAGCCGGCGCCAGAATCCGCACGCCGTCCAGTTCGCCGCCATTCAAGAGCATCTGCGCGAAACGCAGATAGTCCTCCGCGGTAGACACCATCCCGCCGCCGCCCGAAGCCATCGAGGGCTGTGCCGTATAGTCAGCCGTGGCCCCTCCGCCCGGCGCATCCGCTGCCAGATGGCCCTCTTTGTCCTCTCTGTACAGCGTGGCAAACCGGTTTCTTTTTTCTTTCGGAACGTAAAAGCCCGTGTCCTTCATCCCCAGCGGCCCGAAAATGTGCTGCTGCATGAACTCGGGCAGAGACTGGCCCGACAGTTTTTCAACGATATAGCCTTGGATATCCATGGATACGCTGTATACCCACCGAGTGCCCGGCTGGTAGAGCAACGGTATCTTTGCCAGCCTCTCGATCATCTCTCGCAGGGATTGCGATTGCAGCACCTTCTGATCGTTGTACATCTTGTCGACGAGACTATTGCCGAAAAATCCGTAGGTGAAGCCCGCCGTGTGCTCCATGAGTTCGCTCATGGTCGGGGGATGGACGGGGTCTTCCAGAATCATCGCGCCACTCTGATCCACTCCCTTGAAAACTTTTAGGTGTGCGAACTCGGGGATGTATTTCGAGATCGGATCGGAGGGATGCCATTTGCCTTCTTCGTACAAGATCATCATGGCAACGCCGGTGACGGGCTTGGTCATGGAGTAAATGCGAAAAATGGTGTCCTTTGTCATCGGAGCGCCGCTCGCGATGTCTTTCTTGCCGTAGGTCTTCTCCTCGACCACCTTTCCGTGCCGCGCCAGGATCGTCACGATGCCGGCAAGCTCCTTTTCGTCAACTTGTCGTTGCATCGCTGCATGCAGCCGCTCGAGCCGCTCGGACGAGAAACCAAGGGCGTCCGGCTTGTTCTCGATAAGATCGGGGGCACTCCTATGGGCTTGCTGAGACTTGGTCTGATGCGCGCCGAGGACCAAGAACAGTCCCGCGAACAACAATGGGGCGATACGGAAGAGTCGTGTGTTCTTCATTTCTCTTACTCCTCTATGATTTCCGGAGTTGCTCTGCGTGGCCTTTTACGCCGGTTGATCAGCACGGAAGAAGCGATAACCGGAGTTGCAATTTAGACCTCTGGGTTGTGCATCCTACGCTTCTCCTGCTCTTGGCACAACGAATTTGCCAGCAGAGGCCGCATCCGAAAGACATCAATAAGCCGATTTCTGACTAACTGGTGATCGGAAACGGAGAACCGGCGGTGCGCGCTTCGCGCCGGTGTTCTTCCCCTGGGCAGTGGCCTTATAATCTGACGCATGGACAACAAACAGATTGCACGGATTTTGCGGGAGACGGCGCAGCTTTTGGAGATTGATGGCGCCATTATTGGGCGTTACCGGAGCTATGAGAAGGCGGCGGAATTGATCGATGGGTTGCCGGAATCGATCGAGCAGCTTGTGACGCAGCCGGATAAGCTGGAAGAGTTGCCGGGGATTGGCGAGCGGATGGTGGAGCATCTTCAGGAGATTGTTAAGACTGGCGATTATGCGCTGCGGAGGAAGCTGCTGAAAAAATATCCGGCGACGATACTGGATTTGCTGCAACTGCAATCGCTGGGGCCGAAGAAGGTGGCGTTTCTGTGGTCGAACTTCAAGGCGGGGACAGTCGCGGATGTGGAGAAGATCGCGAAAGAGGGGAAACTCCGCGACCTGCCTGGATTTGGCGAGAAAAGTGAACAGAACATTCTGAAAGCTATAGAGGTGTTCAAGAAATCTTCGGGGCGCTTCCACATTAATACGGCGGAAGAGGCGGCTGCGGTGATCATTGCGCACATTGTGAAGGCGGGAAAGGCCGTGGAGAGCGTGACGCCGGCTGGATCTTTGCGGCGCGGCAAGGAGACTGTGGGCGATCTGGATTTACTGCTGACGCTGGGCGCGGGACATACCTCGCAAAAACATGTGGATACGCTGGCGAAGCACATTTTGGAGTTTCCGGGGATCGATCAGACTTTGGCGCACGGAGAAAACAAGGTTAGCTTCACGCTGGAAAACGGGTTGCAGGTGGACGTGCGGCTGCTGGAAAAGGAAAGCTTCGGTGCGGCGCTGCTCTACTTCACGGGATCGAAGGAGCACAACGTCGCGTTGCGCGGGCGCGCCAACGACATGGGTCTGACGTTGAACGAGTATGCGCTGGCGACTCTCAAGGGGGAAAAACCGGTTGCGCGGCGCACCGAGGAAGAAATTTACGCGAAGCTGAAGCTGGACTACGTTCCACCTGAGCTGCGCGAGAATACAGGCGAAATCGCCGCCGCCGAGGCGCACAAGCTGCCGCACTTAATTGAATTGAAAGACATGAAGGGCGATTTGCAGATGCACACGACGGCCAGCGATGGAAAGAACTCCATCGAGGAGATGGCCGAGGCCGCGCGGAAGCTGGGGCATCAGTACATCGCGATTACGGACCACTCGAAAGCGGTTACGGTTGCCAACGGACTGGATGAAAAGCGCATGGCCGCGCACATCAAAAAGATTCATGCGGCGAGCGACAAGGGGCTGGGGATTCGCGTGCTGGCGGGGGCGGAGGTCGATATCTTGAAGGATGGCTCGCTGGATTACCCGGACGAACTGCTGGCGCAATTGGACGTGGTGGTGTGCTCGGTTCACTCCTATTTCAATTTGGAGCGAGCCGCTATGACGGAACGGATGCTGGCCGCCATCGAGAATCCCCATACGCAGATTATTGCGCATCCGACGGGGCGGCTGCTTCTGCGGCGCGATCCGATCGACTACGACATGGAAAAGATTCTGCAAGCTTGCGCCAAACATGGCGTGGCGATGGAGTGCAATTCGTACCCCGACAGGCTCGACTTGAAGGACGTGTATCTGAGGATGTGCAAGGAGCGCGGGGTAAAGGTGGTGATTTCAACGGACTCGCACAACGCGGGGAATCTGTCGCTGATCCGCTATGGCGTGACCATGGCGCGGCGGGGGTGGCTCGAAAAGCATGACGTGATCAATACCCTGCCTACGGAGCAATTCCTGGCGGCGCTGCGGGCCAAGCCGGGCGTCCGTCGTCCGCCCTCCGCGAGCCGAAAGAAGCATGCCGCTCACACCTGAAAATCGAGGCGCCCGGTTATCACCCACGCGACTCCCAGCGAAGGATGGGTGCAGAATCGCAGGTTGCGACCCTGCCTTTTGCTGAGGAAGAGCGTCAATAGTGCGATGGGTGGGTGGGCCAGAGAAGCAGGCATGATCGGGGAACATTTTGGCCCCGGGTGTCGTACCTATTCTCAGAACGGGATATTACGGAGGCTTCGAGCCATGAAATTGCTTTCTAGCCGCATTCTTGCTGTCCGGTTGGGGATCGCCTGCGCTGCCCTGTTTGCTGCGGTGGCTTTGGCGCCCCGCGCCAGCGCGGAAGACTGGAACAAGAACTACACCATCTCCGGCCGTGCCAATGTGCACGTCGATACGAATGATGGGAGCGTTCGCGTTACCACCAGCGATTCCAAGACCGTGCAATTTCATGTGGAATATCAAGGGTATGAGCTCGACAAGAACCTTCATATTGAAGCGAAGCAGGACGGCGACCGCGTAGAGCTGATCGCGCGCGTTGTAGGGCATTGGGGATGGTCGTGGGGAACGCATTCGCGCAGGCTGCATATTGAGGTGCTGATGCCGCGGGAAGCCGATTTGGACGCGCATACGGGGGACGGATCAGTAGAGGCCAGCTCTATCCATGGAAACATAAAGGTGTATACGGGTGACGGATCGGTCCGGGCCAACACGCTGACCGGAACAATCGATTTGCACACAAACGATGGCAGCATCAACGTGGATACACTGAAAGGCGACCTGCGCCTTCATACGGGCGATGGCTCGATCGAAGCACGAGAGTTGGACGGCAAATTGGATGCGGACAGCGGGGACGGGCACGTAAGGATTGCGGGGCGGTTTGACGCGCTGAACATTAAGACCGGCGACGGGAGCGTGGATACGCGCGTTCTGCCTGGGTCGAAAATGTCTACGAGCTGGAGCGTTAGAACTGGAGACGGAAGCGTGGACTTAGCGCTGCCGGGAGATTTCCAGGCCAATATTGACGCTAGTACCGGAGATGGGCACATTAGCGTGGGATTGCCGGTGACGGTAGAGGGGACGTTCAGCAACTCGCAGCTTCACGGCAAGATGAACGGCGGCGGGCAGGCATTGACGATACACACCGGAGATGGCTCGATTCGGCTGAGCAGAGCATAGAACTCAGGACCGGAAGCAACTGGGTTTCGGAGCCAGCTCCGGGCGAGCTCATGCGAACTGCTTGTAGATGGGTTAATCCAGTACTATTACTCACCAGGCTGTCCTTTGCAAGCGACACTTGTGCCTTCCCGGCGACAGGACAGCTCGCTTCCTACGCTCAATCTATTGAAAATACAGCGCTTACATTTGGAACGAGACTTGCTTTTCTTTGGACTGTCCCTGGAGGGGGTTTACTGTGGTCGTGCTCATACTAGCGTTTGCAATGGTGGCTCTCGTCGCCATGACGATCGCCAGTTCGATTTCCTCGAAAACGCGTCGCCACGGCTCCTAAGGGCTGCTTCCTGGGGCTGGAGTAAGTCAAACAGAGTTCCGCCAATCCGAGTTCCGTAAGTTCTTCCCTTTTGAGATAGAGCGATCGGGCGCATAATCGACCGCTGGTGGAACCGCGCTTGATTAACGACTCACCTTCGACATGCCCGCCAACAGTTCCCCGCAGGGAGCAGAAACGTGGAGTGCTGGGCCTGACGCGCGCGCAGGGGTGGGGGATTCTTTTTCTGGTCTACACCGCCCTCTTTGTTCTGATTTTCGGATACCGCTATTTGGACGACCTCTCACGCGAACATGCCGGAACGTTCGGAGTGCGATTTCTTGAAGAGTCCACCGGCGTTTATTCCGCATTCCTCCTGCTCCCGCTGGTCCTGCGCGCGGCGCGAATGTATCTCTTCAAGCGCAAGGGCTGGTTGCGGCTGATTGGATTGCATTTAGCGGGAGCGGTGGCTTATTCCTTTCTACATACCACGCTTATGGCCGTGAGCCGGTGGTTCATCTCGCCGCTGGTCGGATTGGGCAGCTACGACTACGGCGTGATGCGATTCCGATATCCGATGGAGTTTTCGAACGATTTGCTGGGGTATACGGTGATCGTGGTGGTGTATTACTTCTTGGAACGGCTGCGGATCGCTCAGGCACAGCAACTGGCTGCCGCGGAATTGCAGGCCAAACTCGCGCAGGCGCAGCTCGAGAATCTGCGCTTGCAGTTGCAGCCGCATTTTCTGTTCAACACGCTGAATACAATCTCGTCGGTGATGTACGAGGACGTGCACGCGGCGGATGTCATGCTCACGCAATTGAGCGACTTGCTGCGATTGACGCTACGAACCGCCAATTCCCACGAAATTCCGCTGGGTCAGGAACTCGAAATTACGCGGTTGTACCTGCAAATCATGCAAAAACGGTTTGAGGAGAACCTGCGCGTGACGTACTCGGTGGAGACGGCGCTGGAGAATTCGCTTGTGCCTCAGCTGATCCTGCAACCGCTGGTGGAAAATTCCTTGCGGCATGGTTTGAAGGATGGCGGCGCGGGGATAGAAATATCCATCGCGGCGCGGCGCGAGAACGGCTCGCTGATTTTGAAGGTTGCGGATACGGGAGCGGGCCTGGGATCGCAGCACGCGGAGGCAGCGATGAATCGCGGGGTAGGCCTGGCAAATATTCGCGGGCGGTTGGAACAGCTTTATGGAACCGAGCAGGAATTGGCGATTGCCAATGGTCCGGCGGGCGGCGCGGAAGTGACGGTGCGAGTCCCCTATCATCTGCCGGAGCAAGACACGCAAAGGAACTCTTAGTTGAGAGAATGGCTTCCCCAAACACCCTCCAAGTACTGGTTGTTGACGACGAAGCGCCCGCGCGGCGAAAGATTCTGCGGCTCCTGCGCCAAGAGACCGACGTTCAGGTAGTGGCGGAGGCGAGCGGAGCGGAGTCTGCGATCGCGGCGATTGAAAAGCACCGTCCCAACCTGGTTTTTTTGGATGTGCAGATGTCCGGGACGGACGGGTTCGGAGTTGTGCGGGCAATTCCGGCGAAAGAGATGCCGCGTATCGTTTTTGTGACGGCGCATGATCAGTACGCTTTACGGGCGTTCGAGGTTCACGCGTTCGACTATCTGCTGAAACCATTCGGCGAAGAGCGCTTTCGGGCGGTGTTGCAACGCGCGCGCGAGCAGAACACACGATCGAGCGATGAATTCGGGGCGCGGCTGGACGGCCTCCTGCGGCAATTGCAGCGCGAACGCGCCTTTCCGGACCGGTTGCTGGTGCACGAAAATGGGCGGGCGCATTTTGTGCCGGTGCGCGACATCGCGTGGATCGAAGCCGACCGAAATTACCTAATCGTGCATTGCGGGGTGAAGGAGCACACGTTGCGCGGAACGCTGGACTCCCTGGCAGGCACGTTGGACCCAAGGGTTTTTGTGCGAATCAACCGGGGCAGCCTGGTCCGGCTGGACGCGATTCGCGAAATGCTGCCGTGGTTTCACGGCGAGTACAAAGTGATCTTGAAGGATTCGACGGAACTGCGCTGGAGCCGGCGCTACGTCAAACAGCGGCCCGAACTGCTGAAAGTGCGTTAGATCACAAGAGGGGCCGTGCAATAAGCCCACCTGTCCCCGTGATAGGCCCGTTCGTCCCAAACCGCTTGGCGCTTGGAATCCTCTCGCGATAAATGTTCCACTATGGAAAAGAAAAATTGGTTTTGGGTTGGGGCGTGGAGTTCCCTGCTATCCATCCTGCTGATATTGCCAGCGCGGATGGGGGCACAATCGGCGACCGATTTCGGCTGGTCGAGTTACGGCCAAGACGCCGGCGGGACGCGCTATTCCGCTGCCAAACAGATTGACCGCGGGAATGTGGCGCAACTGAAGGTGGCATGGACGTACCGGACGGGGGCGCTTGGTCACGAAGAGGAACTTGATAAGAAGGCGGCGTTCGAAGCTACGCCGATCCTAGTTGACGGAAAACTTTTTTTGAGCACGCCGTACGATCACGTGATTGCGCTCAACGCGGTGACTGGCGAAAGGATTTGGGAGTTTGATCCGAAACTGGAATTGCCGTATGGGTCCTCCGAGGTTACTTCGCGCGGAGTATCGGCGTGGACTGACGCGGCGGCGAAGACAGGCAAGGCCTGCGCGCTGCGCATTTTTGTCGGGACGCTGGACGCGCGTCTGATGGCGTTGGATGGCGAGACCGGCAAGCCGTGTGCTGATTTCGGTAACGGGGGCGAGATCGATCTGACGAATGAAGTGAAGTTGCGCGACCCGGGCGACTATCAAGTTACCTCAGCGCCGGCGATTTACAAGGACTTGGTCATCACCGGATCGTCGGAGGGTGACAACCGCGCGGTGACGGTGGAGCGGGGGATCGTACGGGCGTTTGACGCTCGCACGGGCAAGTTGCGATGGACGTGGGACCCGATTGCGCCGTGGGCCTATCAAAACACGCCGCGGACGGGAGCGGGGAATGCCTGGTCGACGCTATCCGTGGATGGGCAACATGATCTGGTGTTCATACCGACGGGCAGCGCGAGCCCGGACTATTACGGCGGCTTTCGCAAGGGCGACAACAAGTGGGCCAACTCGGTGGTGGCGCTGAAGGCATCCACGGGCGAATTCGTTTGGGGATTTCAGGTGGTACACCACGATCTTTGGGATTATGACGTAGCATCACAGCCGACGCTCTTTGCCTGGAAAGACAACACGCCGGCGATCGCGATCACGACGAAGATGGGGCGCGTCTTTGTGTTGAACCGGCTGAATGGCAAGCCGCTTTTGCCGGTGGAAGAACGTCCGGTTCCGAAGAGCGAAATTCCTGGAGAAGATGCGTGGCCGACGCAGCCAGCCTCCACCATTTCACTCGTGCCGGAGAAGCTGACGCCAGAGAATGCATGGGGAAAAGATGAGCAGGAACGGGCGTGGTGCGCAGAAAAGATTAAATCGGCGCAACATGGAGATATTTTTACCCCACCAAGCCTGCAAGGCACGCTGGTATTTCCGAGTAATGTTGGCGGGGTGAACTGGGGCAGCGGTGCTTACGATCCGCAACGGCATTTGCTGTTCGTGGACACGAATCGCTTGCCGGTTTTTGTGAAGCTGATTCCGCGCACGGAGCTCGATGCGGCGCGCAAGAATGCGACGGACTCCGACCGGCTGCACGGGGAGTTTGCACGGCAAACGGGGGCTCCTTACGCGATGTTTCGAACGCCGCTACTTTCGCCGAGTGGTTTGCCCTGCAATACGCCGCCGTGGGGGACGGTGGCGGCGGTCGACCTTTTTGAAGGGAAAAAAGTCTGGGATGTTCCCCTGGGAAGTTTGCTTCCCGAAAGGAATACCGGGACGATTACTTTGGGCGGACCGATAGCCACAGCAGGAGGAATCATTTTTACCGGAGCCGCGATGGACGGATTCCTGCGCGCATTCGACTCCGAATCGGGGAAAGAAATTTGGAAATACCAACTTCCGGCAGGCGGACAGGCTACACCTATGACGTATAGCATCGGCGGCCAGCAATATGTGGTGATCGCAGCAGGGGGCCACGGGAAACTCGGAACTACGCAAGGCGATTATGTTATCGCGTTTACGCTACCGTAAGGGAGTTGAGACCACGATGAGGCTCATCAAAGCGCAGCCGCGGCAGAGTGGCAGATGACGGAGACTTCCCTTCCCGCGCCGACGAGCGAATCTAAAGAGCAATCCTTATTGGCAAACGGCATGCTGATTGTCATCGGGATCGCGCTGGCGAAGCTCGCGTTTCATTGCTACTTCAACAACCGGTACGACTATTTCCGTGACGAATTCGATTACATGGCTTGCGGCAATCACCCTGCCTGGGGCTACGTGGATCAGCCTCCGTTGATTCCTTTCCTGATTCACGTCTGGAGGGCCATCGGGGGAGACTCGCTGCGCAGTATTCGTTTTATTCCGGCTCTGGCCTCTTCTCTTCTGGTCGTGCAAACCGCCGTCCTTGCGCGCGAATTTGGCGGGCGCCGTTTCGCGCTGCTGCTGAGCGCCATCACGATCGTCGTTGCGCCGCAATACCTCTCGAACGGAAGCCTGCTTGGCACGAATTGCCTGGAGCCCAACCTTTGGATGGGCTGCGCTTATTTCGCCGTGCTGGCCCTCAAGCGAAACGATCCTCGGTACTGGTTGTGGTTCGGGGTAGTGGCGGGAATCGGACTGGAAGAGAAGTATTCGATAGCGGTGTTCGGTTTCGGCATGGTTCTTGGACTATTGCTGAACGCGCAACGGCGTGTTTTTCTCAATCCCTGGATTTGGGTTGGCGGGCTCGCGGCCTTCCTTGTTTTTCTGCCAAACCTGCTCTGGAACATTCACTACCACTGGCCGTTCGTCGAATTGATGCGCAATATTCGGGCCGAAGGACGCGATGTCGTGCTGCCTCTGCCGCAGTATTTTTTCCAGCAGACGCTGCTCGTCCATCCGTTCACTGCTCCGATCTGGATCTCAGGTCTGATCGCATTCTTCATCTCGCCACGTTTGAAGACGTACCGCACGCTGGGCTGGTGCTACCTGATCTGCTTCGCGGTCTTCTTTCTTCTTCATGGAAAGAATTACTATCTCGCGCCCATTTACCCGATGCTGCTGGCCGCCGGGGCGGCCGTGATTGAGGCCGCGATCGAAGGCCGGAAAATTGATGTTCCAGGAACTGAGAGTCTCAAAGCCAGCCGCAACCGCCGCGCATGGCTGAAACCGGCGATCGTCATCGTCCTGCTGGCCGCCGGCGCACAGCTCGCTCCCGTGGTGGTCCCGGTGCTTTCTCCGGACAAGTTTATTGCCTATATGAAATATCTGCCGATGAAGGTGCCAGTGATGGAGCACAGCCATGCCCGTGCAGTGCTGCCACAGTGGTATTCCGATCAATTTGGCTGGGAAGAGATTGTGGGGGAAACGGCGAAAGCCTATAACCAGCTCTCGCCAGCAGAAAAGCCGGGCTGCGGAATTTTTGCGCAAGACTACGGTCAAGCGGGAGCGATCGATTTTTATGGCCCGCGGTCTGGATTGCCCCCGGCTCTTAGCGGCCACCAGACTTACTGGATTTGGGGCCCGCGCGGGTATTCGGGTAATTGCCTGATTGTGCTGGATGACACACGGGAGAGGCTTGAGGAACTATTCGAGAGCGTGGAATTCGTTGGAACTTCCGCTGACAGTCCGTATGCGCTGGAGCAGAGGATTCCGGTCTTCATTTGCAAGGGCGCAAAGTTTGGGACCTTGGAAAAAGTTTGGCCGAAATTGAAGAAGTGGCGTTGACATTAAGCTGCAGCCTGTTCTTGAACAAAATGGGAAGGATTTGAAATCGCGGCCCGTGCCGGCGTGAGGAGGTTCGCGGCCTCGCGTGGAGCGGCGCATGCGATGCGTTGCTTTGGACCCTACCGCGAAGATACACTGCCCGCATTATGAAACGCACAGTAAATATTCTTGCTTTCGCATTGACATGCATTCTCCACGGGCCTATCGGGCAGGCGCAGCAGCCCAAGGCTCTCTTTTACATGACGCGCGACCCGAAGTCGGTTCGGTCGTTTCTGGCGCATGCGGACAAAATCGACCTCCTCGTACCAGCATGGTACGGAGTGGATGCGGACGGGCTGGTTTCCGGCGGGCCGAATCCCCTGGTGCTGGAGACGGCACGACAACATCGCGTTCCAGTGATGCCGATCGTAGCTAATGGTGAATTTGCGCAGGAAGATTTTCACAAATTGCTGAAGAATTCCGTTGCGCGGGAGAACATGATCCAGACGCTCCTTCGCGACTGCAAAGAGAATGGCTACCCAGGCTTCCAGTTTGATTTTGAAAACGTGCATTGGACGGACCGCGATGCGCTTTCTGACCTGGTTCGCGAAGCCGCGAGGGCATTTCACAAGGAAGGGCTACAGCTTACAATTGCGACCGTGCCCAACGCGCCGGGCAAACCGGGCCAAGGAGGGTTTTCCGCGTGGATTTATGAAAATTGGCGAGGGGCGTATGACCTCAAGGCCCTTTCTGAATCCGTGGATCTAATTTGCCTGATGACCTACGACCAACACACGCGGTGGACTGCGCCCGGACCGGTCGCGGGCTGGGCGTGGACAACTGGAAACCTGGACTATGCGCTGAAGTTCGTGCCCGCGCAAAAATTATCGGTGGGAATTCCGCTTTACGGGTACCACTGGTTCGCGGGCACGCCGGTCAAGGCAGATGATAAATCGAGCGATAAACCCAATCCTTCGGCGGAATATATCGGCACCGAAGACGCGCTGGACCTTGCTAAAGCTTACGGCGGGCACATCGAATGGGACTCCACGGACAGAACGGCGTGGTTTTATTTTTACCGCGCGGATATGCGCGAGTGGATTTTCTTCACAGATGCGCACACTTTCCAGGAGCGCTACGAACTTGTGAAAGAGCGCGGCCTTCAAGGATTCTGTTCCTGGGTGCTGGGCACGGAAGACCCCGGAATTTGGGATTTGCTGCCCGCCCATAAATAGATTCCCTTGGCCGCGGGAGTCACGCCGATCGGGAAGCGCGCAATTTAGAGGAACGATCCCTTCCAAATGCCTGACGCCAAAACTCACTCGCGCGGCCTGATGTTGATTGCCGCCTTCAAACTCCTAAAGGGCATTGTACTGCTCGCTGTCGCGATTGGGGCGCTGCGATTGCTGCACAAGGACTTGGCAGCACTGGCGGACCACTGGATCAATGCGTTTCGCGTGGATCCTCACAATCGTTACCTTCATTGGTTGCTTGCGAAATTGCCCATGGTGGACGACAGAAGGCTGAAGGAGCTGAGCGTCGGCACGTTTATCTATTCGGCGATTTTTCTGACCGAGGGCACCGGGCTGGCACTGAGCAAACGGTGGGCGGAATATTTTACGATCATCACGACCAGTTCGTTCCTGCCACTGGAAGTGTACGAAATCATTCATCATGCGACGATGGCGAAGAACGTCGCACTGATTATCAATATCGCGGTGGTGGTTTATCTGGTGAGGGAACTGCGGCGTTATCCGAAACGATGACTGCGCACTGCGTAGCGCAGGCAAGGAATTAGAGATCCTACAAAGCGCGTCCCGCGGCGGCACCGGAAGCCCAAGCCCATTGGAAATTGAAACCGCCCAAGTGTCCGGTGACGTCAACGACTTCGCCGATGAAAAACAAGCCGCGAACTTTTCGGCTTTCCATGGTTTTGCTGGAGAGTTCATCGGTGTCCACGCCGCCGGCCGTGACTTCAGCTTTTTCGTAGCCTTCGGTGTCTGCGGGGATGATGGTCCATTCGTGCACCAGTTGCTCAAGCTTTTCCAAGTCATGATTGGTCCAGGATTGAGGCGCATGCACGTCAAGCCAGCGCTCGGCAAAACGCTTAGGCAAAATACCGAGGAAAGCGGTGAGGGCAGCAGACAGATTTCTGGTCGTGGATTCTCGGATGGATGATGTGATGTGGCGATCGGGAGCGAGATCGATACGCAGCGGCTTGCCCTTTTTCCAATAGGAGGAGATTTGAAGGATGGCGGGACCGCTCAGGCCACGGTGCGTGAAAAGCATGCTTTCGCGAAACGATTGATGATCAATTGAGACGGCAACCGGTGCGGAGACACCGGCGAGGTCGCAGTACAGACGTTGGTCGTTTCTAGCGAGCACCAACGGAACGAGTGCAGGCCGGGTGTTCACGATTTTCAACCCAAATTGCCGCGCGAGATCGTAGCCGAGCGACGTGGCACCCATTTTGGGGATGGAAAGACCGCCCGTGGCTACTATCAGCACCGGGGCGCGAAATTCGTCCGAGCCGGTACGAGCCGCGAATTCGGTGGTGTGCTGAACTTCTCGGATCTTTGTGCTCAGGAAGATCTGGACGCCGGCGTCGCGGCACTCGGCTTCGAGCAGATTCGTAATGGCCTGCGCGGAACGGTCGCAGAAAAGCTGGCCGAGAGTTTTCTCGTGGTAGGGAATGCGATGCTTTTCGACGAGGGCGATAAAGTCGGCGGGCGCGTAGCGGGCGAGGGCGGACTTGGCAAAGTGTTCGTTGGCGCTGATGAAATTCTCCGGGCGACAGTGGATGTTCGTGAAGTTGCAGCGTCCACCTCCGGAGATGAGAATTTTCTTACCGATGCGGTCAGCAAGTTCGAGGACCGCGACGCGGCGTCCGCGTTTTCCAGCTTCCGCGGCGCAAAGGAGCCCTGCTGCGCCGGCGCCGAGGATGAGAGCATCAAATGTGCGCGTCAAGTCAAATGACCTTCCGAAGCAGCCTCGCAGGTGCAACCTGTCGCTGCCTGCGTTCCTGAGGGTAAACTAAGAGCAGGAGAAGACCGAGACATTTGCCTCCGCTCATCAGCGCCCAGGGACTATCGAAAAGATACGGGGCTGTTCCGCTATTCAAGAATATCTCGTTCACCGTGTCCGCTGGGGATCGCATTGGCGTGATTGGCCCAAATGGATCAGGCAAGTCAACACTGCTCGAAATGCTATGCGGAAAATTGAAACCGGACAGCGGCGAAATCGCTGTGCGCAAAGGCACTAGACTTAGTTACGTAAAGCAAATCTCCGAATTTTCTCCGGGCATAACCATTCAGGCAGTGATCGAGAGAGCGCTGGAGCGAGCGTCGGTGGGGCAATCGGAAAGAGCGGCGCGATTGGCGGAGACGCTTGGACGGGCGGGGTTCGAAGAATTGGAGATTCTGGCGGCCACGCTTTCCGGAGGATGGCGAAAGCGATTGGCTATAGCCGAGGCGCTGGTGCAGAACCCGGACATTCTGCTTCTTGACGAGCCAACCAATCATCTGGATCTCGCGGGGATTGAATGGTTGGAACGGCTCTTGCAGAAAGCTAGTTTCGCCTGCGTGGTGGTGAGCCACGACCGGTATTTTCTGGAGAATGTCGCAAACCAGGTGGTCGAAATAGACCGCGCCTATGAGGACGGGGCGCTGAGGGTCACGGGAAACTACAGCACTTTCTTGGAGGTCAAGGAAGAACATCTGCACGCGCAGCGAAACAGGCAGGAAGCGCTCGAAAACCGGGTCCATACAGAGATTGAATGGCTGCGGCGTGGACCCAAAGCGCGCGCGACCAAGGCCAAAGCACGCATAGACAGAGCCCATGAGATGATCGGCGAACTTGCCGAGATGAAAGCCAGAAGCGGCGCCAGCACAGCTCAAATCGATTTTTCTGCCACGAACCGCAAGACCAAGCAACTGATCGAGCTCCACGGCGTGAGGTGCGAGATTGGCGATCGCACGCTGTTTGAGAAGCTTAACTTCACAGTGACTTCGGGGATGCGGGTTGGGCTGGTGGGTCCGAACGGCAGCGGGAAAACCAGTCTGCTTCGTCTGTTGAGTGGCGATCTTAAGCCTGGGGCGGGCAAGATCAAAAGGGCGGAGCCACTGCGCATTCTCTATTTCGATCAGAACCGCACGGTGGATGCGGACCTGCTTCTGCGGCGAGCGCTGGCCCCGGACAGCGACGTCGTGATTTACCAGGACCAAGTGATTCATGTGGCTTCTTGGGCGGCGAGGTTTCTGTTTACCGGGGAAGACCTCAACCGACGAGTGGGGCAGCTGTCGGGCGGGGAGCGTGCTCGTGTCTTGATCGCTCAGCTCATGTTGCAGCCGGCAGACGTGCTGCTGCTGGACGAACCAACCAACGATTTGGATATTCCCACGCTGGAAATCCTGGAAGAGAGCTTGCTCGAGTTCAGAGGTGCACTGGTGCTTGTGACCCATGACCGGTACATGCTGGACCGTGTTTCGACGATAGTTCTGGGATTTGATGGATTGGGAGGAATCGAACGTTTCGCGGATTATTCACAATGGGAGGTTTGGCAGGAATTACACCAAGAAGCAAGGCGCAAGGCCAAATTCACTAAAACCTCCGCGCGTTCACAACTGGCTGGGAACGCAATGCCGGCTGCCGCAGCCAAAAAGAAACTTTCCTACAAGGAGGTCCGCGAACTGGAGAACATCGAACAGCGTATCGAAGCGGCGGAGGAGGAGCTTCACGAGCGGCAAGTTGCTCTACAAGATTCCGCCATCATAAGCGATGGCCCACGACTTCACAGCGCTTCTCTGCAACTCGACCAGGCGAGGAAAGCCGTCGACCAGCTTTATGCGAGGTGGGCCGAACTCGAACACAAGAAGTCTTGATCGAAGAGTGATGATAAAAATAGCACCGGAGCGGCCGCGGCGGCCACCATAGCTCTCCTTCCGGCTAGAATAAGGTTGTGCAACGGAAGGTTTTTTGGCTCACATTCGGCGGACTGGGATTAGTGGCGGATTTGATGATGCCGTTCTGGTGGGCCCTGTTCGCAACTATCCCTATCGCATATGCGAGTTGGTGGGTGGCGTACCGCAGCGACTGGTTTTGAGTGATCGCGCACCCACCTTCGCCTGTGCATGAGGGCCCTGGCCTCGATTCGAAATTGTGGCCGCTTTATGGAATAACGAGGCGATTCCCTTCCCGGACGGCTGTGGCTTGTTCTTCACCGCGGTATCTGTAGATGACGATCAAGACCTTGTCGGCGCCCATCGCAGGATCTCCACCCAGGCTGGCGTTATTGACATTTAGCGCCAGGACGCCTTCGCGCACCATCGACTGCAATCGTTCGGTTACATTCACCGTTCTTCCCTGCACGCCATAATAACCGACGACAATTACCAGGCCGCGCGAATCTCGGCGATCATGTTCGCCACGGTCGTGATCGTCTCGAGCTCGGCCTCGGTCGTCCCGCTCGTCACGCCGGACGGCGAACATGGCCACATCGATGAAGCCGCCTTCTCTGAAGTCGAACTCGCGTTCCTCGTTTCGCCTGTTCCGCGCGAAAATGCGAAGAGACTTGTCTCTACCGACAGCCGGGTCACCGCCCATGGTTTGATTGTTCACGGCGACGCGGCCGTTGACCCCGCCGTGCGAAACTAAATCTCGCAAGATATCCGTGACATCGGTGCGCTGAGCCTTGAATCCATAGTCGGCGCGCATGATCTGCCAGCCTTCATCCTGAGCTCCCACACCTGGAGTAAAGAACAGCGCGGCGGTCGAGAACACCAACAGCAACAATAGAAATTTCACGTATTGATTCCATATCCTCATCAAGTTGTCCTCCGTTGCGGCGGCCAGCAGCCTACGGACCCACTGTACCTCGACCAAAAGATTTCGAAGCTTCCCAATTGGATAGAATTGACCAAAGCATCCATAGGGCTGGGCGTCCCTGGGAACAAGGGAATGGTTGACGCTGTGATGATGTTCTTGCATTGGCGGGAAACATCGCGGTGAGTACAGTCGATTGCAAAATTATGGACAAGGAGGGGTACCCTTGTCGGGATCACGATGTGGAGCAACCCGAGGGCGTTGGCAAGTAAGCCCTCCACGCGGAAGATTAAAGTTCTACCGTAAGAATCATTGATACACTCAAATTTCCCTTTCTAGTCCCAAGCTGCGCCATGCCCCCTCCTGGTGCGTGGAGAAAACGATGAATATATCCAACTCTGACCGGCGCGTGTCCCGCCGACTTAATTTCAAGATCCCCTTGCGTGTGCGCATTTGGAAATCCACGGCTCCGGAAAAGAGAGCTGAATCGCTCAATCTCTCGCAGAGCGGAGTTTATTTCGCAACGGACTCAGCCATCCGGGAGGGAGAAACGGTGGAGATCCTCTTGAAAATGCCGGAGGATATCACGGCCCAGCCAACCACCGAGTGGCGGTGCACTGGCCACGTCGTACGCGTCGAGCGAGTCGATTCATCGTACGGGAGGATGGGAGTGGGCGTGCAATTTGATTGCTACGAAATTTCACGAGCGAAATTAGCGCCTGGGTTTGAGGTTTCGCATCGGGACTGAGCCGAACGCCATCTCGGCGCACATTTTTTTACGAATTTAGCAGGCGTCAGCTCGGCGGTTCCAGGGGGTGAGATGCAAAGGCGAGCTCTTGTCGTAGACGACGAACAGGCCACGTGCGAACTGCTCCAAAAAGTTTTATACGCGGCCGGCGTGGAAGCACTGACGCTGACTCGAAGCGTGCAGGCTGTCAGTTTCCTCGAGGAGGGTAAATTTGATTTGGTATTTTTCGCCTTTCACATGGCATCTCCCGATGGGATTGAACTCTCCCGGGAGATGCGCCGAGCCGGGTCCAACCGGACGACGCCGATCGTTCTGCTGAGTGATGACCAGCGGCCCAGCGCCATGTCCCAGGGATTTGAAGCGGGCGCCAGCTTTTTCCTGTACAAGCCCATCGACAAAGGCCGCCTGTTGAAGCTGATCCGGGCGACCCAAGGACGAATGGACCATGAAAGGCGGCAGACTCGGCGCGTTCCCCTCAAGTCCAAAGTGCGTTTGCGCTTTGGTTTTGAGGATATTGACTGCGAGTCAGTTAACGTCAGCTTAGACGGAGTACTCGTCAAGGCTCGCCGAGTTATTCCGGCCGGTTCGTCTGTACAGGTCAGGATGGAACTGTCGCAGACGATGAAACCGGTTGTTGGCCACGGTTCGGTTGTTCGGATTCTTGGAGGGAACCACATGGGAATTCATCTGGACCGACTGCCGGTTGGAGAGAGCGAAAGGCTACAAGAGATTCTCTTACCCCTGGTTCTCCCCGACTAGTCTGCGCTCTAAGAGTCGGGAGCTGCCCCCTCACCACCGGCCTCGCGCGTACAGCGCATGAGTGCTTGAATATCCGCTATCGGCGCCCGTGTTGATCGATCCGGACTCGTTTTTGGGAAGCGCCCCGCTCTGATTTGCAAAACCCCTCCTCTTCGCTCATCATTACTCGTTTGTTTGGGCGGCCGCTCAGCAAGTGAGGCCGCTCATACTGCTCACCCATCTTTGTGCTAGAGGAGTTGCATGGAAAAGCCTGCGAAAATTGCGCCGCCGAGGGGGAAGCTTGGTATTTTAACTCCTGGCATGGGCGCTGTCAGCACCACGTTCATGGCGGGAGTGGAACTGGTTCGGAAAGGAAAGGCGCAGCCGATCGGGTCGCTCACGCAACTCGGGACAATTCGGCTGGGCAAGCGTACCGACGGCCGTTCGCCGTTAATCAAAAAGTTTGTGCCGCTCGGCGAGCTCAAGGACATCGTGTTCGGGGGTTGGGATATTTTCCGTGACAACGCCTACGAATCCGCGGCAAACGCGGGCGTCCTAAATCCGCAAGACCTCGAAAAGGTAAGGACATTTCTCTCCGGCATCAAGCCCATGAAAGCTGCCTTTGACCCTGAGTACGTGAAGAAGCTCGATGGTCCGAACGTCAAGAAAGCCAAAAATAAATACGAATTAGCCCTCAAGATCAAAGAGGATATCGAGAATTTCCGAAAGACGAAGCGGGTTTCGCGCATTGTCACTTGTTGGTGCGGCTCGACAGAGGTTTTTGTGAGACCGGAGGAGGTGCACTCGACGCCGGAAAAATTCGTCGAAGCCATGAAGTCGAATCATCCAGCCATAGCACCCTCGATGCTCTATGCCTGGGCTTCCGTGACTAGCGGCGTTGCGTTCGCGAATGGAGCGCCGAATCTCACTGTGGATATCCCGGCCATACAGCAGCTTGCTCTGGAACACGAAGTTCCGATATGCGGCAAGGATTTCAAGACCGGCCAGACACTCATGAAGACCATACTCGCGCCAGGATTCAAGGCCCGCATGTTGGGGCTCGACGGCTGGTTCTCGACGAATATTCTTGGCAACCGCGACGGCGAAGTCCTGGAAGATCCAGGCTCTTTCAAAACCAAGGAGGAGTCCAAGCTTAGCGTCCTCGAATACATTCTTCAGCCGCAGCTTTACCCGATGCTTTACGGCAAGATGTGTCACAAGGTGCGCATCAACTACTACCCGCCACGCGGCGACAACAAGGAAGGCTGGGACAACATCGATATTTTCGGCTGGCTAGGGTATCCAATGCAGATTAAGGTGGATTTCCTGTGCCGCGACTCGATTCTGGCAGCGCCCATCGTGCTCGATCTGGTACTTTTCCTGGACCTCGCGCAGCGTGCCGGAATGAAAGGCATCCAAGAGTGGCTCAGCTTCTACTTCAAGTCCCCGATGACGGCTCCGGGCCTATATCCGGAGCACGACCTGTTTATTCAGTCCATGAAACTGAAAAATACGCTCCGCTGGATGATGGGGGAAGACCTGATCACGCACCTAGGGCAGGAATATTACGACTAGCGAAGTTTTATGACCTGCAAAGAGACAAATTGTCCGGCTTCCCATTTAATTTTTCGATAGGGTAGAATGATTTTTCGATTTGACGCTCGCGCGACCGGCGCGATACGCTACGGGCCGATGGTCAGCGCAGGGATACCCCACATTTCACCGCAGCACGCCATCTCAAATCATTTCGAGGAGATTCATGTCGAACGATCTGCGTAATTTCCTTGCTCTAACGTATGACGAACTCGAAGAGCTGAACCTGAAGGCCAAGGAGCAGCGCAAGAACCGCGTTGCCGCGCACAAAGTCCAGGAGGACCGGGTTAAGTACCTCACGGACGAGAAGCGCATCAAGGCCGTGACGGTGCTTTTCAGCGACCTGGAAGGCCGCTTGCACATGTTGGACTATGACAAAAAGTTCCTGATCAAGAGCTGGGACAACCTGACGTTTGACGGTTCTTCGATTCGGGGCTTTACGGCACAGCGGGAGAGCGACCTGCGGCTGGCGATGGATTGGGGCGCGTTTTACTGGGGGCCGGCGGATGTGTTTGGCTCCGGCAAGGTGCTGGTCTTCGGCCACGTGATCGATAAGGATGGCACCCCGTACGTTGGTGACATTCGTGGCGTGCTGAAAGGCTACGCCGACCAACTCCATGAGAAGAAAGGCTACACGCTCAACGCCGCAAACGAGATCGAGGGCTTCCTCTTCAAGGGGGAAAACGCGGAACGGCATTATCACGAGACGGGAAAGTTTGAGTACGTCAATACAGGCGGCTACTACCATTCCCTTCCGGGCGACCCGCTGCGAACCTTTATCGACACAACGGCGGAAGTGCAGCGCTCGATGGGTTTTCAGAACGAGAAGGATCATCCGGAGGTTGCGCCGTCGCAGTTCGAGATCAATTATGGCTACGGCGAAGTGGTGCAGGCCGCGGACCAGATTCAGCTTTACAAATTGATCTGCCGGCAGGTGGCAACAAACCTGGGATTCACAGCGTGTTTCCTGCCGAAACCCGTTGTGGGCGTCAACGGGAACGGCATGCATACCAACGTTTCGATCAGTAAGGAAAGCAAAAACCTGTTTTGGGATCCGAAGGGTGAGGAGAAACTGAGCAAGATGGGCTGGGAGTTCGTTGATCGCATTCTTACTCACGGCAACGACGTCTGCTTGCTACTCAATTCCAGTGTCAATGCGTACCGCCGACTGGATCCGCATTTCGAGGCGCCCAACCAGTTAAAGGCTTCTCCTACCGATCGCGGCGCCATGGTGCGCATCCCCATCGGCAACGAACGCAGCATGCGCACCGAAGTGCGCGCTGTTGCCCCCGACGCAAATCCGTACATGGTCATGTATTCCATCTTCAAGACGGGATTGGATGGCGAGACTGCGAAAATCAAGAATCTACGATCCGCGGAACGCTACCTGCCTGATAATGTGTACACAGCGCTGGAAAACTTCGAGAAGGCGGAGTGGACGACAAAACTTTTCGGTGCCGACGTCAAAGGCCGCTACGCTGACCTCAAACGCGCTGCCGCCGATCGTTGCCCCCGGGCTCTCGGCACGTTTGTGAAGGCGCCGGAAGTGCAGTACCACCACGAAGTGTATAACCAATACCTCTGGAACATGTTTTAGGGTGGTTTCGCGCCGGGCGTCAAAAGGCGCTTCGGGCGGGGGTTCGACAGGCGCGGCGTGGTGAAGGTGACGGCCGAATGCTGAAGTATGCTGCGTCGATTGTCCTGTCCGTGCGCCTCCTTGCTTTTCCTTCGGCGACCCGTTTCAAGATGGCACATAAACGTCCTGAGCGAATTCACTGAACTGCGAGGCATCAGCTGCTCCTTTCGGAGTTCGCGAGCGTTGTGATATGTTTTGTGGTTCGCGCATCCGTTCATGATTCAGTGGACGCGACGAGAGGCCGCTTGGCATTCCAACAGGAAGCAGCAGGGGCTCGAAATCCAGGGAGGAAGTGCATTCATGAAGAGTTCGTACAACGGGCAGGCTATTCCTGTTGGAGGCAAGGCTATCGGGTACAGCGGCGGTGAATTGCAGGTTCCGGATACGCCGATTATCCCATTCATTGAAGGCGACGGAACGGGCCGTGACATTTGGAAGGCTTCTCGACGGGTATTTGACGCGGCGGTGGAGCATGCTTACGGCGGGAAGCGAAGCGTGGCGTGGTTTGAGGTATTTGCGGGAGAAAAGGCCTTCAAAACATACAAGGAATGGTTGCCGGATGAGACCGTCGATGCGATTCGTGATTTTCGCGTAGCCATTAAGGGGCCGCTGACCACGCCCGTGGGCGGCGGGATTCGCTCTCTGAACGTGGCGCTACGACAACTTCTTGATTTGTATTCTTGCGAGCGACCGTTGCGGTATTACGCGGGAGTTCCCTCTCCCGTGAAACATCCAGAGAAGATGGACATCGTGATCTTCCGCGAGAACACGGAAGACGTGTACATCGGGATCGAGTGGAAGTCTGGAACGCCGGAAGTGAAAAAGCTGCTTGAGTTTCTGAATCACGAAATGCTAAAGGATGGAAAGAAGCAAATTCGTTGGGATTCGGGCGTGGGAATCAAGCCAATTTCGCCGACGGGAACGAAACGGCTGGTGCGGCGAGCCATAAAGTACGCGTTGGCGCATGGCAAGAAAAGTGTGACGCTCGTGCATAAAGGGAATATTCAGAAATTTACGGAGGGCGCGTTCCGAGATTGGGGCTACGACCTGGCGCGCGAGGAATTCCGGGCGCAAACAGTCACTGAGCGCGAGAGCTGGATCATCGATAACCTGGACAGAAATCCCGGGCTCAGCTTCGAGAAGAATGCGGCGATGATCGAGCCGGGGCTTGAGCAGGCGACCGAAGCATTTACAAAGGCGATCTGCGACGAAGTTAAGCAGACGCTTGATTCCATAGGGGCCAGTCACGGCAAGGGACAATGGAAGAAAAAGCTGATGATCAACGACCGCATCGCGGATTCCGTTTTTCAACAAGTGCTGTTGCGCGCGGATGAATACAGCGTGCTGGCGACGCCGAATCTCAATGGCGATTATCTTTCGGATGCGTGTGCGGCGCAGGTGGGCGGGCTCGGAATGGCGCCGGGCTCGAACATTGGAGATGGTTTTGGTGTCTTCGAAGCCACGCACGGCACGGCTCCGAAATACGCGGATAAGGACGTGATCAACCCGAGCTCTTTGATGCTGTCCGGGGCGATGATGTTTGAGTTCCTCGGATGGAAGGAAGCCGCTCAGCTGATCGAGGGCGGAATTGCACGGACGATTCAGCAGAAACGCGTGACCTACGATCTCGAGCGGCTGATGCCGGGCGCGACGAAAGTTGGCACGGGAGCGTTTGCGACGGCGATTATTGAGAATATGCAGGCTGTGGCGGTAGCGAGGTAGAGGGCGTAAGGGAAACAAAGGAAGTAAAGGAAAAGGATTTAGTCGGCTGTTGCTGCCAAGCGCGGAACAATTTGTCGAGCGGACTTTCATCCTTTGCCTAGTCTGCCTCCTTTACTTCATTAAGTTCGTTCATATCCAGAGAGGACGAGAATCGAGAAATGAGCAGAAAAAAGGTAACGGTGGTGGGCGGCGGGTTTGTGGGATCAACGACGGCGCAGCGGATTGTGGACCTGGAGCTGGCCGATGTAGTGCTGACAGATATTCTGGATGGGCCGCCGGCGGGGAAAGCGTTGGATATGCTGGAGTCGGGGCCGATTACGCGGACGGATTCGCGGGCCACGGGCATTTCCACGGCGACGGGCGACTACAGCGCTACGGCGGGCAGCGACATCGTGGTGATCACGGCGGGTTTTCCACGCAAGCCAGGAATGAGCCGCGATGACCTGCTGAAAGCCAACTACGATGTTGTGAAGGCGGTCGTCGAACAGATCGTCAAGCACTCGCCGAAGTGCATCATCATCGTGGTAACAAATCCGCTGGACGCAATGGCACAAGCGGCGTTCAAGGTGAGCGGGTTCCCTAAGAGTCGAGTGCTGGGAATGGCGGGAGTGCTGGACTCGGCGCGGATGAGCTCGTTTGTGGCGACCGAATGCAAGGTCAGTGTGGAGAACGTGCACTCGTTCGTGCTTGGCGGGCACGGCGATGACATGGTGCCGCTGCCGAGGTACTCGACCGTCGCGGGAATACCCCTGCCCGATTTGCTGCCGAAAGAACGCATCGACGCAATAGTGGAGCGCACACGTAAGGGAGGAGCGGAGATCGTCAACCTATTGAAGACCGGCTCGGCCTACTATGCGCCGTCGGCGGCGGCGGTTGAGATGGTCGAAGCCATATTGAAAGACAAGAAGAAAATTCTGCCTTGCGCGGTGTACCTGGACGGAGAGTACGGGATCAAAGGGCTCTTTGTCGGCGTCCCAGCAAAGCTTGGCGCAGGCGGAGTTGAGGAAATCATTCAAATCAAGCTAACGGCCGAAGAAACCGCGGCGCTACAGAAATCCTCGGCCTCTGTGCGGGAATTGGTGAACGTTCTCGGATTGTAAGAGAGTGTCGGAGAAAATCGTGGCGCGAGTTTTATTGGCAAATCGAATAATCGACTCGCGCTCCTTTTTGTTTTGTGCTCTGGACGATTAAAAGCCGAACAGTTTTTCAGCTCCGACAACCAAACCTAGAGTAAACACGGCGATCGCAATTTCGCCGATGGCTCCGACTGCGAACGGGCGAAGGCCTTGTTTTCGCATATCGCGGAAGTTTGTTCGCAGGCCGACGCCCGCGAAGGTCAGAAGAAAAGCCCAGCGCGAAAGATTGGCGAGCGCTCCGACCTGCTCCTTGTTGAAAAACTGGTAGGTAGCAAGCACTGAAATGAGAAGAAATCCCAGGACGAACTTGGGAAATTTCTGCCAGAGGAATGCGGCTTTGTTGCGCACCGTTTTGGCCTGGCCCTGACTGGCCCAGTAAATCGCGTATGCCAATACAACGAAGCCGATCATGGCATTGCGAGTGGATTTCACGAGGACAGCCAATTTGCCCGCCGCATCAGAGTACAGAGCGCCCGCCGCGGTTGCTTCGGCGGTGTTATCCACCGCAAGGCCTGCCCAAACGCCATAGGCACGGTCGCCGAGATGCAACGCATGGCCGATTAAAGGAAAAGTGAAAAGCGCCAGCGCGCCGAGCGCGAGAATCGCGGCAATGGAGAAGCTCGAGTCTTCCTCGTCGGCCTCAATGGCGCCTTGCGCGGCAATGATGGCGCTGACGCCGCAGACGGCGGACCCCACGGCGAGAAGCGAAGTCAATTTCGGTTTAAGATGAAACACTCGGCCGAGGAAGGTCATAAAAGCGATGGCTCCCGTGATTTCGACCGCAACCAGCAGGAGGCTGACGCCGCCCAGTTTCAGAATATCGCCAAGTAAGAAACGGGAACCGAGCAGCACGATACCCGTTTTCAACCAAAATTCATACGTCGCAACCCCGGTGCGAAAGATTTCCGGAACGCCGACTGTGTTCGAAACAACGAGCCCTAAGAGAATGGCCCAAAGCACGTACTCAATATTTGGAAATATCCAATGATGCGCCTTCGCATACTTACCCACATTTTGCTCGAGCAACTTGCCCGCGTAACCAATCGCCGCAAGCAAAAGCACGCCCGGAATGATGCGAACAAAGCCGAGCGCCCGGTGCAGGGGTTGAACTTGAGGAATTGCGACTGTATCTGCCATGTTTTTTCCTTTTTACGTCTTAGTTTCGGCTTCATCACCACGGGATGTGCTTGAAGACTCCGGCGCGGACGAGCAGCGCTGCGACTAAAGCGATAACGACAGCCCAGCTATCCAGGGACAGACGCCAGGGCTTTTTCACTTCCAGTACATTTTTTTGGACAGCCATTTGGTTTCCTCCATGGCAAATTACGACTAACTTACCGAAAATCCTCGTGCCAGTGCCTCGGCACTCCCTGAGCGCAAGAATGTGTCGCCGATCTCTTGAATCTGGTTTGCAGCGACACGCCCAACAATCATCAGGGCCGGAACTGGCAGCTTTTCTTCTACGGAAAGCGCACCGACGGTGCTCCAACGAACATGCTGCTGCTCACCTGAAACGGCTGAAACGATGACGCACGGCAACTCCAGTGGAAGACCAGCTTCCGCAAGACGACGAGAAACCTCCGAATAATCCGGCCCCGGCATATAGAGAACAAGCGTCGTGGCAGGAGTGAGGCAGCCCCAGTCCATTGCACTCGAATGCGGTCCGCGAGAAAAAGTCGTGAACAATACTTGGGAGGCAACCCTGCGATCCGTAAGCGAAATGCCTGCCGCGGCGGTAGCTGCCAGGGCCGCGGTCACCCCGGGAACGATCTCAAATTCTATGTGTGCTTCGCGCAACGCTTGGAGTTCCTCACCAGCCCGGCCGAAGATTGAAGGATCGCCGCCCTTCAACCGCACGACGATTTCATGCGAAGCCGCGTAGCCTACGAGCAGCGCATTGATCTCTTCCTGGGACAGCAGTTTCCTGCCGCAGCGTTTGCCAACGTCGATGACCTCGGCGGCTGGCGAAATTCTCATCAACACTTCTCGACTCACGAGCGCGTCGTGCAGCACGACGTCGGCCTGCGCTAGAAGCCGTGCGGCTTTGAGCGTCAACAGTTCCGGATCTCCGGGCCCCGCGCCGACCAGATAGACCCTGCCCATCACGTCGTACCTCGCTGGCCTGGATCACGGTTCACTTCTCGAACAAATTGTTCGAACATCGGGCGGCTCGCCAGCTCATGTAACAATCTCTTTGTCGTATCCGGGCTGGGACTGCTCGCGCGCAGAACCTCGCGGGCCGCGCCAAGCCATTCGAGCCAAACCTCATATTCCTGGCCGAATTGCGCTTCGAGTTCCTTCCGAAGCCGCTGTGCGAGCGAGGGGCTCCTGCCATTCGTGGAAATCGCAATTTGCAAATCGCCGCGCTGTACGACAGCTCCATAATAAAAATGGCAATGCTGGGTGTCGTCGACGGCGTTGCACAATAATCCGCGGGTCTCCGACTCGCAAAAGACAGCTTCGTTCACGCCTGGGGCAGAAGTGGCCGCTATCACCAGAAATGCAGCGTCCAAATCCTCCGCCTCAAACTCTTTGGGCAGCCAATCGATTTTCCCGAATCGCACCCACTTGGCAATTCGAACTGTAACCGAAGGCGCGATTAGCCGGATTTTTGCACCAGCGGACAACAAGCCAGGAATCTTTGCTTCCGCAACATTCCCGCCGCCAATCACGACGACCAGCCGACCTTCCAGGCTCAAGAACATAGGAAACAGGCTCATGCTTTAGCCCTCCACTCCTTGGGGAACCGTGCCAAGCGACACGTCTCGATCTACGGGCGCGATCGAATTTCCCGCAAGCATGGCGCGGATATCCTCGTTCGAATGCCGCGCAAGAAACTTACGCAGATTTTCGCCCGGCTTTCCACGTTCGCTGAAACCGGCGAGAAGACGCTCGATGGCATCGGGAACATCGGCTGCAGCGCAACGATAGCCGACTGGCCGCGCGATCGCTGCAAACTGTCCTACGCTTCCGCCAACACAGAAGTAGTAGGCATCCACCATTCCGCCATCTACTTTGATCTTCTTGCCTTCGATTCCGATATCGGCGATCCAATGCTGGCCGCAACTATTGGGGCAGCCGGTGATGTTGAGCCGAAGCTGTTCCTGGAAATTGGGCAGTCGTTCCTCCAGCTCATGTGTAAGCCAGCGAGCAAAGCCTTTGGTTTCGGTCAGCGCCAGCTTGCAAAATTCAGAGCCCGTGCAGGCCACGGTTCCACGTGCGAAAACCGAGGCCCGCACCGGCAGGGCAGCAACTTCAAGCTCATGAGCGACTTTGGGCGCGTCTTGCCGGGAAACATTGACAATCAACAGGTTCTGCATGGTAGTGGTTCGGATGTGTCCGTCCGCATAACGCTCAGCCAGGTCCGCTGTGGTGCGCAGCTGCCCTGGAGTGATTCGTCCGCGCAGAACCGACGCACCGATGTACACAAACCCTTCTTGTTTTTGCGGGTGAATGCCCACGTGATCGCGATGGATGTCGACTGAAACGTCTTCCGGTTCGGCGGGGTCGAGAGCGAAACCGATTTGACGCTGCAAGTCTTCCAAAAAGCTCTCGGCGGTCCAGCCTTGCTGCAGGAACAGAAATTTGAGGCGGGCCCTTTCCCTGCTCTGCCGAAGTGTTTGGCTGGCGCGAAAGATTTCCGCCACGCCGCGCGCCACGGGCACAACTTGATTCCACTGAACAAAAGCATTTAACCGCACAGCAATGTGCGGATCGGTCGAAAGCCCACCGCCAACCCTGAGCGAAAATCCCGTTTCGAGTGTGCCGCGCCGTTTTCGCGTCGAAGCCGTCAAAGAAACATCGTTAATCTCCGGATACGAGCACCAGCTTCTGCATCCCGTGACGGAGATTTTGAATTTCCTGGGCAAATTGTAAAATTCTGCGGCGCCACCTAACTCCCGGTCGACAGCAAGCGCAAGCGGTGATGCATCGACTATTTCTGCGGCGTCGAGCCCGGCGACTGGGCAGCCGGTTATGTTGCGAGCGACATCTCCGCAGGCTCCAGTGGTGGTCAAGCCCACGCGCCAAAGCGATTCGAGGACCTCGGGCAGCGATTCCAACGTGACCCAATGCAATTGAAAGTTTTGCCGGACAGTAATATCCGCGACGCCGCGTGCATGCTCCTCTGCAATATCCGCAACCGCGCGAACCTGATCACTGCGCAACAATCCGTTCGGGATTCGAATGCGCACCATAAAGTAAGGCGTGGCTTTGCCCTCGCCGCCAGTGCCGCCGAGGACGCCCGCGCCGTCTCCCTGCGTGTAAACGCCCCAGGTGCGGAAATACGCGCTGAACCACTCCGGAGGAATCGAAGCGTAGCCCTTGCGCGCAAACTCACGGATTTCGTCAATATGCTCCCACGCATTCTTCTCGCGCTTTAGACGCTCGAGGCGTTGCACTTTGGTCTCTTTGAGTTCGCCCATGCTTCGATCCCCTGCCCCAAGAATGTGTCCCAAAACAAAAAACCCACGTGGCCTGAACCTCTGGCGACGTGGGCGTCGGAACTTCGAATCTTAAGTAAACGCTAAGTCCGGAAACTCCCCTGGCCAGAGATGAGTGTCATGCGACACGCAGCCTTGCGCGCGCAACAGCGACACATTCTCTGGCAATAGGTGACCATCTATACGGAGAATACCTCGCGCACTTTAATAAGTCAAAAAAGAACTCGACAAAAAGTTTAGATGCATGAAATATGAAAAAGTAATCCGCGAGAATCCGTGTACGCTACTCTTTCTTTGAGGAAGGCTTTGCCTTTTCCGCATTGGCCGGGTTTGCGTGGGCCGCAGCATGCGGCAAAATCAACTCCGTCGTTTTGATGGAATCCAGTTGGGGGAACTCCTTGTCCAGATAAGACTTGCCCAGTTTTTCGATAGAGTCCTGAACCGGCCCTTTGCCGCCGGGCGCACCTTCGCCGTAGCCCGAATACAAAGAATCAACGACGTCCATGCCCTCCGTAACCTGGCCAAACGCGGAGAACCCCATCGCGTCGAGTCGTTTGTTGTCGACAAGATTGATAAAAACCTGGGTCGTGCGCGTGTTTGGTCCGCCCATCGCGTAGGTAATGTACCCTCGAAGATTGCTCTGTACGACTGGGTCATCCTTAATCGGAGCGTGCGACCACGCGGCGGAAACCGGCGGATACGCGCTGATCCCCCACTGCACGACAAATCCTCGCAGCACACGGAAGAAGCTTGTGTTGTCATAAAAATGATGCCGCACTAGATTGTAAAAGCGGTCCGCTCCCAGCGGAGCCCAAGCACGCGTCACTTTAATGACGAAGTCACCTTTTGTGGTTGTGAATTTTACCTCGTAAGTAGAAGGCGCTTTCGCGACAAGAAGCGCCGGCCGAAGCAGTACCCGGCTATAGGGGCGCGCAGCCACGGTCGATTTGTGAGCCGCGGAAGCGCCGGCTGCCGCTTTCGGCTTTGCCGGAGTTGGCGCTTCTGCCGCTTGTGGACGCGCCTTGATGCACGGAGCCAAAACGAAAAGCAGCAGTCCCACAATCATCAACGATCCGGATTTATGCATCGTTCATCCCTCTCCTAACTAAGTTCGTCAGATTGGCGCCGCCTGACGGCGTATACTCACTTCGCGGTATTCAGTTCGTGGCTGACGCGCGCGACCTGGGTCATCAGCCTTAGAGTATTCTCGCCGAGAATCTTCTTTACGTCACCTTCGGAATAACCTTTGTCCAACAAGGCTTGCGTGATTTTCGGAAGCTTACTTGCGTCCTCCATTCCGAAGGGCATATTCGCACCGTCGAAATCGGAGCCAAGCCCGACGTGATCGATCCCGGCAATCTTAACCGCGTGGTCGATATGATCGATAATCTTTGTCCACTCAACGCGCGGAAGATCGCCTCGCTCCACATATTCCCTGGTGATACGGTCACCCTCGATCAACTGGCAGCCTTCTCTTTCCCCGCATCGCTGCTGAACCTCCAGTGCGATTGCTTTGTTCCATTCCGGATGAGCTTTCTCAGCGTTACGAAACTCCTGGCTCAAGAAGCCGACATGATAATTAATCTGGATCACGCCACCATTGGTTGCCAGCGCACGGATCATGGCGTCGCTCATGTTCCGCGGTGCATCGCAAATAGCGCGGCAATCGGAATGTGAGGCGAAAACTGGCGCTTTGCTGGTCTCCAATACGTCCGCAAAGGTCTTGTCGCTGACGTGCGAGATGTCCACGATCATTCCTAGACGGTTCATCTCTCGCACGACGTCTTTGCCAAACTCTGTGAGCCCGTTGTGCTCAGGCTTGGCTGTCGAAGAATCGGCCCACTCGACGTTCCCGCTGTGCGTTAGAGTCATATAACGCGCGCCAAGCGCCGCATAAACGCGCAGCACGCGCAGGTCGCTGGCGATTATGTGGCCGCCTTCGACCCCGATCAGCGCGGCAATTTTGCCCTGCTGATGGGCTTCTTGAATTCCCTCGACCGTCGTTACCAATACTAAGTCATTCGAATGTTTTCGAACCTGCTCGCGAATGGCGTCGATTTGATCCAGGGCGCGCTTCACAGCCTCTGGGCCGGTAGTCTTACTCGGCATCCAAATAGCAAAGAAGATCGCTCCGAGACCACCTTTTCTCATGCGCGGGATATCGATGCTCCCCAGCGGATTCCGCGCCCCTAAATCGAAACCGCCATCCAAAAAGCGTTGGGTGGTATCGTCGTGCGTATCGATGACGAGAGATGAAAAATGCAGACGCTTCGCCCGTTCTGAAATTCCGTCCGCCGCCATCGCCCCCGCCATCACCATTCCAGTCAGAAGACACATTCCTGTCCCGAAGAGCGTCTTCGACACTGCAGTCCGTTTCATTTTGTTATTGCGCGGCTTGCATCTCGTGGCTTACGCGCTCGTTCGCTCCCATCACGCGCAGCAGATTCCCGCCCAGAATCTTCCGGATATTGTCGTCGCTGTATCCCTTGCGCATCAGCGCCTCGGTTATTTGCGGCAGATGCGTGCAGTCTTCCATGCCTTCGGGCATGTTTGCGCCATCGAAATCCGAACCCAGTCCGACATGGTCCGGGCCGACAAGCTTAACCACATGATCGATGTGGTCGATGATCCGTTCCCAGCTTACATGCGGCAACTTTCCTTCCGCGACGGCTTGCTTCTCGATCTCCCCCATCTTGCGCTCCGTGCATTCCTGATCGTCGCCACACTGTTTCCGGATTTGGTCCATCATCTCTACGACGCCGCCGGAAAATTTGTCTTGCGCGTCCTTGTATGCCTGATCGATAAAACTTTTCTCGTAGTTGATTTGAATGACTCCGCCCTTCGCAGCTAGCGCCTTGATCATGTCATCAGACATGTCGCGGACATGATTGCACAGAGCGCGGCAGGAAGAATGCGACGCGATCAGCGGCGATTTACTGACTTCCAGCGCATCGTAAAAGGTCTTATCGGACACGTGAGAAATGTCCACCATGATTCCCTGCCGGTTCATTTCCCGCACGATCTCTTTGCCAAATTCCGTCAGTCCGTTGTGCTCGGGCTTGGCAGTCGAGGAATCCGCCCATTCATCGTTATAAAAGTGCGTCAGCGTCATGTAGCGCACTCCCAAATCGCCAAACATGCGCAGCACGCGAATGTCGTTGCCGATCATGTGCCCCCCCTCGACGCCGATCAGCGCGGCAATCTTGCCTTGCGCGTGCGCCCGCCGCACTTCTTCCGCGGTCCGGCAAAACAGCATGTCTTTCGAATACTTGATTACGTTTTGGTGCACCGCGTCAATCTGGTCCAGCGCTTTTTGCACTGCGGGCGGTCCCATGATTCTGCCGTCGATCCAAATGGAGAAGAAAATCGCGTTCATCCCACCTTCTCGCATTCGCGGGATATCGATGGCTCCATCGGGATTGCGCTTGCCGATATCGAAGTTTTTGTTGAAAAAGCGCTGCGTGGTATCGTCGTGGGTGTCCAGCACGATCGAGGAAAAATGAAGCTTGTGCGCCCGATCAGCGATGTCATCGCCGGTGGCGACCTGGCTCAATATAAATCCCGCAACAACCAGACAGGCAACCAGCGAGATGCGGACCTGACGCATATGTTCCTCCAAATGAAGGTGCGGCGAGATTCTACCCTATTAGCCAGCCAACGAGCGCTTGTTTCCAGGCTTGCCGGTTCATTTCCGCAATGGATTCCGTCAAGGGAATGTCCTTTGGGCAAGCTTTCACGCAGTTTTGTGCGTTCGCGCAGTCTTGAATGCCGCCGGGTTCCATCAGGGCGTGGATTCGCTCCTTCGCATGCATGGCCCCCGTGGGGTGCATGTTGAAAAGCCGAACCTGGCTGATAATTGCGGCGCCGATGAAACTGGTATGGTCATTCACCTGGGGACAGACTTCCAGGCAACTGCCGCACGAAATGCAACGCGAAAGCGGATACGCTTTTTCCTGCGTCTCGGGGGCCATCCGCGGCCCTGCGCCGAGATCGTACGTCCCGTCGATGGGAATCCACCCTTTGACGCGCTTCAGACTTTCGAACATGAATTGCCGGTCGACCGCCAGATCGCGGACTACCGGAAACTTCGAAAATGGTTCGAGCCGGATCGGCTGTTCGAGCTTATCAACCAGCGCGGAGCACGCCATCCGCGCATTGCCGTTGATAAGCATGGCGCAAGAGCCGCAAACCTCTTCGAGACAATTCGAATCGTAGCTGATCGGTGTGGTTTTCTTGCCATCGCGCGTCACTGGATTTTCCGCGATGTCTCGCAAGCAAATAATTACGTTCATCGCTGGACGCCACGGCAGCGCAAACTCCTCCCAATACGGAGCACCCTTGGGGCTGACCTGTCGTTTTACGCGAACGACTACCTGTTTGTCGTCAGGCATAGATCCCTCGGCGAATCTTGCAACAACTCTCCGGCCTCAAATGCAATGTCCGGCACATCAACACACGCTATTTTGCCGCGTCATAGCGCCTCGCGCGTGGCGGAATCTGCGAAATGTCGACGGGTTCATAGCTGAGATGGATTTCACCATTCGCCCACTTCGCCCGCGTGGTTTTCAGCCAGTTTGCGTCGTCGCGCTCTGGAAAATCCGGTTTGTAGTGTGCCCCGCGCGACTCGTTTCGCTGTAACGCTCCAACCGTGATCACCCGAGCGAGCACCAGCATGTTGCCCAGCTCCCGGGCAAAATTCAGGGTCTGATTCGACCAACGCGTCCGGTCGCTCAAATTAATTCTTCCGAATCGCTCCTGCAATTCACGGATCTTGGCATCCGCCCCCTGAAGACCTTTATTCACTCGCGTCACCGTCACATGCTCGGTCATCACCTCGCCGAGTTCCCGCCAAATGGTCATCGGGTTTTCAGTACCGTCCGGCGAAATCAGCGCCTGATTCTTCTCTTCCTGCCTCTTCCGCTCACTTTCAAACACGCCCGAGCTAATTGTCTCCGCTCCGCCCTCCAGACCGCGCGTGTACTTTACGGCCGCCGGGCCCGCCAATCCTCCCCCAAAAATGCAAGATACGAGCGAGTTTGCCCCGAGCCGATTCGCCCCGTGATATTGGTATTCGCATTCACCGGCCGCAAATATTCCCGAAACATTCGTCGCCTGGTCCTCTGCATTCACCCAGATGCCGCCCATCGTATAGTGCATTGCCGGGAAAACCTTCATGGGCTCTTCGCGGGGGTTCACGCCAAGAAACTTCTCGTAAATCTCCAGTATGCCTTCGAGCTTGCGATCCAGTGTTTCCCGCGGAATATGCGTGACGTCCAGAAAGACCGCGGCCTGTCCACGTATCCCGAGCTTTTCCTGATACACGATCCGGTGTATCGCGCGCGTGGCGATATCGCGCGGCACCAGATTTCCGTACTTTGGATACCACTCCTCGAGAAAGTAGAAGCGCTCAGCTTCGGGAATGCTCTGCGCCGGGCGTGTGTCCGCCGGATTCTTCGGCACCCACACGCGGCCACCTTCACCGCGCGCGGATTCGCTCATTAACCGCAGCTTGTCCTCGCCAGGGATCGCAGTCGGGTGCACCTGGATAAACTCGCCGTTCGCGTAATCGACTCCTTGCTGAAACAGCGCGGACTGCGCCGAACCCGTGCAAACCACGGAATTTGTTGAACGCCCGAATATTGCGCCAATCCCACCGGTGCAGAAAATTACCGCATCCGCCGGATACGTTTTCACTTCCATGGATCGCAGGTCCATGGCGCAAATCCCCCGGCACACTTTGCCCTCGTCGATCACCGCCGACAAAAAAGTCTGCCCTTCGTATTTCTTGACCCGGTCTTCCGCTTCGTGCCGCCGCACCTGCTCATCTAGCGCATAGAGCAGTTGTTGCCCCGTCGTCGCGCCCGCGAAAGCAGTTCGGTTATACAGGGTGCCACCAAATCTCCGGTAATCGAGCAGGCCCTCCGAAGTGCGATTAAACATCACGCCCATGCGATCCAGCAGATCAATAATCCCCGGCGCTGCCTCGCACATTCGCTTCACCAGCGACTGATTGGCAAGGAAATCTCCACCGTAGATAGTGTCGTCGAAATGCTTCCAGGTGGTGTCCCCTTCCCCTTTTTGATTCTTTGCCGCATTGATACCGCCCTGGGCGCAGACCGAATGTGACCGCTTGACCGGTACTATCGAAAACAGATCCACTGGCACGCCCGCCTCAGCAACGCGTATCGTGGCCATCAGGCCGGCCAGACCACCGCCCACTACAATGATTTTCGGCTGTCTCATTTTAGATAGAAGTCAAACGGGTGCCAGTTCAACCAAAAACTCAACACAATCAGAACGCCGACCAGGCTAAACGTAAATCCTACTCCCGCCCCCAGCGCTCCCGCCGCTCGCTGTGCTTTCACTGTCGCCGCCAAGCCCCACTTGCATAAAAAATTCCAGATGCCAACTCCGAGGTGAAACGACGATGCCAACACGCCGATAAACATGAATGCCAAAGCATACGGATTCTGCAACAAAGTCTCGACGTCGGTGTACGTTGACCGCCCATGCGTCAACCATCGTTCGGTATACAGATGCCAGCCGATGTACGCGAACGCGATGAGTCCGGTATACCGTTGCGTGGTGTACAGCCAGTTGCCTACCCACGGGTATGCCGACACATTGGACTTCCCGCGCAGCCAAATGTAAATCCCATATCCGCCGTGGTAGAGCAGCGGCAAAAAGATAAACAGCCATTCCACAACCAGGCGGAACGGAATTGTCTGCAGCTCCAGTGATTTCGCGTCGTACTGCGATCGGCTCACCAGCGCGTAGCTATTTGACCAGAAATGTTCTGCCAGGAATGCGCCAACAGGAATAATACCGGTTAAGGAATGCAGCTTGCGAAGAAAATACTCGGATTCAGGCCAGGTTGCCGTTGCGGACATGCCCTCTCCGCCGCATGAGCTGCTGATGGGTGCTCAAATCTTGCGGCCCACTCAGTATAGGCAGATGAAAACACTGATGCAAGCGGGCCTATTTTTCTCTCGGACACGCGATACTCTGAAATCGGTTGCGAACCCTGCACTTTCTCGCTTAAATGGAAGTTGCGACGGATGGTACCCGCTTGGCCCTCCCGCCTGGCAGCCTCCCCGTTTTCAACGGATATCCCATGACCACGACCTACAACCTTGCTTCGGAATTGGAACGCATCGCAACCGCCATTGAATCCGACGCAACCGCTACGGCCCAGATCTCTCTCTCCAGCATAGCGGAACGCATCGCCAAAAATCTCGGCGTAAAAACTGGCGAAGTTGCCCTCATGGGCGTTTCCAATCGCTGGCGCCACCTCCACTTTCTCGTCCCGGAATCGCTGAAGCAGGTCGGCTTCATTCCGCTTTCGAGCAACTCCTCAATCGCCGCACGCACAGCCCGCGAAAGCCGTCCCGATATTATCAATAACTTTGCGAGCGTCCGCCATGCCACCGTTTTTGAGGGCGTGAAAATCAGCGGCGAGAGCTCCGAACTCATACAGAAGATGATCAGCGCGCCTATACTATCCGGCGACAAGGTCGTGGGCGTAATCCAGGTCAGCCGCAAGGGAGCCAGCGCCAGCACCGCAGGCCCGGACTTCGGCGCTGATGAGTTGGGCAAAATCCTTGCGCTCTGCAAGCCCCTCGGCAAACTCCTTCAGCGGATTTCCCGCGAAGAGTGAGCGCCTCCCGGGATTTTGTCACAGTTTATTCATCTTTCTGCCCCGTCACGCCTGAATACCCCCGAATTCGTTTGACACTGCAATACCTTCTTGTTATTTTTCCACAGCAGAAATTTTCCGGCTGTTACCCAACTCACGGAGGCACCGCAACCCGGCACCATGGCGTTCGTCGCGAAGAAGATCTTCCTCACCAAAGGCGTC
>DATLVZ010000007.1:0-13090 GCA_035576885.1 Candidatus Acidiferrum sp. | reverse complement strand
GCTCGGAACCTCTCCTTTGATGCGCCGGTAAAGAAATTTGTGCTCGAAAAAAAGCACTGGATTGTTGTCACGAACCGCGGCCTTCAGCAGTCCCTTGGCATCGTACGGCGTCGAAGGATAAATCACCTTCAGCCCCGGCGTATGCACGAAATACATTTCCGGATTCGCCGAGTGAAACGGTCCGCCGTGCACGCCGCCCCCCGAAGGCCCGCGCATCACCATCGGCGCCGGCGCGTTCCACAAATAGTGTCCCTTGGCGACGAAATTCGTAATTTGGTTGAACGCGCAAACAATGAAATCGATGAACTGCAGCTCCGCAATCGGCCGCAGCCCCATGTAGCTCATCCCGCAAGCCGCGCCGATAATAGCGCTCTCGCTGATCGGCGTATCAATCACCCGTTCCCAGCCGAATCGCTCCAGCAATCCCTCGCTCGTTTTGAACGCCCCGCCATACACGCCTACGTCCTCGCCAAGCAGCACCACCGCTGGATCCCGCTCCATCTCTTCGAACATCGCCTGTTTGATGGCTTCGAGAAACGTGATTTGCGTTCCGTTGGTCTCCGCCATGGCTACCTCCGCGCCTTTCTCGTGGCGCCGGAAGTTACCGCCCCTTTCGCGGCACTTTTCGCTGGTAGCTTGGCAGAAGCTTTGGAACCGTTTTTCTTGGCTGATTCGGTTTCGCCTGTTTCTATCGTGTTTTTCGTGTCTCCAAAATGAATCGGCGCGTTCGCTCCGCCCGAACTCTTGCCGGACCCAAATCCCGCCACCGTCCACACTGCTTTGACACTTGATTTAGGCGGCGTGACCTCGGCGATGGGCCGCTCCCACTTCGGACGGATTTTGTGACATTCGTCGCCCGTGCAGTACACGCCGCTCGCGGCAAACTCCGGTGGCGGCATCGGCGAATTTTCTGCGAACTCCCGTTCCGCAGCCAGCAGCGTATCAATCTTCTCCTCCACGTCCTTCTTGCTCTTTGCGTCGAGCAGCTTTTCTCCCGTCAAAAACTTTTCATACAGCATGATGGGATCGCGGGCTTCCCAATAAGCGCGCATCTCCTTCGGCACATACTCCGCCGGGTCGTGCTGCGCGTGGCCCAATCGCCGAAAAGTCTTTGCCTCAATCAGGATCGGCCCCTCGCCGGCCCGCGCCCGCGCCACCGCTTCTCGCGTTGTCGTGAAGACCGCGGCCACGTCGTTGCCGTCCACGATGTAGCTCGAAATCCCATAGGCCTTCGCGCGGTCCGCCAGATTTTCCAGCGGCACCTGCCGCTTTACCGGCGTCGAATACGCCCAAAGATTATTTTCCAGGATCAGCACGAATGGCGCCTTCTGTGTGGCCGCGAAATTCAACCCTTCGTGAAACACGCCGGTCGAGCTTCCGCCGTCGCCGATCCACGTCATGGTCACGATCTTCTGTCCCAAATATCGTCCCGCCAGGGCCACGCCGGTCATCACCGGAATGAGATCGCCCAGCATCGAAATCGGCGAAACGATATGCAGCTTTTCCAAATCTCCGAAGTGGCTCGTTCCGTCCTTGCCTTTGGTCGGCGAATCGTATTTCGCCATGTGCTGCATGAATACGTCGCGCGGCGGCACGCCCTTCACCAGCAGCGCCCCGATATTGCGGATCATGGGCGCCAGCCAATCCTTTTTCTCCAGCGCGTACGCCGTTCCCACCGAAACCGCTTCCTGGCCCAGACTCGAGTACAGCCCTCCGACAATTTTGTTCTGCCGGAAGAGCTTCACCATGCTGTCTTCCACGGCGCGGTTCAGCCGCATGTAGTAGTACAAATCCAGGTACTGCTGCCGCGTCAATTCCTTCTTCATTCCTGCTCCAGTAGCACAGGCTTCAGCCTCTGCCCCATGCTACGCACGGCGCTTTGAAAGAGATGAGCGAACGCCCTCACGAAACAGTCACCTCATCGACTTGCTCGGCCTCCTCCAACTTCTCGAAGAATGCCTCCCGCGGCGATTCTTGCATTTCTAATCCGAAAACCTCTCCAAAATGTTTCACAATTCGCGGCGCAACTTCTCTTGCATTCACCGTCCGCCCCAACAATCTTTCTAGCGACGTCGCTTTCCGGCCCGCGATCCCGCACGGCACAATCAAATCAAAATTCCGCAAATCCGTCGCCACATTGTAGGCAAATCCGTGCGAAGTCACCCACCGGCTGATATGCACGCCGATCGCACCGAGCTTCTCTTCCGGACTATTCGCCACGGGCACCCAAATTCCGGTTTTACCTTCCACCCGATTTGCCCCGATCCCAAATTCCGCCGTGGTTTGGATCATCACCTCTTCCAGCATCCGCACATACCAAACCACATCCTTGCGAATCGCGCCAAGGTTCAAAATCGGGTAGCCCACTAACTGTCCCGGCCCGTGATAAGTGACATCGCCCCCGCGGCTCGTCTCGTAAAACTGCACATTCCTCTGCCGCAGCACATTTTCAGAAACCAGAAGGTGCTCGCGCTTTCCATTCCGCCCCTGCGTAATCACTGGCGCATGCTCGCAAAGCAGCAGCACATCCCCAATCCCATCTGCCTTGCGCGCCGCCACAACGCGCTTCTGCAAAGCATACGCTTCCGCGTATCCAATCAATCCCAGGTCAACATTCCAGCAGCTCTTCACCAGTCACCAGTCGCGAATCACCAGTCACTAAACGTTAATCTGCAATCCCCGCACGCTCGCAAACGCATCCCCCATCCCTTCCCAAACCGTGGGATGCGCATGAATCATGTTCATCATGTCGTCGATCGTGCCCTCGAGGTTCAGCGTGGCCGCCGCCTCCGCCAAAATTTCCGTCGCCAGCGGTCCGATTATGTGAATCCCCAGCACCTCGCCGTACTTCTCATCCGAAACTACTTTGATAAACCCGTTGTGATTCCCCAAAATCGTCGCCTTGCTATTCCCCACAAAAGGAAATTTTCCCGTCTTTACCGCGTAGCCCGCCTCGCGCGCCTGCTTTTCCGTCAGCCCAATCGAACCGATCTGTGGCTCGCAATATGTCGCATTGGGAATGCGCGTCTTCAAGATCGGCTGCGTCTTTTTCCCCGCGATGTGCGTCACGGCCACAATCCCTTCCATCATCGCCGCATGCGCAAGTTGCGGCATCCCCGCAACGATGTCCCCGATCGCATACAAGCCCTTTTCGTCCGTCTCCATGTTCGGCCCGGTGAGCACAAATCCGCGCTCCAGCTTCGCCTTCGATTTCTCCAGTCCGCAATTTTCCGTCATCGGCTTGCGGCCCACGGCCAGCAGCAGCTTCTCCGCTTGCAGCGTCTGCGCTTTTCCATCCTTATCCTTGAAAGCAACCGTCACGCCCTTGGCGTCCTTCTTCACCGACTCCACCTTGCTGCTCGTGAAAATCTGTATGCCCTTTTTTTTGAAATCTTTTTCCAGCTCCGCCGAAACATCCTCGTCTTCGACCGGCACCACACGCGGCAGCGCTTCCAGAATCGTCACCTGCGTCCCAAATGAATTGTAAATGGAAGCGAACTCTACGCCCACGGCTCCCGCGCCAACCACGATTAATGTCTTCGGAATGTCCGGCAGCTCCAGAATCGAGCGGTTCGTCAAGATCGTCTTGTGGTCCGGCTCGATTCCCGGCAGCGCTCGCGCTTCCGATCCGCTCACCAGCAAAATATTCGCCGCCTCGATCTCGCTTTTCTTCCCATTATTGTCGACGCTCACGCGTCCCGGCCCTGCATACCGCCCCCAGCCCCGCACCCATTCCACCTTGTTCTTCTTGAAAAGAAATTCGATGCCCTTGGCATGCTTCTTTACGATTTTGTCCTTGCGCGCCAGGATATTTGCCCAATTGATTTTCAGTCCGCTGACCTCAAACCCCAGCTCCGCCCCGTTCTTGAAGTGGTCGTATACGTCAGCGTGGTGCAGCAACACTTTGGTCGGAATGCACCCCACGTGCAGGCAGGTTCCGCCGAGAAACGGGTCCTTTTCCACGACGACGGTCTTCAATCCCAGTTCGCCGGCGCGGATCGCTCCCACATACCCGCCCGGGCCGCTCCCGATAATCGCCACATCATACTTTGCCACTCGTAATCTCCCTTCCACAGGGGCCTGGACAGTTCAGTCTACTCTTCTGCGGTTGCGCGTTCTTTGGAATGCTCGGTGGTTGCACTTGCTATCGGCCTGGATGCAAACGCCAACA
Organism: Candidatus Acidiferrum sp.; assembly: GCA_035576885.1. Taxonomy (GTDB): domain Bacteria; phylum Acidobacteriota; class Terriglobia; order Acidiferrales; family UBA7541; genus Acidiferrum. The sequence goes on along the minus strand of DATLVZ010000007.1, from coordinate 8,919 downwards.
GTTTCTGCGGGCTACCCAACCGGCAAAGATCGGGCATCCTTCAGCGCGAATGCCGGCATCCCGGCAAACCATGAATTTTAGCAGCCGCTCGCGGCCCCCGCAACCTGACCCCAAACCTACGTTTCGAACGAAGGCGCGTTTTCCGGAACGGCATCTTCTCGGTGTCCGCAGCGAATCAAAAGCCTAAGAAAACGCCCGCCACCGCTATCTTTCCGCCTGGAAAGTTATCCGTAGTTAGCTGGCTAGCACTTTCGTCCTTCGTAAATCTTTCTCTTGACATCCTAATTTACTGTTCTATATATTTCATCTCCACTTACCGTGGGCTAGGCCGTTGCTGCCTTATTGGCGATCCCAGCAAGCCTGACGTCAAGGGAGGTACTGGCATCATGATCATGCGTAGAGGAGAACCGTGGCATTGCACGAACCCAGCTTGCCGTTGCAAAGTGGTGGTCCAGCTCAATAGCCAGATCGATGGCGACAATCCGCGCTGTGTGTGCGGCGCGCCGATGAAGAAAGAATACGCGCCGCCAAGTCTGACCTATCTCGAGTTTTTGCGTGTCGAGGATCCCGTCCCCGTTCGAGACGGCTCGCGCAAGGGGTGAGCCATGCGTGCAGAAACTCTCGTCCGGGCTGCACCTCACCATTCCAAGCCCTTGGCCATTCGCGCTGGGCTGGCACGAACTTTCGGAGGTCTGGTTGGCTTCCTTGCGCTGCTTTTCTTGCTCTTTGGTCTGTACCTGCTTCGAGACGCTTTCGAAAATCCTCTAGCCGCACAGCCCGTAGGCGTCCTTGCCGCGGCCATCAGCATTACTCTTGCCGTCATCCTGTTATTTTATTTGTTGAAGCCTCGGCATAAGCAAGCCGCCTGAACCGCCGGGCTCACGCTCGGGGGATCGCAGAAAAGTATCTCTCCTCGATAATTTGCCGGTGATGCAGTTCGTGTCCCGCCGTGATGTAGGCCAGCGCCCGCACACTAACCTCATTCTTGTTGGCCGTCCCTCGGCGCAACCAGGCATCTTTACCGAGCGAACGAAACAACACGAGGCTCGCGCTTCTCACATGCGCAAATTCCTCCACAAGATTCGCGAGCGGACGTTCGTTGAATCCTCCGCTGCGCACATAATCGTCCTGTTCGAATCCCTCCAAGGGCGTCTGGTCGCCCCGCGCAATCCGTAGCGCGCGATATGTGAAGATGCGCTCGGAATCCGAGAGGTGCCCAACCACCTCTTTCACTGTCCACTTGTCCGCGGCATAGCGAAAGTTTCCCTCTCGCTCGCTGCGCCCCGCAAAGAGCTGCATGGTTTGCACGCGCTGCGCCTCCAGCGCGCTCGCTACATCATTGCCGGGGACTAGCGAAACATATTTCTCGTAGTAGTCCGCGTACTCCCCGTGTTCCGGCCTTGCCACTTTCATTTTCTTCCACCCCCAGCGAAGTATACCTCGCCTGCACACCGCGGAGACCTGATCGCCGGATTTCCCGCTTCCGAATCAGCGGCCAATCGGGATCCGTCCCAACGAGGTCCGCGCGTCGTATGGAAAACGGCGCACATCGTGGCCGCGATAAGGAGTGCTATCATCCATAAAATGCGCGTTGCATTTCAAGGCGAACCCGGAGCTTTTAGCGAAGAGGCGGCGCTCCAACTTCTCGGTGAGGGAATAATCACCGTTCCCCGGCCCACGTTCGACTCCGCTTTTCGCGCAAGCAGTGAGGGTCTGGCTGATGCTCTTCTGGCTCCCGTCGAAAACACGCTCGCAGGACCTGTCGTCCGAGTCTACGATCTCCTACTGCAAAACGCTCTCACCATCACCGCCGAAACGATCCTGCCGATCGAGCATCACCTTATCGGCTGCCCCGGCGCAACGCTCCGCGAGCTTCGCTCCGTGGCTTCCCATCCCATGGCCCTTGCTCAATGCGAGCGTTTCTTTGCGACGCATGCTGATCTCAAGCGCGTTCCTGCAGAGGACACGGCCGGTAGCGTGCGCGAAGTTCTCTCCCGCGGCGACAAAAGCTGCGCGGCCATCGCCGGCCGGCGCGCAGCCGAACTCTATGGCGGCGTCATCCTCGCCGAAGATATCCAGGACAACCCCGAGAATTTCACCCGCTTTGTTTTGCTCCGCCCTGCCGGCGGAGCCCCACCGCCCACCTCTGACGCTCGGAAGATGTCCATCGCCATGCGTCTGGCACACCGTCCCGGCGCGCTCCTCGCTTCTCTTGAACCCTTCGCGAAACACGGTGTCAATTTGCTAAAAATTGAAAGCCGCCCCATTCACGGCCGCCCGTGGGAATATCAGTTTTTCCTGGATGTCGAAGCAGAGTCTTCTCTTCAGCTCGAAGCCGCTCTCTCGGAAGTTCGCAAAGCTACTAGCGATTTGCGCGTACTCGGACTTTACGTCGCAGCTCGCAACTCTAACGCAACTTACGAGGATCCACGGAAGGGTAAAGTCTGAAAGTCAGCTGCGCCTATTCGTACCGCAACGCGATAATAGGATCGACCCGCATCGCCCGCCGCGCCGGAAGGTAGCACGCCACCACCGCCACAATCATCAGCAACGCCGCCGTGATCAGAAAACTTGGCGCATCGAAAACTCCGATTCCGTAAAGCAAACTGCTCATGCTGCGCGCGAGTAACGTCGAAACGGCAAGCCCCACCACCACTCCCGCGGACACCATCGCCATCCCGTTTGCCAAAATCAAGCGCAGCACATCGAGCGGCTGCGCGCCCAGCGACATACGAATCCCAACCTCCTGCGTTCGCTGGCTCACTGAATACGACATCACGCCGTACGTCCCCATGGCCGCTAGCACCAGCGCCAGCAAGCCAAAACCCCCCAGCAACTCCGCCCCGACCCGCGGCGCCGTCAGCGATTGCACCAAAACCTGCGACACTGTCTGCACGTTCAGCAGTGGAACCGCCGGCCCAAGCCCCTGCACCGTGCTGCGCACGCTCGGAATCGCCTTTTCCGGATCTCCCTTCGTGTGCACATACAACACCACCTCGTCTGAGTAGTGTTGCTTCAGCGGCAAGTAAACGATGGCCTGCGGCGGCTCGCCTAGCGTCTGGTATTTCACCGTAGCCACTTCCCCCACGATCGCTATGTCCCAAGTCTCTCCGAGGAAATGTATGTGCTTGCCAATCGGGTCCACTCCCGGCCACATCTGCTCCGCCGCCGCCTTGTTCACGATCCCCACCATCGCCCCTTGCGCATCGTCGTGGTCGCTGAAGTCCCGCCCCTGCACCATCGAGATGACCGCCGTCGAAAAATATCCCGGCTCAACCGCAATCACCGGCGTCAATTTGCCGTTCCGGGGGTCGGTAATGTCCACGCCATCCGTGAATGTCGTTCGCGCCAGTCCGCCGGAAAACGGAAACGTATCCGAAATGCTCGCCCTTTCCACCGTCCCAACCCCCGCAAGCCGTTCGACCACATCCTTATAAAACTGCTCAGCCCGCGGCTGCGTGTAATGCTCCGCGCCGAGGTTCAGGAACATCACCATCTCATGTTTCACTTCGAATCCCGGGTCCATCTCCTGCGCGTTCCGCAAACTATGGATAAAAAGTCCCGCTCCGACCAGCGCAATCAATGAAAGTGCAACTTGCACCATCACCAGCACGCCGCGCAGCCCGTACCACCGCGCGCTTCCCGTCGGATTTCCGGTGCGATCCTTCAACGCCGCGATGCGGTCAGCCTTCGACGCTTCGAGCGCCGGAACAAGCCCGAAAAACACTGTCGCCACCAGCGAAAGCGCGATTGTGTAGAGAAGCACCCGGCCATCCAGCGTGAAGTCCAGCCGCCGCTGCAATCCCGGAGGCAAAAGCGACCGCAGCAGCGAACGGCCCCAATACGCAACGAGAATCCCCAGCGCTCCGGACAGCAGTCCCATCAGCAAACTCTCCGTCAGCAACTGCCGAATCAGCCGTCCCCGCGACGCGCCCATCGCCAGCCGCACTCCGATCTCGCGATGCCGCTGCGTGGCCCGCGCCAGCAGCAGATTAGCCACGTTCGCGCATGCGATAAGCAGCACCAAGCCGACGATCACAAACATCAACGATCCGGCGCGAACGTACACGCTTCGCAGTTGCGGTGGAATCGCCGTCTGATCGATCGGCACCAGCATTTCGTTCCGTCCGCCGTTGTCTTTCGGATATTCCTTTTCGAGTTCGAGTCCCAGGTTGTGGATCGAGGCCCGCGCCTGCGCGACCGTCACGCCCGGCTTGAGCCGCGCCACCATGGACGTCGACCGAAAAGCGCGCTGATTAAACCAATCCTTGGCCAATCCCGTCAGCACCTGATCGTGCATCAGCATCGGAACCCACGCGTCCGGGCTCCCCAGCACTCCCACATCATGGAAAGTGTCCGGCATGATTCCAATCACCGTAAAATCCTGCTCGTTGATTTGAATCGCTCGCCCCAGTAAGTTTGCATCGCCCCCGAATTCCCGGTTCCAAAACGCGTAGCTGATCACCACGACCGGTTGAGGTGTTTTCTCCTCCTCCGCGGAAAATCCGCGGCCCACCTTTGGCTGCACGCCCACCACGTCAAAGAAATTCGCGTTCACCACTTCGCAGAACGCTTGCACTTTCTTGCCGCCGATGGTCAGGTTCACGCCCGTCGGGATCGCGATGGTCACACCCGAAAACACATCATTTTTCTCGCGGTAGTCCACCGCATTCGGATACGGCGTCGGCAGATACTCCTGCAGAGGCCCGCCCTTGCTTTGCGCCGTCGAGAAAAGGCTCATCAATCGCGAAGGTTCGCTGACCGGAATCGCCTTCAGAAAGATGGCCTTCGCCAGCGTAAAGATGGTCGTGTTCGCCCCGATCCCCAGCGTCAGTGACAGCACCGCCACTGCCGTGAATCCCGGCGACTTGGCCAACACGCGAAGCCCATACCGCAAATCATGCAGAAAATCTCCCATGGGAACCCTCCAATGGAGGCTTGTAGGAATGCTCGCGAGCCTTCATGAGCCGGAAATTCGAAGCTCAAACAGCTGCCTCCCGCAGCCTACTCTTTTCATGTCCCTGAAACAACGAACCTTTCACCGAAGTCGGGTGTCAGCTTCCAGTCTCTACGTTCATCAAGCATTGAGCCGACTTGTCATGAAAGTGGGCACCAATCCTGCTCAACTTGACGCGCTCATTCTGCCGCCCTAACATGCGCTGAAATGTCCAATCTCGACTTACTCCGTTCACCGCTCAGCTTTCTGCTGAGCAGGCTTCAAGATATCCCCCACCGCAGGGTGCTCGAGACCGAGGAAGTTTGGTGGAAGAACGAAGGTGTCGCCATCTCGGACGCCATCGACCGCGCCGGAACTCCGTGGTTGCGCATGTTCGATCGTCTCGGAAAACGCGTCGATGAAATTCTCTATCCTCGCGAATATCAGACGATCTTGTGCCGGGGCTACCGCTCCGGAGTTGTCTGGCGCGCGCTCGAAGAAAAAGCGCTCATCCCAACGTATTCGCTGATGTACACCATTTCATTCCACGATCCCGGAATTTGCTGCCCTTACACCGTGTCGCTCGGCACGGCGGTGCCTCTCGCGAAATATGGCAGCGCCGAATTGCAGGCTCGCTTTCTGCCTCAACTCTCGCGGAAAGACGATTCCGTGTGGCAGGGTGCCACTTGGATGACCGAGATCAAAGGTGGCTCGGATTTGGGAGCCGCCGTCGAGACCACTGCCCGGCCAGCGGGCGATAGCTGGCGTCTGTCGGGTGCCAAATACTTTACGAGCAACGCCAACGCAGAATTGGCCGTCGTAGCCGCGCGCCCGGAAGGAGCCGCCCCAGGTGTGCGTGGCTTGGCGTTATTCCTGGTGCCGCGGCACCGCAAAAATGGTGAGCTCAACTATTTTATCCGCCGCCTTAAAGACAAAATCGCCACGCGCTCGGTTCCAACCGGAGAGGTCGAATTGCGTGACAGCCAAGGCTACCTGCTCGGCTCGGGTGACTCGGGAATTTATCTGATCCTCGAAGTATTGAACCTCTCGCGTGTGGCAAATAGCGTAGTGAGTGTCGCGTTGGCACAGCGCGCGATGGCCGATGCGCTTTCGTACGCCGAGCATCGCGCCGCTTTCGGCAAACCGATTCTCGATCATCCCCTCCTCCATCATCAATTTGAAAATCGCCTGAATGCGCTTCGATCCGCGTTTGCGCTAGCGTGGGAATCCGTTCAGCTCCTGAATGACGTCTGGATGGAGCGCCCGCCCTACTCCGATCGCTATCATCTTTTCCGCTTGGTAGCCCATCTCGCGAAATACTGGACCGCCGAGTTCGCCGTCGACGCCGCAAAGTGGGCCATGGAAGTGCACGGCGGCCTGGGCGTCCTCGCCGAATACGGCGCCGAACGCTGGCTTCGCGAAGCCATGATTCTCGCCATCTGGGAAGGCACTTCGCATCGCCAAATACTTGACGGTCTCGAAGTGATGGAACGAAAACGCGCCCACAAGCTGCTCTTCCAGCGCCTCGCCGAATTCGCCCCCACGAAAGAACTTCAGGCCCTGGAATCCGAAGTCGACCAGCACTTGTCGCTTCCACCCGAAAGAAGGGAAGCCCTCGCCGAACCGCTCTTCAAAAAACTCGCCGTTTTCACAGCCGAATTGCTCGCCCTCAAACCCAAATAGGGACAAGAGACCTTTGAGCGAATTTTGTCAACTAACTAAAAGTAGTAAACATTTGATACAGTCTCCATCATGGCTATTGAATACGACGAGATCGGTATCTGGTCCGAGGTAAAACTCGCAATCATCAAAGAGTACGCCTCGGCTTACGGGCGAATTATGGAGGCTACACGGCGGGATAGGATTCCAAGCCTCCGGTGGCTTTATATCGACGCGTATGCAGGACCGGGCTACCACCTTTCTCAGACTAGCGGAGAGTTGGTTGAGGGGAGTCCCTTAATTGCGTTAAACACCGAACCTCCATTTCACGAGTATCATTTTATTGATTCGGAGAGAGCTCGGTCAGAACAATTGCGAAGGCTCGCTGGGCCAAGGTTGGACGTTTTCACTTACAGCGAAGATTGTAACAAGGCGTTGCTGGGGAGCGTGTTTCCGAGGGTGGAGTACGGCAAATACAAACGGGCCTTATGCCTTTTGGATCCATACAACATTGACCTCACTTGGGAAGTTATAGAAGCAGCGGGCAAGTCGAACTCGATTGAGATTTTCATGAATTTTATGATCATGGATATCAACCGAAATGCGTTGCGCAAAGACCCTGACAAATCCATTCCGAGTAAGGTCGCTCAGATGACAAGACTGTGGGGCGATGAGACCTGGAAGGAGGCGGGATATGATCAGATTCCAAACCTATTCGAGCAGCTCGTTCCACAGAAAGTGACGAACGAGCGATTTGCGGAAGCGTTTCGACAGCGGCTCGAGGGGAAAGCAGGTTTCAAATTCGTACCTAAGCCAATGCCAATGAAAATAACCAACAGTAATACGGTAATCTACTATCTGTATTTTGCTTCCCAGAAGGAAGCTGGCATGGATATAGTGAACGACATTTTCAACAAATACCGGGCCAAGCAGGGGCTCTGAAATGGCAACAAACTCACACATCGAATGGACCGACGCGACGTGGAATCCGGTTACCGGCTGCACGAAGATAAGCCCTGGATGTAAGCATTGCTACGCTGAACGGCTTTCGAAGCGCCTGAAGGCGATGGGACAAGCCAATTACCGCAACGGATTTGCGCTGACCCTCCAACCGCAGATGCTGGAACTGCCGCTTCACTGGAAGACCCCGAAGCGAATCTTCGTCAACTCGATGAGCGATCTTTTTCACAGAGATGTGCCAACGGAATACATCAAGCGCGTGTTCCATGTGATGAACCGCGCGCACTGGCATCAATATCAGGTCCTGACGAAGCGTTCAGAACGCGTATTGGAATTGAGCAAGGAGCTGCCGTGGGCGCCGCAGATCTGGATGGGCGTTAGCGTCGAAACCGAAAAGTACAGAGTCCGGATTGATGACCTTCGGAAAACAGGCGCTCATGTAAAATTCCTGTCGTTAGAACCGCTTCTCGGTTCTTTAGGCAAGCTGAATCTTCGAGGCATCGATTGGGCGATTGTAGGGGGCGAGTCCGGTCCTGGCGCGCGGCCCTTGGACTCTGAATGGGTCACGGACATTCGAGATCAGTGCGTAAAGGCAGGAGTGGCGTTTTTCTTCAAACAATGGGGCGGCGTTCAAAAAAAGAAAACCGGGCGCACACTCGAAGGTCGAACTTGGGATGAGATGCCTGTTCAGATCGAGCTAGCGGTGGTGTAAGAAGGGCGGCCCTTTTCTTTTCTCTTCTAGAGCGTGTGAATTTCGACTCTTCCGCACCCCATTCAGCTCACGGCCATCCCCGCCATCTCCCTCTTCTCTCTATACTTCGGACCGCCGCACCTGGGTCAAGACCGGCGATTCGAATCACCATTCAGTACACCCAGAAATTTGTATTGACATCATAACACCAGCCCTGATACAATCTTCTTGTAGAGTAGTGCGCCTCGCTTCCGCGAGACTCCCCCAAAATCCCAAATCTTTCTTTCTGGAGACTTCCATGTCCACCCATCGCGACAAGGACCGCGCGTCCTTGTGTTCCTTCACGTTCACCGATGGCCGCCGCTGCCGCTCTCCGCGCCGCGATAGCCATCCCCATCTCTGCGCTTTCCACGCCCGCAAGGAAGCACAAGCTCTCGCAGGCGAGGAAGCCGGCGAGGATATCGCCTTTTTTCTCTCCGGCGATTATGTATCCGCTTGCGACCTAACCTTCGCTCTCGGACGCCTCTTTGCTGCCGTCGCCCAGGGCCAGGTCAAACCCAAAACCGCCACCACCCTCGCCTACCTTGGCCAAACGCTCGTTCAAACCCTCCAGCTAGCCCAGAATGAGTACATCAGCGCCTTCGGCTCCGATTCCTGGGAACAAACCGTCGGC
>DATLVZ010000006.1:0-38174 GCA_035576885.1 Candidatus Acidiferrum sp. | reverse complement strand
GCCTTCGCTTCCCACCCCGCAGGCAAAAACGAGCGCAGCACCGCCCAATTATCGATTGGCGAGTCTTTCCGCTCCCCTGCCATGCGCGCAGCATATGCGCCAACCAGGCCCAAGTCAACCGTTAAGTTAACGCTTATGGTGGAGCACCCTTGGCGAGTCGGCTCGGTTCGGGCCCGGACCCATACAAACCAAAGGGTCCGGCACCCGATTGGCGCCCCACGGCTAAGGGCCTGCCACGCGCCTGAACAGAAGTCGCGTGGCGTATTTGCCCGCGTAGCTAAACGCGCCTGTGATGACAACTGTATCGCCTGGAGTGTTCTTTTGCGGCACCTGTTCTTCCCGATTATCGTGCACGCCCTGGCGCGCTCGCCTTTCACTATTTGCTAACCCATCGCAGTGGGGGCTGTCCGAGGAACCTTGGACACCCTAACGAAGATCGAAAATAGGATGGCAACCATCGGCGTAACGAACATTGAAAGCCAGCCGCCGATTTTGGTGATTGCCGTAAGCGACCACGCTGCCGAGGCACCAGCGAAGAGGCATATCAAGATTCCGCTCAGGCTAAGCCGCCAAGTTAGTCGTCTCCGCAGCAGGGCATAATAAAGTATTGGGCCTAGAACAATTGCGACCTCTCCGCCTAGGGTGGCAGCTAGGACCGCCATTCCAAGTCTGTCCTCGGATGAATCGCCACCACTGAAGGCGAACCAACCTTGCACCAGCCCAGCACACAACCCCACAGCCAGAGACGACCCTGCTACCGCAAAAAATTCAATTGCGCCTTCCTTAAGTGTCCTACTCATGATGGGCCTCCTAATGAGCGATCGAGTACACGATGGGCGCAACAGCCCAGAACGGTGGTGCCTGTCCGTTACTGAGTGCGCCGCCGATTGCCCCGGCCTGCCCCGCGCCAATTGTCCCAGCTGCAACAACCGCAGATAGGAAGCCTGGCAGGGCGCTCAACGGGGCCCGCTTCGCCGAATTCCAATAGCAAAAATTATGGGCGCTAGAAGAGTCCGCGCCGTGCCGGAACATGCACACAAGGCACCCGCGCACCAAGTTGCCCCAATTCAAGTCGCCGCCACGCAAGAACATTTGCTGGGCGCTTATTCCCCTATAACCTTCCATCGGGGAGTAAGGATTGGGAGCGCTGCTCAACATTGGTGCTTCGTTGCCACAGTAGGATTTCGCAATGGGGACGCCTTGCTTAGGATTGCCCTTGCAGTCCGTACACCCCTGTGGTTCGAGCCCAAAAGGATCGTTGAAACTCGCAGGCGAATTCCCTGCGTACAAATAAAAATCAAGTCCACCCTCGAACCTGATGGGATCTTCGCTGATAAGCCTTCCGCCTTGTGGGTCGTAGTATCTGGCGCGATAGTACGATTCTTCGGAAAAGTTGGCAGTCTCGCTAAGGAACATTGAATTGTCGAGAGAATCTTCCACCATGAATCACCTGATCGGGCCAGCAGTCCAACCCCATTCCCCGTGGAAATCGCTTTGACAGTTTCTCAGCACGCCTCTAAACTGACTATTATGGTAGTGCATCTCAGGCCCGAAACAGAATCTCGGCTTCAAGAGCTTGCAGCGACGACAGGCCGTGCGCCGGATGAACTTGTCGAGGACGCGATGACTGGATACCTCGCAGAGCTAACCCAGGTGAGCAACATGCTGGATGGTCGCTACGATGACGTAAAGAGCGGCCGGGTTCAGCCCGTCGACGGCGAAGAGGCCTTTGGCCGCCTGCGCCAAAAGAGCCAAGACCGCCGCCGTTCATGAGCGGATTTGTTCTCCATCCTGACGCGCTCACAGATCTAACCGAAATTTGGGAATATATAGCTCCTGACAATTTAGACGCAGCTGACCGCGTGCTTGAGGAAATCTATGAAGCGATTCGCGCCCTAGTCCCCTTTCCTCAAGTAGGTCACAGACGCTCCGATCTGACTTCGCGACCTCTGCGTTTCCATCCCTTACGAGATTTTCTGATCGTGTACGCTCCGGATGAAAAACCACTACTTGTCCTGGCCATTCTTCACGGTCGTCGCAGCCCTCGAGTCATCGCAGCTCTCCTTCGTGAGAGAGAATAAATCTTGCTTCAAGTCCTCTTGGGCCCCCAACTTGAGGGTGCGTATCCCTTACCACACCCGGCGCGAAACGCCGCTCATTCGGGCGCTCCCCCGGCGCTGCCAGTTAACCGCTCGCCATCGGCCCCTCGGAATCGGAGTAGGGGGGACCCGAGATCACCTTGGGCTGTCCGTCCCTTGTTTTGCACCTCCAGGGAGAGCATTTGTTTCAGCCGGTACTGGTAATCACCGGTCGCCTCAAAGTTGCCTTTGAAATCGAGGGTCTTCTGGACGTAAACCTTGCCCTCGGACACTATTTTTACTTCAACACTCTTGGGCACAGTGTTGCAGTGGTCCCCGCCTAAAACCGTCGAACTGTACGTGGAGAAAGGCACCTCGACTGTGAACTCTCCATTGGAGAGCAACGCGCTCCGCGAAATTGTGGCCTTTGGCGTTTCCACCAGAACGGTGGCTTCCACCGCAGTAACCGTGGATGGCAGGTTCTCAACTTTGCCATGGACGGTCACGGTTCCTGTAGGGCACTTGGCTCTACCGGTGGCGGCGAAAGCCAGGGCTACGAAAAGCACCAAAGTTAACTGCTGAAGTGTTTTTCTCATCGTTACTCCGGTACTGTGCATCCGAAGCAGTCCCTTTCGACTTGGTCCGGCCTTTTGTCGGACAAGTGGGTCATGCCGTGAACCACTTCGTGTACCAATGTGGATGCAAGAGAGCAACAGCTAGGACCGAATGCAGCAGGCCCGAGACCAAATGTGTGTCGCAACTGCAGGAAGGTCACAGGGCCCGCATGGCCGCAGAGTTTAGACTTCGGCTGGTACACGAACGTCGCATTCTCAATGGTATTCGCGATCTTTTTCCCATCCTTCCCAGCGCAGCTTTGGCCATCACAAGTCTCTCGTAGTCTTTTGAGGGCATCGTTCACTGCATTTCTCAGATCCGCTTCCTTATCAGCCGGAAACCCCTTGTACGTCGTGAGACCGGTGGGATCAGTGTTGTCGATTGGGTCGTTGTGAACGTAGCGATAGAAATTCACACCATCATTAAACCCGCTCGGGTCTTCACTGAGGAACCTTCCTGCCGACGGGTCGTAGTATCTGGCGCGATAGTAATAGAGGCCAGTTTCTGTATCCGATTCCATAGTGGCGTGACGCCCAGAGGTTTCAGCGACGTTGTACGTGAAGTGTAGTCTAAACCGGCACACACAAAACCGGCGTATGCGGCACCCAATATCACCTTGGAAATTATTGTGTGTGCCACACACCACCATACATCAATCTGAAGCACCGGAGGGCAGAGCTGCCGCCGTCCGAAGTTTAAGCAGGTCCATTCCCGCGCTGCACCATAGCTCTGCTACGACAACTTGGCAGGACGACACACTCTCCTTCAAAGGAGCCCGCTCCCAAGTCTCTCCACCATCTCTTGTGGAGAGGACGTAGTGGTTGCCCGTCTGAGTGTCGTCAAAGAATGCGTATCCGACTCGCTTACTAACGAAACGGATTGCCTTCAAATATTTCCCTGTGCCCTGGAAAGTCTCATCCCGGTGTCTGTGCCAACTGCTCCCGCCATCTTCTGTTCGAAGGAGATGTGACCCACCCGCATCGGTCAACCAGGCAATCAGCCATCCACTTGTTCGGTCGGTCCAGTCACAGTCTCGTGCAACTTCGTACGGGACCTCAGCAAGCGCAGACCCTGCCCAATTCGCTCCCCCATCGACAGTTCTCAGCACAGCTAAGCGTCGCTCATCGGTTTTCGAAGTAGCCATTCCTACCAGCCACCCGACCGCGCGATCCAGAAACTGAGCCTGTCCCACATATTTGATCGGAAGCTCCTTTGTCGTCCACGTTTGCCCTCCGTCGGCTGTAGTCCCGAACAATGGCTTCTCGCTCAGTCGAATGCCAATAGAGATGCCATTATCGGAATCAAAGAACTGGATCGCGGCAAACGCTTGAGCTGGCGGGTTTGGGAGTTTCTGCCACGAACCGCCTCCATTTATTGTCCGGCTCAAGTGATGAACAGCAGATTCGTCAATCCAGGAGACCCAACCATGCCTGCCATCTACAAACCAAAAAGATGGCCCTGCTTCTGCGCCGTGCTGCCAGACCCATGACAAACGCGTCCATATGCGTCCTCCGTCGGTGGTGTGAAGAATGGTTGAGACGCCCGATCCGTTTCCCGTTGCGGACAGCTGTTCACCAACTGCCCAACCTTCCTGCCGCGAAACAAACTGAACCCTCCCCAAATCAAAGGACGCGCCACAATTGCGGCAGCTTCCCCTGACCCGTTCGACAGTGACCGTACGAGGAAGCGACCCCTCAGATTGGTCCCCCATGGCTTGGGACACGTACAGAGTAAGAACAACCGGCAAAGCCCAGCGCAGAAGTGTTGGGACTCGCATGGCTATTTCTTCTCGGAACAAGAGCAGCTGTCCAGGTCCGGTTTGCATTTGTTGAGCATATTTTGGATGCCCCGTTTATACCCTGCTGGATCGCCGCCAACAGCGAACCCTAGCTTTGATACAACCTGGTTAAGAAACTGCGAATCATTTGAATATCCGATACCCTTTTCCTTAACTCGATTGCAATACTCACCAAACCCAGCAGCTGGCGTGCTAAAAATGGGCAGCTTGACGTTGGGATCTCTCTTCGCAGGTCGCCAACCTCTGTCGCCAATTCCGTGAAGCCCGAAAAAGTTGTTGTCAGGAACAGTTGGACCAGTGCCCCAAGCACTCTCGAAGCCCGACTGGATGAGCATGATGTGAATTGGACAATTCGGTCCAGACGCTGCTTTCGCGGCCGAGCACATCTGCTTAATGTAAGCGACCACATTCGGTGGGCAGCCCGCAAGGCCCAGAGGATCGGTGGAGACAACTGGGTTGTTGCTAACGTATGCGTAGAAGTCGATCCCGCCATCGAATTTCAACGGATCTTCTGACATGAAACGACCACCCGCTTGATCGTAGTATCTGGCGCGATAGTACGATCTTTGGGTCATTCCGAGGGTTGGAAGCGAGGCGCTTCGGTGTCTTTGCGCGGCGACTTGTTCCATGAAGTTAGCTCTAAACCCGGACTCTCACAAACCAAAAGGGTCCGGCACCCAGTCTGTGCCCGCCAGTTAAAGGCCTGCCACCCGCCTACACCTCAACGAATTCCCCTGCTTTTGTTACTTCCCATGTACCGCGGCCTCAATCGCACCGCATAGCTTCTTCCCCTCCGGGGGACAGTCTAACTTAACGTGCTTAGATATCTTTTCGAGAGTTCTACTAGTCAGACTCTCATCAACGTGCTTCACTACGAAGTTCGCGAAATCTGCGTCAGACTTCGCGAGCGTCATCAATCGTGGAAAATATCTCCAGTCATTCGCGAGAAGCTTGCCCACGGAGTCGCTGAACCCCTCGGCAATCGCTCCGTCATCGCACTGCGCGAACGTTTTGTAAGCCAGATAGACTTGATCCCATGTCTTGAGCAGATCGACGGCTTTTTCAGCTTGCCTCTCCTCCGCATCAGTACAGGGCTTTTGCTGTCCCGCCAAAAGGCTACCCGGAGTGAAGATAAGTAGCGTCAAGCCCAAAGTTGGTGTTCCCCAACCACGCATAGCGAGGCCTCCTTCTTTATTGGATTGTGATCCTCTTGAGCGGATCGGTTGCCTGAAAATTGCTTATCTGCTGCATGCAATTATCCGTAGTACGTACACAACCCTCTGTAGGATGCTTAGGTCCTCCGGAATTTGCGCGCCCTGAGTGCACGCCCATGCCAGGTCGTCCGGGCACAGTAAAAATGAAAATCCCGAAGGAACCGAACGGACCGTTTGGATCGGCGGGATGACTGTGATGCCACGAATAGGGATAAGTCCCATTCGGCCAAGGTCCTTTGCTGTGCTTCGCCGTGTTGTTTGCGGCGTCGCACACGAGCACTACATTGCCGTTCTTGTCGAGCAACGTGAGAGTGCCTTTCGCCCTGTTAAAGATGAATGATGACAGACCGTACGGATCGATCAAGAGTCCAGGATTGTTCTCGACGTAGCGATAGAAGTTCATTTCTCCGCCGAATTCGAGCGGGTCTTCGTTAAGGAATCTGCCTGCGGTCGGATCGTAGTATCTGGCGCGATAGTACGCTGAACTGGCCAAAATGGTTTGTTCGACCATCTGGCTATAAGGGTCCGGCTTCTACCACTTGACCGGGCTGGATGGAGAGAAGAGCTTCAGCGCAGGCTGGCATGAGGGGTAACAAATCCTTCATGCGATTCGATTTCGCGCGGAGGATCAAGATCGAGACACTCCGTCCGGTCATGTTTTGCTGGTATTTGATATTTCGGTCGCTGGTGAGCAGCACCTCCCAGCGGCCTTCCGCAATCGTTAAGAGTTCGCCGTTCTTCTTTGAGCCATATCCAGCCATTCGCACCGTTTGGCACTCGTGGCCCATGCCTGTGAGAGTCCCTTTCAGTTCGTCTGGAAGGCATTCATCGATGAGAATCTTCATTTCCCGAAGCGAGCCAAGAGAAGTGTCTTAGCCTCTTCCAACGCGGCGATGGCTTGTTCGCGGCCTACTCCGGGGTATTGTCTCAGGAATTCATCCAGCGTTTCTCCGCCCTCCAAATAATCAAGCAGCGTCTGGAAAGGCACGCGGGTGCCTCGGAAGACGGGCTCTCCGCTGTGGATGTCCGGATCTTGAACAATTACGCTTTGAGAGACGGTAGCCATCGGGCGCCTCCGGGTCGAAGGTCAATTATCTCACTCAGCCGATAAAAGTGCTCCGAAAAGTGCAGTCGCCTGACACCGGCACGACTCTAACCCGCACTCAAAAAACCGCCGCGTGCGCCACCCAGAATCGTCCAGGAATTTATCGTCTGTGCCACCCGCCGACGAGTAACAGCACTTTATTTCACTTTTTTCCAGCATCTCCCTTCACTACGACTATCATCGGTTCACCGCTAAAACTGCTGCCATCTGCAAAGTCGTACTTCTCTTTGAAGCGAGTAACCAGCGCCGGATTGGTCTCTCCGCACATAACGACGATGATTGCATTCTTGCGCGGGTCTAGGGATTCAATCTGACCCACCAAACGGTCATATTGTGCTTTGTGGAGGAGGTTGCGTTTCAGTTCAACATAGACTTCTGACGAACCAAAGAGGAGGCCCGGTTGCTTTACGTATATGTCTGTGGTCGTCCCCTTGTGACGGTACTCTGGCTCGATACTTGCCTTTATCAAGCGCTGACGCAGGAGTGCCATCAGCGAGTTCCGGTATTGCAATTCGCCCGGAAGTGCCTCCGGTTGCCATTCCTTTACTAGCTTATAGACATCCTCGAACGCCGACATGATTTATAAACCTATCGTCTAGATACTTCGGAAGTCAACCATCCGACTTGTGCGGCTCTGCGTCGTTCGCGGTGCGAATGACTTTGTGCAGTTGCACAAGAGAATCGGCGGGGACTCCTTGCGGGAGAGGATTGCCCAACAACTTGAGCCAATTGGACCAACTCATTCTCTTGTGCTTGCGGCAGCGATACAGAAGCATCGGCATACGCGTTCGACGCGGGGATTTGATTTTTAGGCACTGAAGGACCGACGGTGCGTCCGCTTGAGTAACTCGATTCCAGACTGAAAACCTACAGCCGCAATCCAGGTTCCTTTCGTATTTCGTATACCCGCGACCGCCGTGACGTAGCTTATGGCATATCACGCAAAGGCATCGCAGATTGTCCCAAACGTCCGACCCACCTTCCTCAACCGGAAGGATATGGTCACAGTGACTCTCTGGAAGCGTGACACTCGCGCAGCAGGCTGCGCACCGTCCCTCCGCAGCGATATAAATGCGCTCTCGCAGCGCCGAATCAACTGAGTTACTTGGCATAGACAGGAGAATCTCAAAACGTAGCCCCTATATTAATGATGGTCGAGCGGAAAGATTCTATCCTAAGTTCTATCCAAGAACGACAGACAACAGCGTACAAAACGGAGCAACGGAAACGGACGGTTCCCCTTTGTTTTCCTGCGTTTAGTTGTACTGGCTTGCACGGCGTGTAGGCAGAAATTGCGCTCATAACCCGAAGGTCGTCAGTTCAAATCTGCCCCCCTCAACCATTTCGTGATCCAGTAGGCCGGAATCCTAGATTCCGGCCTCTTTCGTGCAGCATCATCTCCCATACTAGCTTCGAATTTGAACCGTTCGATTAACAGCGCCGGTGTGTCTTTGTTCGCCTACGCACCCGGTTCGTTCGCATTCCGCCCGGTTCAAGAGCACATACCTACACGCCAAAAGGATCTGCGGGTTCAAAGAGTCGTGGAAAAATGCAAATCTCGACCTGGCTCCGGTCCTGTTGACTTGTCAATTCGCGGCGGCTTCCGCGGAGGTTTTTTCCGGCGCCTCGGTTGCCGTGGCGACAGGCTTGGCCGTAATTTCGAGTCCATTCTTGTTCATATCGAATCTCTGCTTGCGATCCAAACCTTTGACGAATTCACGCGCCGCCTTACCAACCGCTCCTGGAAGGTTCGACGCCTCGACTTTGACCGCCGATTGAATTGTTTCTTCCTTTCGATCCCGGTAGCGAAATTGCACCTCAAACGTTTTCATATTCCCGACCTCCCTTTTCTGACAGTGTAAACAAAAACCGGTTCACGCGCTCCGCACCACGCGCGGGGCCCGAGACTATTGGGAACTTTAGCTCCGACGGCGTTTTCGGCTCGCAGCTTTCGTTGCGGAGTGCTTTGTTTTCCGAGGCTTCGTCTCGGCCTTGAGCTTCTCGTTCTCTTTCGTCAACGCATCGCGGGCAGCAGTCATTGATTCAAGATCGTTTCCCAACTGGCCGTTTTCTTTCTGAAGTTCCGCCACCTGGGCCTTCAATTGCTCGTTTTCTTGCAGAGTTTTTGTGTCCTTGCAAGCAGTCAAGGGCAAACTCAGCACGGCCGCCAAAGCAAGTCCAGCCCAAGAGTTTTTGCGCGTCATATGTGATCCTTCGTGGACAAGAATTTGTATAGCCACTAGAACAACCGATCGCGGGTAGGGAGGGAAGACGCCGCTGGCAACTGGGCCAGAGTAATGGAGTTTTCTGGATCGTGCAAGTCTGCTGACCCGGTTACTACAGAAATGGTATCGACTGATGGACAAATGTCCGGCAAGGCGACTCATCAGGCACCGAAAAAGTTTTTTCACAAGCGCGCGAGCAACTTCTTCCATTTCGCGTACTCGATGAACACGCCTATTGAGCCTCGCCAGATATAGAACCGTGCAGGTCGAGGAGAAGAGCGGCAGCAGGGCTGCCGCACTCCAAATCGCTACTTAGCAATATTATTCGGGAATCAGTAGTGCATTTGGATCATCGAAGTTACGGCGGCCGCAAAGTATTACATTCCCGATATGTACTATAATTATTGCGGGATTGACCTAACACAGCGCTTCACCCCAACCACGCAAGCAAGGGCGTCCAGCCAGCGTTGGAGCGCTGAGCCAGTTACAAACTTTCTCGACACGACCTAAGGCGCCGGTGTGAGAGAAGGGGGCGGAGATGGAAAGAATCTACGATAGATTAGAGCGCATCCGGCAATTGTGGAAAAAGCTGGAAGTAACAAAGCCGAATACCAACGAGTACGCTGCAATTATGAATCAGATTCGCGTCCTGTCGGAGGAGTACAGGGCACTGATTGAAGCACCCAAAAAACTCAAAGAATGAAACTAAGTCACCGCGCTGACACTTCGTCCAGTGCGCCAATCGGTTAGTACCGCTGTCCTTAAACTAACCCTCCGGACAGATGGCAGGGTGCTCTCCGGAGCCTAGCCTTCGAAAGACCAGCTAAATATGTCATGTCCAGTTTAGGAGGCATCATGCGTGCCTTGAAGATATTGCCTTTGGCGCTGATGTTGAGCGCTATCCCCCTGTCTGCAGCTCCCCAACAACAGCCGAAGCTAAATGAATTAGTGGACAAGATCGTGGCGCAAGAGCAGGTGGAAGTGCAGTTGCTGCGCCAATACTCGCCCATAGTGGAAACGTATGTCCAGATTCTTCGGCCGGACAAGCAGTTGGGCGCAGTGCCGAACGGCGACAAGTATTTTCTGGGGCGCGCGGAACTCGCGAAGGGCGTGGAAATCGAGCCTCTGCTGAGCGGCAATCGCACAAAGCGCAATCTGTTGGGCGGATTGGGGAGCTTGTTCTCCACGGAATTCATGCCGCGGGGCTTCCTTCAGATGATTTTTTTGGACACAACCGATTTCGACCGCCAGCATTACAAGTTCGACTATGCCGGGCGCGAGTTTTTGGGAGAAGTGCGCTGTCTGGAATTCGACCTCGATCCGATAACCAAGGACGACAAGGGACGATTTGTAGGCCGCATCTGGGTGGAAGATCAGGATTACCACATCGTGCGATTCAATGGTGGCTACCGCGGGCGGTCCAAGACGAGCTATTACTTCAATTTCGACAGCTGGCGCACGAACGCAGGGAAAAACGAATGGCTGCCAGCCTTCATCTACAGCGAAGAAGCCGACAACTTGACGGCCCCGTCATTCCGTGCACAGACGCGCCTTTGGAGTTATGCGCCTACCCAGGTTCGAGACGAGCAAGAGTTGAGCAAGGTGTTGGTGGAGACGGCGAAGCCAGTGAAAGATCAGAGTGAAATCTCGAATGACTATTCGCCGCTGGAGGCAAAACGCGCGTGGGGACGCCAAGCCGAGGACAATGTCGCAGCTAAGTTGGAGCGGCTGGGGTTGATGGCGCCTTCAGGGGATGTGGACAAGGTGTTGGAGACAGTAGTCAACAACCTGGAAGTCACAAATAACCTCGATATCCAGCCGGAGGTGCGCTGCCGGGTTCTGATGACCTCGACGATGGAGTCCTTCACCATGGGCCACACCATTGTTCTGAGCCGTGGCTTGATGGATGTGCTTCCGGACGAGGCCAGCCTGGCCGCCATTTTGGCGCATGAGTTGGGCCATGTGCTGCTGGGACACCGCATGGGCACGCAATATGCGTTCTTCAACCGACTACGGTTCGACGAAAAAGAGACGTTTCACCACTTCGGCTTTACGCACACACCGGAAGAGGAGCAGGCCGCGACCCAGAAAGGGATCGAGTTACTGAAGAAGTCGCCTTACCAGGATAAGCTCGGAAACGCGCAACTGTTCCTCCAAGCGTTGAATGAGCGATCGAAACAAATCCCCAATCTGGTCAGTCCGCACGTGGGCAACAGAGTGGCGACTGTCTTGACTAGCACATCCGCGGTTCCCGGCGCGCAAGCGTCGGAAAAAAAGGCAGCGAGCGGCATGATCGCCGCGTTGCCGCTCGGCGGACGCATCAAGGTCGAGCCATGGAACAACCAGTTGCAGATGATGAAGTCTAAGCCAACGGTCGCCATGGCCGAAGACGAAGTGACGCCGTTCGAGCTGACTCCGTTCATGCTTTACTTAACGCGTGAAGGGGATCACGCGCCTGCGGAGGTTCCTGGAACTGTAGCGGTCAAGTCGAATGCAGATACGAAGATACCGGAACCCAAACCGTAAGCGCGAATTAAAACGAAGTGAGGGCGCGAAGGGACAGGTGGGTCGTGCTTCGTGACTTGCGACTCGTTCAAACACTTCCAAAATATAAGTTTTTACGCCAACGCCGCGTTTCTTACCTTTGCAGAATGTTGCAGAGGATGAAAACTTACTTCGGCGAATTGGAATCTGTTGGCTAACCAAGTGATGGTGACGAACATAGCGCTTTCCAGCGTTCGCCAGTTTCGAACCCAAGTCTAAGTCTAATCGGACACCAAAGGCGTCATCCGCGTTCCGCTCGGTTGTGTCCAGATGCATCGGACCCACGACGAGAGGCCGCGTGGATTGGGCGGGTTACTCCTCGCGGAGGACTTGCATGGGTTCTACGCGGGAGGCGCGGACGGCTGGCACGAGAGAAGCGGCGGCGGCTACAGCCAGCACGAGAAGGAGGACGGCGGAGAGGGTGGGGACGTCGGTTGGGGAGACACCGTAGAGGAGGCCTGCGAGCAAGCGACTGGAGACGAAAGCCAGGGCCCATCCAGCAGCGCAGCCCGCGAGGCAGACTCCCAGGCCTTGCCAGAGAATTTGTTTAACGATTTGGCCGCGGAGGGCGCCGAGGGCGAGACGGAGGCCGACTTCGCGGCGGCGGACGTTGACGGAATAGCTGAGAGTGCCGTAGAGGCCGATGCAGGCGAGAGAGAGGGCGGTGGCCGCGAAGAAGGAGAGAAGGATGGTGCGGAGGCGGTTTTCTGCCAGGCCGTCGGAGAAGTGTTGTTCGAGCGGAGCGAAATCGAAGGCGGAGCGCTGCGGCTCGATGTCGTGAATCTGCTGGCGGATGGTTTCGGCCATGGTCATCGAAGCATTTCGTGTGCGGACAAGGAAATAGGTGCCAGGCTCGGCGATGGGTGCGCACCAATAGGCGGTTGGAACGGGAGGTTGATCGAGGCCGGATTCGCGGGCGTCGCCGGAGATACCGACGATTTGGGCTGGGCCGGAATAACCCATATTCAAGGATTGTACGTGATGGCCAATTACATCCGCACCGTGGAAGTAGGCATCGGCGAAGGCGCGATTCACGACGATGGTGGGGGGTCCATCGGTCTCGCGGCAGACTTCGCCGGCGAGCAGAGGGATGCGCATGGTGGCGAAATAGCTGGAAGAGACGAAACGGTTCTCGGCGATGAGTTTCGGTTCGGAGTCGGCGCGGCCTTCGAGGAGCTTGAGTTCGATTTGATATTGGAAGGGCACGCCGGGAACGCCCACGGAGATGGCGGCGGATTCGACGCCTGGCGTGGCGCGAAGAGTTTCGAGGACGCGGTCGGTGAACTGGCGGAGTCTCTTCATATCGCCGGTTTCGCCCCAGTTCATACTTAGCTGAAAGGCAAGAATATGGCTGGAATCAAAGCCGCGTGTGACGCGGCCAAGCTCCTGAAAGCTGCGGAGAAGAAGGCCGGCACCTGCGAGCAGGGTGACGGCGAGGGCGACCTGGATGCCGACGAGAAGCCACTGCAGCGGATTTCGTCCCGAGACTTGCGACCGGCTGGATTGCGCCAGCGAGCCGGAGAGACTGCGGCGCGTGCCGCGAACGGCGGGAACCAAACCGCAGAGAAGAGTGACGACCACGGAGCAGGCCAGGGAATAGAGGACGATGCGTGCATCGAGATGGATTTCCTCGACCCTGGGAAGCTGTGCGGCCAGCGAGCGGAAGATGTCAGACGCTGCCGAGGCGAGAAAAAGACCGAGGCCCGAGCCGATGAGGGCCAGGAGAAAGGTTTCGGAGAGCAGCTGAGCAATGAGCGCGCCACGAGAAGCCCCCAGCGAGAAACGAACGGAGATTTCGTGCTGACGTTGGGCGGAGCGAGACAAGAGCAGCGCAATGATGTTCGTGCAAGCGATGAGCAAGAGGAGAGAGACGGAGCCGAAGAGCAGCCAGAGCGACCGGCGCGAGCCGGCGACGGTATTTTCCTTGAGCGCTTCGACGGTGACCGAGAGGTTGGCGTCCGTCTCGGGAAACTGGCGGCCGAGTTGCGCTTGGATGGTAGCTAGATCGGCACGAGCCCGTGCAAGAGTGACGCCGAGCTTAAGGCGCCCGATGACGATAAACCAGTTGTTTTCGCGAGCCCGGCCATAGGAAAAGCCCGAGGGCATGGGCGACCACAAATCCGTGCCGCGATCGGGAAACAGAAAAGATGGAGGCATAACGCCAACGATAGGATAGAGATGGCCATCTAGGCGTAAATTCTTACCTAGGACATTGGGGTCGGCGTTGAAGCGACGATGCCAGAAGCGATCGCTGATAAGAACAGCGGCGGGTCCGTGGAGGGTCTCTTCCTCGAGAGAGAATTCGCGCCCCAGGGCAGGTGCCATGTCCCACACCTTGAAAAAACGAGAGTAGACCCAGGCACGAGTGACTTTTTCGGGCAGCGCACCGGTGGACTCGGAAACATCCTCGGTGTAGTAACCGGTGAGGCCCTGAAAGGTGGAATTGAGGTGATTCCATTCCTCGAGGCGAACGGGTGCGACGCGGCTCAGAACAGAAGGACCCTTGTGGTTGTGCTGCTCGACGAGCATGAGCTGGTCGGCCTGAGGAAAAGGAAGCGGCTTGAGGAGGATGGCGTCGATGGCGGAGAAGACGGCACTGTTTGCGCCGATGGCAAGGGCGAGTGTGAGGATAACTGCGGCCGAGAAGGTGGGGGATTTGCGGAGGAAGCGGAAGGCGGATTTGAGATTGGCGACGGAGGCGTCGAGCACGCGAATGCGGTAAACGTCGCGCACTTCTTCTTTGACTTGCTCCGGTCCGCCAAATTCGAGGAGGGCGCGGCGGCGGGCTTCCGCGGGGCTCATACCCGCGGCGATGTTCTCTTCGGTGAGCTCGTCGATGTGGAAGCGGAGTTCGGAATTCATTTGCGCGTCGGAGGCACGTTTTGGAAGGATGGATTTCCACCAGGACATGACGAGCTCCTACTGTGCGGTTTGCATGATGCTGGCGACGGCACCTGCGAGGCGATTCCAATTCGATTCTT
This sequence comes from Candidatus Acidiferrum sp., assembly GCA_035576885.1. GTDB lineage: Bacteria > Acidobacteriota > Terriglobia > Acidiferrales > UBA7541 > Acidiferrum. The sequence continues at coordinate 23,614 of DATLVZ010000006.1, read as the reverse complement.
CGTTTTCCAGTTGCTTGCGGCCTTTCGCCGATAATTTGTAAAACTTGGCCTGTCGGCCTTTTGCGGAGGCGCCCCACTCGGATTCAAGCCAGGCGCGTTTTTCGAGGCGATGGAGGGCGGGATAAAGCGAGCCTTGTTGAACTTGCAGGACTTCCTTTGAGATCTGGCGGATGCGGAGGGAGATGCCGTAGCCGTGGACAGGGCCGAGGGCGACTATTTTTAGAATGAGCATATCCAGAGTGCCCTGAAGCAAGTCGGATTTCTCAATGGGCATGTCGTCTCCTAGACAATCGACATATTAGCGCAGGGGAGAGGCAGAATGTCAAGGAGAGAGAAAGCGCTGGAGGCGTGCGAGCGCGTCGGGACGAATAGCTGCTCGAGAGATCCTGAACTGCAAAGTTGAGCGACTCGCCGCAGAATTGTGAGTTGGCGGTTTAAGAATTCCAGGCGACGCGGGAGAGCTCTTTTTTGCGTGATTCCCACTCGTTGCCGGAAAGGATGCGTGGCGCGACATCGATCAAGCGGGGAATCAGGCGGAAAACGGCGGCGGCGTTCCAAGGAGCGCCGCTGCGGGTGCGGTAGTCGCGGATGTTGAGAGCATCGGCCATGCTGGTGAAGGAGACGTCTTGGACAATCAGTTCGGCCAGGAATCTGAGGGTTTGCATCTCGAGAGGATCATCTTCGAGGTGGTGGCAGTCTGCAGCGATACGAAGACCGAATGGAATCTCCTCCGAGGCTGGCATTTCTTCGGGAGCTTGGGGGACCGAGGAAGTTTCCACTTCACGCTCCCATTCGAGAGCGACGAGCGTCCAACCGGCGTCGTGCATTTTGGAGAGATACATGGAGGTCGGCAAGATGGTGACTTTCTCACGAATGCGTTCGTGTTTTTTCACGGATACCTCCCAGAGGAAGTGCAAGGAACGGCGGAAAGACCCAATCTAAGTCATGCTGGCAATCGAATGACCGATCACCAGAAGCGTGTAACTGATAGAAAAATAAAGACTTGGATCCGTCAGGAACTGAGCGGGGGAGGGGCGGATGTTCGCTCGTGGGATGAGGATGTCGCGTTGCCGGACACTTAGGTATAAGGTTTCGCCCGGAAGGAAACTTCTTGACCGCCCGGCGGGTTAAGAGGGTATGATTCGCCATTCGTTGAACCCACCTCAACGTCAATACCCACAACCTAGCCCGGAAAGCAGCGCGGTGACCCATGGGCAGCGCGGCACGCCGAGTTGAAAATCGCAGTCCCGTGCACGTCACGGTGGATTTGTCAGGATTAGACATTCACACCGCCGCACAGCAGGGAATCACGGAAAACGTGAGCGCTCGAGGCGCGCGAATTGTGACGAGCAAGCCGTGGCATCCCAACGATCACGTCAAGGTGAGATCACTGCTAGGTAGTCTAAGGTCCAGGGCACGCGTTGTTTATTGCGAACCTCTGGGAAACGATTCGTTCGCGATTGGTTTGGAACTGTTCGTAAGCGTCGGTGAATGGACGCTTCCGCAGACGGAGCACCGGCACACGGCTTAGCGCGCCGCGAAGAGGACACTCGAAATGGGAAGGACGAGACTCGGACAGGTTGTAGATATCCTTCCTTGGTACGTGGGTAGCGCTGTTCGGCAGAAGAAATCGGAGGAGAAACGAACCGCATGATGCGGCATAGCACGCTGCATCAGTACGATTCGCCGTGTCTCTGCGCAAAGAGCTAGAGACGACAGTGGCTTACTGCGTTGCGAATGATGCTTCGCCCGGGCCTGCACCGCCTGGCAGTACGAGTTGGTTGCACGCGATGCGAAAGGATTCGTACCAGGTCCGCGTAAAGCTGGCGATCAATTCCTCCACGGTTCGCCCGCCAATTGTAATGCCCGAGTGAATGACCTCTCCCCAAGTGTGGACGCGTGTGCCTTCCATCGGACGATCTTCAAAAGTAACCCACTGGGCCATGGCGACTCCCAGGGCGTGATCTATCCAACCCACTTTCTTTCCCGGGACGCATGTGGTAATGACGTGGTCGATGACGGCGTTGACGGGCCGGAGGAGTTCTATCTGTAGACGGCTGCCGGGCTCCCAGGGATTGCCGTCGCGCCAGCGCAATTCGCCGTAGACGTTGGCGAAGTTGTTCCAGCGATGCAAATCGGAAAAAACTAACCAGGCGAGCGCCGGGCTTGCCTTGGTGGTAACGGAATACTGAAATCTAGCCATAACTTGTTCCTGACTTCTCCTTACTGACGTGATTTTGGGAATAGCCAACCGCAAGGGCGGGGGCGACGAATATTTATACGTTGTTTCTTTAACGCTGTCAAGAGTATAATTTAAGGATAGCAGGGCAGGGATGGTAAGGCTAGGAGGAATGAAGAATGCCGCGCAAAGCTGACGCGCATTTGGAAGGCCGAATCGTCGACGCTGCGTACCATTTGTGGAGTGAGGAGGGCGAACACGCACTAACGATGCGAGCAGTGGCGCGTGCGGCAGGGACGACGACGCCCACGTTGTACGAGAGGTTTCGAGACAAGCACGATTTGATCATGTTCTTGCGAGTGCGCGCGAGGGAGAGAATGTTTGCGGCTTTGCTACCGGCGAAGACCGCGGCGGAGGCTTGCCGACTCGGGCTGGAATTCACGCTGACTAACGGCAACGAGTATTTGTTGCTGACTTCAGACTGGGCAGAGAGACTCGCGCGCAAGGAGCCAATGCCGTCGTACGAATTTCTTCAGCAAAAACTGGCGGATGACTTGGGAGGAATAGCGGCCGACTACGAGGGGTTAGCGTTGGCGCTGGTAGCGCAAGTGCACGGCACCGCGTTGCTCCTATTGGGAGAAGGAGTTGAAGGAGGAGTCGCCAAGCAATTTAAGGACGCGTGTCTTCAGGCGTGCAAGGTAATTATCGAATGCGGAGGTAAGCGAGTTGCCCGACGGGCGACTACTGGAGCTGCGACAAAGCGAGACCAGTAGTTCCGAGGAAAATGGCGCTCGGAGATGTGCGTGGACTAACGACCGGCGGCGACGCGGCGCTTTGCTTTGATCAGGACGTCGACGGAATCGGGGCGGCCATTCCAGAAATCGAGGCGGATGCGGCCGTCGGGAAGCTGCCTAACCGTCGCGGGGATGGCGGTGGTGGTGAGATACCAGCCTGCCGGAAGAACTACGGCGTTGCGCGGCCTGCCGAAACTGCGGTCGAACACCAATTCGTCGCCGTCGAGCCGGTAACTTACGGGCGCAGTGTAGGTTTCGGAAATGCGAAGACGGATCGATTGGCCTTTTTTCACTGGCGGGAACGGAATCAGAACAATCTGCGCCGTAGGCTTGACAGGCTCACCAGCGTCGATTTTTGCGGCGGTGAGATCGGCGCCTGTCACTAACTTCGTGGACAGCTTTTCACCAGTATCCAGAATGTAGGCAGAGGGGTCGGACACGGTGCTGCCTTCGCGGACGACGTTGAGGTATTTGTCCGCGCCTTCGTGAGATTCGGTGTAGTCGTGGTAGAGGCTGAACGCGTGGGTTTCCGGCTGCTGAAGGAAATATACGATGTCGCGATCCTGATGGGCACGCTCGGAGAGGCGGGCCCGCTCGGATTCTCCATCGAACGGTGATTCCCAACTGCGCGCTTTCGTCGCAGGGTGTGGAGCGGCGGCTGGTCCGGTTTGCGCCCCCAGCTTAGCGTGAAGAATGAGTGGCGCTTCGCCTGGGCTCGGGTTCAGAAAGCTGATAGAAATGCGACCATCCGGCTGCGACAAGACTTGCGATGGTACATTGCAGCCAACCAGTTCGTAGCCGTGGGGCAGAACGACCTTGTTGCGCTTGATCCCTAGCGATCGATCAAAAACGAAGGCATCGCCTTCGCGGTAGTAGCTCTTAAAGTCCTTGTAAGTCTTGAGGATAAGAATGCGGCCCTGGCCCTCGGGAGGAACAGGCCTGGCGAGAGAAATTTTTATGAAATTGGTATCGGCATCGGCACCAGACATCAGCGGGTCCTTGCGGGCCTCGGCGCCGCTGACCACCTCGAACTGAAGGGGCTCACCGGTCATGGAGTCGAAGACGGCTTCGTCGCTTGCCGTGCTGCCTTTTCGAATAGGGTTGTAGAAAAATTTCGCGCCGGGCGTGGAGGCTGTTACTTCGTAATGGATCTTGAAGCTGGCAGTTTCGGGAGCAAGAAGATCGTAGCTGGTGTACTCGTCCGTTTCGGATTGTTTGGCCGAGAGGGAAGTGACCGCGTCGGGTGTGGAAGATTGTTGCGCACCTAGCGACACACAACCGAATAGCGCGAGGGCGGCGGCAGCGAAGGCAGATTCTTTACGCATGAAATCTCTCCTCTTTTGCGGCACGGATTCGAGTTTCGAGCTAGCATCATCCCCGACCCAGCTCGGAGAGTAAATAGAAAGAACTGTGATCCAACGCGAATTAAGCGGAGAGTTCAGGGCGACGGGCGTCGGAGCGGCAGAATTTTATGCCTGCGACAAGAATCCAGGAGCAAAAAAGCGCACGCAAAAGGTAGAATCATTGGCCGGAAGAACTCAGGAGAGGACAATGCGGAAGAAACCGACTGCCGATGATGCCCGGTTGATTCTCGAGCTGTACAACTTGAGACGCGAGCCGGAGATGCGGAAAGCGCGGCAATGGTGGTTGACGAAGTTCTGGCCGAAAGATGCCGATGAGTTCATGAAGCTCGGAATGTCAATGGGGACGGAGGAAAACAACTGGCTGAGGCAGGTGCTCAGTTATTGGGGAATCGCCATTTCGTTTGTGTCGAATGGGGTGTTAAGCGAGCAGCTGTTTTTTGACCCGGCGTTTTGCGGAGAGTTGTACTTCATTTACGCCAAGGTCCGGCCTTTCTTGAAGGAACTGAGAGAAAAGACGAAGAATCCAGAGTTGCTGCTTACCTTTGAAAAAGCGATTTTGGGATCGAAAGTGGGGCTGGCGCATTTCAAAAAGCTGGAACCGCGCGTTCAGGCCATGCGACCGAAGGAATGAGACTAGTCGAAGCCATTATGCGAATGATTGCTTTCGGGTTAGGTGCATCGATCATTTTTGCGGGGACGCTCTTGTTCGCCGGCGCGGCGCACGCGGAGGATTGCGGGAGCGGTGTACAGCTTCGATTGAGCTCGCCCGATGCCGCACAGGGAAGTCTCCTACTGGCGACGGTACGCAGCGCGAAGCCGTTGGAGGAAGTGACAGGCAAATGGAACGAGCGGAATGTGCCATTCTGGCGGGCAGGTGAGAAGGAGCCGGCGGCGATGGGCGCGGACGTGCGGCGCGCGCTGCTCGGAGTAGATTTGCAAAAACCGGCAGGGAAGTATGAGTTCATTGTCGCGGCGGAGCTGCAAAACGGCGAACGTGTGAGCTGCCAGGCCAAGCTGGAGGTCGGCGAAGGACACTTCGCCACAGAAAACCTGACGGTTAAGAAGCAATTTGTCGAGCCGGACCCGGAGCAAGTGGCGAGGGCGGAGGCGGAAACAAAACGGCTTCGAGAGATTTTCGATCGTGTGACACCCGAGCGTTTGTGGGATGGACCATTTCGCGAACCGCTGGATGGCGTGTTCAAGGGTTCCAATTTTGGACGGCGACGCGTACTGAATGGGCACCCCGGATCGCCGCACAGCGGGGTGGATTTTCCCGCGCCGACTGGTACGCCCGTGCATGCCTCGCAAAGAGGGAAAGTGGTGCTGGCTGAGAATTTGTTTTTTTCTGGGAACACCGTCGTCCTCGATCATGGGTTGGGGATTTACACTCTGTACTGCCACTTCTCGGAAATTGACGTGAAAATGGGGGATGCGGTGGAAACCGGAGCGCTCTTGGGCAAGGTTGGAGCAACCGGCCGCGTGACAGGCCCCCACTTGCACTGGGGCCTGACGGTGGAGCGTGCGCGAGTAAATGCCCTGGATATCGTTAGAGTTCTTGGAAGACGTTAGGTCGCGGCGGGATTCTGGAAGTACGACAGGAAGTCACACCAACTCCGTACCGTGTGAAGAAAAGTGCCCAAAGAAGGAAGAATCCTCGGACTGATTTCTGATACACATGGGTTGCTTCGAGAGGAGGCTGTTGATGCGCTGCGCGGATCGGACCTCATTCTCCATGCAGGGGACGTAGGCGGACCGGAAATACTCGAAGCATTGAGATCCATCGCACCTGTCCATGCAGTGCGAGGAAACGTAGACACGGGAAAGTGGGCGCAGGCACTGCCGCTAACCAAAGTTATTGAAGCGGGTTCCACAATGGTCTATATGTTGCACATTCTGGACAATTTGGACATGGATCCAACTGTCGCCGGATTGCATATAGTAGTGAGCGGGCACTCGCATATACCGGGGCAGACGGAGAAAGGCGGCGTCACGTACATAAATCCTGGAAGCGCCGGACCGAAACGATTTCAACTGCCCGTAACCGTGGCGAGACTAAACTTAGGCGTCAAGCCGTGGAATGCCGAATTCGTCCAACTAGAAGGTTGAAGCTGACTTCGATTCAAGGCTATCTATGTAAGTCGTAGAATACAAATAGTTTACTAGAAATCATAAGAGATGGCGGGATTCCCCACCGGTATAGGTATAAATGTGTCCGAGGCAAACCAGTGCAAATTCCTGTGGAAATGCGAAACGAGTGGCGACAGTCTTGCACTATCCAAGGGGGTTTTTCCCAAAAGGGTGTTGTATTAGCACAGGTAACGTACTAGAGTACCGTGTTAACAGGCTTCAATTTGGTACCGTCCCGCTATTGCCGGGACCACTGCCAAAATTCAGAATACAAGCAATGTGGACGACGTTCGTGCTGGTTTCCTCGCTGGTTTCGACCGTTCACTTCGGCGCCATGTTCGCGAAGGTGATGACGCTGAGGCCAGTTCAGTATAGGCAGGCGTAGGTTCCTGAGTCGTCAAGATCAATCGAGAGGTTAGTGTCTCTCATGGCCATACTTCATTTTCGATGCAAAGAGCGGCGCCGAACGTTGAGAGTATGCATTACGGTACCGATAACCGTGCACGGACAGGATGAGAGCGGGGATAAATTCCGCGTGAAGGCGAAGTCGCAATCGGTGAACCGCCACGGAGCTTTGCTGCAGATCGATCAACCGGTGGTAGTGGGGCAGATGTTGATTCTGGTGAATGAGAACAGTGACCGGACGGTGGAGTGCAGGGTGGTTTCGGTCAAGCGCGACCGGGAAAACAAGACCTACGTGGGAGTTGAGTTTATTTCATCGGACTCAAATTTTTGGCATATGAGTTTCCCCCTCCCCGGAGCCAGGCCGTTACGGCGCAGCATCGATACCAAGGCATCCGCGTAGCATCATAAAAGATCGTAAAAGTAAAAGATGGTCGTGAACTATGAGCCTTCTCTGGATCGAGAAGGCTTTCTTGTTTTCTGACGTGACTTTCAGAGGCTCCGCTTTCTCCGCGGGTTTTTGTGAGATTTAATGCGCGCGGAGGGTTTTGCGGTTGTGAGAGTTTCGCGGGTTTTCCTGGGCAGCTTGGCAACCACCAATTCGTACGACTCACGCAGCAATCGAGCAAGCTCTTCAGGGGAAAGCGCATCCTTTGTTTCAAGGGCGACCCACTTGGCGCGAGCCAGGTATGGAGCGGGAATGATGCCTGGACGTTCCGTCAACTCCGCGAATCTCTCCGGGGAAGCTTTGAAACTTAGCCAAGTCCTTGCGGGTATGAGTACCGTAAGGGCGTGAATCTTGCCGGCGACCTTGAATACGAGAACATCGCCCCACTGAACCTGTTCGGTCGTTTGGGGAAACGAGAGACACAGATCGCGAATCCAATCGACATTCATGTGCGAGTCATCCGCTTCATGATGGACTTGAGGTCGCGCATTTTCACTCCAACTACTGAGATTGTGGAATAGCTGGCGCCCAGGCGAGCCCATCCACTCCCGGAGTGAGCTCAATAGGTTGAAGTAGCTTATTGCCAGGCACGTCGAACACTTCAATTACTCCGGCTTGAGGACAGCTTACGAAGGCAAACTTGCCGTCAGGTCTGAGCAGGAGCTCCCCCGTTGCAGGGGGAATATCCAAAGAATTCGTGATTCTTGAGGTTGTCAGATCAATGACAAAGAGTTTTCCGGAAGGAGATGCGGCCAGCAAGGTATGACCGTCCGAGGTTGGCACTGAGGCATAGACGGTCGAAGGGAGGGAAATCCAAGTGGCAACCTTGTTCGTGGCCGTGTCGATCACGGCGATGCGCGGAGTTTCTTGATCATGGGTGAAGACATGCTTGCCGTCTGGAGAAATAGAAATGCGCTGGACGGTTTTCGCGATGGCGATGACGGTGATCAGGGCGCGCTTCTGCAAGTCCAGCACGCTCACGCTGCCTGCACCCACGTTAGCGGTGTAGGCTCGGTGGCCATCAGGGGAAATGATGACCATGTGGGATTCTGGCGCACCGGTAGGAATTTCCGCGATGACCTTGCGCGAGGCAGGGTCGATGACGTCCACTGCTTTATCGAGTTCCGCAGTAACGTAAAGAAGCCCATCAGGGCCAAATTCGGCGCGATGAGGACGGAGCGGCTTGCCAAGGTCAATAGTGGCGGCGAGTTTGCGCTCGTGTAAATCGATGACATCGATGGTGGTGCCGTCCGTGCCGGGTTTTCCGACGCCGGAATTGCCGTAGATGGGAACGTAGGCGAGGCGCGAGTCTGGCGAAACGGCGACTTCGTGGCCATTTACGCCAACCGTGATTTTGGCAAGTTCCTGGCGCGTTTCGGGATCGACAAGGAGCGCGGTATGCTCCTTCTGGTTGGCCACCACAAGGATTCCGTGGGACGGGGGAGTGGGGAAACGTCCACCTCCGGTCGCGAGCGCCAGCAACATCAGGGAAGCGATCAAGTAGGAAAAAGGTGCGGACATTTTTGCCTCGTTTTCAAAGTTTGCCGGGGGGTAAAGCGGCAAATCGCGGGGATTATAGCAGCCCCACGGCACGTTGCCACGCTCATTCAGAGATCATTCAGAGATTTGGCTTCAGAGATTTATTTTCAGAAACAGCGCCGATATGATTCAGAGTAAGATACGCCGTTGTGCGAGTCCCGAGCAGCGCGTGGAAGTCCCGAGGTGACATACGGAGTTGAGGCATGAAAAAATTCCACGTTGTCGTGGTAGCGATGTGCGCTGGGCTCGCGATTTCGAGTTTGCTTTTTGCAGCGAAACTAGTCGTTCATGGGCATGCCACCCAAGTGCCGATTAAGTCCGGCCGCGATATCTCCACCGAGCCAAGCGGGGAATGGCCGGTATACGGAGGAGCCGCGGAAAACACGCACTACTCCAATCTCAAGCAAATCAATCGAACGAACGTGAAAGAGTTGAAGGCTGCATGGAGCTATGACACGGGCGAACAGGGCGGTTTGCAAACGAGCCCGATCATGGTCGAGGGCGCGTTGTATGGAATCACGCCGACGCAGAAGGTGTTTGCGCTGGATGCCGCAAGCGGAAAGCTGTTGTGGAAATTTGATTCTGGGATTAAGGGCACGCAACCGAATCGCGGTTTGGCTTATTGGTCGAGTGAGAAGGACAAGCGCATCCTCGTCGGCGTGATGAACTTTCTCTACGCGCTAGATGCAAACACAGGCAAGCCGATCGCATCGTTCGGGAAAGATGGCCGGGTTGATCTTCGCGGCGAGCTTGGGCGCAATCCTGAATGGCAATCCGTGGCCCTGACGAGCCCGGGCATTGTGTACAAGGATGTGATCATAGTTGGCGGGCGAAATCTGGAAACTCTGCCAGCGGCACCCGGAGACATTCGAGCGTACGACGTGCGCTCGGGGAAATTACGATGGTCGTTTCACACTATTCCGCATCCCGGAGAATTTGGTTACAAGACCTGGCCTAAGGATGCATGGAAGTACAGCGGTGCGGCGAACAACTGGGCGGGCATGGCCGTCGATCCAAAGCGCGGAATCGTTTATGTGCCAACAGGCTCGGCTGCGTTTGATTTCTATGGCGCGAACCGCGCGGGCGACGATCTATTCGCGAACTGTTTGATTGCTCTAAACGCAGAAACGGGCGAGAGAATCTGGCATTTTCAAGGTGTGAAGCATGATTTGTGGGACCGTGATTTCCCGTCGCCGCCGGCCCTCTTGACGGTTAACCGGAACGGCAAAGAAGTCGACGCCGTAGCCCAAACGACCAAGCAGGGATTCGTATATTTGTTCGATCGTGTAAGCGGAAAGCCGCTTTTCCCAATCGAATACCGGAAATATCCGCCGAGCGTTGTGCCCGGCGAAGTCGCTGCTTCCGAGCAGCCGTTGCCAACCAGGCCCGCGCCGTTTGCACGGCAAATTCTGAGCCGAGAGATGCTGACAAATCGCACACCCGAGGCGCACCACTGGGCGCTCGAGAATTTTCGGAGATTCCGGAGCGAGGGGCAGTTCGTGCCGTTCAGCGTGGGAAAAGACACGGTGGTCTTTCCTGGATTCGACGGCGGAGCGGAGTGGGGTGGCCCAGCAGTTGATCCACAAACCGCGATTCTCTACGTGAACGCAAATGAGATGGCATGGACGGGAGCGCTGGCTCCGGATAGCGGAGAAAGTAGCCCCAAAGCCCTGTATATGCGTCAGTGCAGCGTCTGCCACGGCGAAAAAATGACCGGATCGCCTCCCGCGATGCCATCGCTCATCAACGTAGGAGACAGATTGTCCCCGCAGCAGATTTCGATGACCATTAAGAGTGGCAAGGGACGAATGCCCGCGTTCGCCAATTTCGACGACGAGCAGCTTCACGCGCTAATTGATTTTCTGATGAGCGGAAGGTCTAAAGAATTGCCCAGCTCGGAACCTCCGCCACCTGACATGAAGTATCGCTTTACGGGCTATCACAAATTTCTCGACCCGGATGGTTATCCTGCCATCGTGCCGCCCTGGGGCACGCTCAGCGCCATCAATCTGAACACAGGGGAATACGTTTGGAAAACAAACCTCGGTGAGTATCCGGAACTGGCAGCGAAAGGCCTAAAGAATACGGGCACGGAAAACTACGGAGGCCCTGTCGTGACTGCAGGAGGGCTGATTTTCATCGGAGCGAGCGACTTTGACAAAAAATTCCGGGCGTACGACAAAACCACCGGGGAACTCTTGTGGGAAACGACTCTGCCTTTTTCCGGGAATGCGACTCCGGCGACTTACGCCGTGAATGGACGTCAATATGTCGTGATCGCTGCTGGAGGAGGCAAGGATTTGAAGTCGCCTTCCGGCGGAGTGTACGTGGCGTTCGCGCTCCCCAAAAGCTGAGTAAAGTCCGAAGCCTGAACCGAGTGAACCGGCGGGAAGCCGGCGCGCTCCCATTTAACCTCCTCAGGGACAGCCCTTCCGCTTGCGAGAACCAAGATGTCTGACGGCGGCTCGACCGTGAAGGCTTCTTGCTGCGGCCGCTTCCTATAGGTTGAGCAGGTAATGGCAGCCCATACCTGTATTACAATCGCCCGCCGTTAGTGTGCCAAGGAGAGAAACCGATGCTGGATCGAAGACGATTCCTTAGTGCTTGTTCGGGATTAGGGCTCGGCGGGACGCTGTTCCCTGGTGTTCTATGGGCACAAGCGCAAGGCACGACAAGGATCACGAAAGAGATGATCGACAGTGCCGCCGCCATCGCCGATGTGCCCATTCCCGAAGAAGACAAGGAGATGATGCTGGACAACCTAAACCAGCAAACCAAGAGCTACGAAACGATTTATGCCCTGCACATTCCGAATTCCGTCGAGCCGTGTCTGATATTTGATCCAGTATTGCCGGGGATGAAATTTGAAACCGAGCGGCGGCCCTCGCGGATTTCGAAGCCCTCGGCTATCGCTGCGCCGAGTACGCCGAAGAACTTGGAAGATGTCGCATTCTCCGGCGTGCGCGAACTGGCGGAGTTGGTGCGCACGAAAAAGATTTCTTCTCTAGCACTGACGCAAATGTATCTGGAGCGATTGAAGCGTTACGATCCGACGCTGAAATTTGTGGTGACGCTGACCGAAGATCGCGCGCTCGCCCAGGCGAAAAAAGCAGACAGGGAGATCGCTGCCGGAAAATATCGAGGCCTGCTGCACGGATTGCCGTGGGGTGCGAAGGATTTGTTGGCCGCGAAGGGCTACCGGACTACTTGGGGCGCCGGCGGCTTCGAAAATCAGATGATCGATGAAGATGCTACGGTCGTGAAACGGCTGGATGACGCGGGCGCGGTATTGGTTGCAAAGTTGACGCTCGGTGCTCTGGCGCAGGGCGACCACTGGTTTGGCGGCGTGACGCGGAACCCCTGGAATCCCGGGCAAGGTTCAAGCGGCTCGTCGGCAGGACCCGCCTCCGCGACGGCCGCCGGATGCGTGGCGTTCAGCATTGGCTCCGAGACACTCGGTTCCATTTCGTCGCCGTCTACGAGGTGCGGTTGCACGGGTTTGCGGCCATCTTTCGGACTCGTGCCGCGGACCGGTGCAATGGCACTTTCCTGGAGCATGGACAAGCTCGGCCCGATATGCCGCGCGGTGGAAGATTGCGCCCTTGTGCTGGAAGCGATTTACGGACCAGATGGTGCGGACCCTAGCGTGAAGAATGCGACTTTCCACTGGGACGCAGCGCTCGACTGGCGCAAATTGCGCGTGGGATACCTCAAAGCAGAGTTCGAGCCAAAGCCGGAGGAACAGCAGCAAGCCGCGAAAGAGGAGCCGGCGCCGACTCCCGAGGAACAAAAGAAGCGCGACGAACAGAAGCGACGCAGGGAAGCTGGCCGAGCCCGCGCCGAGTACGACAAGAAATACAACAATGAGGCACTCGCGAAGCTAAAGGAGATGGGCGTAAATCTCATTCCGGTGGAGCTGCCGAAGTATCCGTACCAATCGATGGTGACCATGTTAACAGCGGAAGCAGCCGCGGCTTTCGACGAGCTGACACGAACAGGCAAAGACAAGCTGCTCACCGCACAGAAGCCTTTTGACTGGCCCAATTCCTTCCGTTCGGCGCGCTTCATTCCGGCCGTCGAGTATATTCAGGCGAGTAGGGCGCGGCGGCTGGCGATGGATGCGGTTGCAAAAGTGTTTGATGGGATTGACGTGATTGCAGCGCCAACGAGCAGCGATCAGCTTGTTGTTACGAATCTGACGGGTAATCCCGCCGTGATTCTGCCAAACGGCTTCCGAGGCGACGATGCCCCGAAGCCTACGACAGACGATCCGGGCGATTTTCAAAATACGGGAGGTCCCGGAACGCCTGTGAGCCTTACATTCCTTGGGAAATTGTACGGAGAGGCGAAGCTGCTCGCGTTTGCGCGAGCCTATCAAGACGCCACGGGATTTCACCGCAAGCATCCGAAGTTGTAATGGACGCAGGCCGGCGAAGAGCTCAGTTGCCTTGAACTGACTGGGCAGGGGATTAATCCAGCGTTCAGCGTGCGAGGCGGCGAAGTGCCTCTTGGCAGCTTTAAAACACCAAAATTGTTTGAAGGAATTGAACGAATCTAGCCCAAAAACCGTATAACGGTTCAGAAGATCGAATCGCAGCAAAATTCGATCGACGATAGGGTGGAACCGCCGGTGCCGCGAGTGATTGACCGGCACCGTCAGGGGAAGTAGGATTTTCGCAACGGTCGCCCTGATTGGCCACTCGTACAAAAAGGAGACTCTGTGTATTGCTCAAAATGCGGAAGCGAGATTTCCTCGACGACGGCGTTCTGCTCCACGTGCGGCCAGGCAATCTCCAGTTTCGTGCCAGCGCTACCGTCGTTATCACCAATAGTGCCAGGTCCGCCCGCACCGGGAGTGCTCGCAAGCGCAAACTACGGCGGCGTGGAGTATGCCGGTTTCTGGCTGCGATTCGTCGCCTACCTCATCGATGGATTGGTTTCTTGCGCAGCCTTCCTGATTCTCCTTGTGCCTCTTTTTATGTTGACCGGCGCAGGTGCCGCCCTAAGCAAGATTGGTTCGGGCGAGGATATAAGTGACAACGTGGCTGCATTCATGGGGATCGGGTTTATCTTCGGCTTCTTTGGAATCATCCTTGTCGTCAGCTGGCTGTACTACGCACTCTCAGAGAGTTCTTCCTGGCAAGCCACGCTGGGGAAAAAGATCCTCAATCTGAAGGTTACCGACATGAGCGGGCAGCCGATTTCTTTTGGCCGGGCCTCGGGGCGCTACTTCGCAAAAATCATCACCGGCATGATTCCTCTCTTTATCGGCTACATCATGGCAGGCTTCACCGAGAAAAAGCAGGCCATTCACGACATGATCGCGAGCTGCTTGGTACTCCGTAAAGTCTGAAACTATCTTTAATGCATGCTCCATGAATCAGAGCCCTTTTTGCATGGGGTAGCCCTTTTCGACCCAGTCCACTGCAAAACTTGTCGGAAGGACAAGAACGCGCACGCGGGTGAAACCCATATCGTGCAGGGCAGAGTAAGCAGGACGGATATTCGGGCAGTGATCGAACGGGCAGCAGCCGCAATAGATGACCAAACGTGTGGTCCGCGGAAGCGTGGCAATCCACTTTTTTAATTCCGCGATTCCCTTTTCCGTGGAAGCCGTGCCATGATACGACGAGCCCGGAACGTGCCCGCCCTCAAACAACGTCCGAAAACCCACGTAGACAATGGTCGGAGCGCTCTCGCCCTTGGTATTTCCAAGTTCGACGGCGAAGTCAGCAGGCTGGAGAACTTGCGCCTTGCTCCAAGGATCTTCGCTCTTTACTTGATTAGCTGCGCTGCTCTGGGCCGAGCAGAGGACGGATGCAAGAGGCAAGGCGGCGGAAATGCCAAGCAGAAAGATCGCAGCGCTCCTGCGAAGCTTGATTGGAAGAAGCATGATCGTAGGCCTCCTTGCACAATTGTAGAGCGAAATCGCCAGATCGGCGATGCTAATGCAACGCCGCAACGCCGCCGAAAATCCGGCTCCGCACGATAAGACTATTTCTTAAGTTCGACGCGTGTTCGTTGAAGCTTGCCGGCCGTAGTGCGGAGAGTTTCCGGTATGTTTTTGTTGTTGGTCAGCTTCTTGAGGTCCATGGCATTGATCATCGGGAGCATGTGGAGAGAGACGTCCAGCGGCGTCTTGGGGTTATTGAGAAGATTGCGCACGACTGAGTAGTTCTTTCGAAACTTACGGTTGCTGGCTATGAGCCGAAGGATCTCGTCCGTGAGGCTGGTCATGGAAGCGAAGGCTTCGACTTCCTGATCGGTCAGCCGGGGCGACTGCAGCACGGCGCGCTGGACGACCTTGTTCGAATCACGGATCAACGTGCGCCGCGCCTCTGATCCGCCCTTGATTGCAAACTGCACGCGTTCCGAGACGTTCATTTTGGCGAGCCTCTCGATGAGCGTCTGACGCTTGGCAACGTCGGGCTCGGCTTCCGCCGCCGCTTCCGCGAGAGTCGCCGCGTCCATGGCGGAGCCCAGCAGTTCGTGGAGCTGATGCTTCTGGTCCACGGTGATCGACGAGGAATGTTCGAGCGCTGCCGCGAGTGCCGGGGATTCACTAACGCGCTCTAATTCTTCCATAAGTGCCGTGATGCTAAGCGATGAAAGATGGCGAGCGACTGGAATCAGGTATTCGGACGCGCAATTCTTGTTCTGCACCATGGCGTCGCAGACGCCTGGTTTGTCCGCGAGATGCTTCCCGGCGTAAGCGAAGAGTGCGGGGATGGCCTTTTCGCGCTTCAGAGCTTCCACAAAGGATTCCGCAGGCTGCGAGAGAATGGCCTGCTGGGCGCGCTCAGAAACCATTTCGTCGGGATCGCCGGCGAGCACGGCCAGAATTTCCGCGCGATCTGCCGACGCGAGATGCGCTCCGCCGGAGCACACTGCGATCTTACGCTCTCGTGGAGCGCGCCCTGCGCGAAGATCTTCGAGCACTTCAGGGCTTAGAGGTTCCACCGGACGCCTGTCTTAAGTCCATCTGGCTAAGCACTATTGTACCGGAGGCTCCCGGACTTCCAACGGGAGGCATGGCTCGCCCGTTCATTTCCAGCAACACCGCGGAGGAATCGGCCGCAGTCACTTCAAACTGCCTGTTAGCGGAATAGTGCCGGGTTTCTCCGGCCGGCAACTCGGCGTCGAGCAAGAGTGCACCGTCAGCGATGATGCGCACGCGCGTGGCTGCGGACGTGGAAACAGAAAGGTCCAGGGGAACAGTGGCCGAAGTATTTGGGGAATTAGAAGCCGTAATCGCAGCCGCGGAAGGCGTCCCCTCTGCGTTTTCCAAGGAAGTTTGGCCAGGCAGCGACGACAAGGATGAGGATCGTTTCGCCGCACGATGCGCGGCATAGCGTCGCCAGCCGTAGATACTGCCCGCGATGAGCACCCCAAGTACCGCAAGCAACCCAAGTACGGCGAGAACCGGCACCCAAATCGGCGGGCGCGGGATTTTATTCTCGTAGGGTTGCGGAACTGGATTGCTTTGCTCGCCGTGTGCCAAGTCATATTCTGAAAGCAGGTTTTCTTCGTCGAGACCCAAATAGCGGGCAACGGCGCGCACAAACCCGCGATTGAACACCCCGCCGGGAAGTTTGGCCCACTCTTCGTTTTCCAATGCCTCGAGATAGCGCGGACCGATTCGCGTGGCCGTCGTGATTTCCTTCAGCGACACTTCGCGCAATTCGCGCTCGCGCTTCAGGCGTTCGCCAAAATTTCCCCTGGCCATGAATCGAAACCTGTCCTCGCCGATACACGCGGGGCAGTGGACCGATCGAATTCCAGGTCGATCGCAAACCAGCCGGCTGCGGCGGGCGCCCCTTTTCTTTTGATCACCGCTATTCAGGCAGCTCAGGTGTGACCGATAGTCGGTTCACCCACGCCTTACTCAATACAGTCCGCGGAAGGCGCGTAAAAATCCCTCGACGGCACTATAGGCGGTGTCACGCGGCAGTGTCAAACAACGGAGCAGAAGCTCGGATGCGCTCCTGTCAGCAATTATTTCCTGATCGAGAGGCTTTGCGTTGACCTGACGTCTAGCACACCCTTCACGACATCTTTTCCGCCTGGCTGGGCTTGCAGGAAGGCACAGACGGCTCCTTCTCTCGATGAGAAAGAACTCCGTCCGGCACGCTCGGATCTGCCGATGGCAAGATAGCCACGCCTGTACCACGAGATTCTTGCACCTCTTTTTGCGAGGCGCCTATACTGACAAAGATTCGCGGACCAGCCTGGAATCGCCCTTGTGGTGTTGTCTTCCGGGGCGCCAAAGTCTGGCGAGTAAAACTTTCAAACCAGGGATCAACCGAGCGTGGATGAAGTAAAGCAGTTTCCAGCCGTGGAGCGTCGCCGCAGTCCCGCGGTCTCCGGCGATCAACGTGAGGCGGGCGAAGTTGCCGTCTTTCAGGAATTAGGGAAGGCGCTGACCTCTTCCTTGCAGCTTGACCAGGTTCTCCGCACCATTATGGAGAAGATCGACGAGTTCCTTCGTCCGGACAACTGGTCATTGCTCTTGCTCGATGAAGCCAAGCAGGAACTCTACTTCGAGCTTGCCGTCGGCAAGGCTTCGCAGGCGTTGAAAGACGTCCGCGTCAAGGTCGGCCAGGGAATCGCAGGCTGGGTGGCCCAGCACGGAGAAACTGTGGTCGTGCCGGACACCTCCAAGGACACACGTTTTTTCTCTCAGGTGGACGAAAAGACCAAGACGGAAACGCAATCCATTGTCGCCGTGCCCGTGAAATTCCGTGACCACTGCCTGGGTGTCATCGAGCTGATCAACTGCCTTGGTCCGGAGGGATTTGATGACCGCGACCTCAAGCTGCTCGAAGCCCTCTCCGACTTTGCCGCCATCGCTCTCGAGAATGCCCGGCACGTAAAAAGAATTCACGAGCTAACCATCACCGACGATTGCACCAGCCTTTATAATGCCCGGCACATGGGCTTCATCCTCGAGACGGAAATCTACCGGTCGCAACGTTACAACTACCAATTCTCCCTGGTGTTCATCGACCTGGATCATTTCAAGCAGGTGAACGACACCCATGGCCATCTCGTGGGGTCTCGCTTGCTCGCAGAAATTGGCAACGCTCTCAAGGCCCACTGCCGCCTGATCGATTTTGCGTTCCGTTACGGTGGCGACGAATTCGTACTTCTGCTGCCGCAGACCTCCAAGGACAATGCGCTCAATGTGGCACGCCGCCTCCATAAGCTCATCCGCGAAACTGTATGGCTCAACACCGACGGACTGGGCATCCACGTGACTCCGAGCCTGGGTGTCGCCTCTTATCCCACCGATTCGCGTACCAAGGAGGGGCTGCTACACCTGGCCGATGAGGCCATGTACCTGGTCAAGAATACGAGCCGGGATAGCGTGGCAGCCGCAAACATTGGCATCTTGCCGGACACAACCGAGGCCGCGGCCGAAACAGCCGGATAGCTTCTCTCACCCCTTTCTCGCTTCACTTCAGCTTCTATACAGTCCCTGATATTTTTGCTTAACTAAATCCATGCGAAGAAGCGAAGCAACGCGGTATGCGCGTTGGTCCGCGGCGGTAGCCCTGCTGCTGGCTTGCCTGACGGCGGGAGTGTATTTGAAGCGTGGATGGCAAAGAATCGCCGACCGGAGAAAGGCACCGCCGCCGGCGGCTGTCAACGTCGAAAAACAATCCAGCGGACTGACGTTTTCGAAAATGGACGGGCCGCGCAAAATCTTCACTGTCGAAGCCTCAAAATCGACTGATTTCAAGGATAGGGAAGCCAGTCTGCTCGAAAATGTGAAAGTCACTATTTTCGGAGAAACCGGCCAGCGCCACGACACCATTCAAACGCGGAGCTGTCAGGCTGCAAAGGGGAACGGCGGCATCCGGTGCAGCGGTGATGTTCAGATCGATTTGGAAAGCGCTGAAGATGCCGAGCGCGCGGCAAAAAGTCCCGGAACTTTACCTCAAATCGTCCATGTGCAAACCCGCGGGGTTAAGTTCGATCGCGCTACTGGTACCGCGGAGACAGATCAGCCCGTGACGTTTACCTTCCCCAACGGGAATGGAGCTGCAGTCGGAGCTGAGTATAACTCCGAGAACGGGACCCTTCGCTTACTACAGAATGTGGGATTGAAACTCAAGCGTCCCGAGAGAAAAGTTACCGCAAAAGCGCCCGCAACCTCGGAGCCAGACGATGAAGTCCAAGTGACAGGCACGAGCCTCGAGTTCGGCCGCGATGCCAAATCGCTTCACATCCTCGGCCCCGCGGAAGCTCAATCCCGCGCAGCCCGCTTGACTTCCGGAGAACTTGCGCTCGAGTTGGATTCGACACTTCGCGCGCGGAGGCTCCTGGCCTTCGCAGGTGTCAAGGGTAAGCCGCCGGAGCTTACTTCAGAACGCGCCGGTGAAACGACACTCCTCGATGCAGACAAGTTGACGGCTGTGTTTGCACCTGAAGGCTGGGTCGCTCGACTGGAAGGCACAGGTAACGTGCGCGGTTCTCGCCATAGCAAGCTCGAAGACGACGAATTTCACGCGGACGCCGCTTCGCTCGATCTTTGGCCTCGAGTGAACCAGCCCAAAGAGATGAATCTGAATGGCGGGGTTTTGCTCAAGACACGCACCGACAAAAACGGCGATACCCGCATCCTCCAGACGGGCGCACTTCGCATGGAGTTTAGTGAAGGAAAAGACGGCCAGGCCGGCAAGCCCACGAGCGCGGAGACGCTCACGGCGGGAAGCATGGAGTGGACCGACGCCTCCGCGCTGCCGAACGCTCCTCCCACGCGCACCAAATTGCAGGCTGACAAACTACTGCTTTCCTTCGGAGCGGAGGGCAAGCCCAGACAATTGGAAGCCACGGGAAACGTGCAAATCGAGCGCGCTATCGCCAACCACGCCTTGCAGACGGCTACGTCCAGCAGCGCCGAAACGCAACTTCTTGCTTCGGGCGGCTGGTCACAGATGGATCTGCAAGGTGACGTGAAGCTAAAGGAAGCTGACCGAATCGCGCAGGCGGATCACGCGACGTTCGTGCGGGCCGCGCAGACCGCCATTTTGACCGGACACGCCATCGCTCGAGACGCGACCACCGATACGCGCGCTCCTCGAATTCAGTTCACCGGCACGACCGGCGAAATCCGCGCGGAGGGCGGCGTGCGCTCCTCGGATTTTTCGCCCAACGGAAGTGCCGTGCAGTTAGCGCAAGTGCCCGCCAACATTACCTCGGACACCATGCAAGGAAATTCGAAAACTGGCCGCGCCCTCTATACCGGCCACGCGCGTCTCTGGCAGGGCGATTCCGTATTGGAAGCGGACTCTATCGAACTCCTTCGCGAAACAAAAATCCTGAATGCCGTTGGAAAAGTACGCGCCGTCTTTCCTCAGATGCCGGCTCCCCCAAGGCCAGGCACGCCCCAACCCTCCGCCAAAAAGGCCGTCCTCTGGCACGTCAGTGCAGGAACGCTTGCCTACGACGACGCCGCGAAGAGCGCTCTTCTAAGAACTAATGTCATTGTGCAATCTCCTGATCAAAGGATCCGTGCTCCCGAGATGAATCTCTACTTCACTCGTGGCAGCAGCGCTTCCACAAGCGCCTCCGCTGGAACCGCCGCGAATTCCAGCGCGCAGCAGATCAGCCGCGCCGTCGGAACGGGCGGCGTCATCGTGGATCAGGGTGGCCGGCGCGCCACGGCCGAGCGCGGCGAATACACCGCGGCCGACGGCAAGTTCGTCATGAGCGGCGGGAACCCCACTATTTACGACGGCTCCGCCGGGACCACCACGGGCCATCAATTGACCTTCTTTTTAGCGGATGATACGATCATCGTCGACTCTGAAAATGGTTCTCGCACGTTGACAAAGCACCGAGTCGAAAAGTGACGCGGCCGCCGAGCGGCCGACCGTGAAGAGGTATGCTGAAACTCCAGGCCGTCGAGTTGAGCAAGTCTTATCGCGGTCGCAAGGTCGTGGATGGCGTTGAACTGGAGATCGGTCAGGGTGAAGTCGTCGGACTCTTGGGACCCAACGGCGCAGGCAAGACCACTACTTTTTACATTCTAGTCGGTCTGGCGCGGCCCGATTTTGGCCGCGTTCTCCTGAACGGCGACGAAATCACCGACCTTCCCATGTATCTGCGGGCCCGCAGTGGCATCAGTTACCTTCCTCAGGAACCCTCGGTCTTTCGCCAACTGACCAGCGAGGAAAACCTTCTTGCCGTTCTCGAGACTCTCCCTCTTACGCCCGAACAGCAACGCGATCGCCTGGAAGAATTACTGGTACAAATGGGACTCGAAACCGTGCGCACGAGCAAAGCCTACACTCTTTCCGGTGGCGAGCGCCGCCGTCTCGAAATCGCGCGCTCCCTCACGTTGCAGCCTTCTTTTATCCTCCTCGACGAACCTTTTTCCGGCATCGACCCTCTAACGGTAAAGGACCTTCAGGAAATCATCAGGGATTTAAGCCGCTCCGGCATCGGAGTTCTGATCACGGATCATAACGTCAGGGAAACACTCAACGTGACGGACCGCGCGTACATCGTGAATCATGGCAAGATAATGGCTAAGGGTACGCCCCTGGAGCTAAGCAACGACGCGGAAGTGCGCCGTGTCTATCTAGGCGATCATTTTCGCCTGAATTAAAATTCAAATCAGGGGACTTTGAGGGGATAATCGGAACTGACCATGGCCTGGCAGGGACTCAAGCTTAATCTACGAGTGGCGCAGAAGCAGATTCTTACGCCCGGCCTCGTCCAGATGGTGAGCGTCCTCGCGCTGAACCGCCTCGAACTCCGCGAGATGATCAACCAGGAGATGATCGCCAATCCCGTCCTTGAAGAGCTAAGCGAAGAACCCACGCAGACCGATAACTACAGCGACGAAACATTTTTGAAGGCGGAGACAGAAAAAGTTCCGGAGAAGCCGGAAGCTAATCCCTTCGATGAGTTCGATGTCGGAACTTTTTTCAACCAGTATTTGGATAGTGGCGGTGACGGCGGTAAATCGCAGGAAAGAGAAGTCTCCGAGCGGCCCTCCTTTGAAAAGTTTCTTTCCTCCCCCACTGGACTCACCGAACACCTGACCTGGCAACTGAGCGTCACGATTTGTTCCGAAAAGGTCAAAGAGCTCGCCGAAAGCATCATCGGCAACCTCGATGAAAACGGCTACTTGACGGCCTCCGTCGAGGAACTCGTCCAGAACGGCAAGTTCTCCCAGGATGATCTCGACGATGCCCTCGCTGTTGTCCAGGATTTCGACCCGATCGGTGTCGGCGCGCGCGATTTGCGCGAATGCCTCCTTCTGCAGCTCAAAGCCTTCGATCCGCAGAACACCATGGCCCAGCAGATCGTCTCAGAACACCTCAAGCAGGTGCAGTCGAATCAGCTTAAGGAAATTGCCCGCGCTTTGAACCGTCCGCTCGAGGTCATCAAGCGCTCTCTCGAAGTCATCAAGAAGCTCGATCCACGGCCCGGCCTGCGTTACAACAAAACTGAGCCGCGTCTCGTCGAACCGGACGTCTATTTCCGTAAAGTGGATGACCAGTGGCAAGTCTTCCTAAACGAAGACGACATGCCGCAGCTCCGCCTCAGCCCCACCTATCGGCGTCTGCTTGCCCGCGACGCCGCGGACCGCGACGTGCGCAACTATGTCAAGGAACGCTTCACTGCTGCTATACAGTTGATGAAAAACATCGAACAGCGCAAACACACCATCCTGCGCGTCTGCCAGTCCATCATCGCCCGCCAGGGCGAATATCTAGACCACGGCCCGGACGCCCTTAAGCCCATGATGATCAAGGAAGTCGCCGAAGAAGTTGGCGTGCACCCTTCCACGGTCAGCCGCGCGGTTGCCAGCAAGTACGCGCACACCTCGCAGGGCGTCCTCGAGCTCCGCTCTTTCTTCAGCGAATCCGTGAATGGCCCCGAGGGTAGCGGAATGTCTCTCCTCACTCTCAAGCGCCTCGTCAAAAAGATGATTGAGGAAGAAGACACTGCGAAGCCGCTCACGGATGAACAGATCGCCAAAAAGCTGGATGACGCGGGCATTCACGTCACACGCCGCACCGTTGCCAAATACCGCGAAGACATGCGCATTCCTAGCACCCACCAGCGCCGGGTAAAGAGCTGAGCCGCCGCCCTCCGTGAAGCTGCCCACCAGAACCGACGCGCACCAACTTGTCATCCTCACTGGTCTCTCAGGCTCGGGAAAAAGCACCGTCCTCCACGCTTTCGAGGATATGGGCTTCTACTGCGTAGACAATCTTCCTGTGGAGCTAATTCCCATTTTTGCTGAGCTACACGCCGCCGGCGAAGGCGACTTTGCTCGCGCCGCACTGCTCGTCGATGCCCGCGAAGGCGTGCAACTCGAAAAGCTCCCGCCTCTCTTGAAGCATCTTCGCAAGGATCATCCCATCACCCTGGTCTTCATCGATGCCACCGACGATGCGCTCCTCCGCCGCTACAGCGAGACCCGCCGCCCGCATCCGCTCGGCAAGGCTCTTTCCGTTCGCGAAAGTTTGCGCCATGAGCGCGCGCTCATGGAGCCTATCCGCAAGCTCGCCGACGTGGTGATCGACTCTACACAGTTCAATGTCCACGAACTTCGCAACTTTATCACCGAGCGCTTCAAGAATCCCGGCACGCGTCCCATGCTCGTTTCCGTGGTCAGTTTCGGATATAAGTTCGGCGTCCCGTCGGACGCCGACCTCGTTTTTGACGTGCGCTTTCTCCCCAATCCCCATTTTGTTCCCGGCCTGCGCCGCTACACGGGCCAGGATCTCAAAGTCCA
>DATLVZ010000005.1:0-141222 GCA_035576885.1 Candidatus Acidiferrum sp. | reverse complement strand
CCCCCCTACTGCGGCTCCCGAACGTCAGTCTTCCGCGCCGCGCCCCATCCCGTTCGAATCGAAGCGTCCCCCGGAAAAATCCGAACCGGCCCTCGCTGCCGCGGCATCTACAAGCGCTTCGCAAATTTCCGGCAACCAGGCCTTGGCTGTGCCGCCGTCCTCTCGCGTCTATTCCGTCCCTCGCAAAGCTGAGCGCGTCTCCATGTCCGGTACCAACGCCTATGCAGTCCTGGGCGATCAGGGTTCTCGTCGCGCTCGCGTCTTGGATCTCGGTTTTGGTGGAGTTGCTCTCGAACTGGAATCTCACGAAGAAATCCCGGAGAGCATCCTTGCCGTCTTGCATGTGCCCATTCTTCCGCCCGTGCGCGTCAATCTGAAACCCGTTTGGTTCCAGCGCACGCCCCAAGGCGCCTATCGCATCGGCTGCGCGTTCGTTTCCTGAGCGCGGAGTTTAGCTTTCTATAGCCCGCGCCACGTCTTCCAACTTCAACCGCTCGCCCGCGTTAGATGTAGCCGCAAAAATCGTGAACTAAAAAGCAAGGCCTGTTGTATTTGCGCAAATCCCAAGCCCCAGCGCAGCAGGGCCTGTTCCGGTGAGTCCCCTTTGGCGCAAAGCCCAATCCACAGAGCAAGCTCTTTCTGGTTCAGCTCATCGGCGCTCCCCGAAGTCAAGCAAAGTGTCGCCTCAAGCGACTCTTGAGATCCCGCAGCCTTCAAGAGCGCATCCAGTTTCTCCAGCAGGAGAAAATGCACGCTCTTCTGGCTCTTGTACTCTGTGTCTCGAAACGCGAAAACAACATCTCCGGAATAAACGCTGCTGCCAGTCGATTCATCCAGCGAAAGCCCCTCGAATGGTTGAACGATGCAAAACAGCGAATCCTCGCTTTTGATCGCGGCAATAAAATTCTTGATCGCAAGGCCAGCCGCGTCATCCGCGCCAAACTCTTTGGCCCTTCCTGTGCGCAGCGGAATTTTCTCAGCCACCTCTACCCGCATGCCTGTGAAGCTACGCGAACCGAATTCACCCTGCAAGCACAAACAGGCTTTCCACAAACCGCTATGTACTTCGCAAATTCTTTCTCCCTCCTGCTAGAATCCCGCCTGCCAATGACACGGCTCTGGAGGCTGTCATGTACGAACCCAAGGCAAGCCGCCCTTACTGGCCAGATTTCGCGGAAATGCCCAAGGATCCGGCCAAAGGGCTAAAAGACTGGACCTGGGCCTTGGAGCGACTCGAAAAATCCCACAACTATTGGATCGCCACGACGCGTCCTGACGGGCGGCCTCATCTCATGCTGGTTTGGGGGGTGTGGTGGGAAGATGCCTTCTGGTTCAGCACCGGCCCAAATACGCGCAAGGCAAAGAATATCGGCGCGCATGCTTACTGCTCTATCGGCACCGATCGCGCCGACGAAGCGGTCATCCTCGAAGGCGTACCTCAGGAAATTAAGGACCGCGTCCTCTGGAAACGTCTGGCTGCCGTCTACAACGCAAAATATGGTGGCGACGTCGAACCCTTGCTGACGGCCTCTGGTGGCAACGTATATCGCGTCGAGCCTCAAATCGCCTTCGGCCAGGACGAACACGCCCCGAACTTCGCCGAATCCGTCACCCGCTGGCGCTTCTCGAAAACTTAGACCGGCCAAGACGAACTCATCATCTTAAGAAAACAAAGGCAAAGCGCAGTCATGCAACGCAGCGTGTTTAATTTCTACGGCTCTCACTGCTTAGGCGCCTGGTTCCACATCTCCTGTTTGACCTTCCACTCCCCGCTAGCCTCTCTGTGCAGCACCAGCGCCATTTTTCCGCGCGAATCAATTACCGGCTTCCCATCCGGCGGCTGCACCACCTGATGTTCCATTGCCCACTCCGATGCCCAATCTCCCGAGATTTGAATGTCGTGAAAATCTATTTCCTCCTTCACGACTTTGTATCCTGGCATTTTCGATAAAATATTTTCGACCCACGCCACAATCGCTTTCTTCCCAATCAGTGGCGCTTCCCCGGGCATCAAACTCACCCCGTCTTCCGCCCAGGTCGCGAATATTCCAGCATCATCCATCTTCAGATGCATCTCCACATACCGCTTGTTGAATGCATCGATTTCATCCCGGGCGCTGGCTCCCCCGCTTGCAATCGTCCCCGCCGCCATCCCGCCCCCCACAACAACCAGAACCATCCACCGTATCCAGATCATTCGACACCCCCAGTCTCTGCTCAGTCTCGGACCGAAAACATAGCTCAATTCCCGTCCAAATTCCACGCGCGCGGAAAGCCCCGCGATTGAGTATCTTCAATTCAGACTCGGACCTGCATTCGGGTCCGCATTTGGAAATGTCACCAGGTTCCCGTATAATTAGGGATTGCCTCGCGACCTAGCGACGCGGCTGTAGCTCACCTCCCTAAAGGTGAGGCTCTTCTCCCCAAAAACCGGGACGCCGTGCAGACCGGACGCGACAGAATGGAGCTTCATGAAACCCGGTATTCACCCCGACTATCACGCCGTCACAGTCCATTGCGCCTGCGGCCACAATTTCTCCACCCGCTCGACCATCAAGGGCGACAGACTGAATGTTGAAATCTGCTCCAATTGCCACCCGTTCTTCACCGGGAAACAGAAGCTTATTGACACCGCCGGCCGCGTCGAACGCTTCACGAAAAAATACGCCGACGCCGCTGCCAAAGTCGAAGCCTCAAAAACCGCCGCCGCAAAAAAATAACGCCACGCCGAACTTTGCGTGACCAGAGGTGGGACAGGCATTCTTGTCTGTCCCTTTTTCCCTTCTCTGCGCTCCCTGTGTTAATTCTTTTTATCCGTGTAAAATGACTTCCCAACGTGGCCACGCAATCCCGCATGTTCGATTCCAGCCGTCCCGGTGAGTTGGTCGAAACCGCCCCGCCACGCGTAACTCTTCGCAACGCCTTCGCGCACCCTTACGATTCCGCCATCGCCGCCGCGCGCACTTGTTATGCCTCTCGCCTGATCGTCCCCGAAGAAATCACCGACAAGCAGCGCCTCAACATCGGCGCCGCCACTTTCTACAGCGGCCATCACACCGTCTACCAGCACGCCCATTTCGAATTCGGCCTCGAAAATGTCAGCCGCCAATTCGTCTGGTCTTTCCTCCACGCGCATCCCTTCTACAATTCCGAGCAGCAAAGCCAGCGCTACGTCCGCCTCGATCGCGCCCAAGCTTATATCCCGCCCTCTTCGCTTTTTTTTAACGACGCTCATCGCGCCATCTATGAGCAAGCCATAGCTTGCGCCTGGAACGCCTACCGCGAACTCTCCACTCTTCTCGTCAACGACGCCCGCGCCATCCTCAGCGACATCTGGAACATCGGCCCCATGTCCCACCCCAAGCGCCTCCAAAAAATCGAGCGCTCCGCCGAAAAACGCGCCATCGAAATCGCGCGCTACGTTCTCCCCGTCGCTGCTTTCACGACCATGGTTCACACCGTCTCCGGTATCGTCCTCCACCGCCTCTGGCGCATGAGCGCTGCCTCGGACACCCCCAGCGAGTCCCGCACCGTCATCGGAGCAATGGTCGACGAGGTCAAAAAAATCGATCCGCAATTTTTCGATCGCTTTGGAACCGAACCGCTCGAGGAGCGTCCCGAGTGGAACGCAGACGCGCCGAACACACAAGTCGGCGAAGCATTCGCCAAGGAATTTGACGCCAAGCTCGCCGGAAAAACTTCCAAGCTCCTCGATTACTCCCCCAACGCCCCCCGCGTCATCGCCCAATCCTACCGCGCCGTCCTCGGCCTCACCGCATCCCAATGCCCCGACTCGGAAGCCATCGACCGTCTCCTAAATCCCGCCCGCAATCCCTACCGCCTCGAAGTCCTCGACATCGGCGTCCACGCGCCCATGATGCGCGCTCTCCAGCACGCCAATTACACCTTCGCCAAAAAGATCAGCCACACTGCCGACTCCCAGGACCAGCGCCACCGCATGGTCCCCGGCTCCCGCCCTCTCCTCACCCTCGCCGACACCCGCGATCCCGACTACATCACTCCCCCACTCCTCACGCAAAATCCCCGCGCCAAGGAACTCTACGACCGCGCCATGCACGACGCCTGGTCCGCCAAAAATGATCTCCTCGACCACGGCGTCCCCCTCGAAATCGCCCTCTATCTTCTTCCCAACGCCAAATCCATCCGCCTAGTCGAGAGCGGCTCTCTCCTCCATCTCCTCCACAAATGGACCATGCGCACCTGCTTCAACGCCCAGGAAGAAATCTACGCCGCGAGCATGGACGAAGTTGCCCAGCTCCGCGAAGTCCATCCCCAGCTCGCAAAATACATCGGCCCCCCCTGCCACCTCCGCGCCAACATAACCACCCCCATCTGCACCGAAGGCTCCCACTTCTGCGGCGTAAAAGTCTGGCTCGACTTTCCCAACACCCCCCGCCGCATCTAATGCCGTGGCGCTGTCCTATTTCTTTCCGCGCAACCCTTGCTGCGTTTTCTGATCGCTAGCCTTAATAGCTCCGTATAATTACGTTGGATTGAATAACCTATGCGTAATAAAGGAATGAAGACCGATCACCGTCACGCTGAACTGGTCTTTGGATTGGTATACGGAGTTGGAACGGAACCGGACAAAATCGTTCGCACGCTGGAGGACTACCTCAAGCAATTCGATTACATGCCTCGCTTATTCAGGATCAGTGACTACCTAAGATCGCTGGACCTCGGAATTGAGTTCGATGACGAATCACCTGTAGAGCTAATGCACGCGCTCATGAATGCTGGCGACGAAGCACGGCGCAGAACACAATCTGATAACATTCTCGCTGTCAGCGCCGCCAACGACGTCCTGGACAAAAGAACACTGGATGAGCATGGTGAGCCAGTCGCGTCATTCAATGTCGCGCAAATAGTCCGATCAATGAAACGGCCAGAAGAAGTCGCACTATTGAGGACACTTTACAGGCCAGGTTTCTTCCTTATAGGCATTGCTTCTGACGATGATGAGCAAGAGTTGTTTCTAACCAACCGAAGGGGCTTGACGAAAGAAGAGGCCTTGGGTGTCATCGAAAGAGACCGGGACGATCAAAAAATCCACGGACAGCGAACACGAGACACCTTTTACCTTTCCGACGTGTTTTTGGAACTTCGTGAATCAAAATACGAATCGCAGCTCAAGCGATTCCTAGAACTGGTTTTTGGCCGTCCGTTCATTACACCTACCAAAGAAGAAAACGCCATGTTTATGGCCTATGCTTCGGCAGCGCGATCCTCGCAGCTAGGTCGACAAGTGGGCGCAGCCATCGCCACCCCCGACGGTGCCGTCATTGGTGTGGGCTTCAATGAAGTACCATCACGCTACGCTCGCGCCTATTGTGAAGAAGATAGCGACGACCATAGAGACCATAAGGTCGGAAAAGATTCGAATTACGAGAGCCGGAAGAAAATCACTGAGAGCATCGTTCGAGGGTTGGACGGGAAAATACTGGATAAATTAAATGCAGAACAAATCATTATGGCAACGCTGCAGCATATTGGAACACCTCAACCAGAGCTCGCGCACCATGCCAATGCGATTTTGGATGAGCTTGAGCAGCAAAAGGTTACGACTAATCCAGCGGAGGTCCGACAGTTGATTGACGGCAGTGACTTGAGAGACGTTACCGAATTCGGTCGAGCAGTCCATGCAGAAATGGATGCCATAATGACCTGCGCGCGACTAGGTATCGCCACTAAAGGAAAACATCTATATACGACTACCTTTCCATGTCACAATTGCACGCGCCACATAATCGCCGCCGGGATATCCAAGGTTATCTATATCGAACCTTACCCGAAGAGTAAAGCAGAAGCCTTGCACTCAGATGCAATCTGTTTCGACGAGAATGAAGCGAAGGAATCAGGCAAGATCCCATTTGTCCCTTTTGTAGGCGTGGGGCCGAGACGGTATCTCGATCTTTTCTCAAGTCAACTTACCACTGGGATTGCCCCCGAACTTAAGGACCGAGATGGCAAACCAATCCAATGGAAGAGGCAATCCCACAGAGGCCCAAAGGTGCCGATGGAACCGTACTCCTACTTGGAAAGAGAACAAAAAGCTCTTGACGAAAATAAAGCGAAACTGGCACTATTGACAAAGTCGGAGGAAAGCTAGAATGCCAAAAATACCGCTTCAAAATAGTTCAGCATGGAGTCACATTAAGACAGTTAGAGAGGCGAGCAGTTCGGTATCAAAATGGCCAGAGTGGAAGCGCGAGCGCCAGCTATTCTCCTCGGAATGCAAAGCTGAAAATTCAGACCATGCAAAGGAGAACGGCGAAGATCGTAAATCAGCCTGACGGTGGTTGTTGTAATTTTCTGTGCATCGTATGTCTTCAAATTCTAGACTTGCCTTCAATGTTCACTAACCTCGCGTCAGTCTCGGGAAACGCCGTCCGACGCCAACACTCAATGAACGCCCCATAAGCAATATGCTACTCAAATGCGCTCCCGCCTAACCTCATGTTCCGCCATTGCCGTCTCTTTGCTATTCATCCCTCCCGCCTTCGCCATCGACACTCCCCTCTCCGACGAGGCCGTCCGCGAAGCCTATTTCCTCGGCCAACGCCACGGACAAGACTTCAACGACTTGCTTGCGAAATACACAAAGTTGCTCCCGATGCCCGAATCCGGTCCCGATATCTCTTCGATCACTTTCCTCACCCCGTTCGCTCTAGTCGCCCAGCTTTCCAGTCAACGCACCATCAACTACAGCGCGCAGCAAGCCGAGCAAGATCACCGCAAACAGGAAGAAATCGTCCGCGTCATTATCCAAATTCAGCTTACCCAATCCTATGGCGCGCTCATTCCTCGCCCGACGGGCTCCCGCTCCGGTTCTCCCATCGGGTACGCCCTCCGTCCCTCCGACTTTTGGATAGATTTCCAAGTAGAGGTACTCGACAAGGATCAGAGCCTTGCGCCATCAACCTCTTCAGGAACACCAAACTATGCTTGCAATCCGGACGGTGGCTGCATCCTCGTTGGTGCCACCCTCCAGTTCGACTACCCCGCCAAAGCTTTCAAGTCCGACTCGCCCACCATCCAAATTACCCCTCCCGAGGGAGACCCCGTCTCCGTCGACTTCGACCTCTCTCGCCTCCGCTGACTCCAACATGGAGCCGACAAACCTTACTCCCGACTCTCTTCACATGCACCCACACTCCGCTAAATTCGCCAAAGAAGTTATGGAAATATAAGTGGAGCCCTGGTATACTTGTCTCGTTTGGGAACTGCGTCTCGGCCCCGTGCCAGGCCTACAAGAGGCGTAATTCCTTTTTTTCTTTAGACTTATCCACCTATCGGCCCATTCAAAGACCACTCATCCTTTGTGTGCTCGCGCCTTCTCTAAAGGCCGCCACTACTGCACTCCTCCGGCGTCGATACTCGGGTTGAAGCCAACGCTTCTCGTTCATGTCTCTGTCGAGGAGGAAAACTAGCAGGAGGACAGCACGACACATGGTCCGTGGTATCGCCAAACGCTAATCTGAGGTCCAAATGTGGGCAGCCCAATTCACTCTATCACTCTGTGACAGAGTGATAGAGTGATATAAACCGAATCCCCGGTGGCACAGGCAATCTTGCCTGTGCCTTGTGTTCAAGAACGCCAATGCAGCTCCACCGGCCAAGTAGCACAGGCACTCTGGCCTGGGCTCCGCTCTCAGGACCGCCAGTGCAAGGTTACCGGACCGGACATGGGATGGTCCATCGCCGCACCAGTTCGCCGCGCTTCCAGCAGGTTGGCCTTCAACCCGAAATACCATTTCGCTGGCCGGTCCGCGTCATCGATCAGCATCAACCGAGGGTTGTGCTTCAATCCATCGGCTTGCAGGATCATCGTCTCCTGATCTTGCCGCAAAAATTTTTGCGCAAAAATCCGGAAAATCGAAACCGGCAGTAGCAAATTCCAGGCAGCTACGAAATCGATCCGGCAAAGGTCGCGCCGAACCGGCGTGACTGTCGCCCTGCTGGAAAACCAGAGCTTCCCACTCCGTATCTCCTCCGTGCGGATATTGGGCAACACAAAGTCGATCGTCGTGGTTACCGGCTCGCCGGTATATTTCTGCAGCATCCGATACGGCGCGCTGTTCGAGCTTGGAGTGTGCGGGCTCATCCGGAAGCCATTAGGAATTGGCTCGAACTTCTTTTCTTTTTCATGGATGCTGTGCCGGCTGCGCCAGTACCACGATTGATGCACAAAAGGCCCGTGCGCCGGATCCATCAATCCAATGATGCCTTGGTCGACGTGCGAGGGAAGCTCGCAATCGAGATGTGTAATGCGATATTTATCGTTGAAAACAGCGAGCTTCGGAACGGCCGGAATCATTTCTGGCAATCTCGCTCCGGGAGTATTCATGTAAACCCAAAAATATCCGTCGTGCTCTTCGCACGGATAATGCCCGGCAAAAATACGCTCCACTTTCAGTTTGTCCTGGCTCGTCAGCGATGGAATTTCGACGCACTGCCCGCTGCACGCTTCAAATTTCCATCCGTGATAGCTGCACTCGAGTGTCTTTCCGTCAAATCGCCCATAAGAAAGCGGAATCCCCCGGTGCGGGCAAGAATCGCGCATCGCAAACGCCGCACCCTTGGAGGTTCGCCCCAAAACCAGCGGCACTTCCAGTAGCATCGCCTTCGCCAGCCGAGTGCCCGTAACTTCCGTGTTCCGCACCGCCGGATACCAAAAATCCCAGAGAAAACCGGCGTCCGTCTCGCTGGTGGATTCCCGTTCGACAGCGTCGCTCGCTTGCATTAAGGATCGAACCGGTTCGCTCATCGCTACGCATCGTAGTACACCGCCGCGTATCCCGGCAACCACACGGCGGCAGGCGAATCGAGACAACCAGACGGAGCATCTAATTGCTTGTTCCCGATTTCAGCGTTATTCTTACAACTGAGCAAGACGATGTACGCCGCCTTCTATTAGCTGACTCCTCGCACCGCTCCCGCATCGGAGCGCCGCTCCCGTTTTTCACAAGTCACGAATCACGAGTCACGATTTTTTTCTCAAGAGGAATCGCCATGGCAGTAATGACATTGTCCGACAAATTGGATCAGCTCGGCACCCGCTACGACGAACTGACGCAGCAGCTTTCGACGGCGGAAGTCGCCGCGGACTCCGCGCGCTTCCAGAAAATCGCCAAGCAGCACGCGGAGCTCGAGGAAATCGTCGCCAAGCACCGCGAGTTCAAGCAGATTGAAAAGGATCTCGCCGGCGCGCACCAGATGGTGGTCGAAAATGAAGACGCTGAGATGAAGCAGATGGCCGTGGAGGAAGAAAAACAGCTCACGGCGCGCAAGGAAATCGTGGAGCGCGAATTAAAACTGCTCCTGCTTCCCAAGGATCCGAACGACGAGAAAAGCGTCATCGTGGAAATCCGCGCGGGCACAGGCGGCGACGAAGCCGCTCTCTTTGCCGGCGAACTTTTCCGCATGTATTCGCGCTACGCGGAAACGCTCGGCTGGAAAGTGGAAGTGCTCGAAAGCTCGCCTTCCAATCTCGGGGGCGTAAAGGAAATCGTCGCGGCGATTCAAGGACACAAAGTCTATTCCAAGTTGAAATACGAAAGCGGGGTTCATCGCGTGCAACGCGTGCCCGCCACG
The DNA here is from genome assembly GCA_035576885.1 of Candidatus Acidiferrum sp. Classification (GTDB taxonomy): domain Bacteria; phylum Acidobacteriota; class Terriglobia; order Acidiferrales; family UBA7541; genus Acidiferrum. Next base: position 131,607 of record DATLVZ010000005.1, on the reverse strand, counting down.
GAAACGCAGGGCCGTATTCATACTTCCGCGGCGACGGTCGCGGTTCTTCCCGAAGCGGATGACATCGATATCAAAATTGAAGCGAAAGATTTGCGCATCGATACGTTTTGTTCTTCCGGACCCGGCGGGCAATCTGTAAACACAACCTACTCCGCTGTGCGCATCACGCACATTCCCAGCGGCCTGGTTGTTTCGCAGCAGGACGAAAAATCGCAAATCAAAAACCGCGCGAAAGCCATGCGCGTTTTACGTGCCCGCCTCTACGAACAGGAACTCGAGAAACAGCAGGCCGCCATCGGCGCGGAGCGCCGGGGCCAAATCGGAACCGGCGACCGCTCCGAAAAAATCCGCACCTACAATTTCCCGCAAAACCGCGTGACGGATCACCGCATCGGCCTGACGCTCCACCAGTTGACGGACGTGATGGAAGGAAAGCTCGGTGCGCTGGTCGACGCCCTGGTGAGCCACTACGAAGCCGAGCGTTTGGAGCAGGAGCTTGCTGGAGCGTAATCATTGATTGGCCGTCGTCCGGAACGGAATTTTGTCAACGTCGACGAGGCTTGCACTTTCTTTGCGCTCGATCCAAATGGAAAGAACCTTAGATATTCGTACAGCGCTTAAACGGGGCATCGCTGAACTTCGCGATGCAAACGTGCCGTCCTACACACTGGCCGCGGAGTTGCTGCTCCTTCACGTGCTCGGCCGCGACCGTGCCTGGCTCTATGCGCATCCGGAAGAAACCGTTTCTGCACTGGATGCTCATCGCTTCATCTCTCTGATTGCACGGCGCGCCGAAGGTGAGCCCACGCAACATCTCACCGGCAAGCAAGACTTCTGGGGACTCGAGTTTGAAGTCACTCCCGATGTGTTAATTCCCCGCCCCGAAACCGAACACCTCATGGAAGTCGCCCTCGATCGCCTGGCCGTTAGAGAAAAGCGCACAGGCCTCAAACAAACCCTAGCAGGCGATGGCCTGCAGGTTATCGACGTCGGCACCGGCTCCGGCTGCATTGCTATCACGCTCGCAAAAGAACTTCCTGGCGCGCGAATTATTGCCACCGATATTTCCGCCGCGGCTCTCGCCGTCGCACGGCGCAACGCCACGCGTCATGCCGTCGCCGATCGCATCCAGTTCCTCGAATCCAATTTGCTCGACGCCCTCTGCGTAGGGGCACGATATATCGTGGCCCGACAATCGAACGTGGCGAACAATTCTGAAAACGAGTCACCCGTCACGAGTCACGAATCACGTTCCTTCGATCTGATTGTCAGCAATCCTCCCTACATCGGCCGCAGTGAAAAAGAAACGCTGCAGCGCGAAGTACGCGACCACGAACCGGAACTTGCCCTTTACGGGGGCGAAGAAGGCTACGAACTTTACGCGGAATTGATCGCACAAGCGGCTCGGCACTTGAAGCCAGGCGGCCTCCTGGTCCTCGAACTAGGCCACAACAGCCTTCCCGCCGTGCAACCGCTCCTCGATTTGCCAAACTGGACCAATGCCGCCGTAACCAACGACCTGGCTGGCATCCCCCGCGTCATCGCCGCCGAACGAAGCTAAGCTACGGCGAAGTTGAAGCGAAGATTGAATCGGGAGTAGGCTAGCGGCATGCCAGAGATGGCGCGATTTCGGGCTAAGCATGGGCCACTGGAACAGCATGCGACTAATGCGACTGCGTCCATCCTGCATGTGGACATGGACGCGTTCTTTGTGTCCGTGGAGTTGCTGGAGCGGCCGGAGTTGCGCGGCAAGCCTGTGGTCGTTGGCGGACGGCCCGATCAGCGCGGCGTTGTCACGGCGGCCAGTTACGAGGCGCGCAAATATGGCGTGCACTCCGCAATGCCGCTTCGAACCGCGGGACGGCTATGTCCGCACGCGGTTTTTCTCGACGGGCATCATGAAAAATATGGAGAGTGGAGCGACCGTGTCGCGACGATTCTTGCGAAATTCTCTCCCATCGTCGAAATGGTTTCGATTGATGAAGCTTATCTCGATCTAGAAGGGACCGAGCGGCTGCACGGGCCGCCGCTGGCGGCCGCGGACAAGTTGCTGCGGACGATCACCAAATCGACGGGCCTTCCCTGCTCGGCTGGACTGGCTACCACGCGTCTCGTCGCCAAAGTGGCATCGGATCAGGCCAAGCCGCGCGGTCTCGTGTGGGTTGCGCCGGGCCAGGAAGCGCGTTTTCTTGCGCCGCTTCGAGTGCGGATGATTCCGGGCATCGGCGAAGTCACAGAACGCGCGCTGCGCGCCCTTAGTATCGAGACCGTCGAGCAACTGGCCGCGATTCCACAGGAAAAGCTAGAAAAAGTCTTCGGACAATGGGGCGATGCGCTCTATCGCAAGGCGCGAGGCGGCGATTCCTACGAATTCGTGATCGACGCCGAGCCAAAATCCATTTCGCACAATCACACGTTTGGAGAAGACACCAACGACACGGACGCGCTCCACGCCTTGCTCAGCCATCTCTCGCAGAAAGCGTGCAAGCGCCTTCGGGAAGCGGGACTGGCAACCCGTACGCTAACCTTGACCATCCGCTACGCCGGATTTGACACGCACACGCGCGCGAAAACTCTTTCAGAACCGACGCAGCTCGATGCCGATATCTTCCGCGTTTTTCAAATGCTATTTGCCGAGCATCGCGACGTAAAACGAAAGATCAGGCTGCTGGGCGTGAGCCTTGGCGGACTGACGCACGGGGCCGAGCAACTTGATTTGCTGGATGCCGAACGCCGGAAGCGACTGGAAAAATTGACGCGGGCGACGGACAAGTTACGGGACCGCTTCGGGTTTGGAAAAGTGCAATTTGGAGGCTCGCTGCGCACGGACGGTTCGAGCAACGAGCGCGAAAAATAGTGGACGAGCGGTCACCCTCAGAAGGGTGACCCTACAGAAGCGAATACCCTATACTTCTCACATGAGTCCTGTCACGCCTCCTTCCGGCACGGCTACGGACCTCCGCTCCGGTGGCGGAGTTCGTGGATTTTGGCAGCGCATAAGCGAAGGCCGCGAACTGGACGAATTGTGGTCGCAATTCACCGCCGACGCACGCGCCAGCTATGGTTTTTATATCAAAGAGACGGACGCGGACGAATTCGAGCGGCACCGAGGCGTGCGGCGGTACCTAAAAATTGCCAAAGCGCTGTTTTGGGCGATGGTAATGAAGCTGACACCGGCGCGACGTGTGTTGCTGATTATCGCCATCGTGCTGCTGTTCATGTCGGGGGTGAAGTTCCAGATCGGCAAAGACATACAGTTCGATTTAGACCTAAGTTTGTTCTCGGCGCTTCTGTTTTTGTTTTTGCTGGCGCTGGAGCTGGCGGACAAGGTCACGATGAAGCGGGACCTGGAAATCGCGAGAGAAATTCAGACTTGGCTCGTTCCGTCGAATGCACCGGAAGTGGCTGGAGGGGACATCGCGTTCGCATCACGCCCGCAAAACTCCGTTGCGGGCGACTATTACGACGCGTTCTATCCAAGTTTGAGCGCTCAAGAAAATGGAAAGCTCATGCTGGTGATTGCCGACGTGGCGGGAAAGAGCATCCCTGCCGCGTTACTGATGGCCACGCTGCAGGCGAGCTTGCGCACAATTGCGGGCGAAGGCGCTCCGCTGGGGGAATTGGTCGTGCGGTTGAATCACTATGCCAGCGCGCACAGTCTAGACGGCCGCCGCTTCACGACCGCGGTCCTTGCCGAATATGAACCACTGACCCGGAGCCTTGTTTATGTGAATGCAGGCCACAATCCTCCCATCTTGCGACGCAATGGCGGAGCGATTGAGAAACTCGAGGCCGGCGGGTTGCCGTTTGGAATTCAAGTGGACGCCGCGTATGAGACAGCGGCTGTCGATCTGAAGCCTGGCGACGCGCTCATTTTTTATACGGATGGGGTAGTCGAGGCGTTTGACGAGAAGGGCCGGGAGTTTGGCAATGAGCGTTGGATCGACGCCATACGCGCGCTGCCCGATTGGGGTGCTTCGGAATCACTGCAATTCTTGATGAAGCGCGTGGATGATTTCGTCGGCTTCACGCGCCAGTCCGACGACATCACCTGCCTCGTTTTCCGCTCCAAGTAATCCCGCCCGGAAACCTGTCTTTACACATGTCTCCCCTTTGCCGCCGCGAGTGTCGCATAATCGCACCGTGACGCCTCGCGAGCTTGCCAATTCGATCTGCGACACGTTGCAGCGCAACGGCCATCAGGCGCTGCTCGTGGGCGGCTGTGTGCGAGACCTGCTGCTCGGCCGCGAACCTGCAGATTACGACGTGACGACCGACGCCACGCCCGAGCGCGTCATGGAACTATTTCCCGAAAGCATCGCGGTCGGCGCGCAGTTCGGTGTCGTCCTCGTTCCTCGTAATGGGCTGAAGGTGGAAGTCGCGACGTTCCGCTCCGACGTGGGCTACTCGGATGGGCGGCATCCGGACCGCGTGGTTTATTCGAAAACGGCCCAAGAGGATGTGCAGCGCCGCGATTTCACAATCAACGGATTGCTGATGCGGCATGACACCAGCGAAATTCTTGATTTTGTTGAGGGCCAGGCGGATCTGAAGGCCGAAGTGATTCGCGCGATCGGCGAGCCGGACCGAAGATTTGTCGAAGACAAGTTGCGCATGATGCGCGCGATCCGGTTTGCGGCGCGATTTGGATTCAAGATCGAGCACAAGACGTTTACCGCGATTCGCAGGCATGCTGGTGCAGTCACAGATGTTTCGGCGGAACGTCTTCGCGACGAACTCACGAAGCTGCTGACGGAAGGCGCGCCGAGGACGGGGCTTGAACTGCTCGAGAAGTCCTGGTTGCTTTCGATCGTGCTTCCCGAGATCGCAGCGATGAAGGGCGTGCCGCAGCCGCCGCAGTTCCATCCAGAGGGCGACGTGTGGATTCACACGCTGATGATGATTGAGGGACTCCCCACGGGGAGTTCTCCGACGCTGGCGTGGGGCGTGCTGCTTCATGATGTTGGGAAGCCACCGACTTTCAGACCAGCATCGCAGACGGGCGATCGCATCCGATTCGACAACCACGTTGACGTGGGCGTGCGCATGGCAGAAGCGATTTGCCGGCGGTACCGTTTTTCGAACGAGGAGACCGAACAAATTATTGCGCTCGTCGCCAATCACATGCGATTCATGGATGTGGAGCGCATGCGGACCGCGACGTTGAAGCGGTTCGTGCGGCTTCCTCGTTTTGAGGAGCACATGGAGCTTCACCGGCTGGATTGTCTATCCAGCCATCGCAATCTGGATTCGTACGGCGTCGTACAGCGCTTCCTTGCGGAAACGCCCGCGGAACAGGTGCGTCCACAACGTGTCCTAACCGGCAACGATTTGAGCCAAATGGGCTATATCCCCGGACCGCTATTTGGCGAAATACTAAGGGCCGTAGAAGACGCGCAACTTGAGGGGCAGGTTACAACAAAGGAAGAAGCAGAGAAGTTTGTCCGGATAAAGTTTGGCTCGAGGGGGGCAAAGGCCTGACGAAGACAGGTATTCCTGCCGATGACGGAAGCATAAGCAGGCAGGTTGTGGGGAAAAGAGGCTATCTTACAAATGTTTGAAATAAAAAGAGTTAGTAGACAATTTGCAAGAAGTAGGGACTAGTGCTAAAATATGAGTTTGTTAAGCTAAGATTACATGCCAATTGCATTCGCATCTCTCTGCACCGTTTTGTTCTAGAACGCATCTAACGTGGTTAGGCGCAGGGGAGAATTCCTTACGCCCGAGTTTAGGGGACATTCACTATGGCTGAGAAAAAGTATTCGGTGCCTGAGATTCTCGCGATTCTTCCGGTTAGGGATACGGTGCTGTTTCCCGGAGCGGTTCTGCCCCTAACGGTAGGCCGGGAAAGCTCGTTGGCGCTGGTTAACTCCTTGGAGGGCGAGGAGAAACTGTTGGGGGTGGTAGCGCAGCTTGACCCCCGGATTGAAGATCCTGCCGCTGCGGACCTGCACAAGGTCGGAACGCTGGCAAAGGTTCACAAGACCGTCAAAATGCCCAACGGGAACGTGGTGATCTTTCTGGAAGGGTTGCAGCGTGTAAACGTCTTGGAGCTGATCGGATTACGGCCGTTTCTGCGGGCGCGTGTGGAAGCGCAGCCCGAAATTACGGGCGACGTGGATGCGGAGCTCGAGGCCCTGCAGCGGAACGCGCAGGACCTATTTCGCGACGTGGTCAGCCATTCGCCGCAACTTTCGGACGACTTGCAATCTGTCGCAATGAACATCGATGATCCGGGCCGGCTGGCGGACTTTATTGCTGGGACACTCCCGTCCCTCTCGACGCTGTTACGGCAGGAGCTGATCGAAACGCCGAGCGTGCGGAAGCGCCTCGAGATGTTGATCCGCGAACTCTCGAAAGAGCTGGAAGTGCTGGAGTTGCGGTCGAAAATCCATGAACAAGTGCAGGAGCAAGTCGGCCAAAACCAGCGCGAGTACCTGTTGCGCGAACAGATGAAGGCCATCCAGAAGGAACTCGGCGAAAGCGACGATACAGGACAGGAGATCGACGAACTGCGCAAGAAAGTGGATGAGGCTGGAATGACGGCGGAAGCGAAGAAAGAGTGCGACCGCGAACTGAAGCGGCTGGCAAAAATGACGCCGGCATCGGCGGAATACATGGTTTCGCGGACGTACCTGGAATGGATGACTTCCTTGCCATGGGCAAAGTCTTCCGGCGTCAGCGAAATTGACATCGCCAAGGGGAAGCAAATTCTTGACGAGGACCACTACGACCTGGCCAAGGTGAAGGAACGGATTCTCGATTACCTCGCGGTGAAGAAACTGCAACCGGGGATGAAGGGGCCGATTCTGTGCTTCGTTGGGCCCCCGGGCGTTGGCAAGACTTCGCTTGGAAAGTCGATCGCAAGATCGCTGGGCCGCAAGTTCGTGCGCATCGCATTGGGCGGCATGCACGATGAAGCGGAAATCCGCGGGCATCGCAGGACATATATCGGCGCCCTTCCAGGGCAGATAATTCAAGGGCTGAAGCGGGCGGAATCGAACGATCCGGTGATGATGCTCGACGAAGTCGACAAACTAGGACGTGATTTTCGAGGTGACCCGTCGTCGGCGCTGATGGAAGTGCTCGATCCGGAGCAAAATAATGCGTTCCGCGATCACTACCTGGACGTGCCGTTCGATCTCTCGAAAGTGCTGTTCATCGCCACGGCAAACTGGATGGATCCCATCCCGGAGCCGCTGCGAGACCGCATGGAGATCATAGAACTGCCCGGATACACGGGCGAGGAGAAGATCCACATCGCGCACAAATACTTGATCCCCAAGCAGGCCCTGGAGCATGGGCTGAAAGTGGGAGAGCAGATTGAGTTTTCGGACGAGTCGCTGAGGGAGATCATCCACAGCTTCACGCGAGAAGCGGGAGTGAGAAACCTTGAACGGGAAATCGCGACGATCACGCGCAAACAGGCGAGGAAGATCGCAGAAGGCAGCCTGGAAAAGATGCAGGTTACGCCGGAGATCGTGCGCGAATACCTTGGCGTGCCAAAGTTCCGGGCGGAGAAAGAAGTTGAAGAGCGCGTCAAGATACCTGGCGTAGCTGTGGGCCTGGTGTGGACACCGGTCGGCGGAGACATCATTTTCATCGAAGCCAGCCGCATGCGCGGGGGGAAGCAATTCACAATGACCGGGCATCTCGGCGAGGTCATGCAAGAGTCGATGACCGCGGCGCTGACGTGGACGCGTGCGAATGCGGAGAGGTACGGGATCGATCCGGACTTTTTCCGCAAGCAGGACATCCACATCCACGTGCCGTCAGGCGGCGTGCCGAAGGATGGCCCATCCGCAGGAGCGGCGATGGTGACGGCGCTGATCAGCTTGCTGACGGGGCGGCCCGTGCGGGACCGGCTGGCGATGACAGGTGAGATGACGCTTTCGGGTGTCGTGCTGCCGATCGGTGGCGTGAAGGAAAAAGTGCTCGGCGCAAAGCGCGCGGGAATCAAGGAAGTGCTGTTGCCGGCCGACAACGAACCGAACGCCGTAGCTGATCTACCGTCGGATATTCTCGGCGATATGAAGATCACCTACGTGCGGAATCTCGATGAGGTGCTGGAGCACGCGCTCTCCAAGAATGCAGTAGCGCCACCGATCGTGCCGCATCCGGAATCGAAGCCGAAGCGCGTGGGACCAGAAAGTCCGCGAGCGATTCATTGAAGGGGAATTGAGTAGTGAGTAGCTCGTAGTGAGTAGTGACCCGCGCGCGGCAACTTGCGTGCAAAGGTAGAGAGCGAAAAAGAGAAGCCCAGCGAAACTCGCTGGGCTTCTCTTTTGGGCGAGACGCGCTGAGGGAGACAGAAGTCCTGCTACCATGGTCCGGGGCATGGCTCGCGAACAACAAGTCAAAGCAGACGCGCCGGCTGAGTTGGCGCAACGCCTGACAGAGGGTCTTCAGCGCGAGCGGGTTGTACCACGTTTCGTCGATTCTTATGTTGTGGAGCACGGTCGGTTCGCCTTGCAGGTTCATCCTTCCCTTTATCGTGATCTTCTCGAATTGCTGCAGCGCGAGGCGTTGCTCGCGGTGACGGCGAGGGCGCTGGAAATTGCATACGCCGAGCCGCTGCCAGCAGGCAGGGCGAAGCCACGCACGATGTTGCGAAAAGACGCCGTGATTTTTCGTCGTAAACTACTGGCGGCGCTGACGCGGCAGCAAAAATGGGGCGCGGGAGATGCTCTCGACTTTCAAGCGGACTTGCAAATATACGAAGATTTGCTGGCACGCAATAGTTCAGCGCGGCGGAATCGCAAGCCGTTTGAAGCCGCCAATCATCCGTTTGTTGATCGCTGCGCATTCTTGCTGGATTCATCTTTTCTGGAAAAGGCGAGAATCGCGGCCAGCCGGGCATTGAACGAGCTGGAGAATCTCGCCGCGGTGGTCACTGGCACCGTTTTGCATGCCGCACAAACGGCACCGGCACGCTTGGAGCGTTAGAACGCGAAGACACCGGGGCTACAGATCGAGGGATGCAGTGGAGAAAAGCCGCTGGCCAGCCAAGGCGTAGTAAAGCGCAAGCAGGGCGAGGGCGGCGATTATCACCATGCCAGTAATTGCTCCAGACGCGTACCAACGGCCTAGATGCGAGGTCATGGGGAAGACGACGAGCATGTTTTGCACGACGAGCCCGACCACCAACGTGAGCACGCCGAAGCGTCGCAAGACCATATAAATCGATAACCAAATCACCGCCGAGGCCAGGAAGGTGACCCAGGAGTAGTCGCCTCCGGTGTTGGTGATGGCGCCCAAGAAGACGATCACCAGCGCCGCAACCCAGTCCCTCCTAACAAGAAAACGCAGGAGGAAAAGCATGAAAAAGATCCCCAACGCATAAAGCACATAGACCCAGGTGTACGTGAAGACCGAACCTAGGGCGGTGCGGAAACCGAGAAGCGTTTCCATGGAGGGCGTGCCGGGCTCCGGCGGAAGCCCCCCGAAGAACGGGAGGAGAAGATTGTCTGAAGACTCGAACAGGGCCAGGAGAACACCGTACGCCGTGCCAATCAGAACGTCGCGACCGACCAGCGGATCGTGAATCATTCCACCGATCAGGCGGGTCCAGGAAATTAATGTGTGAGGATCGCGGCGACGGACGAACGGCTCGAGGGCGAAATAGAGAAGCCGGGCAAATGAGGAGAAAAGAAAAGCCCCCGCCAGCCCAAGGACGATGACCCCGAATTCGTTGGCTGAAGCAAGATGATGGGCGCGCACGGCCCACATGGCAAGAAACACACAAAATAGGAAATTGCCCAAACGCGTTGAACCGGCTTCGTCGCCGCGTTTAAGGCGACGGTTGCGCCGGACGACGAGGGCGCTGCCGACGATGAGGGCGGCAAAGATTATGATGCCGATGATATTGGCCAACTTTTGATGTGTCGAGGGTTGGAAGGCCTGGTCTCGCTCTGGCTTGTTCCAAGGGTATAGGACGCGGAAGAAGACCGGCTTGCCTCGGTAGGCAGCGGCCTCCACGCGCTCCGTGACACCGGCGGGGGCTGAGAGTTGCCGTGTCCAGGCGGCACGAGTGTCGGAATAAAAAAGAGGAGTCCATTCGGGGGCCGCGGGCGAAAAAGCAGATGGATCCAGGCCCGCAGTGGCGAACAGCACGGACCAATCCGGAGGGGCTGCAGAGCCTTCCCCCGGATCGCGCTCCGGTGGAAGGCGCTTGAAAGATATCAAGCGGCCTCGAGAATCCGTCACGACCGTGATCATGCCAGTCACGTCCGACGGCGGGTCCAACTGCGTGACGATTCCTGAACCGGCAGAATTGAAGAAATTGAACGACTCCAGTTCGCGCGGACTCTGGCGATACCAGAACAAAATCGTCGGGGGACGATCGGAGGAAAGACGCTGCCAACGTGTTTGTGATTTGTCGTGATCCTGTATGTAGTCGAGATAATTGCCGTCGGCGGTGAAGCCATAGGCGCTGTCCGCGGGCGTTTCCGAGAAGCCAAGTTGTTGGATGATTTCCTGAGCACGCGTCAGAAGAACTTCGGGAGGTTTGTCCAGCGGTGTGAGGTTCTGCAGTTTGTATCGATCGGCAACGAACAAATTCGCCACGAGGCTGAGCAGCACCGTTGCAACAAGCGCCAGGCCCAGACGCGGCTTGATGCCTTCGGTAGTGCCAGCGGCAGCGACCATTTCCGGCGACGGTGTTTCACCCGCCGCTAGCGCGGCTGCCAGAGGATCGCCGCCGGGCAGTGCGGCTGCAACCTGCAGGGCCGACACGGGGCGTTTTGCGGGATCGTTTTCCAAACAGCGGAGGATGACGCGTTCGATCAAAGGATCGAGGTCGCGGACGAGGGTCGAAGGGTTGGTGATCGTGCCTTGCTCGCGGAGCTTGATGAGTTCTGGCAGCGTCGCGGCGTCGAAAGCACGTTTTCCGGTAAGGATTTCGTAGAGAATCAACCCGAGCGAATAAATGTCGCTCTTGGTGGTGACTTCTTTTCCTCCAAGCTGCTCCGGAGCCATATAGGCAGGTGTGCCGGCGCGGATATCCGCGCCCTGAATGCTTGCGGCGATTCCGGCAAGACCGAAGTCAGTGATACGAATTTTTCCGGCGCCATCGAGCATGACATTCGCGGGCTTGAGGTCGCGGTGAATGACGCCGCGTTCGTGCGCCGCGGCCAGGCCAGCACAAATCTGCCGGGCAATTTCCGTGGCCTTATCGGGAGAAAGCTTGCCGATGCGGCGAACGACCGAAGCAAGATCTTCGCCATCGACGTATTCCATGGAGAGAAAAGGCACACCCTCCGCATCTCCGATATCGAAGACCCGGCAGACGTTCGGATGGGAAACTTGACGGGCGATACGAACCTCGGAATGAAATCGCGACAAAGTGGCAGCGTCCTGCGAGAAACTCTCGGGCAGAAACTTGATGGCGACAAGTTGACCGAGCTTCAGGTCTTCCGCGCGGTAGACTTCACCCATGCCGCCGCGGCCAGCCATGGCCACGACGCGATAGCGTTCTGCAATCATCTGCCCCGGTATGAATCGCCCGCCGCCGATGGGGTCGGAGCTGGTTAATTTTGTCCCGCTGGCGGAACCAGAAGGAGTGCGAGGAGACCGCGCCGGAGCAGGTGACGGTTTGTGCGACGTTGCAGGAGGCGCAATAGTGTCTTGCTCGGCGCTCAAGTCATTGGAGTCCACGGTCGCCGCCGTATTCAGGTCTATAGATGCGCCGCAGGAGGAGCAGAACCGCCCGGTGGAAGAAACCTGTGCGCCGCAGGAAGGGCAGTACATGGGAAGGCGAGATTCTACCATTGAGGTAAGCCACGCGGCTATCGCGAAGGATGACCACGAAAAATGCGACGGTGAATTACGAAATGCGCTCGACTTGGACGGCAGTGCCGTAGGCCAGCACTTCGGTCACACCCTGCATCACTTCCGTGGCGTCGTAGCGCAGTCCGATAACGGCGTTCGCGCCATGCTCGCCGGCATGTTGGAGAAGTAATTCGTACGCGTCTTCGCGGGTTTTCTCGCAAAGATTCGTGAGAATCGTAATGTTGCCGCCAAGGATGGTTTGCAAGGCCGCTCCGAGGTTTCCGATCACGCTGCGAGATCTAACAATAATGCCGCGCACGATTCCAAAATTTCGAACGATGCGATAGCCGGGAATTTCGAGTCCCGACGTTACCATGGAAGAATCCACGCGATTGGGCATCGGAATGTCTCCTTAAACCGGACGTTTACCGGTGCGATTCTACCTGCCCACGCGGCCATGCGCGAGAACTGCCTCTCTGCTATTCTCGAATGACGTGGAAATCTTATTCTATATTCTGGCGATCTCGCAGATCCTTTTGGGTCTCTTTCTAATCGGACAGGGACTTCAGTGGCTGGGCTACACACGACGGCGCATACACACGGATCCGGGATTCTATTCGCCGAAAGTTGCGGTGCTATGTCCGTGCAGAGGGATGGAGCCAGCCCTTGAGCGCAACCTCGTTTCGCTCACCGAATTCACCTACCAAAACTACGAGATTTTCTTTCTAATCGCTTCGGCCAACGATCCGGCCTACAGCATTGTGAAGCGCGTTGCTTTGCAGTCCCGCGCGAAAGCTCATGTGGTGCTTACAGAGAAACCGGAGGGGTGCGGGGAGAAAGTGAATAATCTGCGCCTGGGAGTATTGCAGTTGCCACCGGAATTTGAAGTGCTCACCTTTGTCGACTCGGATGGACGCCCCGGAAAGCAGTGGCTGCATCGCATGGTTGCTCCACTGACAGATTCCCGCATCGGAGCCACAACCACAATGCGATGGCTGATTCCAAACCGAAACGATTTCGCGACGGCGCTACTCGCGGCGTGGAATGCTCCCCTTGTCACTATGCTCAGCGAGAAGGGAAAGAATTTCTGCTGGGGCGGAGGCACAGCAATCCGCCGTAACGTTTTCGAGCAGACCGGAGTCGCGGAAGAATGGAAACATTCGGTGAGCGATGATTACTCGATGACGCGCGCGCTGGAAAGAGCTGGACTTCCGATCGTCTTTTTACCGGAATGTATCGTACCTTCCTTTGCCGAAACAGATCCAGCCATGCTGATGGAGTTTACAAATCGTCAAGTCCTGATCACCCGTGTGTACGCGGAAAAGATGTGGGGGATTGCGGCCGGTACTCACCTGCTCTATTGCCTTTCGCTCGTCCTTGGATCGTATCTGACTCTCGGCGATTTTCTGGCGTCACGCCCGGCGTTTCATCTGGCGGCGCTTACTTTCTTGCCGGTGTTGCTCGCGATGATTCGAGGGGCGCTGCGAGCTGCCGGCGTCTCGGAAGTTCTGCCCGAATACCGCTCGCAGATCGCCAGCCAAGGCTGGATTTATGTGTTGCTGCCCGCCCTCATCCCATTTCTGTATGTGATGAATTTCATCAGCTCGGTTGTGACGCGCAAGATCCATTGGAGGGGCGTTACCTATGAGCTGATCTCCCCGCAACAGACGCGCATCCTCGCGTACTGAAGGGCGAAGCAAGTGACCTGACGACTACCAAAAAGATTTCCACAGGCGATTTTCCACAGGTTGGAGCCTAACCAGACATGCGGCTTGATTTGTGTCTAATCCTTCAACACTAAACCTGGGACAATCCTCGCCGGGAGATAGCCGTGAGTTTTCCACAGGCATGCCGACTTAGGGAAAAATTTCGCCTACCATGCAATTCCTACCAGGTGAAGACCTGACCTTGGGCTGTATCGCCCCCTTAACTACTCCATTTCTGAACGAGTTGTAATCTTGGCTGTTCGGAAGAAAAAGTGCACAAATAGGGTCGTTCGGTGTTTTGAAACAGGCGAACTGGCAGGGAACTCCTTCTCGCGACTCGGTGCAGCCTTTCTGGGGTCCAGGCACCGGGTCGAAGACCTTCGGGTCTGGCTTCACACTTTGCCGCTTGCCTACGCGACGCAGTTTGCCTCCTCCTGGGGGTTCAATACAAAAATTAGCTTCGGTGTTGGCGCGAAGCTGCACATTGAGGGGTGCATGTGAAGTTTATCCGCAGAAGTGAACAGCATCGTCCTTTGAACAATCTCCGCACGGCAATACCTCGCGATCATTACTATTTTTATGAAAAAAGCACGGGGGCGACACATTTTCACGTGGAGGCAGGCCCGGACGGAAGTTTTCCCGTGGACCAGGCCGCCGGCCTTTTGGCGATGCACTGCATGGTGAGGGGGCAGTCACCAAACGACTATGTGGTGATGGTAAAAGCAGAAAATGACCTCCTGGAGGGTCTCACCGAAAAGACGGAAAAGTTGCTGCAGGCGGGGCACTCCGTCGGAAGCCCCGTGAAACTAACGCGCCGCGAAGAAGAAGTGTTAGGCGGCGTGATGAAAAGCATGGCCAACAAGGAGATTGCTTCGACATTGAATCTTTCCGAGCGGACAGTGAAGTTTCACGTGTCGTCACTGCTTGCCAAATTCCGTGTTCGAGGGCGGATGGAACTGGTGCGCGAAGCATCACGCAATACCCTTGGGGCGATGCCAATGCCAATGCCCATCGCGACGAGGGAATTGCGGACGTTTGCGCCGGGATCACAGAGTTTCGGAAACGTCTCGCGAGGCGGGACAGTAGTTCCGCTGGCGAAGCGGCCAATGATGGCTTAAACCGAACTCTGAGAGAGCAAACTAGAAAGAAAAAGGCCCGGTTCGATTTCGTCGAACCGGGTCTTCACGTTTTGTCCAAAGCATTGCGGCTTCAATTATTTCTTTGCAGCAGCGTAGAGCTGACTGGCGGAGTCCCAATTGACGACGTTCCACCAAGCCTTGATGTAATCACCGCGAACGTTCTGATATTTCAGGTAATAGGCATGCTCCCAAACGTCAAGGCCGAGGACGGCCTTAGCGCCGAGCGAGAAGGGCGTGTCCTGATTGGGAGTCGAATCGATGGCCAGCTTGCCGTCCTTGACGACAAGCCATGCCCATCCAGAACCGAAGCGCCCCAGCCCGGCGGCGGCAAATTTGGCCTGAAATTCCGCGAAGGAGCCGAAGGTCGATTTAATGGCTGCGGCGAGATCACCTTGAGGTTCACCACCGCCACCCTTTTTCATCTGGGTCCAAAATAGCGTGTGATTCCAATGACCGCCGGCGTTGTTGCGGACTGCCCCGCGAATGTTCTCCGGAATGGAGTCGAGACCCTTGAGAAGGTCATCGAGCGACTTGGCTTGGAGATCGGCGTGGCCATCGAGCGCCTTGTTCAGGTTAGTTACGTAGGCGCCATGGTGCTTGTCGTGATGGATTTCCATGGTCTTGGCGTCAATGTAGGGTTCGAGTGCGTCGAATGAGTACGGCAAAGGTGGGACTGTAAATGCCACGGTTGTTTCCTCCAGATTGAGATTTGAAGCAAAATCGAACGCGGTGCCGGAGCGCAAAGCCGCGGAAGCGCCTCTGCGCGCCCCAAACAATCCCGCACCGACAATCCCGGTGTTGACCAAGAAATTCCGGCGATTCATAGGGATCTCCTGCGGCGAGGATGCTGATCAACCAGATGAGTGTTTCATACTGATCAATCAGCCGAATGTATCATACTGCATATCTCGGAGACGCCTCAATGCCTGGATGTTAGTGCGGCTCTTGGGGCGGCTCGGGGAAAGCAGTACTGAACACTGACAACTCGCTACAGCGATTGGATGCGCGAAAGAGCCCATTGGGCAGATTCGGCGACGAGTGGCTCGGAGGAATCGGACAGTTTTTCTAGAAGTGTGCAAATCCTTTCGTGCTGACTCGAACCGCGCACGGGGGCAGAATTGCCGAGGGCGATGCAAGCGTTTCGCACCAGGCCACGCCACTTGGTGCGCTTGACGGGGCTTCCGCGAAAGAGGGAGCGAAACTGTTCTCCGTTCATTGCGGCCAGCCATTCGAGGCGCGGGAAAAGTAAGGATTCGCCTTCTGCCGATTCTCGTGAGGTCGCAGAAGCCTGTTCCGACGGCTGTGTGTCCGTTGCCATTGGGAAAGTACGTGGCTGAAAAGCGGCGGATGGTGTGACGGGGGCACGACGATTCCAAGGGCAAACGTCCTGGCAAATGTCGCAGCCGAAGACGTGACGGCCCATAGGCTTGCGCAAATCTTCGGGGATGCTGCCGCGAAGTTCAATCGTCAAGTAGGAGATGCAGCGCCGAGAGTCCATTGCGTACGGCCCGACGAGCGCTCCCGTGGGGCAGGCATCGATGCATTTGGTGCAAGAGCCGCAGAGGTCGGGATGGGGCAACTCGGCGGGACCGAGCGTGGCTGGAAGGTCGAGAGTCGTAAGAATCAGGCCAAGAAAAAACCACGAGCCGAGTTTGGAGTTCAGTAGTAGTGTGTTTTTTCCAAGCCAGCCTAGTCCTGCGTGTTTGGCGAAGACCCGTTCGTGCAGAGGTCCGGTGTCCGCGTAAATGCGGGTTTCAAAGGGCTCGGTGAATCGTTCGCGAAGAACCACTGCCAGACGCCGCAGCTTCTGCTGAAGAACTTCGTGGTAGTCCTCCCCCCAAGCGTAGCGGGAAATCCAGCCGCGAGGGTCGCCTCCCCGACGCTGGGGCATGTCCACCGAGCGCGGTGCAGGCGAGTTGTAGTTCAAAGCGCAAACGATGACGCTGCGGAGCCCGGGCATCACGCTCTGCGGATCGCTGCGGCGCGGGTCGGTCAGATAGTGCATCTCCCCCGCGTAGCCACGCGCGAGCCATTCTTGCGTTAGGCCCAACTCAGGAAACTTTTCAGCGCGCACGAGTCCACAGAGATCAAATCCCAGCGAGCTTGCCCGCTCGGCGATCCAGGCGGCTTCGGGGCGGTCGTTCATAGTCGAGGGGCATGGGTGGCCATGGAGGAATTGTGCCGCAGGAAGGAACCCGAAGCGAGTGTGGAATGCAGAAGGAGAACCGGCTAGGACCTGGGAGGCAGGGAAGATTACTGGAAACTACGCAGGGCGCTGCTCTCGTCGGTGTAGACGTCAAAGACGGTGTAGAGCTTCGTGAGCTGAAGCAAATCGTGCACCTTTTTGGTCAAGTGGAGAAGCTTGAGCTCTCCGCCGCGGCCTTTCGAGGTCGTAAAAGCGCTGACGAGCTCGCCGATGCCGGAGCTGTCAATGTAATCGACATCCGCGAGATTGAGCACGATTTTGGTGCGTTTGTCGTCAAGCAAGCCGCGAACCGTTTTGCGCAGCAGGGCGCTGCCTTCGCCTAAGGTAATTTTTCCGCTGAGGTCGACCACAGTGGCTTGACCTGCATCTCGGTGTGTTGCGCGCAAGGCCATAATTTCGCTTACGCTCCTTGGTGCGGGGAGCTGCCTTGGCTGCCTTTGCCATTAGATCCGGGGTTTTCTTGCAATGGCAGCTTTTTCGCCATGACGATTTCCGCACCGCCTGTGCGTCCTGGCACGACGTCAAATTCATCCATAAATGCGCGCATCAGAAAGATCCCACGCCCGGATGTGCTAAGAAGATTCTCTTCGGCCAGCGGATCGGGCACTTCGGCGAGCGTAAAGCCCTGGCCTTCATCGAGGACGTGAATGATCATTTTGTCGCCCGTCAGATCCACCGCAAGATGAATTTTCTTTTCGGGACGTTCCTGATTGCCGTAGTGAAACGCGTTGATGACACCCTCGCGAACGCTCATCCCGATCTTGTAGCAATCGTCTTCGCCGAAACCAGCGGCTTCGGCTACGCGGAGACACATCTCCTCGGCGAGATTTACGCTTTCGACTTGCGTCTCCAGCGTGATTTCAAGATGCTTGGGGTCGGTGCCCATCCGTGATGCGCCGCCGGAGGCAAATTGCACCTCGGGGAGCGCACCTATCGGTAACACAGCGGCCAAAGCTAAGTCAATGGAGCACTTGATGTCTTGAGGGAGGTGCTTACCCGGGGGCGGACTGGCAAGCGTTGTGGAAAGTAAAGCGCGCGAATGAGTCTACGCCCAGTAAGAGCGGTCCAGAGTACGATACTGAATAGCCTCGCTGAGGTGGCGCGGATCTATATTCTCGGATGCATCCAGGTCGGCGATCGTTCTCGCGACCTTTAGGATGCGATCGTGGGCGCGCGCGGAGAGGCCCAGCCGGGTAATGGCGTTCTCGAGCAACTTCTCGCCTTCCGCGGAGATTGCGCAATGCTTGCGAATCATCTTGGGCATCATCTGGGCGTTGGCGTAGGTCTTTTTTTCAGCGTGGAAGCGCTCGAGTTGCCTGTCGCGGGCCGCGATGACACGGTGCCGAACGGCCGCCGAATCCTCGGAAGAGGATGGAGCGCGCAGCTCTTTGTACTGCACGGCTGGTACTTCGATGTGGATATCGATGCGGTCGAGAAGCGGTCCGGAAATTTTGGAGACGTAGCGCTGGATCATCGGCGGCGTGCAGTGGCACTCCCGCATCGGATCGCCAAAATAGCCGCATGGCTGCGGGTAACTTCATGGCTGAAAGACAACTCGTTTATTTACCGATACTTCGGGAGTAGCTCACCCCTAGATGCAAAAGAGAACTGAATCCCAGACGATCCAGTGCTCCCAAACCCTGCGGCAAATGTGAGCAGGTAAGCTGAGTAGATTCGGACAGGAGTGCGGACGACGACGAGCTAGGTTCACTGACGAGCTTGCAAAAGAACCGATTCTCGATGGTAATCGAGGAATTGCTTCTGCCCTTCCGTGAAGGTTCCAACGTTCACGATTTTGTTCGTTTCTACCCCCATTCGATTCAGAGATGGAGCATGGGCAACAGGTGAAACGATCAGTACACCGGAATCTTCGAAGCTGATAAACCCGCGATCAAAAAGGTGGTCAATCGTAGGAGTCAGCAGAAGTCCGTTCTCGCCGTTGAGCCGTTCTTGGTTATCCGAATCTCGCCAAGGTTTGCAATGGCTGGCTCGCAAATGGATCGGATTCGTAACGCCAGTGATTCTGCATCGGGTTTCGATTTCCATGACGCGTTCTTTGAAGAGACCCTGCCCGCGCCTCGCGACGATCAGGGCTTCACGTTCTGTGTCTGGTATTTGGGAATCTGACTCGATATTTATTTCGATGTGATGCTCCCAGATTTCCAAATCGGCGTTCTCGACCTGCATAGGTCGTTCGAGCAGAGTTTCTGCGCTCCGGGCGCTCAGCATTGAGGCTTCCTTGCCAATGAGACCCATCAGCACGGTTGCAAGATCGGGTGGCAACTCCGTCAGGTAAATCGACTGAATTCCGTTGCCCGATTCTTGCAGTGGGGAATAGCGCGACGGAAGCAACCCTCTGAGTAGATCAATATGATCTTTTGGGCGAATCTTCTCCTGAAGAGAAACAAAGTTGACTCGCACGCGCCAGCCGATTGCCTCCCAATTCAGCCCAACCCCGCCGAATTCCGCAGGCTTGGGGCTTTCGTAGCAATAAGAGGACACGATTCCAAGGGCGACTATGCGGGTGTCAACAAAGGAGAAGACTAGGTCTCCCGGCGTTACCTCCCGCATGAACTCATAGAAGGGGTTTCGCGCACCATTCGCGTTTCGCTTCGGTGACCAGAGATACCCGCCTGCGATCTCTTGCCGATACGTCTGGTTCTGGTTTACCCACCAGTAGCGCACGTAGGTTTTCTCTCAGCGAAATGAAACAGTCTGCTTTTCGGAATCATCGTACTCGAACTGCTGACGTGCAGCTAGGCGTATGTCGTCCTACTGGACACTCTCCCACCATCGGTACGGCTACTGATTCCCCGAACGGGCTTAGCGCGGCATTTGGCACCAGCCGCCCCGAACCCTATTCCTTTCACGGGAGAAACTATCCTGACGAAGGATCGACGGAAGGTCAGGTTCATCAGTTTGGGGGCATTACGCCAACGGGAGAGGGTTGATTGCCGGAAGGAGAAACCATGCTAGAAGACAGCGGCTACTAATGGCTCCCCTCAAGCTGCCAGCCTTCCTTCAACGCTGCCTGAAGATCAGAATCCAAAGCCGCGAGCATCTCGGATTCCGCCCCCGTCCTCATCACAATCATGTTCTCTGCGCTCGCGTACCGCTGTTCGTCAACGTGGACGCGGAACCGAACTTCCTCGCCCGGTGGTTGATCAACCACGAGATAACGCCATCTCGCGCCCTTCGACAGAAACACCGCCTTCAGCAGCTTGACTGGAGGGACTGGGTTTTTCGCTTGCTCGCGGGCGACTTCTTCCCATTTCTTGATGGAGCGGTGCATATTGATGATCGCCTGAAGGATGTCTTCCTTCTTCCGCCCTGCTCGGAAAAGCTGTTCGATATGGTTCAAGTACTCGACGTACTTCTGCCAATGCTCCACGTGCTTCTTGATGCGCGGCTGCCACTCTTCCGGTTTAGACCGAACAACGCTGATCGTCGTCAACATCGTCGAAAACGAGTTATGGGCACCTTGGTTCAAGGTGTCCATCGGTGTGAAGACCTCGCCGTTTAACCCAACCTGCTCCTTGAAAAGCATCCCGTTGCCTTCGAAAATTACGTCGTTCACCTTCTTCCACATCGCCGCGAAGCCGTTGGGCATATCCCCTGAAAAGATATGTGGAAGATGGTCAGCCGGAGCGACGAACATCGCGTACAAGACCCGCGTGTAAAGCTCTTCCGGGTCGCGCCAACGGGTCAGGTACGCAAAGATACGACCCTTGTTCACGTCGTCGATCACCGATTGGATTAGTTCGACGATGCACCGCTTTGTCCAGTCAATGACCTCGGCTGGGCTTTGGCGCATAAACGCTTTCACGGTTGAATCGTCCATGTGTGGCGTCTTCGCCTTGCAGCGCGACACCGGGCAGGCTGGAGTTGTTGGCGAGTCTGCGGCTGGCTTGGCGTCTTGCGCTTCTTGCGCAACCATTAAGAAATCCTCCTCGTCCCATCATGGCACCCTTGGCAAATCCGTTAAAGTGCTCTGCCTTGACAGTCTAGGCATACACGGATTATCAGCGACTTACATTCTCGCGGGGGCTGCCGAGTCACCGAGCGTTCGCTGTGCCTGAATTTGGGGGTAAAAATGTCCGGTCGGAATGCGTTCTAGATCGGAAATGAAGCACCGAACCGCTGATGATCCGGTGCCCATTTCGCTACGCACTAGCGGACACGGAAGATGATCCGCGTGGTCAGGCGTCTCTTGTAGGGTCTTCGCCGTCTCGGTACCCGCGCACCCGTCTGGAAGCACCTGCCCAACTGCCGCAGACGTGATCGCATACGGCAAAAGCCCGCTGTCGTCGTGCCCAACACTTCGGCGGCAGCACTGGGAGTCGCAGTCGCGGCAATCGCTTCAATCGCTGGCAACACGCTTGAATCTTCGCGTTTCACGAACTCCGAGAACTCCGCGACCGCTTGCCTCGCGTCTCGTTGTCTTTCTTGGCGTTGACATCTTCTCCGCAGGTGCTCCGAGTGCCTGTGGCAGAACTCATCATCCGCCTGATCACGATCCGCGTCCTCCCAAGCTGCGGTCAAGGACAGGTTGCCGGGGCGGCATAACGGGTTCTTCAGCCGTCCCGAGCGCATGGTACTGAGCTTGTTTCCGAGACAAAGGTTGATGTAGTTGAAGAAGCGAGCGGCGTTCGCGCCGTGGTGCTTGACCGGGTCGAACGTTTCCACGATGTCCTGCTTGCCAGCCTCACGGTGCTTCGAATTCGCGGGCAGGTGTCGCAGGTGGATCAAAAGATCGTGCGTCCAGTCCTCGACGTCTTCGTTCGGGGTTGATCTGTCCACATGTCTTTCGACCCATCTGCGGACATATTCGGGAAACCGTTCGTGAAACTCGTCAAAGTCCTGCGGCACCACGAACCCGTCGTGCCCGACGTATCGCCCGTCCACAACGGTGAATGGATCGGACTTACGGTTTTCCACAGACAAACTGGCGAAATTTATATTCTGATTTTCGACTGCGGCGGTATTGCTTCGCATAGGAGACTCTCCTTTGGAAAGGAATCTGGACAACATGCGAGCAAGTTTAGGAGGACGGGAAGAATTGGCAGCGCGGGTTCAGCAGGCGTTGAGTTTGCCGACCAAGAAGCAAGCCGAGATGATTGCGGACACGGTGATTACTGCACTTGAAGCCACGCTGCTCAATAATCTGGGCACGGACGGATTCACATTGAAGCTCGGGAGCTTCGGTAAGTTCTCAGTCAGGCACAAGCCGGGGATTCTACGGAAGATTCCTTTCACGGGAGAGACGATCCTGACGAAGGACAGGCGCAAGGTCAGGTTCGTTAGTCTGGGCAGACTGCGGCAACGTGAGCAGGTTGTCTGATTAGCTTAGGGCGTTCAATCGCACGCGCAAGGTCTGCCTTGCATTGCCTCCCAGCCTTCGCGAAGGATCAGAGGGACGATGATCAGTGCCGCAGCGGGATCAGCCCACCTGATGTGCCAGACCGCGTTTGTGACCAATCCAAGCAGCGCGATCACTGAAAAATAACCGCACAGGGCTGACTCAGCCGCGTCCGCCCTTAGTGCTGCGCTGCCCGTCTGGGCTGACAATCGCCGTTTTTCTCTCGCGAGCAAGGGCATTAACACCGCTGCTGCTGCCAGTATGCCGATTCCCAGCAGGCTTGGTTTCGCCTCACTGTATCCGCGCAATGCCATGACAGAAGTTGCTATGACGCACGCAGCGAGCGCGAACAGCAGTCCTCCGGCGATTCGGGCGGCTCGGCGTTCAAGGTGAACCGATGCTGTATTGGAGCGGAACCTCCAAAGCACGACGACCGCCGACGCGAGTTCGATAGCGCTGTCCCCGCCAAACGCGATCAGCGCCGGACTCCTTGCCCACCACGCAGCGAAAAGAGATACGGCAGCCTCGGCACTCATCCACGCAACGGTGACCGCCTGCACCCTGCGGACTCGCCGGAAGGTATCTGGAACTATGGTTTGAGGCACGAGGTCATTCTATGATGTTCTTCGTTCCAAACTTCTAGGCATTCACCTGTCACGCACTCCAAATAAGGAATAGACACGCACCAGCAACGCCGTGCCGCTGGCGCTCTGACCAGCACAGGCGGTACCGACGAGCGCTAGGCTTCCGCCTTGTGCTCGTAGAGTAGACGCAGGCGGTACCAGCCCCACGCCTTAGCCGCGAGCGTGCGATCTTCCCAGCCCTCCATGAACCACTTCACTAGCTTAGCCTCGGCGGCGTTCGCCCTTTCGGCAGCTTTGTAGTCCGCCTTTCGCCTCCACCTAAGCTCGTTCTCGGCGAACTCCTCCTGAAGCTCCATCATCTCGAACTCGCGAAGCTGCTCCTCGTCCGAGATCAGCCTTCTCGCGGTCACCGTGCCCTCAGTCGAAATCGTTGGCTCCACAATTTCGTCGCGCACTTCCATCCTTGGTCTCCTCCTCGATGATGGCGTTGACCTTCCACTGAGCGGCTCGATGAGAATGAGCAGCGGGCGCGGGACGCGGCGAGCGGGCGGCACAGAAACTCGCTCGCCGCGTTGGCGGCGGACTAAGCGTCCGCCCTATAACGCCTGCCGTCTGCGAGTTTGAGCCTCCAGCGGTGGTACTGACGGATGCTCGCGGGGCTGCGATCTCGCCCGCAGAAGGCGTCCTTCAGCCGGGAGTCGGCGAGCGCGAGGTACTCCAGCGCACGCCACCACGCGGGGTCGCCGTAGCGCATCGGGTCGAGACCCCTGAAGTCGCGCCACGACCGCACGAAGTCGGCGACCGCCCGCTCCATCTCCTCGGAGTCCATCTGCGCGATCTGCTCCGCGTCGGTGAGGAGTTTCTTCGTCTCGACCGAGCCGTGCGGCTTCTTCTTCGTTTCGTAGAGTTCGTCGAACATGGTCTCGATCAGCTTGTCGGCTTTGTCTTCGGTCATTCTTCTTCCCGTCGAATCGTTAGCGGTTTCGCTGCGGGCATGTCGTCGCACCGCCTGAACGCTTTGTCCTCATCGTTTCCCACTCCGAAGAACACGTTGAGTTCCCAAGCCATCGCCTGCACGAACATGCTCAACTGGCACTTCTGCTGTTGGTCGAGCACGCACTGAGAATGCCGAGAGATGAGTTCCGCCAGCGCCTCGGGGGTGATCCGTTCGCGCTCCTTGGGCTTCCGCTTGCGTCCGCGCAGGGACTCGATTCGTCTGATCTTACCCACGGGCTGCGCTCCACAGGAGCGTGAACGCCAATGGCGAGTATGTCGCGAGCGGGAATAGACGCATTGCGTTCGCGGACGGCGGCACTAGAAGGACGACAGCAAACTCAGCGGTGTAGGAAAACGCGAGCGAGGCGAACATCCATACGGTGGTCTTGGCGTGCCTCCAAAAGAAGGAGCCGTGCCGAACTTTCCATTCCTCCACGGAAAGCCTGCCGCGCCAGAAACGGCTGCCGACCAAGACGTAGGCGATCACGCTCCAGAAAGCGACTACCCACGGCGAAGCCCAGAAGACGACCTGCGCCCCCACGGGATCGCGAATCAACCAATATGTTGCTACAGGCAAAGTGAAAGAAGCGGCGACAAGAGCGATCAGGATCAGCAGGGATTTCAGCAGCCATTTCAGCATGAATCTCCTCTCTTACGGCACCAGTGCGAGATTAGAAATCAGGTGGATCGCTTTACGATCCGATGAACGGACGTCTTGCTGACTTTCAATTCTCTGGAGATCGCGGCGAGGCTCTTCCCAGCAGCGTGAAGCTTAAGAACTCTGTTTCGGTCACACGCCAGTCGTGGACGCCCCCCAACTCGCCCGAGAGCGCGAGCACGAGCTAAACCAGAAAGTGTCCTTTCGCTGAGCCTGATACGTTCCTGCCGTGCCAGACAGGCGAGGATCGAGATGACACCGTCTCTGAAGGCTCCGAGGCTGTCTAGGTATGGTTCGGTGAAAGAGCGGTAAGCAACCCCGTAGGCGGTCAATCTTTGTAGGTGTTGGAGCGTCTCCAGCGCACCTTCGCGAGAGAGGCGATCTAGAGACCAAAATAGCAGGACATCAAACTCGCGCTTCGAAGCGGCGACGAGCATCCTCTGGAACTGCGTTCGGTCACTTGTCTTGCCTGACTTGAAATCGCTGAATTCGTGGATAATTGTCCAATTTTGCTTCTTCGCGAATTCCTTCAACTGCCGCTGCTGGTTCTCAACATCCTGCCCCTTGTCCTTGGTGCTGACCCGCGAGTAAAGGGCGACCTTCATAGCTCCATTGTACGTATTTGCGGAGATACGTAAATAGCACTATCGTACCTAAAACGGTCGTTTTTGGGATGCGAACAGGCATCCGGCTAAGTCGTTGATTTAACGTCTGTGTGGGCGTCAATTCTCGACACCGTTTTGGGAACGACCCTCGGGCAGCCTTCCCGGCTGGTGCGACGGGCTAGGCTCACGGGCAGCAGCTTCATGCCCCGGCTACGTACCTGCGGAAATGCGTTTATACTGCGATTTCCACGAGGTGGGGCTGATGGAAAACAAAAGAGCAAGCCGTGCTGCGAGCAAGCGCCGGGGTGCAACGCGAAGCGGTCGTAGCGCAAAGGATGAGCGAGTGGCACTCACTCTCAAGGTTGACCAAAAACTGTTCGAACGCCTGAGCACGTTTCGGGCAAAGGGGCGGAAGAAGAGCCAAGAAGTCCTTCAGCAAGCGCTGCTGGAATATCTTGATCGTGCAGGAGCCTAGCGAAACGCGACGACCCTTCGAGTGAATTTGCTATCACTGAACTTCTGTAAAGCCTGTTCGCGCTTCTCCCACTCCGGTAGATAGGCGTGCATGAAACTTTTGAAAACCTTTCCGTGGTTGGGCGCGAGGAGGTGGACAAGCTCATGCACGATGACGAACTCGCCCAAGTCCTTCGGCAAATCCAACAATTCAGTGTTAAGCGTCAGGCGACCGACCGTAGAAAGAGATGCCCACTTCGTCCGCATCCCGCGCAGGTGAATATGCGGAGCGCGAACGCCGATCTTCGTCGCCCAATGGCGCACTGCCCATCGGAGTTCCTCGGCGTCGTGCCAACGATTACGTGCTTTCATGACCGCTGCCATGCTCGCGGCACTCATACCCGCTGCAACCTCAAGAGTTGGTTCGCCACGTCGATCATCTTCTCCGTGCCGACCAGCGGACGCAGAGTTTTATAGAGTTCGGTTCGCAGCTTCCGCTCCTGTTCCTTGTTCCACCGGAAATCCGGTAGTTTCTCGAATAGGGCATTCAAGGATTTCGCTTGCATGCCATCCGAACTGGGGCTTGCGACGACAACCGTTTTGTAGATCGCGAACGTATTTTCATCCAGTCCGAGCCGTTGGCGTTCCGCATCCGCTTCGGTAGCTTCGCGGGCGAGCTTTTCGAATTCAAGCAGGGCTTGCTGCGTGGTGAGTTGGCGGTCTTCGTAGGCCTCGGCGAGCTTCTCAGCCCGATCCCCGATTGAGAGCAGGAACGGCTGTGCCAAGCCGTCCTGCTGCACCGTCTGCACGAGCAGCTTGCGAAGGTTAAGAATCTTCGTCGTGTCCGAAGTGTCGCTGTCTTTCAGTTTGGATAGTTCTTCGGCACCGAGCGTGTGGACGGCACCGGGTATCTCTAGCTGCCCGGTGATCGTGTGCTGTTGGAGCAGTTCACGGGTCTTGTTCGAAACCTCACGGTCAACGTAGATGCGATCGCCGTATGCCGCACGGATGAGCGCATAGAGTTCGGCAAGCGCGAGGTAGTCATCCATGTGCGGGCGCAAGAAAGCGTCAGGGGAGAGCACCTCGTAGAGGTTCTGAAGCTGGCGGAAGAATTTGAAAAAATTGCCCCGGCGCTCCTTGTCTTCGAAGTGCGCGATTGCCCGTTCCTTCGCCTTGTCGTCCCACCCCTTTGTGAATGGCAGGTATTCGGGAGCCTGTTCCTTGAGCATGGCAGCGAACAACTGCTTGAGCACGTCAATGTTCTGGATCACCGACGCGACCACGTCGGAATCGAAGGCGAGCGCCTTTTCCAGCTTCTCGAAGATGCCGACGAAATCGAGCACGAATCCATACGGCTTCACCTGCCCGTCGTCGTCCTCGTAGGGGCGGTTCACGCGGGCAATGGCTTGGAGCAGCACGTGGTCGCGCATCGGCTTGTCGAGGTACATGCAGTAAAGAATCGGCGCGTCGAACCCAGTCAGCAGTTTCTCCGTGACTATGAGGATTTTCGGCTTCTCCGTCTTGCGGATGAAGTCCTTCCGAACTTTCTTCTCCTCGTCCTCGCTGAGATAAAGAGCCTTGAGTTCCTCCCTGTCGCCGTGCGCAGGCGAGAACACGGGGCGGGAGTAGTCGGCGGGGAGATACTTGTCGAGAGCTTCCTTGTATAGCCTGCACGCCTCGCGGTCTACCGCTACGACGAATGCCTTGAACCCCATCGGCTCCACGTTCTCGCGGAAGTGGGTGGCGATGTACTTCGCGATCTTGTCGATGCGGTCGGGAGCCTTCATCATCTCCTTGAGTTCAACCGCCCGGTCGAGAATCGCGTTCAATTCTTCGACGTCGCTGATCCCCTCGGCTTCCGCCAAGCTGAGGAACTTCTTTTCGAGCAGGTCGCGGTCAACGCGCAGGCTCGACGGCGCAAGCGCGTAATTCAGTGTGACCGTCGTGCCGTCTAGGATGGATTCGGCGATGGAGTATTTGTCGAGGTAGCCCTGCTCGTCGTCGCCACCGAATACCTTGAATGTGCCCTGCCCGCGCGAGAGGCGGTCGATGGGCGTGCCCGTGAATCCAATGTACGTCGCGTGCGGCAGGGCACCCACTAGATAGTTCCCCAAGTCGCCGCCCGTCGTGCGGTGCGCCTCGTCCACCAGAACAACCACGCTCTCGCGAGGGTTGATGTTCGCCGGAATGTCATCGAACTTGTGGATCATCGAGACGACCAGCCCCCGATAGTCAGAGCCGAGGATGTCCTGAAGCTCCCGCTTGCTGTCCGCAACACGCACGGTTTTGATCCCGTATGCCTCCACGTTCCTCACAAGCTGCCCTTCGAGTTCGTTGCGGTCGATGAGCATGAGCACTGTGGGCTTTTCTGCACCACGGGTCTCGCGGAGCAGCTTAGAGGCGACGGTCAGCATGGTCAGGGTCTTGCCGGAGCCTTGCGTGTGCCAGATGAGTCCACGGCGCTTTGCCGGATCAACAACCCGCTCGATGACCTTCTCCACAGCGCGGGTCTGGTGCTGCCGAAGAATCTTCTTCGTGAGTTCGTCGTTCTCCGTCATGAAGATGACGTAGTCCCGAACCAGCCGGAGGAAGCGCGGGCGATTGAAGAACGCCTTGACCTTGCTCTCGTAGTTGCCGGGTTGCTCGTCGCGCCAGTTGAATAGGTTCTTGCGGCTCGTGTTCCACGTTACCCCGTAGAAAAAGTCGAGAAGCTGGCTGACTTCAAACACCTGCGTGGCGACGAACATCTCCGGGGTTTCCCGGTGATAGCGCCGAATCTGATCAACGCCGAGAGACATGCCGTCCTGTTTGGTTGCGTTTTTCAGTTCCGCGAGTGCGACCGGAATGCCGTTAATCAGGAACACGACATCGGCGCGGTTGTTGAAGACTACACCCTTCTGCCACCACTCATCCGTCACTTGGAAAAGATTGCTTTCAGGCTTCTCGAAGTCGATGACCTTGACGTTGCGCTCGCGATTCTCATCTGGGACGAACACCGACTGTTCGCCGCGAAGCCATGAGTGGGCTTCCCGGTTACCCTCGATGGTCGGTTTGAGAAGATTCATTCGCCGGAGGATTTCGGGAGTATGACTCAAGTCCACCACACCGGGGTTCAGACGAACAAGCTGCGCTTCGAGGATGCCGCTGAAGTAAAGTCCCCTGTCCCCACCTCTGAGCGTCAGCGCATCATCCGGCTCAACGTATTCCCAGCCGATCTGCTGTGCGTACTTCAGCATCGGGTTCTGGACTGCGGAGCGTTCGCTCATTGTGGCTGATGCTCCTCAATCCGTGGCTGCGTGGAGAGCCGACCACTCATCAACTGCCCGAGTGTTGCCGTGAAAAACTCATCTAGCAATCCGACTTCTTTCTCCAAGCAGCCGCACTTCGTCTCGCAACCAGACAACACTTGAGCGATTGCGTCTTGTTCATCGCTCGGTGGTACAGGAATTCTCAACCGCTTGAGAAAACCGCAGGTCAACGCGCCCTTCGTACTGCCGCCGCCCGCACTGACATTCCTGAAGTGTTGGTATCGACTCCGCAGATAGAAGAGCGCAAACAGGGGACGGATGGACTCATTCTTGAAATGAACGTATGCGAGGTGCTGATTGATACAGGTATCGAGTTCAAGAATCGCCGCGTTGCCAAGCGTCTTTCCTTGACCTGTGATTGCAACGACGATGCTGTGTCGCGGCACTAGAGGTAGATGGCACTCAGTCCGTGCGGTCTCGGTAACAAGCTCGTCGGCATCCCTGATTACGACGTCATGAACCTTTGTGCTGGTGATCCAAGGAGTGGTTCCGCCATTCCAGTACCTTTCATCCTTGCGCGATGGCGTTGAGCCATTGCCAATATCTGCAATTCCTCCCGCTTCGACCAACTGCCAGTTTTCGGGAATCTCGCCAATTTCCGTCATCTTCGTCTTAGAGCCGCGAATGCCGTGGGTAAAGAGGTACTTCATAAGCGCAGCTTTGCGCTCGCGCTCCAGCACTAGCTCACGCTGCCGCGCTTCTTTCGCTTTCTGCACAGTCTGCAAGACGTGCGCTATCGCTCGCTGCTCCTCAAGAGGCGGCAACGGCAGCGAGAGGCTCTCCAGAATCGGGATATTGACTCCGCCCTTGAGTCGTCCCCCTTTACTTTGATTTATCTGACTCCAATACTGGTCGGATTGAAAGTAGAAGCTAAGAAACTCCGGCGATGTGCTCGGCTTTGTTCTAATCCGAATCAGGTAGGACGCAAACAGTGCATCGGGGCAGTCGTCGATTAGAAATGCCTTACCTGTTGTCGCTCCAATCCGAGCGATGACTATGTCGCCTCGCTTCAGCTTCAAATCTCCGTTGGCTTCACTGGAGGTAGCGACGTAAGGGACTTTCGTCCAATCCACCCGACCATCTTGAATGTCCGTTATGCGGAGAAATTTCCACCCTACAGGTTCGCTCGATGCACTCGCGGTGAAACCATACTTTGGTCGAAGACAGCAGTCTTTAAGAGTCGCTTTCGTCCAGTGCGTAGGTAACGTCATATCAAATTAACCGAGGTGCAGTTCGCGTAGTAACTCCGTCAGTGCCTTGTCTGCCCGTTCTCGCTGTTCAGAGGTGGCCTTCAGGTCATTTACAATCTCGCGCAGCGGACGATGTGTGGTGTTCTCGTTTACCGCCACGAACAACGACGGACTCAAATTGAAATCCGCCTCGCGCACTTCCTCCAGCGAGACCACCCTGCTCAATCTGTCCCTCGACTCCCATTTGTGGAAGACTTCAGCAACGGAGGCAATGCCCACATCGGTCAACTCGTTCTTCGGCTTCTTCTTCACGAAGAACGCCGAAGCGTTGACGAGTAGGAACTGACCTCTGCGACCGTTGTTCTTGTGGCGATTGAGCACCACGACGATGCCCGGAGCCGTGGTGTTGTAGAAGAGGTTCTCTGGCAGCAGCGCGACCGCCTCGATGAGGTCAGCCTCAACGAAGGCTTGCCGAATGGTCTTCTCCTTGTTGGAAGACTTGCTGCTTGAGCCACGCGAGACCGCACCCGTGTCGAGCACCACGGCGGCACGCCCCGAGTCATTCAGCGAGGTGGCGATGTGTTGCAACCAGCCCCAGTCCGCCGAAGACGACGGTGCGGCACCACGCTCGAACCGCTTCCATTGGTCGTTCTCGTACAGCGACTCGCCGTAGTTGTCCTGATTCCACATCGGGTTCGCTACGACGTAATCGAACCGCTTTAGCCCCGCGCCTTCCGCTGCGAATCCGGGCTTGGTGAAAGTGTCCCCAATAGCGAAGAGCGAATCCGTGTAGTCGTGCAGGAACATGTTCATCTTCGCCATGGCGAAGGTGACCGGATTCATCTCCTGCCCGTAGAGCCGTGGAGCCTTGCTCTTGTGCTCCGGGTTCCTCTGCTCGAAGAGCAGCCGTGCCTTGATCAGCAGCCCCGCCGATCCGCAGGTCGGGTCGTACACGGTCGTGTATGGCTTTGGGTCGAGCAGATGCGCCATCAGCCAGCCGACTTCCTTTGGCGTGTAGAACTCCCCGGCGCTCTGACCCTGCCCCTCGGCGAACTTCCGCAGTAGATATTCATAAGCTCTGCCGAGAATGTCCGGCTCTGCGTTCTTTAGCCCGAGACGGTGGCGACTGATGATCTCGATGAGCGCGGCAAGGCGGTCGTCATCGAGGGTGCGTTGACCGCTCTGCCGCTCGTTGTAGTCCTTGATGTCGAGCACGCCGAGCAGTTCGGGGTTGAGCTTCGCAACCTCACGCATGGCGTCGGTCACGAACTGCCCCAGAGTGCCATCCGCCGCGTGGTGCCGAATGGCGTCCCAGCGGTACTCGTGCGGAATGAAAAACCGGACGACGGGCTTGCGGTTGTTCTTCAGCGCATCCTCGTGGTCGGCTCGTATGACCTCGCGGGCGACGTCCTCGTCACCGAACTCCCTGACTTGTGCCGCGAACTCGTCGTCAAAGACATCTGAAAGGCGTTTGAAAAACACCAGCGGCAGGATGAAGTCTTTGAACTTTGGTGCGTCCGCCGCGCCACGGATCGCGCAGGCGGCATCCCAAAGCCATGTCTCCAGCGTCGGAACGTCAAGATGCTCGTCTGCGAGGGCGGGCAGGGCGATGGTCGCAGCCTGCGCCTCTGCTGCTTTCTTTTTGCGAGGCTTTCGCGTTGTGGTCTCTGGGGCTGTAGCCATTATGGTGAATATCCGTTGTTATGCCTTCGCTGGCAAGAGCTTGTTCAGGGCAGCAAGCACCTTCTCTGCTCGCGCCAGAGTCTCTACTACTTCTGGTGCGTCTCCCTCCAAAAGCTCGGGGTGCCTGAAGAGCCAGTCGGCTGGCGTGAAGTGATCGAACTCCGGCGTACCCGGTGGTAGAAGGCTGAAATAGGCTGCGGCTTTTTTCACCAATCGCGTCGTGTTCTGGTCAGCGTCGAGGAGCCTTTGTGCGGTGAGTTCGTTCGCGCCAGCGAGATTGTAGGCTTGGTTCAAAACTTTCGCGTATAGCGCTGGGCTGAATACGTCTTCGATGTCGGCCTCATCGACTCCCAGCACTGTGGCGAACGTCAAGAGCTTGTCGCCCTCCATGACCTTGTTCTGCCTCAGTGAATCGACTTTCCGCTTATCGCCTTTCGCGTAGTCGCTTAGCGCAGCAATGTCGAGCTTCTGCCCAGCGAACAGAGCGACGAAGGGCTGAATCTTGTCAATGCCGCCCGCAGGGCAAGGCGTCCATCGACGGTCAAGCCCAGTTTTGCCCCGGCGTAACAGAGCAGATGACCACGATTCGAGGTACAGGATGTCGCCAGCGCCTTCGACCAGTAAAGTGTGCTTGCCGACAAAGAGCGTCTGCGTCATTTCGTATCCAAGTGCGCCTTGAAGTGGGAAGAGCGTGTCGCGGTCGGTCGCCATCGTGTCGTCGCGCACCTTCGTGCCTTCCGATGACCACTGACCCGGTGCAGGCTGGAACAGCTTATCTTCCACGATGCGCACAGATGGCAGGTCATCCGGTGGCACCATGAAGGGCGAGTGGGTGGTGTAGATCACCTGATGCTCCGGTGTGAGCTTGTCCTCGAAGTAGCGCAGCAGGTCGGCTTGTGCCTTTCCATGCAGCGTCAGACCCGGCTCATCGAGGAGAAGAATCAGATTAGCTCCAGTCTTGCGAACCTGCGCGAACTTCACGAGGAACGAAAAGAACCAGATGAAACCAGCGCTGCGCTCGGAAAAGGGAACCGTGACCTTGTGCAGCGTGTTTCTCACACGCGCTCTGGCAACAACACCTTCGTTGAACGGCACTGGGTCGTTCGGCTCTGCCTTCGTGACGCGGACGTCAATCTCCAAGTGTGGGTTCTGCTTCCAGTAGCCCTGTAGCTGCGCCGTGATCTTGTTGGACGCCGCTTCGCAGCGGGCATTCAGACCCTCATAGGTCTTCGCAGCAGTAATCTCGTCAATGGAGGTTCCCGCGTATTCAAGAAAATCAATGAACACCCGCTCACCCGGTTCAATCGGCGGCTGGAGTTGCCCAGCCAAGCGGCGGGGGTACAAGTCGAGCCGAAGCTGACCCACCATTCGGTCGTAGTGCGACGAGTACATGAACTGCGGCAGCTTGGGTTTCAGAAGCGAGAGCACTAAACCCTTCATCGACTGACCGGGAAAGCCTTTGAAGTGGTCGAGCAAGCGTTGCTGTTTCTGGCTGCGCTCAGCCAGAGCTTCGAGAGCCTTGATTACGTCGCCGGAAGTCTTCGCATCGGTTAACGGTTGACGTTCTTCATCATCTAGCTTCTCTCTCTCTACGAGATTTTGGATTGCCTTCGTCCAGTCGATGTGTGGCTCCCACTGTGGCTCTTTATCACCGTAGCGGCGATAGATTGTCACAGGCTGGTCAGTCACGGCGCTCATACCAAGTTGCTCGCCGATAGCTGCCTTTTCCTCCTTCGACAGAACCCATTTCGTGGTCACAACCGTCGCAGCTTGCTCTGGGTGCAGTTCTTCATAGTCGGCTAAGAACCGACGTGGAAAATCGCGCTCAAGGTCGTAGGCAACAGGAGTGGACGGATGCGGATTCAGACCAGCCAACGCTTGCTCAATGGCGGTCTTTCCTGCTTCATTCTTACCGACCAAGCACAGCAGTTGTCCAACCTCGAATTCGCCAGAGTCTTCGATACTGCGGAAGTTTGTGACGCGCACCTTGCTCAGTTTCATTGCACTCTGCCTTCTGCTCGGCGCGAGTACGCCACACTATGACGCTACGCGCCACGCCGAACCATGCTGACGGGAGAACTGTTTATTGTATGTGGTCTAGACGGAAGTTAAAAGGATCGAGGCACTTACACCGAATGGATTTGCGGAGGTCGTCACAAACTCACCGTGAAATGCTCGCTGTCGGTTTCCTTAGTAGTCGCAAATCAGGAGGAAGCCCATGATGGAACCAGCCGATAAGGAACGCGCCAAGTCCGATGCAGTCGAGCAAAAGAGCACGATGCTAACCGCGCAGGTGCTCTGGGCGGCTCACGCCTTCAACGCGACGCCGCAGGCAGCAGCGCAACAGGTCGTCGTTGATCTGTTCAACTTACTAGCAGCGGGCGGCAGCGTGTCCGTGCGTGTCACCGGGATGAATGGTGAGGAGCACCTGCTGGAGACGACGGCGAAGCGGCAGTTAAGAGCGGCTGGCTGACAGATGCGCTCCGGCTTGGGCTTATCCACCTGTGGCAATAGCCCGGTACCGCGTTCATGAATCTGTTTCCCATCTTCCTCATAGCTGTTCTCCTGCCGCCTTGGCGGCTTCCTTCTGCAAGGGTTGAGCAAAAGCCTGCTTCAACTCCTCCCGGTATACCGGGCAGTTGTCCCAATGCTTCTGGTAGCCCGCGACGTTCTTCCCTGCACGGTGACACTGCGGGCAGATCGGCACATCCTCCTCGGCGTCTTCCATCGCCTTAGCCATAGCAGCCTTGGCTTCGGCTTCCTTCGCGGCGAGATACTCCGGGCGGGGCTTCAGCGGTTGGCGTATGGCATACCAGCCCTTATCGGCGAGGGTGTTTTGCTCAGACTCGTACCGCTTGTCATAGCAGGCATCGCACACCTTGACCCAGCCACCGATGGAGTACATGAGGTGCTCGCCACGGTCTGCCTTCTTGCATTCCGGGCACAGCTTAGCGATGCGTGCCTCTTCGGCGAGACGCTTCTCGCGTTCGATGGCGGCGAGCTTCTCTTGCTTTTTACGCGCAGCCTCACGCTCCTGATCCTTGCGAATCTCGCGAACGAACGCCTTGTAATCAAACACCCCGCTCTCGCGGCATGTCTCGCAGTTCTTGAAGTCGTGGTTGTCGTAGTCGTTCAACAGCGAGGCTGTACTCGACTCCAGCGCCTTGAGGTATTGGGCTGCGTTGCGGATGTAGAGCTTCTTGTCGTCCTTGGTGGCGTACTTGCCCGAACGGTGGGCACGGTTGAACCCGAGAACCAGTTCGGCGGCTTTCACCGCGTACTCATCGGCGCGGGGGAAGAACTCCAAGATGCGGGCGCACAGCGGTAGCTGTTCCCTGACCATGGCGTCTGTCACGTTGGGGGTGATGATGTGCAGCAGTTCAGAAGCGTCGCTCATAGGAGCGTCGTACATCTCCTCGCGGCTCTGGGGGAACTGGTATTCGGGTTGCTCTTGGTTTTGTTCTTCGCTTGAAAGGTTTCCGTACCCAAGTAGGTTTTGACTTTGATTTTCGAGCGCAGCGAGGCTCGCCGGAGCGAGCGACGCAGTCGCGAGCGTAACTGGCTTGCTTGCTTTCTTACTACCGTCCGTTAGGACGGAAGGTTCAACACTCCCAGTGAAACGTGCTTCTCTTGTATCCCCGGTTTGCATCTCAAAATGCAACGCCACTTCAGTCGCATTTTGCAACGCCACTCGTGTGCGTTTTGCAACGCCACTCTTCTTTTTCTCGCGTAGCATTTTGCAACGCAACTCATCGTATTTTTGCAACGCCACTAGGTCGATGTAATACACCTGAGTCCAATGGTTTCCGGGCTTGTAGAAGTGCTTCGTACCCTTAGGGCAATAGTCGATTCCGCACTCGTGGCTCTCAGCCTTCGGGAGAATGCCCATTTTGGTCAGGTCGTCCATGTTGCGGAAGGCTGTGCTGCGATCTACCCCGGATTTCGCGCCAATGGTCTCTTTGGCTTCGAAGAAGTTGGTGCCGTCGTTCCGGGCACGGTTGGCGATGGCGGTCAGTACCCGCTTGTACTTGCCGGGAATGCCACGCATCTTCTGGATTTGATCTTGGAGCTTAAAACCCATCGCGACCTACTTCGGTCGCCAGAAAAGTTGTCGAGTTGTGGAATCTAGCGGTCATAGAATTGATCTCCTATAGTCACGGTTGGTGAACCGCCAGCGTCAGGTGGAAATTTGGGGGCGGGACGCTAGAACCGCCCCCGATGTCTTTACGACACCCACCAATAAGGAATCTGGTAGCTGCCAAATTCCCGCGCCAGCTACGGCACACTCTTTAATACGAAGTTTTGGGCGTGAACTGAATTTCGAATCCTTCATCAGGAACGCATTTGCGCCGATCTGCTCTGGAGCAGCCCCATGAAGCTACCGAGATGTCAGCAAAAAGGAACTTTGAGGCACGACGCGACGTTGGTATTGATCTGGGAACTGTCGTCAGGACGCATGATCCGGTATCTTTGCGACCATCACGCCAAGACTGCTTTCCCTCAGCCGGATCACATCTCCAAATTGATCGACTGCTTGCCGAACTCCACTGCCTTGCAGGAAGACTAACTCGGCGCGGCTGCTGCGCAGCTTGAGGATTGCGTGGGAATGCGCTTGCCTACCGCTTCCGCTCACACGGCAACCGAACGATTGGGCTGATTCTCGCTAACTTGAGGCGAGAACGGATGAAGTTGCAGAGTTCGCAATCGGCACTGCCAAATTGTGTCACTGAGTCTGTCCGGCGTCGCAGAACAGCGTGTTCAAACTCCTCAAATTAGGAACGATGCCCTAAACAACCAAAGTTAGCCGCTCGCGTGAAAAGCCTGCCCAGTGCAGCGTTCCTTGAAGCGTTCCCCTGCGGGCTTACTCCGATTCGCCGTTTCCCTGCATCTAACAAAGTGTGGAAGACAAGCCCCACCGACGCGCAGAGGGAAGTCGGGAACCAGAGGGCGGCAGCGCCTAACAATGAAAGCTCCGCCGTAAGACGCGGGGTGCGCCTGTGAGGTAGAAGCAGCCCGACCCGTAAGGGTCGTAGGTCACCGGAGAAACATCCGAGGCGACCGTGTAGTCAGCATCGTCCGCATGGAAGCGGGAAACGATGTTGGTTACGCGGTCGCCTTTTTTTATTTCAACAAAGAAAGGCGAGAAGCTCAGTGACTACATCAGCGAACAACCCGAACGCCGAGGCGTTGGTCATCGCGTTTCAGAAGCGCGACGACCAAGACGCCGATTGGAGAAAGAAGATCGCGCCGACCGTTGAGGCTCTGGAGAAATCCGCAGCCAATGGCGGCTTCACATGGAACGGCAAGACCTACACGTCGGTGAAGAAATGGGTGCCTGTAGCTCTCAACATCACGTACCGTGCATGGCGCTACCGGGTGACTGGCGGGAACCCGGTTTCCAAGCGCACGAAGAAGGAAGGGGTGAAACCAGTTTCACCCAACCGAGTCCTCGAACTGAAGGACGGCACCCCATTCAAACATAACGGCGGGCTGTTCCAGATCGACGGTGACATCAGCGTTCGCGAGTCTGGCGGTGAGCTTGTGTTCACGCTCATCGGCAAGCCGACCACTCCAGCTAAGAAGTCCAAGAAGGAGCCGAAAACAACGCGGCTCACGCTTCGGCAAACCTACATCGCCATCAACGCCGTTCGCAAGCAGGTCGGCAAAGACGACCGCACCATCGAGTGGGCGCAACGCCAGTACGACGGCATCCTCGCATTAAATGGTGTGGAGAAGAAACCCCACTATTCTGCCTATCGCACGGCGCTGAAGCACGCCGAAGAGACGCTCCAAGGTCGCATCCAGCATAAAGAGACGGAAGAGCGGATGGCGAAGATCACGCACCTAGTCTTCGACGAAGAGCCGGAGTTCACGCTGTGTACTCGCAGGAACATGCGCCTGACCACAGATGTTCAGTCGGTTGAGTGCGAAGAGTGCCGTGAGGCGTACGAACGGCAGAAGAAGTACGACGCGCTCCGCCCCGTCCACGCCGCAGGCAATATCATCAACCCCGATAACCCGCGCACCGTGCGCTGCTCATCGGGTGGCTCCCGTCCAAAGAGCACCGACGAAAAAGAGAAGGTGACTTGCACCAACTGCCTGCGGGGTCTGGATCAGGACGAACAGATTTCGTGGTTCCCTGATTTTGAAAAGACGGTGCCCGAAGGTGTGACGAAGAACCAGAAAGACGATCTGTGGCGCGTGTACTTGCGGGCACGGCGCGGCTCCATCTATGACCCGGAGAACGTGACCGAGACTCCCTGCAAAGACCCAGCCGAAGCGATGGATTGGTACCGGAAGTACGTGGTCGTAGTCTGCCCTTCCTCCAAAGAGGAGGCACAGTGAAGCGCCCGAAGATGACGAGGTCGTCTTAGTCAGAAACGCCGACTGAATGACGCGGCGTCCGACCTTGAATCGGTCGCTGATGAGACAGAACGCGTCGTCAAGAAGAGACAGAGCAAAACCAGTGAAGAGCCAAGCACAACACGCAGGCGAGTCGGACTCGTTCACGACGCGAAACGGGTCTGCTCGCCAGTCTCCGGCAGCGGAGCATCACGATACTCTCCGGTCGAACTCCACCAAGGAGAGTGCGACCTCTCTTTCTCCGGTTGACTCGGCATATCACGACCATTCACTATCCGGCGTTGTGGACGCTATCCTTGAAGTCGGACGTCAGCGCAAGGTTTTGCTGGCGCAGTTACGTATTGCGTTGGAGGCGGGTAACGATGGAGGAGCGCTGCATTTAGCTAGGCGCTTGTGTGGACTTCCCTATGAATAGAGTGATCGAACTAATCAGGGTCTCGACAGAGGGACAAGCGGCTGACGACCGCGCTTCAATTCCAGCCCAACGCGCCATTAACAGGCGAACAGCTTCCCAGTATCAGTTGGACATTGTGAAGTCTATTGAGATTTCGGATGTTTCTGGCGCTTCGGTTCTTAAAGCCCCTGAGATTCGCGAACTTATCGACCTGATGCAATCGCCGGACATTCATGGCGTCGTGACGCGTGAGTTCTCCCGGTTGATGAGACCAGAAAACTTTGCCGATTACGCCCTCCTGCAAGCCTTTGTCGATTCGAAAACGATTCTCTATCTTCCTGACGGTGCCATCGACCTCGCAAGCAAAACGGGTCGCCTTCTCGGGACGTTACGAGCCGCGATGGCGGGGGTTGAAAGAACAGAATCTCTTGAGAGGATTTGGGCAGCAAAGGAAGAAAAACGTCGCCGAGGAGAACTGGCGCAAAGTGAAATAGTTCTGCCGTGGGGAATCGGATACGACAAGTCGAGGGGTTTTTTCTATAAGCCTGAATCTGAGCGGGTGCGCGAAGCCTTTCGGCAGTTCCGTGCAGGTAACCACAACTACGCCAGACTGGCAAAACTCGTTGGCGTCACTCCTCGCGGCATGCACATCATTATGCGGAACCCG
Source organism: Candidatus Acidiferrum sp. (assembly GCA_035576885.1). Lineage (GTDB taxonomy): Bacteria > Acidobacteriota > Terriglobia > Acidiferrales > UBA7541 > Acidiferrum. The sequence continues at coordinate 92,527 of DATLVZ010000005.1, read as the reverse complement.
ATCTGGATGGGATTCCGCGTCATCGACAAGAAACGGGACACGTCCGAAAAGGGAAGGTACCCTACGAAAAATGGTCGTCAAGCTGATCGCAGGAAGATTGCCCGACTCCCTGATGAGGTGATCCGGGTTCGCGTAATTCAGGAGCCGCTGATTTCCGAAGCCGAGTTCCTCGCCATTCAACGCATCATGGACTTAAAAGAGAAGAAGCATTGGCGAAGCCGACCCGACTACGAACATCGGTTTACATACAACGGCTGCATGACCTGTTCGCGTTGTGAGGAGCCGATCCAAACTGCGAAAGCGCGGAGGGATTATTACCTTTGTAAGGGACGTCGTGCTGCCCATACCTGCGACACGAAGTACATGGCAAGGGAAAAGCTAGAGTTGATCCTCGATGACCTCTTTTCCGTAAGCCTGACAAAAGCATCCTTCTTGGAGGGATGCATCGCCGAGTTGGTTCGCCGCTCTGAAACGGATGACTCACATGTACGCGTCGAACGTCTGACCTCTGAAATTACGAATTTGCAACGAAAGCGTGATCGAATTCTTGATAGCTTCGTTGATGGAGTACTCTCTCGGGAAGAGCGAGACGACAGGTTGCGCGTGATCAAGCGGGACATACAGATCGCTCAAGAGATGCTGATGCAGGAGAGACCGCCAGTACACCTAGACGTTCGGCTTCTGACCGAAGCCCTCTCGCCGCTGGCTGAGTGGCACTATTGGAGCCGGGATCAAAAGCGAAATCTCCTAGCGGCTTTGGTGCCCGATATTCGCGTAGCAAACTATGAAGTTGAGTCGTTAGGACTGAATCCCCTTATTTTCAGCCATGAAGTTACCCGCACGGGCAAGGATTCATGGCTGCCGCCAGCATGAATCGAGAGGGAAAGGTGACCGATACGGCCGCGCGAGAGATGGTCACCGCGCCGTCTTCGAGAGGCTGGCGCATGACTTCAAGCACGTTGCGCTGAAATTCCGGGAGCTCATCGAGAAAGAGAACGCCGTTGTGGCCGAGCGAAACTTCCCCGGGGCGCGGGACGGCACCACCGCCAATCAGACCGGCGTCGCTGATGGTGTGGTGCGGGGACCGATAGGGGCGCGTGCCGACGAGCCCGCGGCTGTCCTCGAGGACGCCCGCGACACTGTGAATGCGGGTTGTTTCGATGGCTTCGTCGAGGGACATCGGAGGAAGAATCGTCGGAATACGCTTGGCGAGCATAGTCTTACCCGCGCCAGGAGGACCGATGAACAGGATGTTGTGGCCGCCAGCGCAGGCGACCTCGAGGGCGCGCTTTGCTGCCTGCTGGCCGTGAACGTCGCGCAGGTCGACGGAATACTGCGCTGCTTCCGAAAGCATCTGCTTGGCATCAACCACGACGGGTTGAAAGGATTCCGGCGCGTTTACCAGATCAACGGCTTGCGGCAACGTCTTCAGAGCAAATACGTTTACGCCTTCGACCACCGCAGCCTCACGCGCATTTGCTTCCGGCACGGCAAGAGACTTGAGACCAAACTCGCGAGCGGCGAGCGCCGCGGAGAGCGCGCCGCGGACAGATCGAATGCTTCCATCGAGCGACAACTCTCCGAGAAACATGCACTGGTTGAGCTGTTTGCCAAAAAAATGACCCATGCAACCGACCAGGCCCAGGGCCATGGGGAGATCGAACGCCGAGCCTTCCTTGCGAACGTCGGCGGGAGCCAAATTGATGGTGACGCCTTGCCCGTGAGGAAACTCGAAGCCGCAGTTGCGAAGGGCGGACTTGATGCGCTCGCGGCTTTCCTTGACGGCGTTGTCTGGGAGGCCGACGACGTTGAAATCCTGCATGCGGGCCGAACCGACGTCGACTTCGACCTCGACGAGGTAGGCGTCGATGCCGTAGACGGAGGCGCTTTGCGTTTTGAAGAGCATGGCAGAGGGAGGCGAATATACGCCGCGGGCAGCATAAATCAATCAGCTAATATAGACCAGAGATAATCCTGGATGGCTGGGGCGCCATTCGTTGGAGGATAACGAGGCAACGGCTGGGACGGGATGCCGGGCTCCGCGGAGGGGTAAATACAGACCTGGTTATCCACAGGAGCGCGATTGACGTCCCTCAGTGGGGCGCAATAGAATCCGGCCACTTTGTACACGAACGAATCATGCAGAGAGTCGTTCGCCGGCCAGCTTGGCGCGCGGGCGAAGTTGCGGTGGCGCGACGTCTATCGCGAGGCCGAACTCTACAAAGCGGCCGTGCGCATTTATACGAAACCTCTATTTTCCTGGCGAAAGGCACTCTTCGCTTCGACGGACAAAAAAGACCTCTACGATTTTGCTCGCTCCGGCTTGCACAATCTCGCGGACATTCACCGCGCGCTGGTACGTGAGTCGTTTTCATTTCGCCCTGCCGCAGCATTGCATCGCAATTTTCGCGGAAAGCGCCGCACGCTTTATATTTATCCGTGGGAAGAGCGCCTGGTTGATCTGCTGCTGTATCGGCTTTTGAGCGCGCGGCTGCACTCTTGGTTTTCACAGAACTGCTACGCATATCGTTTGCGGGGATTCGGCTTGGACCGCTGCCAGCGAAGAATTGCCAGGCTGCTCGGCGAAACAGAGGCCCCTCTCTATGCGGTAAAGCGGGATATTGCGAATTACTTTCCATCCGTCAATCACGGGGAGTTGCTGGCGCAATTGGCGGAACTCATTGAGCCGAAAGATTACTTGTTTCGCTTGCTCGAAGAACGTGTGCGTTTTCCTTATGAGGAAAAGGGGCGAACAGTTCACGCCGAGCAAGGGATAGCTTTTGGGACGCCCGTGGCCTGCTTCTTCGCCAATGTGTATCTCACTCCTCTGGACCGCCGACTCGATGCTTTGCGCGGGCTGCGCTATTTTCGCTATGCGGATGATGTGCTTTTGCTCGCCAGCAGCCGCGAAACGATAGAAACCGCGATTGCCCATTTCAATGAAGAGTTGCGCGAACGGAAACTGCAAAGCAAAGAGAGCCACGAAACAAACCTGCTTCTTTCCTGCGATGGAGCCCGGGCGGCGGATTTCACCGCCGCTTCGCGCATCCGACATCTTGGGCTGGAATTCTGCGCTGATGGCGCCGTCCGTCTTTCGCGCGACAAATGCCGAAAGATTTGCAATGTTTTCCGTTTTGCCTTCCGGCGCAGGCGGGCCAAACTCGCGCGAATTCAAGATCCGCGAAAGCGCACGGAGTTTGCCATTGGAGTCGCGAGGCAGGCGTTGGAACGAAGCGTGCGAAACGTGGCAATCGTCGATTACTACCTAAAGCATGTCAACGACGAAGGACAGCTTCGGCTTCTCGATCGCTGGCTTGCAGAAGAAATTCTTTCGCTGGCATTCAAGGGCGGGCACCGCAAATCGCATTTCCGGATGATGCCCTTCAGGAGCCTGCGCGCAATGGGACTGCCTTCGCTGGTCCACCGGCGGCGCCAAATCCAGCACGGGCAGATCGCCGCGCCATTTTTCGTCTGGAAGAGTTACCAGACGCAGAAAAGTTCCAGGGAGACGGCTGCCAGGCTGCGCCCGCAAACCGCGGCGACGGCAGCTTTCTCTCCAAGCCCTGAAGCAGTGGCGATAGAATCCTCGCAAGAGGAACTCGTGGGAGAGAGGAGTCACCTGTCGAGGGGCCTTATTGAAGTAGGTAAATCTGAAGATTTACCTACGTTTCCTTAGCCGTTTCCCTGGAAACTGTTTTGGAGGAGGATGAGCATGGGGGAGTTCGATGACGCCGTCCATTGTCCAAAGTGCGGGACGTGGGGTGCGAAGAAATCGCTGTGGAAGGTAAAGTGCCCGAACCCATCTTGTCAGAGATACGACTCTGAATATGCCCAGGCTTTCAGGCAGAGCCGTGTCGTGGGCAAGCCAGCAAGCGAAGTGTTCACGCACCTCAAAGGCAAGGCCGATCCGAGCGACTATTCGCTGAGGATACGTTATCAAAACTTTCGGGGGGACGAAATTATTTATTCAGCAAACCCTGCCACGGCATACCAAAGGGGCGAGTTCGTTGTGGTGCGACTCGCCCCGACAGGCAAGCGAGCCACCTTCAAACTTGGCAGAATCCAAAACCGCGGCGATGTGGAATCGATCGTGAAAGATAACCCGCAGCCATCTGGAGCGGAGCGCCGCATCCTTCACTATCATGTGCGGCGTGGGACCTCCTCAAGGACCTTTGAGGAGCTGCGACAAAAGTATCCGAAATATCAGGATTAGCGCTTTCCGCCGAAAACGTAGCCGCGGGCAATTTCGCGCGCGGGCACGGCCGATTTCCTATCACTACTGTTTGGCAGAGCCAACGCCATAGATAGCCAGCACGTCTTTCAAGGTTACAATGCCTTCGAGTTTGTGTACATCGGCACGGCTGACGACCGGGATCGCGTTGACCTGGGCGGCACCCATGCGTTCAAGAGCCATGCTGAGGGAATGATCGACGTGGACATGAGGGAAGTCCGATCCATCCAAGAGCTCTTTCAAACGCTTGGGCTCGGAACCGGCGGTCGCGGCCTGCTGAAGCTTGCCAAATGTTAGAATGCCAACCAGTCCGCGTTCATCGCTCACGGGCCAAGCCGTGGATTCGCTGGAACGGATCAGCTCAAGAGCTTCCTGCACGGTCATGTCTGCCATGAGCACCTCTTTCGCGGGCCGCATGGCGAGGATCACGTGCCGGTGGCCCTCGTGCAGGCGAGTTTCGGCCGTGGGGAGGTGGATGCCATCCTGACGCGCCAAGGCTTCGTAGATGGGCTGCTTCTGGAGTCGCGAAGCGATGAAGAAGCTGACCAAGTTCGAGATCATCAAGGGAACAATGACCGCGTAATCGCGAGTGATCTCAAAAATCATAACGACAGAGGTCATCGGCGCCCGCACGATTCCGGCAAATGCGGTGCCCATTCCTACAAGCGCATAAGCGCCAGGAGTGGCGACATATTCTGGCAAGTAGTTGTGGGCGACCGTTCCAATGGCTCCGCCGAGCATGGCTCCGAGAAAAAGACTTGGACCGAAAATGCCGCCCGCGTTGCCGGAGGCGTAACTCACGGTGACAGCAAAGAGTTTCAGAACAAGCAGAAGGACCATAAGCCGTAGCGCCATGCCCCCATTCAGAACAGCACCGACGTGCTCGTAACCGACGCCCAGCACTTGCGGGACAAACCAGCCCATCAGGCCGACCACTATGCCTCCAACCACGGGCTGGAACGGAACCGTCCATTTCCTGAAATTCAAGAATTTCGCACGCATGCCGAGCAAGAGCTTTGAAAAGGCGACTGAAACGAGGCCGCCGGCAACACCAAGCACGGCGTAAATGACAAACTCCCACGGATTCACAAGCTGGTATTGCGGCACCTTAAATAGCGGATTGTTGCCCAGCAACAGCCGAAGCATGCCCCAGGAGGTGGCAGAAGCCAGAACCACGGAGCCGAGCACGGGGGCGTGGAGGTCACCAACGACCTCCTCAAGAGCGAATAGCACCGCGGCCAAAGGTGTGTTAAATGCGGCTGCGATCGCTGCCGCCGCTGCCACGGGGATGAGCGCTTTCACTTTTTCGGGGCGTAGCCCCAGATGCCGTCCCAAGACAGAAGCGATGCCGCCGCCAACTTGCACGGTCGGTCCTTCGCGTCCGAGGGGAATGCCGCTGGCCAGGGTGGCGGAAGTGCAGAAGAATTTGCCGAACATCGTGCCGGCCGTAATGCGGCCTTCACGGGCATAAAGAGCGGCTTTTGTTTGTGGGACGCCGCTGCCGCGCGCATCCGGGAAATAGCGGTAGAGCAAGTATCCCATGGCCAGCGAGCCCACAATCGGAACAAGCACGCGATGCCAAGCAGCTCCACCTACTGGATAGAGCCGCGAGCCGGCACGCTCGGTTAACAAAATGAATGCGACAGCCATGAGGCCCGTCAGGGCGCCGATCAACAGTGTAAGGACAAGGAAGACTTGTTCTTCACGCTCATGCAGCAGCGCGCTCCATCGGCGCGCAGGAGACTTCCACCAGCTGGTCTGAATTTGTTGCGAGGCTTTCGTCATTTTAGGAGCGGCCCTTCATTTGCTGACCCGATCTATTGTCGCGCAGCTTGGGTTTGTACTTTGTGCGTGTCAATTGGGCCGAGGATATGTACAGGTGAGCCATTTTTCAAGGAGCAGGAGGCGTATCCGGCTCGGTTTTCACCCGCCTTCCTGGTAGGAAAAATCTTAATTTTAAGGTTTTCTCACGGCGGCGCTCTTCTTCCAAATGCCTGGAGCGAGCCTTCAGCAAATCATCCAGAGAAACTAGCCCCAGGAATTTTCCCGTGGAGAGCTCAACCACCGGCAGCCTGGTTACAGCTTTTTCCACCATGCGATATACGACGACACGTAGAATTTCGTCTGGATTTGTTTCCACTGTGCTTATTCGAACTAAGTCTCCGAGCGCACGTTGCAGGACGGCATCACCTTCTTGTTCTATCCGCTCGCGGATATCTCTCCGGGTCAGCACGCCGACGAGCTTGCCTTCGGTACCCACGACCGGCAGCAACCGCTGCTTATGCGGGTGATTAACGTGAAGGGAGTTCAGTATTTCACGAACCTTCGCCTCGGCTGGCAGCACGACAACGTTCGAGCGCATCACTTCGCGGACAAAAAGAATTTCCAGTGGATCCACGGCGTATTCGCGGCTCAAGTGAAAACCGCGTCTGGCGACCTTCTCGGTCAGGATGGACCTGCGCAGGGTCAAGACAGTGAAGGCGTGGGCGATCACACTGCCGACGAGTAGAGGCAGAAAAACATTTGCATCGTGCGTCAGCTCGAAGGCAAACACGATGCTTGTAAACGGAGAGCGCATCGTGCCGCCAAGAATCGCACCCATGCTGATCAGCGGCCAGAAGCCAGAGCCTTCATTGGGCAAAAACATGGCTTCGAGGCCTCCGAGCGCACCACCCATCATGAGCAGCGGAGCCAATACGCCGCCCGATGTGCCCGAGCCGAGCGAGACAGCCCAGATAAACCACTTGACGAGCAGGACGCCCAAGATCACTTTCGTGGTCACGGTACCCTGAAGCAATGCGCCGATGGTGTCATAGCCGACGCCAAGAGCTTGCGGAAATATCAAACCTCCAAGCCCGATGGCCAAACCGCCAATCGCCGGCCACCACATCCAGTGAATTTTGAGATGTTGAAAAGCATCCTCGGCCGCGTATACGGACACCGTCAGCATCGCTGATAAAATTCCGGCGAGAAGCCCAACAAGTGCGCATCCCAGCAAGGCTTTGGGGCCGATAAAAAGCGGGTGCTCGGGCACGGGAAAGAGCGGCCCGAATCCCAAAAGGTATCGCCGAGCCACTGCGGCGACCGCACTGGCCAGCGCCACGGGAATAAGGCTGCGCGGTTTCCACTCGAAGAGCAGGAGTTCGACGGCCAGCAACACGGCGGCGACCGGAGAAGCAAATGTTGCGGACATACCGCCCGCCGCGCCAGCCACGAGTAGCGTTTTTCGCTCGGCGCTGGTCAGATGGAAAAGCTGGGCGATCATGGAACCAAATGCGCCGCCGGTCATGATGATGGGGCCTTCGGCGCCAAACGGGCCGCCAGAACCGATGGAGATGGCGGAAGAGAGCGGCTTGAGAAAGGCAACCTTCGGTTCGACGCGGCTGCCATTGATCAAAATTGCTTCGATCGCTTCGGGAATGCCGTGGCCACGGATTCGTTCCGAACCGTAACGCGCCATCACGCCAATGATGAGCGCACCGCCAATCGGCACGAGGACGCTGTAGAAACCCAGATGGTTGCCAGCAGGCGAAACCATGGCCGAGTTCCATCTGCCAAAATAAAAAAGGTTCGTGAACAAGCCAATCAAACGCAGGAGGGCCAGGGCCACGAAGGCGCAAAGAATGCCAATCCCCATTGCAAGGAACGAGATTGGGACGACTCGCAGCGTAGTTGTAAAGTCTCCCAACGTCTCGTTACGAAACTGGGTCGCACTCTGGCCGCTTTCGGTTCGTAGATTTTTCTGGTCGTCGTCAGCCATGAGTGTTTGGTGTTCTCCGCTTGGCTCCTTTCTTCGGATTGTAGCCATTGTGGCGGCGCTCGAGAAGAGCCTCGATCGCGCCGACCAATGTTTCGCCGGTCGTACGAAGTTCACTGATGCGATTTCGCGCGACTTGTTCGAGCAAGCGGTCGCCACGAGGCAAGAGAGAGACGAACACGCGGCGGCGGTCGTCCCGGCTGCGAGTCCTGCGCACGTACCCATGCGCCTCCAGGCGGTCAATGAGTTCCACGGCGCTGTGGTGCTTAAGGGCGAGCCGCTCGGCGAGGGTCTGAATCGTGGACGGACTGCCCTCGGGCAGACCGCGAATGGCAAGAAGCATCAAGTACTGCTGCGGCTCGAGCCCAATGGCCCGCGCCTTGGCGTCGCCTTCCCGCAGAAAATGGCGGATGCGGTAGCGCAGCTCGGCCAGCGCCCGGTACTCGGCGGGGGTGATTTCCGGTGCCATGCATTAAGTATATCGTAATGCGATATACCTTGCCACGCCGCACGAGAGGAGTGGTTACTGTGGGTAACCGGCCGCGGGAGCGAAGGAGAGTTAGAGTGTCTTGCGGAAGGCTTTCTGCGTTTTATAGTGCTCGTACCCCTGGCGTTCGTAAAATTTGTGGGCGCGCTCGCGGATCACGTTTGAGCGCACGGACATGCTCGGGCAGCCGTGCTTGCGGGCCCAATCCTCGGCGGCTGCGAGCAGCCGGGCACCGGCTCCGAGGCTGCGCTGGCCTTCGGCGACGATGAGTCCATTCAATTCGGCCCGTGTTCCAACCTCCACTAGATGGTCCACACTGACATGCGCCCAGCCGACAACTCCCGAGCCGTGTGATTGCGCTACAAACAAGGCCGTTTGCGATGCAGGCTTCAGCCTACGCATTCTTTTTGTGATCTCTGCAGTTGTCGCGGGATAGCCCAGCTGGCCGCTAAGCTCCGCAAGACGCGGGGCGTCGCTGGTTCGCGCCCGGCGAATTATGAGGCGAGGATTCTCAGTTTTTTTGGCCATCTCTCAGCCTGCTTTTCTTCGCAGCCGCGTTTGTACCGCATCGCCCTTTAGTTCCCGCAGAGCGTCTGCTGCGATCCACCGCGCGGCGCGAGTATCTTGCATCTGGATCCGTTCTGCAGAACAAATCGCTGCACGATTGAGCTGCAGATTTCTCTTTCCGATGTTACGAAGCGCCCAGTTGACTGCTTTTCGAACGAATTTCCGCTCGTCGTGCGCTTCGCGCTCGATCACGGAAAGGAAACGTTCGAATCGCGCATTTTCCGATCCTTTGTCTTTATAGCTCAGATATGCGGCCAGGGAAAATGCTGCGCGCTTCTCGAACTCCCGCCGCCTTCCGCTCCAAGCGTAGATTTTGTCCCACGCGGGTTTCGCAGCCGGATAGAGATAACAGCACACTGCATCGACCACGTCCCAGGAGTTGAAGTCGCGCACCCAGCGTTCCATCTGCGCGGAAGTGATTTTCTCCGATTGGCCAATGAGCGCTGCGAGGATTCTTGCTTCGTGGACGCCGGAGGACCACAGCTCTTCCGCCAACGCTTGATCCTTTCCGATTTGGCGGGCGAATCTGTGAAGGACGGGCGCCGAAATTCCATAGGCTTTAGGAACGTCGACGCCGAAATACGACATCTTCGCGCGTATTCTTGGATCGGCAAGTTTTTTCAGCTCACGAAGCGCCGCAAATTTGGTCCACTTTATGGCGGCTTTCGAGTAGCGCCTCGTCCTAGAACGTCTTGTCGGAGTCGAGGAGGATCGTGACCGGGCCTTCATTCACCAACTCCACGGACATCACGGCTTGAAAAATTCCTGTCGCAACGCTGACGCCGAGCCCCTGCATCGCTAGTGTAAACTGCTCGTAAAGCGTCTTGGCTTTCTCCGGGGGAGCAGCGGAGATGAAACTTGGGCGGCGCTGACCGTGCGCATCGCCGTAAAGCGTAAATTGCGAAACGACGAGGACCGCACCGTTTACGTCCAGCAGCGAACGATTCATTTTCCCCTGGTCGTCCTCAAAAATTCGGAGGTTTGCAACTTTTTCCGCCAGGGAGGCGGCAACGGCGGAAGTGTCCTCGCGGCCAACCCCGAGCAAAATCATCAGCCCGGCGCCAATTTCGCCTGCTACGCGTCCGTCGACCGTCACGCGCGCACGGCTCACTCTCTGGACTACGACTCGCATTTGACGTTCCTATTTTTTGGATTGCTTCGCCAGGCTTCGAGGTAGCGGCAGCACAAGAAAGCCGCGTGGCGCAGGCTGGCATTTTGGACAGAAATAGCTGCTGCGTCCTGCAACAATCGCGCGGCGGATCACCGCGCCGCAACGGTAGCAGCGCTTGCCCTCGCGCCCGTAAGCCCGATGGTGCTGCTGATAATTGCCCGGCTGTCCCTCGGCGTCAAGAAAATCGGAAATCGACGAGCCCCGCATCACGATGGCTTTCTCCAGGATTTTGCGGAGTACGCGGTGCAGCGTCTTTGCTTGTTCTTTTTTCAGTGTGGCTCCCAGGCGTGCCGGATGAATCTTCGCTCGCCACAAACTTTCGTCCGCGTAGATATTGCCCACGCCCCGCAAAAAACTCTGATCCAGCAGCAGCGCTTTGAGCCTCGCGCGCCGGGCTCGCGTTTGGCTTACAAATTCTTCAGAGCTGATTTCCAGAGGATCCGCGCCGAAGGCACGTAACTCTTCGGCCAGCGGACCGGCCGAAAGATAGGCGAGCCGGCCAAATCGCCGCGGATCCGTGTAGCGAAGCTCGCGATCATCGTCGAGCAAGAAACAAGCATGGGTATGCTTTGCGCAAGGATGGGCTGCGGGATTCGGTGCGATTTGCCCGGTCATGCCTAGATGCACGAGGAGAGCGGCGGGCGCCGCATCGCCATTTGCAGGAGAAGAGCCGACCCCGTTTACGGGGGAGAGGCGAAGCAGCATAAATTTCCCATAGCGTTCGACTGCTTCGATTTGTCTACCCGGCAGATGTTGCTCAAGCGCGGCTGGGTCATCGATAAAATCCGTCTTCCCGAGCCGTACGGATAGAATCCGCCTGCCCACGATCGTTCGCCGCAGGCCGCGAGCTACTGTCTCGACTTCGGGAAGTTCCGGCATGGAGGGATCACAAACAAAATAACACATCCCCTCGAGGCGCTGCAGGCGGGAGACACGAGTCCCATGAAATAGGAGATCGCCTGCAATTTTTGTCAATCATTTTTTGTGATAATTCGGATAGGGCGGGTGCTCCGGAATCACGACCGGATGCGCCTTTAGAGCTTCAAGCGTTACCTCGACGGCTCTCTCGAGTTGGGGATCGTGGCCGGCCGCGACGGATGCGGGATCATTTTCCACTTCGATGTCCGGCGCAATCCCATGATTTTCGACTTCCCACTCGCCGTGCAAGCCGAAGATCGCGACGCGCGGAGCGGTGATGAAACCACCATCCAGCAGAGGTGGGTAGCCATAAATGCCGACGAGCCCGCCCCAAGTTCGCGTCCCGACAAGCGGACCGACTTTATCCTGCTTGAACATCCAAGGCAGAGCATCACCACCAGAGCCGGACATTTCGTTGATGATCATGGTCTTGGGGCCGTAGATTTGGGCGAGCGGAGAGCAGAATTCGCCGCCCTCCCGTGTGATATCGCAATTGCGGAGCGGCCGTTTGAGCATGTCGATGATGTAGTCCGCGATTTCGCCGCCGTGGTTGTAGCGCTCATCAATGACGGCAGCTTGTTTGCCGACTTGGGCAAAGTAATAACGATTGAAATTGATGAAGCCGCCGGTGGCGGTGTCGGGCACGTGGACGTAGGCGACTTTGCCGCCGCTCATTTGATCGACTTTGCGGCGATTGTCTTCTTCCCACGCGAGGTTTCGGAGTGGGAACTCGCTGGGCAAAGGCACGACGGTCACGTCCCGAGAGTCTTTGCCGTCCGGATTTGGACCTACTTTGATCTTTATTTGGGTGCCTGCCGTGTTTTCAAAATAGCTGTAGACGTCAACCGGGGGGCGTACTTCGCGGCCGCTCACTTCCAGCAGATAGTCTCCTACTTTGACATCGACACCGGGCTGGGTCAGCGGCGCGCGCAGCTCGGGATTCCAATTTTCGCCGTTGAAAATACGGGCAAAGCGGTAACGCCCGTTTTCCACTTTGTAGTCCGCGCCAAGCAACCCGCCCTTAATGCGGTTCGGCGGCGGCACGTCTCCTCCGGCAATGAACATGTGCCCGATTGTCAGTTCGCCAAGCATTTCCTCAAAGAGATGATTGACGTCGGCTCGGCCTCCAGCACCCTTCAGGTAAGGCGCATACTTCTTCTCCGCAGCAGGGATATTCAATCCATGATGATTTGGGTCATAGAAAAAGTCGCGCTCGATCCTCCACACCTCGTGGTACATCTGATTCCACTCGACGCGCGGATCCGTATAGACCTCCATCCCGTCAAGCTTCAGCGCGCCATCGCCCGGCTTGGGTATAACTGCGGTCGCGGCGATGAACCACGGCGCATGGGGTCCGGGCCCTTGACGGTAGAGAGCCTTTTCACCGTTCGCTGAAACTACGAACGCGCTCACGCCGCTCAAGAAGGGCTCCGCCTTGCGCGTGCTTAGCTCAAATTTTGATACCGAAACAAGCGTCGGTTCTTTCAAGCTCGGCACATCCGGTATTTCACTGAGAAACAGAACACCGGTCTTGCCCACATCCAAGGCTACATAGTTTGCCGCTTTGATTGGGAGCGCCACAATTCTCTGTCCAATTCCATCCAGGTCAACGGTGACCTTGACTTCGTCTTTCTTGTCGTCTTCCTTTTTCTCGCCTTCTTTTCCTTTTTCCGTGCTCTTGTCGGCCTCTTTGGCCTTGTCTTTGTCAGCCTCCTTGTTCTTCTCGCCGCTCGCAGCTTTCTCTTCATCGCTTTGCGGTTCGACTGGCGAGGGATCGCCCTTCTTCAGCACAACGGCATAGACGCTTCTCGTGACAGGATGCTGCAAGCTGGAAAGATCAAGCCATCCGATGGAGAGTCCCAAGTCCGTGCTGGCCGCGAAGTAAAGCGACTTTCCATTCTTGTCGAACACCGGATAGCGCACGTCGCTGGTCCCATCGGTGATTTGCGATTCCTTGCCAGTTTCCAGCGAGTACACGAAGACATTCCGCATATGGTTTTCCAAAAACTTTGCATAGGTCAGCCACTTGCTGTCCGGCGACCATGTCTCATTCATCGTGGAGTTTGGGTCCTCATACCGATCCGAAGTCACCTTCACGGGCGTTCCTTTTTCCACGTCCACATACCAGAGATTCAGGCGCTTATCTGTATAGGTGATTTTCTTGCTGTCGGGGGACCAATTCGGGCTATAGAAAAAGGAAGGAGGATTTCCCAAATTAATTTTCTTAACGGATCCCAAACCAGTTTGATCGACGATGTGCAGCGCGTATTCGCCGGACTCGTCCGAGAAGAATGCGATCGACTTGCCGTCGGGAGACCACGCGGGGTCGCGTTCCGCGACGGCCGTCGTTCGCGTCAGGTTTCGGACGTCGCCTTTCTCCGCCGGAACGGTAAGGATTTCGCCACGCGCTTCGAAGACAGCGCGGACGCCCGTCGGGGATATAGCCGCGTTCTGAATCTTGTCCGCCACCTTTTCAAAGTGCGGCCTTGTGGCCGGGAGATCGCCGGAAATATGTATCTCTACCTTGCTGACTTTCTCGCTTTTCAGATCGAGAGTGTAAATGCCGCCGAATTGCTCATAGACCAGCGCGTCAGGCCCGGCAGAAAGCGATTTCAAGTCGAGGCCGGAGTTCTCCAGGACTTGCCTGACTTTTTTCGTCCTGGTGTCGTAGGCGAAGATTGTGACGGGGCCTTTGCGATCAGACAGAAAATAGACCGTGTCGCCAACCCACACGGGATCGTCGTCGTTCGAATTCTCGCGAGTCACTTTCTCGAGTTGCAAATCGCTCAGGCGGAGTAAATAGATGGGCGTTGTCTGCCCGCCGTGATAGCGCTTCCACGCAACCTGCCATTTTAGATTCGGCACATACGCAATGCGCAAAGCATCGGGAGAAAAGGAAGCCGCCTCCCCGCGCCACATTGGGAGGGCTTCCGGAACGCCGCCGTCGACCGGGACGGTGTACAAGCGGTCAAAGTCCGCGTAGGCCTCGCGGGGCGATCGGACGAGGATCTTCTTGCCGTCCGGTGTCCACCCATCAACTAAGTCCGCATCGGGATGCCAGGTCAGCCGCTTAGGCTCACCGCCATCGGCGGGCATGATGTACGTATCGACGTTTCCATCGTACTGACCGGTAAAGGCGATCCAATTTCCATCCGGGGAAAATTTTGGCCCTCTCTCGTGTCCGCCGGTTGTAAGCTGGCGCGCCTCCCCGCCTCCCCGCGGCACACTCCAAAGGTAACCGCCATATGCGAATACGATTTGAGTCTTGCTCATGGTAGGCGCTTGCACGAGCAGCGGAGCTTCGTCCGCCGCGACAGACGAGCTCGCAGTGAACAGCAGCGTAAGCAACAGGGCCGCTAGAGCCGCCGAGATCCGAAAACGCATTTTTCCTCCTGGAGAACAGCGAACAAAGTCTTTAGTCCGCGCGAATCGTACTGCAAAATGCTATTTTTGGGCGCCCGCCGGCGGCCAGAAGCCGGGATCGCTGATGGGGCGCTCATCTATCTTGTCGGCGTATTTCTTCACAGCAGGGCCGACGGCCGAGGCTTTCCCAATCAGCACGAAAACCAGGCTATCGAGCGGAAAATGTTTTTCGATAATCTGCTTGGCGATTGCAGGGGTGACCGCGTCAACGCGTGCTTCGAGCAGGTTCACCTCATCGTCGCCAAGCCCGTAAAATTCGTTGGATACAATCCGCCGTACAAGCTGGCTCGAAGTTTCGATTGTCGGCGGATATTGTCCTTTAATGTAACTCTTCGCGGACTTTAGTTGCTCCTCAGTCACACCGTTCTTGTGAAGTTTTTCCAACACCTGCAAGGCAAGATCAATTGCGGGAGTGGTGGTTTCATTTTTCGTGAAGCTGTAAATCTCGAACGGACCGGGAGCTTTGTGGGAATCAAAAAAAGAGCCCGCGCCGTAACTGTAGCCCGACTCGACCCGAAGCGCTTCATTTAGTTCGGAGGTGAAACGGCCGCCAAAGATCGTGTTAACCACACGAATCGCGACGCGATCCGGATCGTTGACAGCGGTCCCGATGTTTCCGATGGCGAAATAGGTCTGCGTCGCATCGGGCTTGTCGATCAGCAAAAGCTTTTTCCCTTTTACCGGCGGGACAGCCAGGATCGGTGTGCTTGCCACCGTCCGTGGGGGCCATCCGCCCAGTGTCGCTTCGAGTTTTTTACGCATTTCCGAGGCATCAAACTCGCCGGCGATTCCCAGGATGGTGTTGCCAGGCGCATAGTTCGTTTCATAAAATTTCACAATGGCATCCCGCTGGATGCGCTTGAGCGAAAGCTCATCGCCATCAGACGGCCGCCCGTAGGAATGCGGGCCGTAAAGATATCCTGCGTAGTACAAGCCCAGCACGGATTGCGGATCGTCTTTCGCGGATTTCACGCCGTCAAGGCTTTGCGCCAGGAACTTATCGGTCTCGCTTTGAGGGAACGTGGGATGCAGAATGGCATCGGAAAAAAGCTCTAATCCGCGGTCGAGATCCTTGGTCAGGAATTCGGCGCTGATGTTCGAGAAGTCGGCGCCAGCGCTTGCATCAAAGGAGCCGCCGATGTAATCGAAGTCGGCGGCGAACTGTTGTGCCGTGCGCGTCTTCGTTCCCTTGCGGAGGAGACCAGCTGTAGCCGAGGCGAGCCCTGCTTCGCCGGCGGGGTCAGCCGCTGCGCCGGTCTTGACAATCGCGAACATGTCGATGAGAGGTACGCCCCGCTTCTCCATCAGCAGCACGGTCAATCCGTTCTTGAGCACTACTTTCTCGTGCGGGGGAAGGTGAAGCGACTGCGACGGGGCGGCGGGACATGCCAGGAGCAGAAACGCTGTGAATGCGAGAAGGCGCATGCCATTTCTATCGCGCGTCATTGTTTGGCCTTCCCTTCGTTCTCTGGAAGGAGCGTCGCGACGGTACGATTGTTGGCTCCAAAGTATTTTTTTGCAACACGCTGGACATCGTCTTTTGTCACCGCCGAGTAATTCTTCGCGGCGCCAAACAATTTGTTGTAGTCGCCCATGAACACTTCATACGTTCCAATCGTGTTGGCGCGGCCGCTGATTGTACGCATTTCTCTGTAGAATTCGACCAGCCTGGCGTTTTTCGCTTTCTCAAGCTCCTGGTCACTGATTTGTGCGGCTTTCACTTTCTCGAGTTCCTCGTAGATTGCCTTTTCGCAGGTTTGCGGATCCACCGCTTGCCGCGGTTGAGCCGTGACGATGGCCAGTGTGGGATCGAACGCCGGCTGTACGTAAGAGGAAACGTCCAGCGCAATCTGATCCTTGTCGACCAGCCGCTGGTACATCCGCGAACTTTCTCCCTGGAAAAGCACGCTACGGAGAATATTGAAAGCGTAGAAATCCGGATTGTTTGTTTGCGGAATATGGTACCCGATCAAAAGCAGGGGCAGCTCCGCCGGCTTGTGAACGACGAGCCGCCGCTCGCCGAGTTGCTCCGGCTCGACAGTGGTAACCGGCGGTGGTGGCGAGTGCGAAGGGATCGGTTCGATAAATTTTTCGCAGAGCTGAAAGATATCCTCGGGTGAAACATCCCCGACTACAACCATCGTCGCGTTGCTGGGCGAGTAGCCCATCTCAAAATGATGTTTGAGGTCGTCCATGGTCCAATGTTCGATGTCGCTCATCCAGCCGACAACAGGCCATTGATAGGGGTGCGCGATAAACGCGGAGGCCCAAAGCTGCTCGTCGAGCAAGCCGAAATTATCATTGTCGACGCTCAGCCGGCGCTCGGAAGCCACTACTTCGCGTTCGGAGGCGATTTTCTTAGGGTCGAAGGTCAAATCGCGGATGCGGTCGGATTCGATATCGTAAATCAGGGAAAGCGCAGAGCGCGGAAACCAGTCCTGGTAGACGGTCACATTTTGCGTGGTGTAGGCGTTGTTCGAACCGCCGTTTGCTTCCATCACTTTATCGAGTTCGCCCGGCCCATATTTCTTTGCGCCGTTGAACATCATGTGCTCGAAGAAGTGGGAGAGGCCGGTCGTGCCGGGTCGTTCGTTGCGAGACCCGATCCGGTAGAAGATGTAGAGCGCCACGTTCGGAATGCTGTGGTCCGTCTGCACCAACACCTTCATGCCATTTTTCAGCGTACGTGTGCTGACGGGAAACTCTTGCGACTGCGCCCAAGCCTGCGGCGCAGCAATGCATAAGGCGCACAAGATCAACAATGTGGTGAAACGGTACCAAATTGCTTTCATGAATCCACCCTCAGCCGCAACCCTGCATTCTTAAGACGTAAGGAGCCACATAAATGTTTGCGTATTTCTGCGCGGCCTCATGGCAGCAGCGCAAATACGCGCACAGGCCCACCGGAACCGCCTTCGAGCTTGATGGGCGCCACAAGGAGGAACGCGCCTTTTTCGGGCAATTCGCTTAAATCCGAGAGATTCTCCAGGTGATAGAGACCAGCTCCCAGCGCCAAACGATGCACCGCGAAATCCGCTGATGCGCCAAAATCGACGCTCATTGTGTCACATCCGATGCCGCTGACCCGGCGCTCAATCAATCGTTTTACGGCCTCCACGGAAAATCCTGGAAAATGCATGCGTCCAGATGCGTCCTCATTTCGGTAGCTGAGCGCATCCGGCCAGCGCGATGCCCAACCGGTCCGGAGTAGCACGATGGTTCCCGGTGGAATTAGCCCGAGCCGATTTTCCCACTCATTAATTCGCGTGACCGGAAGCTGGTAGTCCGCATCTGCCGCCCCTTCCGCTCGAACATCGAGTACGGCCACCATTCCAAAGAGCTGACTAACCGGGATCTGATCAACGGGCGTCTTTCCCGGAGGAAAATGAATCGGCGCATCCAGATGGGTCCCGTAGTGCTCCAGCATCCAGAAGCTTCGTGTGTAGAAACCGTCTTTTTCGACACTGGCATTGAGTTTGGCCTCGAACCACCGTTCATCGCCGGGCCAGGGCACCAGTTTGTCGCTGATGGCGTAGGCGAGGTCCAGGACTCGCGTCTTTCCGGATAGGATCCCCTCGAACATGACGTCAGGGGAGCGGGATCCCCGGAGAAGCTACAATGCCGGCCATGCGCAGGATTTCCTGGTATTCGGCTTCGGTAATCTGCGAAACCAACACTCGCACGTTCTTTAACAGCTTCATTTTTTTCAAGGCAGGATTGGAGCGCAGTTCCGACAGCGAGACTTGCCTCGGCAAGCGGTCAAAGGCTCTCAGGTCCGCAACGAGATTTTTCCCCTCATGGTCATGAGGGTCGGGGTACGGGTCGCGCGTTACTTCAGCGATCGAGTAGAGCGTCCTCTCCGGCGCGGAGTGGTAGCAGAGCACGCGATCACCCTTGCGAACCTGTTTGAGCGCACGAACGGCGTCCGGTTTGGACTCGGCCCCATGCCACATTTCTTTGCCCTTCACGAAGAGGGTATCCCAGTGGTAGTGGTGGGGGTCGGCGCTGAATATCCAGTAATGTCGTTGCGAAGTCGGAGTTGCCATCGAGGCGTCGAGTCGGCAGCAATATACACGGGGAAGAGCAAAAAGCGAAACAAAATATAGGGGTTAGCTGCTCTTGGCCGGTAGGTGATGGAAATGCAGACGAAGGGCAAAGGGAGCAGATTCCAAGCGTATCTTGTTTGTTTTTATTCGTTTAGGTGGATCTCAAGTGATGTCCACGAATACTTCGTCACCGCGTACTTCCGCGGCATAGCAGGCGACCCCCATAGTAGGATTCTGCGTAACCTTGCCCGTGGTGACATCATACTGCCAACCATGCCATGGGCAAGTCACCACATTCTCGTGGAGTTCTCCTTGGCCTAGCGGCCCGCCGCGGTGAATGCACACATCGCTGATTGCGTAGAACTTACCGGCGACATTGGCTAGCGCCACCGCTTTGCCGGCGACTTGAAATTCATGGATTGTACCGGCGGGCACTTCGGCAGTCTTGGCGGCGCGTACAAACGGCATGGTCACTCCTCGGGGAAGGAAATGGCAGATTATCTTCTCGAATTCCGGAGCGCAGTATAGTCTGGCATTGTAACGGCGTCAAAGCGTGCGACTGCTGAGCTCAACTTGCGGAGATGGGTCATTGCGCTCGCTTGGCCATGATTTTCCAGTAGGTGGCGGGACGAAGGCGTTGCAAGATGTCGATTTGGCGGGCATCGCGCCCGATGAGGATGCGCGGTTCGCGTCGTTCAACGCCTTTTAATATGCGGGCCGCAGCGGCTTCCGGCGAGGTAGGTGTCAGTTGCTCAAACCGCGCAACAGCCTCTTCGTGTTTGATTGGCGGAGCATTTGCACCCAGGCGCGCGCGTTTCGCGATCGGGGTGTGAATTCCACCCGGGTGAACACAGGAGACTGAGACCGAAGTGCCTTCGAGTTCGTGTCTCAAGACCTCGGTAAAACCACGCACGGCGAATTTGCTGGCAGAATAGGCGCTCTGTCCTACTGGAGCGATAATGCCGAAAACGCTCGATAAATTTACGATGTGGGCGCGCGCCTGCTGCCTGAGGATCGGCAGGAAATACTTCACTCCATAAACGACGCCCCAGAAATTGATGCCCATCAGCCAGCGCAGATCGTCGAGAGAAATTTCTTCGAAGGTGCCGATCAATGCGACGCCTGCGTTGTTGACGAGCAGCGTGACGCGACCGTGGCGTGCAGTGACGTCCTCGGCAAAGCTTTGCACGCCCTCTTCCTTGGAAACATCGAGCACATGTGTCGAAACCGCGGCTTTCCTGCCCGTCAGCGAGGCCGCAGTCTCGGTCAGTCCTTTCTCGTCGATGTCCGCAATCGCCAGCGCTGAGCCAACCGCCGCTAGTTGCTGCGCCAGCGCGCGCCCAATCCCGCTTGCAGCACCCGTAATAACGGCCACTCCGCTTTTCAGAAATGTCATCAGACGATTCCGATGCGGAAGTTCGCGATCAGAGTGGCCAGCATCCTACGCGCCCTGCACCTTGGCTAGAAGCTCGACGAATTTTTGTTTACGTTCGGATTGGTCCTGGCCGGATTCGGCTTCTGCAAGCTGGGTAATGTTCATTGAGCAGAACTTCGGCCCGCACATCGAGCAAAACTTTGCTTCCTTGTAAAAATCGTCGGGCAGATTTTCATCGTGCATGGCCTTTGCCGTCGGCGGGTCGAGCGAAAGCTCGAACTGTTTGTTCCAATCAAACAAAAAGCGCGCATAGCTCAAAGCATCGTCGCGGTCGCGCGCTCCTGGGCGGTGACGCGCCACGTCCGCCGCATGCGCGGCAATTTTGTAGGCAATCACGCCCTGCTTGACGTCTTCCGGATTCGGCAGCCCGAGGTGCTCCTTTGGAGTGACGTAGCAGAGCATCGAAGCGCCGTGCCAGCCAATCATCGCAGCTCCAATCGCGCTGGTGATGTGGTCGTATCCCGGCGCAATGTCGATCACCAGCGGCCCGAGCGTGTAGAACGGCGCCTCGTGGCACCATTCCATCTCTTTCTCTACCTGCTCCTTGATCTTGTCCATCGGCACATGGCCGGGGCCCTCGATCATCACTTGGACATCGTGCTCCCAGGCCTTCTTGGTCAGTTCGCCAAGTACTTTCAGCTCTGCGAACTGCGCTTCGTCGCTCGCGTCCGCAATGCAACCTGGCCGCAGTCCATCTCCAAACGAAAAGCTCACGTCATGCTTTTTGAAAATCCTGCAAATCTTCTCGATATTCTCGTACAGGAAATTTTGTTTCTTGTGGTGCTCCATCCAGTGCGCCATCAGCGAACCGCCGCGGCTGACGATTCCCGTGATCCGTTTCCGCACCAAGGGTACGTGCTCGCGCAGGACGCCTGCGTGAATGGTCATGTAATCCACGCCTTGCTCGGCTTGCTCTTCGATCACTTCCAGCATCAAGTCAATGGTCAAATCCTCGGGACGACGCACCCTCGAGATCGCCTCATAGACTGGCACGGTGCCGACGGGCACAGGTGACGCATCGATGATTGCTTTACGGATTTCCGGTATGTTTCCGCCTGTGGACAGGTCCATCACGGTGTCCGCGCCGTAGTGGACAGCGTGGTGCAGCTTTTTCAGTTCTTCGTCAATATTAGAGCTCGTCGCGGAGTTGCCGATATTCGCGTTGATCTTGCACTTTGTGGCGATACCAATCGCCATCGGTTCCAAGTTGCGGTGATTGACATTCGCCGGAATGATGCAGCGTCCACGTGCCACTTCGCTGCGAATCAGCTCCGGCTCGATCTTTTCGCGGCCCGCCACAAAGCGCATTTCTTCCGTAGTCACTCCCTGCCGCGCAAAATGCATCTGTGACATGTTGCGGTTGCCGTTGGCGGCCGTCGCGTCTTTTTGCCGTTTTTCCAGCCAGTTATCGCGGATTGCCATAGAGCCCCCTCAGAAACCACACAGAGCAACTCGGGACACTAGACGCTTCTCTGGTCCCTTTAAGTCTGCGCTGCAAGTTTGAATTATGGCACCGGGTAAGGGGTGCCGCAACTTAACAGCCTGCAATACGTCCGCCAACGCTGCTTCAAACACAAGGAAACGCGCGTGCGAGATTCCGAGCTATAAATCTAGTTCCGTTTAAAGCATGATGGGGCGATGACTCGATACAACGACAAGGAAACAATACGCGACCACTATGACCGTGTCAGCCCTTACTATCGCAAGCTGTGGGGAGAGCACTTGCACCACGGCTATTGGATAGGCGGCGACGAGACAAAAGAAGAAGCGCAGCTGCAGCTAATTGAACACTTGGCGCGCGCAGCCCATCTCACTTCGGGATGCACAGTTCTTGACGTCGGCTGTGGCTTTGGAGCAAGCAGTATCTATCTGGCCAAGCAGTACAAGGCGCAGGCGACGGGAATCACGATTTCTCCTGTGCAGGTGGAAATGGCCAATGAAGCGACGGAAAGTGCCAAGGCCAGCGCAAAATTCCTGCTTATGGACGCAGAAGCCATAGGCTTTGAGAAACCCTTCGACGTGATTTGGTCGGTGGAATCGATTTCGCACTATTCGAACCTGGAAAAGTTCTTTGCATCCGCGGCCAAACTCCTACGTTCCAACGGAACGATGGCCATCACGGACTGGTTCAAGAAAGACGGGTTGGCGCCCAGCGAACACAAGAAATTCTTGCAACCCATCGAAAAAGGCATGCTCGTCGAACTGCACACGATGGAAGAGTACGAAACGTTGATGAAAACAAATGGCCTGCAAATCGTAAAAACCGAAATCCTCAACAAGCATTGCGCCAAAACATGGGATCTCTGTCTGGATATCATCAAGAACAAGGCGTTCTGGACGATTGCCGTACAAAATGGCGTCACCTTTGTTCACCACCTCAAAGCGTTCAAGACCATGAGAGAAGGTTTTGCTTCTGGCAATTTCATCTACGGCCTTATGATCGCCAAAAAACCATGAGAAATGAAAAGCTACTCTGCATTGCTCAAGGCCGTAGGATCCAAAGCTCGGCATGATGTGTGACCGCTGAGCGCCAGCGTGAGGTCAAAATCGGCAAGCAGATTCAGAACAACATCGCGGACGCCCTGTTCGCCGGCCACTGTCAGGCCCCAGGTGTAGAGACGGCCGAGCAGGACGGCGCGAGCACCCAGCGCGAGTGCCTTGAACACGTCGGCACCGCGTCGAATGCCTCCGTCGAACAGTACGGGAATCCGTCCGTTTACTTGTCGGACGATCACGGGGAGAGCATCAAGCGTGGCGATAGCGCCGTCCACCTGACGGCCGCCATGATTCGAGACAACCAGACCGTCAACTCCGGCGTCGACTGCGAGCGCCGCATCTTCCGGATGCAGAATGCCCTTCAATATAATCGGAACCCGGGTGTGCTTGCGGAGAAATGGAAGGTCCTTCCAGGTGAGGGCAGTGTTGGAAAAGAGGCTGCTCCAGACTTGAATCGCCGCACCCGGATTCTGCTCCGGCGGCTGCGGAAGCAGCGCGCGAAAAACGGGATCGCTGAAGTAATTGGCGAGGCCCTGGCCGAGGATAAAAGGCAAATAGGCGTGCTGAAGGTCGCGCTCACGCCAAGCGAGCATACTTGTGTCAAGGGTGACGATCAGCGCCTGGTATCCGGCGCGCTCCGCCCGTTGCAACATGCTCGCCGTCAAATCAGGATTCCTTCCCCAATAAAGTTGAAACCAACGGAGGCTGCCCCCCGCGCTGTCGGTTGCTTGGGCCACTTCCTCGATCGTCCGGCTTGAGGCAGTGCTGAGCGCAAATGGCAAGCTGAGCGAAGCCGCTGCGCGAGCAGATGCGATTTCCCCTTCCGCATGAAGAATGCCCTGAACTCCCACGGGGCCGAGGATCATCGGCGCTGGCAGCCGCGAACCAAACAGCTCAACGCTCAAATCTCGTTGCGAAACGTCGCGCAGCATGCGAGGCACGATCCTCCAGCGGTAAAAGGCCTCGCGATTGGCGCGCACCGTATCTTCTCCGCTCGCACCTCCGGCGACGTAATCGTTAGCAGCCGGCGAAAGGATTTCCTTTGCTTTTTGTTCCAGAAGAGCAAGAGAAATCGGAATGGAGAGCGATGCGCCTTGCAAACCAGCCGTGTAAATCTGTTGCTGGCGTTGCATGCCGGAGGGAATCGGCGAAACCGGAGTTGGGTCTTTCATGGCGGAGCAGGATTATACACGCCGGCAGAACGGCCGCGGCAGAAAGGAAATCAAGGGATCTGGTGCTGAAACTCTGAGCTTGCTAACGGAGCGCTTGACAGTGCCATGCGCGCTGCACAAGATGGGCATGGCATGGAAACTTCTTTCAGCAATAAGCTCGCCTTTATCACCCTTCCCGATTGCGACGGCCGCGAGACGCGGCTCGGCTCCTTGTGGGATAAGCAACCCGCCGTCGTGGTTTTCCTGCGTCACTACGGCTGAATCTTTTGCCGCGAGCACGTCGCGCAGTTGCGCGAACATGAACAAGCCTTTCGCGGCAAAGGAGCAGTTCTCGCCGCAATTGGCCTCGGCGATCCTGTTTACGCCAGGGAGTTTCGGAAGGAGACCGGGATCACTTTTCCCCTCTTAATTGACGAACAGCGTCAGGCCTATCGCGCTGCGGACCTGAAGTCCGCCAATCTTTTTCATCTCCTGCGCGGCGACAACGCGGAAGCACGCAAGCGAGCGCATGAAGCCGGCCATCATCAACACAAACTCGGAAAAAATCCATTCCAGCTTGGCGGAAGTTTTGTTTTCGGGCCAGACAACGTGGACCTTTTTTCTCATACCAGCGCAACGTTCGGTGACAACGCCAGCACCGCTGCTCTCCTCGCCGCACTCCCCTGATTGCCTCTTCGCCGGCCGTTCAAGTTTTGGTCATTCGGGACGAAGCACCGCTCACACACGGAACGAATGCGATAAGATTCGAACGATGGCTTTCCATTCTCACAGCAAGAGGCTCCTCGCGCTTGCGTTTTCATTGTGTGCGGCAGTCTTAGCCGCGCTTGCGCAAACGAATCCCACAACCCCGAATGAGCGCCAGCAGTTTCTCGATAAACTCGTGGCGGCGGCGATCGAGCGCACAAATCATTCCGTGAACTACGTTTCCTCGTATGTCCATCTGGATTATCCCGGCGGAGACGTGCCCGCCGGCACTGGCGTCTGTTCCGATGAAATTATTCGCGCCTACCGAGCTGTTGGTGTGGATTTGCAAAAGGAAGTTCACGAGGACATGGTGCTCAACTGGACGGATTATCCGGCGAAATCGAAGTGGCACCAGGCGCATCCGGACCAGAACATCGATCACCGTCGCGTGCCGAATCTGATGGTGTTTTTCAGCCGTATGGGAGAGAGCCTGCCGATTTCATCGCGTGCGAAGGGCTATTCGCCCGGCGACCTTGTGACCTGGGACTTGGGCGGAGGTGTGCCACACATCGGGATTGTTGTAAACGGGAAATCTGCAGAGAGCGGGCGATTCCTGATAGTTCACAACATCGGGCAAGGGCCAAAGATGGAAGATGTGTTGTTCGACTGGAAGATTACTGGGCACTACCGGTATTTCGGCCCACTTCCGCGGGTCGCACGCTGACTCCGTAACACGCAGGAACCTAAGCGTCACATCAGGGGAGCACTTTCGACATGATGATGTAGTGACCCGGCACTTTTGATTGCAGAGACGGGGAGAAAGGGGCGGTGCCAATTTCGGCATAGCCTAGGTGGTGGTAAAATGGAGGAAGAGGCGTCCGTAAGCTGATGATTCGCAGCTCGACCGCGCGACAATCCTTAGCGCGGAAATAATTCTCAGCGGCAGCAACCAGCGTGCGCCCCAAACCCTCCCCCTGACGCGGCGGGCTCACCGCGAGCAAGCCTAGATATCCCCGGTCCTTGCGAACTTCCACGTAGACGCACCCGGCAAGTCCGGCTGAGTCTTCAGCCAGCAAGAACTGCCCGGTTTCCATGAATGTTTGCATCTCTTGGGAATTGATACGATCGCCATCAAAGACAAATTGTTCCACGATGAATGCCGCGTTGATTAGCCGTACGAGCCCAGGAGCGTCGCCGCTCAGCGCTGTGCGGATCGAAATGCCATCGCCATGCCGGGAAGATATTGGAGCCCGCGTCATGAAAAGATCCGGCTAAAAATTCGGGAGCGATTGCTTCTGGTGTGCTTCGCCACCTTTTCCCATTGAGGCCTCTCCGGTCTCGCCCGTGGCCTGAGGTCTCGCTTCAGCGGATGGCTTTTGCGACCAGAAATCGGGATCGCTGTCGATAAACTCCTTGGGTACGTGGGACGTCACGGGGCTAATAGCGTAGAGATTTCTCTCGGTACTCTCGTAGGCATCGAGCGCGATTTGGTGCATGCGATCGGCGTTCAGCTCGCCTTCGGCTTCATGAAGCTTAGGGGCGCGGGCGAGATAGCTGTCGTTTTCCTTTAGCGCACGCATTGGAACAAAAACGAGAAAGGTTGGCGAAGGCATTCCCGCGTTCACTTGATAGACCACCCAAGGCATGTCCGCGTCGATTTTTTCATAGGCCGCGCCAAGGAGCTTGAAGGACTCGACGAAATCGGTATCATGACCGGGCCGAACACGCACTTCTAGGACGCGCATGAATCGTGCCTTGGATAGATCGATGCGGTTTACGCGATAGCCGAGATCATCGCGCCGAACCGCGATGATCGAACTTTCACTCGTCACCAGCGCCCTGATTTGGTCCTGCAATAGCGAAAGCTTTGGATGGGACGCATAGAGTTGCTCCCATGCAACGGAGGCCGTCTCCAACTGCTCAAAGGAATCCAGGGGATCGAAAGATAGTGCTTCCGGCGGTCCGGTAATGGATTGGAGATCGATCCAGGAGTTGGGGACGTCCAGGCGGTCACATGCGCGCACCATTGCGGCTTCAAGTTTTTGGCGCTCGCTCTCACCTCCGAATTTGAATTGCTGGTGAACGAGGAGAAGAAGTCTAGGAGGCGCGGTGGCCGTACTCGATTGTTTTTGGGGCTGTGCCGAGATGATCGCAACGTGCACCATCAGGAGAAGAATCATTCCCAGAAAGGGCCGTGTGCATTTCATAGGAAAACCTCCGGAGCGCGAAAAGCGCGGCGGTGCTACGCCGCGGCGAGAGCCTGATCTTCGCCTAACTGAGGGCGGCCTTTCCGTTGAATCGCGCTGCCGAGCCGAGCTCCTCTTCGATGCGGAGCAGCTGATTGTACTTGGCGATTCGGTCGGTACGCGAAGCAGAGCCAGTCTTAATCTGGCCAGCGCCAGTGGCGACGGCCAGATCGGCGATGAATGTATCCTCGGTCTCGCCCGAACGATGAGAAATGATGGAGTTGTAACCGGCTTTGCGCGCCATCTCTATGGCGTCGATGGTTTCGGTAACCGTCCCGATCTGATTCAGCTTGATCAGAATGGCGTTGGCGATTCCTTCTTTAATGCCACGAGCAAAAATCTCCGTATTGGTCACGAAAATGTCGTCGCCAACCAGCTGAATCCGCTGGGCAGATGATTTCAAACCAACCTGCTGCGTGAGCCTTTTCCAGCCGGGCCAGTCTTCTTCCCCCATGCCGTCTTCGAGCGAAACGATGGGATACTTTTCGATCCATTTTGCCCAGTATTCGACCATCTCATCTGGCGAGTGCGCGGATTTATCCGACTTCTTGAATACATATTTCCCGCTGGCTTTGTCGTAGAACTCACTGGCTGCTGGATCGAGCGCGATGCTTACCTGCTGGCCGGGCTTGTATCCCGCAGAAGAGATCGCCTCGAGAACGATCTGAATCGCTTCTTCATTGGACTTGCAGCTCGGCGCGAATCCGCCTTCGTCCCCCACCGCGGTCGAATACCCGTGTTTTTTGAGCGCGGCTTTCAGCGAATGAAATACTTCGACGCCCCAGCGCAGCGCTTCCGAAAAGCTGGGCGCGCCGATAGGCATGACCATGAATTCTTGAAAGTCCACCGAGCTGTCAGCATGAGCGCCGCCATTCAGGATGTTCATCATCGGGACGGGCAATAGATTCGCGCTCGCGTCCGTCGAGTAGCGCGCCAGGTACTTGTAAAGCGGAAGATTCTGCGCGGCTGCAGCGCCGCGCGCGGCCGCCATGGAAACGGCAAGGATTGCATTGGCGCCGAGGCGGGACTTTGTGGGCGTTCCGTCCAGCTCGATCATGCGCTTGTCGAGCACGCGCTGATCGAGGGCGTCAAGTCCCACAACGGCCCGGGCAATTTCATCGTTCACATGGGCAACGGCCTTCAGTACGCCCTTGCCCAGATACCGCGACTTGTCGCCGTCGCGAAGCTCCAGGGCCTCGTGTTCTCCGGTTGACGCACCGGAAGGCACCGCGGCACGGCCCCTCGCGCCTGTTCCGACATACACGTCGGCTTCCACCGTGGGATTCCCGCGCGAGTCGATCACCTGGCGGGCGTTGACGCGAGTGATATTCGTGGACATGTCTGTTGGTTCTCCTGAGCAAATGCGAATTATTGATTTTACAGAATTTTCCATCCAAGGCACAGAGGCGCGGAGAAACGTGTGATGGGTGAATTGAATTGGCCGCTGGCTCGGCTTCTAGGCGGTTTCCGGTTCTTCGATGAGCGACTCCTGTCGAACGACGACCACGATTCCCGAATCTGTGACATGGAATCGGCGCCGGTCGGCTTCCCTATCAAAGCCGATCTCCGTGCGTTCCGGGAGGCTGACATGCCGGTCGATGATCGCGCGACGGATGCGCGAATGGCGGCCAACGTTCACATGATTATACATAATGGAATCCGTAATCTCGCAGTAGCTGTTAACGCGCACATTGTTTCCGATGACGCACCGCTGGACGCGCCCACCGGATATGACCGAACCGCCCGCGACGATCGAATCGAGCGCCACCCCCATCCGCTCAGGATCAGCAAATACGAATTTAGCCGGTGGGTACTGGTGCTGCCAGGTGCGCAGAGGCCAATGATTATCATACAAATTGAAAACGGGCGAGACGCTGACCAGATCCATGTTGGCTTCGTAATAGGCGTCGAGCGTGCCGACGTCTCGCCAATACAGTGCGTCTTTCTGATTCTCATCCACGAAGTTGTAGGCAAAGACGCGATGCTTCGAAATAATGCGCGGGAGTATGTCCTTGCCGAAATCATGGCTCGATTTCGGGTCTTCGGAATCGGCAAGAAGGACCGGGATCAACAGTTGTGTATTGAAAATATATATCCCCATGGATGCGTTGCAATTGCCCGGATGATGGGGAGACTGCTTGGGCTCCGCCGGCTTTTCTTCAAAGCCCATGATGCGCCAGTCTTTATCCACTTCAATCACACCGAATTGTCGCACCGCCTGCATCACGGGAATTTGGATAGTCGCAACTGTTACATCCGCGGCCGAATCCACGTGTTGCTGAAGCATCTTGGCGTAATTCATTTTGTAAATGTGGTCGCCGGAAAGAATGAAGACGTATTTGGAGCGTTCGCTGCCAATCGAGTAGATGTTCTGGTAGACGGCGTCCGCTGTGCCCTGGTACCACTCCTTTGAAACGCGCATCTGCGGCGTAAGCAATTCGATGTAGTCTCCGAGCCCCGCCAGCGGTGACCAACCCGCCCGGATATGCCGGTTGAGGCTCAGCGCTTTGTATTGCGTGAGAACGAAGACACGCCGCAAATCGGAGTTGATGCAGTTAGATAGCGTGATATCGATAATGCGGTATAACGCGCCGAACGGGACGGCCGGTTTGGCGCGGTCGCGCGTCAAGGGCCACAACCGTTCGCCCTGTCCCCCAGCGAGGAGTACTCCGATGGCATCGCTCATCGCAGACATTGCTGGCCTCCGGACACGCTTCTGTGAAGCGGCCCATTCTAACAGCACAGGTAAGGCGGATGGCAAGAGAAGCGGACAATGGATAGTGGATTAGCTTCCGGTTGGTGCGTCGATCAGGAGGTAGCTCGCGAGCTGTTTTTCGTTCTCAACGGAGTTGGAAGGGGGCTCTCCCGCAAGGGTGATAACCACGATACAGGCCGCAGGTCCTCGAAAGGGTTGTTTGGGCCTTGGCAAGCACTGTTTGAGTGTATAATCTCCGGCATTCGCTCTTGGACAGGTGGCGCTTGAATCCTGCGCAAACTCCAAATCTTTGGGTTCCCGTCTGTTGCGAGCGGGTTATGCGCTACAACATGTTTATCCAACAGGGCGGCGCCGCCTACGGTGCGCTGGTCTGCTCGGTCTGCAACAAAAACGTCACATTCGAGCTCGAACAGCAAGCCGACTTGTCCACTTACGGGGAAGGGTCCCGCGTCCTCAACATGCTCGGTGCTCCGAAGCCTCCGAATGTGCCGCGCCAAAAGCCGGCGGGGGATTCCGACTTGAGTGATCAAACCATTTGATCCTGATCGTCGATTCTTGAAGCGCGGACTCATCCATGATTGGCCAGAGCATCTCTCATTTCCGCATTGTAGAGAAACTCGGTGCCGGCGGAATGGGTGTGGTCTACAAAGCGCTCGACACCCGTCTAGAGCGCCCTGTTGCTCTGAAATTTCTGCCCGAGAATATGGTGCAGGATTCGCAGGCCCTCGAACGATTTCGCCGCGAAGCCCATGCCGCTTCTGCCTTGAATCATCCCGGTATCTGCACCATCTACGACATCGGCGAACAGGATCATCGGCCGTTCATCGCCATGGAGTTTATCGACGGCGAAACGCTTCGCCAGCACATCCACGGCCAGCCTGTTCCTTTGGAAGAGATCTTGGAACTCGGAATTCAAATTTCCGATGCTCTCGATGTGGCACACACCGAACGCATCATTCATAGAGATATCAAACCCTCCAACGTTTTCGTCACCAAACGAGGGCAGGCCAAGATCCTCGATTTCGGTTTAGCGAAGCTGGCCGTCAAAGATGTGCTACCTCTCGCAGCCGGGGATTCTTCCGCAAATTCATCTCAAGATTCCTTGTCCATCGTGGGCATTATCAGCGGGACTCCCGCCTATATGTCCCCGGAGCAGGTCCGCGGCGATGACCTCGACAGCCGCACCGATATTTTCGCTTTGGGTCTGCTGCTCTATGAGATGGCAACCGGCCGCCAGGCGTTCAGCGGCAGGACCGGCGGCGCGATCATCGAATCCATTCTCACGCGCGTCCCTACTTCCGTTCGAACTGTGAATCCTGAGATTCCCCCGCGGCTCGAGGAAATCATCAACAAGTGCCTCGATAAAGACAGAGAACTTCGCTACCCGTCTGCCGGCGCTGTCCGCACGGATTTGGAGCAGCTGAAGCGCGTTTCCGAGTCAAGCCAAATTACTGCATCCACTGTGTCAGTCCCAGCCGCCGTGGCCGCACCCTCTTTCGTTCGACGCTTCGGTTGGGAGATAGTTGCCGGAGCCGCAACCCTTCTCGCCCTCCTTGCTTCTGCTGGATGGTTCTACAACACGCGCCGCGCTCAAGCATTGACACAGATGGACACCATCGTCCTGGCAGACTTCACCAACAAGACGGGCGACCCCATCTTTGACGACACGCTTCGCCAGGGTCTCTCAGCGCAGCTTCAACAATCTCCCTTCTTGAGCCTGCTCTCCGAGCAGCGGGTCCAGCAAACGTTGCAGCTCATGGGCCAGCCGGCCGACGGCAAGCTGTCCCCCGCGATTGCAGGCGATCTCTGCCAGCGTGCCGGGTGCAAGGCGTACCTAAGTGGAACCATCTCCACTCTGGGCAGCCAGTATGTCATTAGCGTCAACGCAGTGAATTGCCGGACCGGCGACAACCTCGCTCAGGAACAGGTGACTGCCGATAGCAAGGAAGACGTATTGAAGATGCTCGGTCAAGCTTCCACGAAGCTGCGCGAAAAACTGGGGGAGTCCCTAAAGACCATCCAGAAACTGGATACTCCTATCGAGGAAGCCACCACGCCCTCACTCGAAGCGCTCCAAGCTTATAGCCTTGGGCGCAAAACCTTGCAAGGCAAATCCGATTACACCTCCGCCGTGCCCCTCTTCGAGCGCGCCATCCAGCAGGATCAAAAGTTCGCGATGGCTTACGCCATGCTCGGCACCGATTATCACAACCTAGGCGAAAAAACTCTCTCCGCCGAAGCCGCCAGAAAAGCATACGAGCTCCGCTCTCGCGTCAGCGAATGGGAGCGCCTGTACATCGACTCGCACTACCATCACTTCGTCACCGGCGATCTCGAAAAAGCGCGCGAAGACTACGAACTGTGGTCGCAACTTTATCCCCGCGAGGCGGTCCCAGCCATCAATCTGGGTGTCGTCTATCAAACGCTCGGACTGTATGAAAGATCTCTTGCGGAGTTCCGCGAAGCCCAGCGCCTCGCTCCAACGGAAAGCCTCAATTTCGATAATCTCGTTCTCGGTTACCTTCATCTGAACCGTCTAGCCGAAGCTCGCTCGACGGCGGACCAAGCCCTCTCAGAACACCTCGATTCCTCCGACTTGCACCTCTCTCTCTATCAACTCGCCTTCGTGAAGAAGGACGCCGCGGCCATGGCACAGCAGGTTGCTTGGGCACAGGAGAGACCCGGAAAAGGAAACACTCTCCTTTCGATGGAGGCCAGCACAGCCGCCTATTTTGGCAGGCTCTCCGCCGCTCACGATCTCTCCCGCCAGGCCACAGCGGCCGCAAGCCAGGCCGGCGCCAAAGATTTGGCCGCAGGATGCGAAGCGGCGGCCGCGCTCTGGGAAGCTCTTTACGGAAACACTGCAGCCGCTCGTCAACACTCCTCGGCTGCGCTCGTGATGTCCAACGGTCGCGACGTGCAGTTTGCCGCCGCTCTTGCCGTGGATTTCACCGGGGATTCCGCGCGAGCGCGCGCACTTTCCGAGGATTTGGCCAAGCGCTTTCCGGAGGACACCATCGTCCGACTCAACTACGTCCCCACGCTTCGCGCCCAGCTTGCTCTCGGCGGCACTAATGGAGCGCCAAAAGCGCTCGACCTGCTCTCCGTGGCCACGCCCTACGAACGCGGCATCTCCGGGAGCACCACCTTTTGGGCCAACCTGTATCCCATCTATGTTCGCGGCGAGGCTTACCTCGCATCTCATCAAGGCGCTCAAGCCGCGGCCGAATTTCAGAGAATCCTCGATTGGCCGGGCGTGGCCCTCAACGAACCCATCGCCGCCCTGGCGCACCTGGGCTTGGGCCGCGCACACGCCCTCGAGGGAGACACTTTCAAGTCCAAAGCCGCATACCAGGATTTCTTCAGCCTCTGGAAAGACGCCGACCCGGAAATTCCCATTCTCATTGCGGCCAAATCTGAGTATGCAAAGTTGGAATAGCCATCCGAATTGCATGAAACGGCTGGCGGAGTCAGTTTACTTCTGACAAGTTGTATCTCCGGAACCGACTGGGATATGGGCAAGAAAAGCGAAGGGAAATGTCCAGCGGCGAGCTACTCTGCTGTGTACTTTAAAATTAGCTCAGTAACTACAGGGATATGACAAAGACCTTGTCTCCGGCCCACTGCAAAGAGTCCTTGACTTCCATGCCCGCAATTGATTAGAAGATGCCATCTACCTCATCAGGGTGACTCCAGAACGGCTAATGGTGCGCAAGACCAAATGTGATCCATGCGAGCGCATATCCGTACGCGTTCGGTGGGAACTTGAAGTGAGACGCCGTGCGCTGCGCGTGACCGCGTAGCCTTCGGCGTGCGATAATAACCTGGGGCGGTGTTCGAACGAAGCAGTGGCGCCGCATGTAACCAATCCGAACCGGATTGGGGGTGAATGTAAAAGTGGCCGAAGTCATTATCCAGGAAAGTGAGTCTCTGGAAAATGCCCTGCGCCGTTTCAAGCGCAAGGTGCAACAGGAAGATATCATCAAGGAAATCAAGAAGCACAGCTTCTACATGAAGCCCGGCGAGAAGCGCCGGGCCAAGGAAGCGCTTTCGCGGAAGCGATTGCGCAAGAAGCAGCGGCGGGAAGCGGACTAACGCCTTCCCGCGGCAGCTCAGCGCCGCACTTCCGTGATTTAGGCCCCGGTTAGGCAGAGAAGTTGGGTTTCTGTTGCAGCTTCGCATTCTTAGGCCCAAGGGACCCCAGCCCGGTACCCCCGGACTACAGGTTTGACTACAAAACTTGGCCCCCTTTGCGAAACGAGCCCTTCTCCCTTCCTGACTTGGGTCAACGGGGGAGCGGCTCATGGAATACCACGACAGAGTCCTGAAGTGTTCGGAATGCGGCGCTGAGTTTGTTTTTACTGCCGGCGAACAGATGTTTTTCGCCGACAAGGGCTTTAAGAACGAGCCGAAAAGGTGCAAGGGTTGCAAGGCCAAGCGCGCCGAAGGTGGCGGAGGAGGAGGCGGCGCTTCGCAGATGCGCTCGGAAACGAAAACGACCTGCTCGCAGTGCGGCAAAGAAACGACCGTCCCGTTTCGGCCCACGCAGGGACGTCCCGTCTTTTGCCGCGAGTGCTTCCAGCAGCGGCGCGCGCTAGGCGCGGCGTAACGTCGCGGCGTTACGTCGCGGCTCGAAGCCGCGGACTAGAAGTCAGCTCCAACGGGCCATTCGAGCAGGACATCCGATGGGACAGACACGAGTGTCTGTCCCACTTTTTATGGACTGCCGAATGCTAATGAAAGCAAATTGCGGCTATAGAGAGAAGTTCCCGCGGACAAACTGCCCAGGCCAGAGAGCTGTAAAAAATCCACAAACCTAGGCTGATGGGGATTGCACAAATGTTCGGGAAAGGTCCACTCTCAGCGGCTGCTCGATCTTAACTTGCTTAACTTCCATCCGATCGCGTAAGGATGTATTTTTCCTGCCTGCGGGGTATGATACCGCCTGCGAAGCCCCACGAACACCAAGTCCACCCGGAGGGCCGCCTCATGGCTCACCGCTTCACTATCGGCGTTGAAGAAGAATTCCAGATCATTGACCCCGCTACCTGCGCCCTGCGCTCCCATGTCATGCAACTTGTCTCCGCCGCTTCGCCCGACATAGTTGACCAAGTTAAACACGAAATGCATCAATCCATCGTCGAGACTGGCACAAAAATCTGCGAGAACGTCGGCGAGTTGCGCATCGAAATGCACCGTACGCGCGGGGAGCTTGTTGCTGCCGCCGAACGCGTTGGTTTGCAGGTTGCCGCCGCTGGCACACACCCATTTTCCAGCTGGATTGACCAGGTCATTTCGCCCGGCGAACGCTACGAACACATCGTCGAAGAGCTCCAACAACTCGCCCGCTCCCTCTTGATTTTCGGCATGCACGTTCACGTCGCGATGCCCGACAAACAGACCACCATCGACATGATGAACATGGTCCGCTACTTCTTGCCGCACCTGCTCGCGCTCTCGACGAGTTCCCCTTTCTGGATGGGGCGTAACACCGGATTGAAATCTTTCCGGACCACTGTGTTCCGCCGTTTCCCGCGAACCGGCATCCCGGAGCAATTCGAGTCCTGGAGCGCCTATGAAGACTTCGTGAATCTCCTCGTGAGACTCAACTGCATCGACAACGGGAAAAAAATCTGGTGGGATGTGCGGCCGCACCCGATGTTCGGTACTCTCGAGTTTCGCATGTTCGACGTAACGACGAAGGTCGAAGAAGCGGTTTCCATCGCGGCTCTCACCCAAGCCATCATCGTGAAGCTGCACCGCCTCTACGAGCGCAACCAGAGTTATCGCCTGTACCGGCG
Source organism: Candidatus Acidiferrum sp. (assembly GCA_035576885.1). Classification (GTDB taxonomy): domain Bacteria; phylum Acidobacteriota; class Terriglobia; order Acidiferrales; family UBA7541; genus Acidiferrum. The sequence continues at coordinate 57,377 of DATLVZ010000005.1, read as the reverse complement.
CGCCTTGATCGAAGAAAATAAATGGCGCGCCGCCCGCTATGGCATTGAAGGCAAGCTGATCGATTTCGGCAAGGAGGCCGAGGTCCCCATGCGAGAACTGGCGCTTGAGTTGCTCGATTTTGTAGACGACGTCGTGGACGATCTTGGCAGCCGCAGCGCCGTTGAATACGTCCACACGATTCTAAAGGACGGCACGAGCGCGGAACGCCAATTGCGCGTCTATCAGCAAACAGGCGATCTCAAAGCGGTTGTTAAGCACCTGGTCGCTGAAACGCGCGGCGTCGCTGAATCACGGACTTCATCGGCTCACGCCATCAATTAGAGGCATCTGCACGGCGTCAGGTCTCTGCATCACCTGTAGGAGCGACAGCATGAAAAAGATTGGCCTTCTCTGCGGGCGTGAGTACAGCTTTCCTCCGGCCTTTATCGTGCGAGTCAATGAGCTGGGAAAGAAAGATGGCGTTGCGGCGGAATTTGTAAAGCTTGGCGGGACGCGTATGGGCGAACTCTCCGGCTATCGCGTCATTGTGGACCGCATCTCGCACGAGGTCGAATATTACCGCGGCTACCTTAAGCATGCGGTACTCCAGGGAACTTACGTCATCAATAACCCGTTTTGGTGGACCGCTGACGACAAATTTTTCAATTACGCTGTCGCTGCGAAACTTGGCATCGCTATTCCGAAAACGGTTTTGTTGCCGCAAAAAGGATATCCCAGCGATGTGGACATCACTTCTGAATCGCTGCACAACCTCGAGTATCCGGTCGACTGGGAACGACTGCTTGATTACGTCGGACGCCCCGCCATTCTCAAACCTTTTTCTGGAGGAGGCTGGAAACACGTCTACAAAGTCCATAATAAGGAAGAACTCCTCGCCGCCTACGACAAGACCTCGCCTTATTGCATGACCCTTCAGGAGTACGTCGACTTTACGCAATACGTCCGCTGCTTCACGTTTGGAAAATCCGATATTCTGCCAGTTCACTACGATCCCAAGGAGCGGAAGTATCTCGTCGATCATAAGTATTTGTCTTCCGAACTTGGAGCCCGCGTTGTGAAGGATGCGCAGACTATCAATCTAGCCCTGGGCTACGAGATGAATACCATCGAATTCGCCGTCCAGGATGGCATCCCCTATGCCATCGATTTCTTGAACCCTGCTCCGGATTTTGAACGCGACCGCATCTCTGAATTTTATTTCGAGCACGTTGTCGATAAGATGGCCCGGCTGGTCATCGACCGCGCGCTCCAAGGCGATGCTTCGAATCCCTGGCCCCGATGGGAAGAAATGCTCGGAGTTGGCGCGGCCAGTGGATTTACCGGCACGCCCAAGAGCATAGCAGCTGGCCAATCATCGGCGCCCCGTCCGGCTGCGAGCTTCTCTTCGCCATCGCCAGAACCCAAAGCAAAATGACTAGCGCGCCGACAACTTCGATGACTCCTCCGAATCCTGCCGGGGATTGGACCGACATCCTGAAGGCCACGCTCCTGCGCCTTCCCGCTCTCCCGGAAGACTTGGTTAAAAGGCTGCGCCGCGCAAACCTCACTTTCGGCGACCGTGTCCACTGCCCTTTCCTGCGTCCGTTTTTTCTCTCGCCGGAAGAGGAAGAGCGAGTGCGCACGGTTGCGGAAACCATCGCCGATCTCGGCGAGCGCCTCGTGACCGCCGCGCTTGAAGACAAACATCTCTTTGCCCAATTTCATTTGCGTCCCGAGGAAGAGCGCTTGGCCCGCCTCCCTGTCGCCTACGGCCGCGCCAGCACCGCGTCTCGCCTCGATGCATTCCTCTTGCCGGATTCGCTCAAATTCGCCGAGTACAACGGAGAATCCCCGGCAGGCGCAGGTTACGCGGAAACACTTGCGGAAATATTTCGCGAGCTTCCGGTGATGGGGAAATTCGCGCAGCATTATTCAGTTCATAGTTATCCGCTCAGCGCCAAACTCCTCGATGCTCTGGTGATGAGCTATAAGGACTGGGGCGGCTCGGCCAATCCTCCGCAAATTGCGATTGTGGATTGGAAGGAAGTTCCAACATGGAGTGAATTTGAGATTCTGAAAGCCCGTTTTGAAAAGCTGGGCGTCCCCATCGTCCTCGCAGATCCGCGCGAACTCCGCTTCGATGGCCAGCGGCTTTTCGCGCACGGCAAAAAAATCGATTTTGTTTACCGCCGCATCCTCATCAATGACATCGTGGCAAAACCCACGGAGTGTGCAGCCCTCGTAAGAGCGTATACGGCCAACGCGGTCTGCGTGGCCAACACGTTTCGCTGCAAAATCCCGCATGTAAAAGCGTTCTTCGCGGTTCTCACCGACGAGCAAAACGGCGCGCTTTTTTCGCACGACGAGCGCGAACTCATTCGCCGCCATATCCCGTGGACGCGCGTGGTGGCCGACGTGAAGACAGCTCGCTATGGCCAGACGATCGAGCTTCTCGCCTTTATCGACAAGGAGCGAGAAAATCTTGTGCTCAAGCCGAGCGACGAATACGGCGGCACCGGCGTAACTCTCGGCTGGGAGACCGACGAAGCCGAATGGGACGCCGCCATCGGCCGCGCTCTCTCCGCAAAAAATGGCGCGTGGATTGTCCAAGAGCGCATTCCCATTCGCCGCGAAATATTCCCCTACATCGCCGACGTTGGCAGAGTCGATTACCGCGACATGCTTGTCGATTTCGCGCCCTATCTCTTCCGTGGAAAAGTCTGCGGCTTTTTGACCCGCCTCAGCGCCACAGGCCTAGCCAATGTGACCAGCGGCGGCGGCCAGGTTCCAGCCTTCCGCGTCAGCCCGCGAACGGCTAATGCATAAACACGGCGAATAGGAACACCTTGATTCGCCACGTTTTGCCAGCTACGATTTACTATAGTGACCCACTATACTTATCCGATTTCCATCGAAAGAGAAGATGGGCAGTATTACGCCTACAGTGAAGACTTGCCGGGCGTATATGGCCTCGGCGACTCAATCGAAGAAGCAAAGACCAGCATGTTGGAGGGAATTCGGCTTTACATCCTGGAGTGCAAAAAGGATGGCAAACCGATTCCTGCTGCCCGCACGATCTATTCTGAGACCGTTTCTGTCGCCATCGAATAAGAAACGATGAGGTATGCCTAACGCTCGCGAATTAGTTCGCTTTTTGTGTGCTAACGGCTATGTCGAAGCCCGCCAGGCAGGGTCCCATCTGATACTGAAGCATCCCGATCGCAAGACGCTCACAGTACCAGCATCGCGGAAATGACCTGCCAAAGGGACTATTCCTCCGGATCCTTAAAGACGCCGGGTTTACTCTCGAGGAGTTTCGTGCAGGATAGGCACCTGGCAAGTTGCCTGAGAATTGGTAAGATAAAAAGATGTACTTTGGCCTCCCAGAGCCTCAGTTGATGCCGGGCGCTAGAAACGCCGTGGAAACTTGCCTCAACGTCCACCCGGGCGAGCACGTCGCCCTCATCGCTGATGAAGCCAGCAGAGCCGTCGCCGCAAGCATCGCCGCCGCCATCGAAGACCGTCACGCACAATACACCGGTCTGCTCCTCGAAGACTTTGGCCCTCGCCCTATGACCGTGGCGCCACCGGCCGTACTGCAAGCACTTGAGGCGGCTGACGCGGGCGTGATGTGCATGAGCCCGCAACCTGGTGAACTCGGTGCGCGCATGGCCATCGTTCGAGTCGTCGAGCGGCGTCAAATTCGCTACGCGCACATGGTCGGGGTAACGCCCGAAATCATGAAGCAAGGAATGCGCGCCGATTACCGCATGGTGGACCGCCTCAGCGACAAGCTCCGGGAACGTATGCTTCGCGCGGAAACACTCACCGTGAAGACAGAAGCAGGCACATCCTTCGCCGCCCACTTCGATCGCGGCCTGGACTGGGTAAAAACAAGCGGCCTTATCAGCCCGCGCTACTGGTCCAACTTACCAGCCGGCGAAGTTTTCACAACTCCGGCAACAGTTGACGGCACCTTTGTCTGTGACGCCACAGCCGGCGATCATTTCAATGGCAAGTACGGAGATTTGCAAACCACTCCGCTCGTGCTGACGATCGAAGGCGCACGCCTTACGGCCGTCGATTGCGCGCGCAAGGATTTAGAAGAGGAATTCTGGCAGTATTGCCACACCGACGAAAACAGCGATCGCGTAGGCGAACTGGCCTTCGGGACCAACCTCGGCCTATCCGAAATGATTGGCGTTCTTCTGCAGGACGAAAAATTTCCCGGAGTACATATCGCTTTCGGGGATCCTTACGGTAGCCAGACGCACGCCGACTGGAAATCGAAGACGCACGTCGATGTCCTTACCCGCAACTGCGACGTGTGGATCGACGACGATCAGGTGATTTCCAAAGGCCAATATCAGCTCACCCACCTCGGCCTGGGCTGAGCGCCTCGATCAAGAATCCTTCGCCGACCGATCGGGGCTGTTCCGCGGTTTCAAATATCGCGTCACGTGCGCCAGTCATTCCTATTTCGTCTTTGAATCGGCGCACTCAAAAACATATTTTCCAGAGCCAACATCCAACAAAACGGCACCTTCGACTTGCCGCAGTTGAGAAATATCCGAGCGGTCCGCCAAAGGCTTCCTGCCCTCGCTCACTTCCTGCAGCTTGGCGTGTGGCAAACGTACGGTCGCGGTCGCATTCGCCGGAACTTCAATCCGCAACGTCAACTTTCCGCCGGCAATCTCCCACGCCGAAGCCACGCGCCCGTACATGCTATCGACCGACGCGCTCGCGCGCGTCAATCCACCTCCGGGGTTTGGCTGTATCAAAATGTGTTTATAGCCCGGCGCGGCCTCATCAATCTGAATCCCCGCGACCACGCGGTACATCCAGTCGCCGATGGCGCCGTAAGCGTAGTGATTGAACGAATTCATCGAGGGACTTTGAAAGCTTCCGTCCGGCTTGATCCCGTCCCATCTCTCCCAGATCGTGGTCGCACCTTTTGTCACCGGATAGAGCCACGAGGGATATTCCTTTCGGTTGAGAAGCATGTACGCTTCATCCAGATAGCCGTAATCGCTCAGGGTCTGGCAAAGGACGGGCGTGCCCAGAAATCCCGTGGTCAAATGGCCAAATTTCCTGACGTCGGCCGCGAGGCGCGCTGCCGCCTCGGCTCGCTGCGATTCAGGCAAGAGGCCAAACGCCAGAGCTAAGGCGTAGGCTGTCTGCGTGTTGGAAGCAAGCCTGCCATTCGGCGTCACGAACTCTTTCTGAAACGCGCTTTTGATTTTTTCCTCGAGTGCAGTGTAGTTCTGCGCGTCTTCCTTTTTGACTAACACTTCAGCAGTTTTTGCGAGCAACTCGGTCGACCGTGCAAAGTAGGCCGTCTGGATCAAGTCTTTGTCCGTCGTCGCTCCGGGATAATCCGACTGCGTCGTGGCGAACGCAAGCCAATCGCCGAAACTGAATCCACTCTTCCAGAGATAGCTTTCCCCAGAGGCACGCCGCATGTATTTGACCCAGGCCTTCATGCTCGGGTACTGCTCCTCCAAAATTCGCTTGTCGCCGAAGGATTGATAGACCGTCCACGGGACCACGGTGGCCACATCCGCCCATCCCGCCGATGCCGCTTCTCCCTTTCGTGTGGTGTGCGACAGGACATTCGGAATCACGAACGGCACGGCGCCATCGTCTTCCTGATCGAGGGCTACATCTTTTAGCCACTTGGTGTAAAAACCGGCCGTGTCGAAATTGAAGGATGCAGTCGGGGCAAAGACTTCTGCGTCTCCGGTCCATCCCAGTCGCTCATCGCGCTGCGGACAATCCGTCGGCACATCCACAAAATTGCCTTTCTGTCCCCAAATGATGTTGTGCTCGAGCTGGTTGAGCATGGGATTGGAGGTTTCAAATGTCCCGGTCCGCTCCATCGCCGAATGTACAATGATCCCCGTAAAATCTTCGGGCTTCACTTCGCCCGGCCAGCCGCTCACGGCCACGTATCGAAATCCCTGAAAACTAAAATGCGGCTTGAACGTTTCCGTTCCGCCACCTTTGCTGGTGTAGCGAATCGTTTCCTTCGCCGACCGCAGATTCTCGGTATAAAAATTCCCCTCTTTGTCCAGCACCTCCGCGTGGCGCAGAGTAACGGTCGTACCTGCAGGCGCGGCTAAGCGGAACTTCATCCAGCCGACCATGTTCTGGCCCATGTCGAGGACGGTATCCCCCGCCGGTGTGTGCCACACCTTCACCGGCTTGATTTCTTCGATTTCTTTCACCGAGGGCCCGGCCGGCGCGACCAGCTTGGCTTTCGGAGCCTCAATGACCGTGACTCCCTTCCAATCGCCGTCTTTGTAACCCGGTTCGTTCCAACCGGTGCGCTCGAGGCGCGCGTCGTAGGTCTCGCCGTTATAAATGTCGGATTCGAGAATGGCGCCTGTTGCTGCTTTCCACTTGTCGTCGCTGCCGACAATCTCTTGCTTCCCGTCCGTGTACGTAATCACAAGTTGCGCGAGCAGCGCCAGCTTCTTGCCGTAACTGTTGCGCCTGTTGTTCCACGCCAGCCTGCCGCGAAACCATCCATCTCCCAGCACGGCCCCGAGGCAGTTCTCTCCGCTCTTCACTAGGCTGGTCACATCGTAGGTCTGATATTGGTAGCGAAAATCGTAGGCCGTCCAACCCGGAGTAAAGTACTGGTCGCCCACGCGCTTGCCGTTTAGAGACAGTTCGTAAAGACCCATCGCCGTCGCATAGAGCCGCGCACGTTCGACTCTTTTCTTCACGGAAAATTCACTTCGCAACATCGGCGAAGGGTTCGACTTGGTCTCATCCTCGGGAACATTTGGCGTAATCCAATTGGCTTTCCAATCCGCGGCCTCGAGCAAACCCATTTCCCAGCGCGCTGCCCTGCTCCACTCCGACAAATGTCCGTGATTGTCCGCCACGCGCACCTGCCAGAAATAAATCCGTTCGCTCGCGAGCGCGGGACCGCCGTATTCCACCTGAATCGACGAGTCCGACGCCTGCCTCCCGCTATCCCAAATCAGTTTTCCTTTCGCCAACTCCTCTTCCGAGGCCGCTACACGCACTTCGTAGCTCGTCTGCATCACTCCCTTTTCCGCGCTAGTTAACTCCCAGCTCAGCCGGGGCTTCCTCACATCTATCCCCAGCGGATCGACCATGTATTCGCAGCGCAGATGGGTTGCCGCCAGCGGCGCTTCTGTTTGCGCGTTGAGCAACAGCGGGGAGGCCATGGCCGCAGCCCACGCCAGAACTACAGCCATCGCAGATCGGCTGCTCACCATTCTTAAGTTCACTTGCCGCCTCCTCGACTGCCTGATCTCGACATGATTTCCTGCTACCATACATACGTTCCCACCGCTCCTTCTTTCAAGGTGGTTTTGAAAGACTTGCCGTGGGATCGCACCACAAAATCTTGCGCGGCCTTCCCGTCATTCGCGACGATCAACACAAGCCTTCCGCCGGGCGCCCTGAATGCGACGTTCGGAAGAGTGGCCGGGGAACTGGAACCGATGCGCACCGAACCCGGCCGGACAAATTTCGAAAAGTGTGCCATCGCATAGTACGCCAAGTTCCTCGTAACTTCATTCCCATCGATGGTCACCGCCCCCTGGCAGATCGGGCAGCCTCCATTGCCGGTATGCGGCTCAAATTTGGAATTGGCGGCGAGGTTCCAAAGCAGAACGTTGCGGCTCCAGTTCTGAAGCGCTCCGATAAATGTCTTTACGACAGGCTTCGCGATCGAAATCCTTGAGCCTTCCGTGGGCTCAGCGGCCATGTATTCCGTGAAGTACAAATTCTTGCGAGGAAAAGCGTCGTGCACCTCGGACATGGCCTCTATTTTGCCTTCATATAAATGAAAGCCAGATCCATCGACGTAGCGATGCGCGCGAGCGTCCTTGAGAATCGAGATCGGATAGCCCGGGACGTTGCAGTTGTGGTCGTAGAGAATGATCTTGGTATGTAATTTCGCGGTCTTGAACTCAGGTCCCAAGTAGTCTTTGATGAAGAGTGCTTCCTCTTCCGCGGGCATCAGCATGCTTGGCGTATTCTTGCCGTTCAGTGGTTCGTTCTGAATCGTGATTGCGTCGATCTTGATGCCCTCGGCTTTCATGCCTTGAACATATTTCACAAAATATTTTGCATACGTTTCGTAATATTCGGGTCTTAATGTTCCTCCTTTGGAGTTCTCATTCGTTTTCATCCAGGCGGGCGCCGACCACGGCGAGCCGAGTATTTGAATCTTTGGATTGATCGCCAGAACTTCTTTCAAAACAGGGATTACTTCCGCTCGATCCGGATCGAGACTGAATTTGGCCAGTGCAGGATCCATCTGGCCAGAAGGCATGTCGTCGTAGGAATAGACATGATCGTTCAGGTCCGAGGAGCCGATGCTGATCCTCAAATAGCTGATCCCAATGTTTTTGCGATCCACGCCAAAGAGTTCCTGAAGCAGAGCCGAACGTTTTGCGGGGTCCATGTGCGCGAGGTGCTGGGCGCTGCCGCCGGTCAGCGCAAACCCGAACCCGTCGATGGTCTGAAATTTCTTGTGATCATTGATGATGATCGCGGGCTTTTCTGCGGAATCCCGGCTCGGGGCCCCGGAAAAATACAGCGAGGGAGTCTGTGGCTCAAAGAGGGCGGATTTGTCGGCATTGGTAAGCCAGAACTGAACATCCCTTCGTTTTTGAGCGCGTAGCGGCGCAGCAGTAACCGTCAAAACACAAATCCCAAAACAGATGATCCCGCGCGACTTCATGCCGCCCCTCCGCAAGTTCTCTTCCATCGATCGCTAGGCTACGAGCATCCGAGCCGCGTAGCCGCCTGTCAACTCTCGGTGAGCGCCTGGCTCGGACCACCAGATTCTCACGCCAAAGAAACGTCTCCGTTACTCGCTCGAATCACACGAAACAGGACGAGGCGGCGCTTGCGTGGACTGAGGAAGGTCGAAGACTTCGCCGGTTGATGTGTGCGTAATGGGACAGCGCGACGCTTCGAAAAAGGACATGCTTGCTTGAATGCAGTGCCGCAGGCCCGAGCAGCGAGGTGGTCGAACTCACTGAAAATGCGCACGCGCATCGGATCTTGAAAATCGGGACCACTGAATTTTTCTACTTTGGTCAGGCTGACGATAGGGCCAACACTCAAAACGGAGAGGTCTACGAAAATGTCATTGAAACTGGGAACGAGAGCAGCACTAATCGCGTCGCTTATGGCGGCTGCGGTGGCCGTACCTGCATTGGGCGATACGCTGATACTGCGCGACGGGACACGCTATTCGGGGACGCTGATCGGGGCAAACTCCAGAACAATAACGTTTAGAGACCGAAGGGGCGGTCAACGTCGTTATTTCGTAACTGACGTTGTGGCTGTGCGCTTCGGCGACACCCCCGACCCCTACGATGGCCAAGAGCATCGAAACGACCAAGGTTACGGACATCAGGATAATCCGGGCAACGGCAACGACCAACAGAATGGCAGGCAGGATAACCGCGGCTACGATCAGGCGGCGTTGGAAAGGGTGGTAATCCCCGCAGGCACCGAAGTGGACGTGAGGGTCAACGAGCGCATCGATTCGCGAGACGTGGTTGAAGGACAGACGTTTTCGGCGCAGTTAAGTGAAGAGATTCGCGACCAAAATGGCTCGGTCGTAATCCCCAGGGGCTCGGATGTAAGGCTGATTACGCGGCGACTCGAGGCAAATGGAGATATTACGCTGGACGTAGAATCCATCTCGGTGGCCGGACGCCGCTATCGCGTGAGCACTGCGGATCAAGAACTGCAGAATCGTCGCGATGGGGTGGGAGGCAACAGACGGACGGGTGAATATGTAGGCGGCGGAGCGGTCCTCGGAGCGGTCATTGGGGCCATTGCAGGCGGCGGCAGGGGCGCAGCCATTGGCGCGGCCTCCGGCGCCGGGGCCGGCGCGGCGGCGCAAATCATCACGCGTGGCAAAGAAGTCCATGTGCCCGCGGAATCGGTGATTCGCTTTCAACTCGACAGGCCTCTTCGGCTGCACCTGTGGTCGTAACCGGCATTTTACGCCACTGCGACATTCGAGATTGATTTAGAACAGGCGGGCTACATATTCACGCATTTGGTGCTTCCAATACGGCCAGTCGTGCCCGCCTTCCGGACCCCAATTGTCCAGCGAATGACGGATGCCCTTGCTCGAAAGAATCTCGGACAAGCGATATGTGGGGCCGCTGTTCTCCCACTGGCCGGTGCCGGTCGACAGGTGAATGTCACATGTCGGGATCTGCTCGTAAAACCAGGGATCATTCATGTTCGATAGGTAATCGACCGGATTGTTGAAATAAAAATTGTCGTCGTACATTCCATCCATGAAATTACGGACGTCGTAGACTCCGGACATCGCGAAGCACCGCTTGATTACGTCGGGATGCTTGAAGAGCGAGTTGGCGGCGTGATAGGCGCCGAACGATGCGCCCATCGTGGAAATGGCGATCCCAGGGCTTTGGCAATTGTCCCAGATGAAAGGCACCACCTCTTCTCGAAGGTAGGAATCAAAAACGGATTGCACGTAACTGCGGTGAAAGGGATGCGCGCCTTTATTGTAGAAACTGAGCCCGTTGATGGAATTGATGCTGAAGACTTTTATTTTGCCGCCGTCGATGAAATCGGCAAGCGCGCCAATCATGTTCATGCCTTCGAGTTCAGATTCGTCGCCGGCGCTGGTCGGAAATCCGAGAATCGGCTGGCCCCAATGACCGTAGACGAGGACACCGAGGTCGAGCCCCAGCCGCGGGGAGTGCCAACGATGGTATTCGCGTTTCATAGTTTGTCCCCCGCACGCCGCGCGGGGAGAGAAAGTATGCCAGCCCACCCGGGATGGGGGCAATGGAATTGAGCTGAGAAACAGAGGCTTAGGCCGGTGTATATTTAAACCAACAAAACTTGTCTTGCGGAGGAAAACTTCATGGCGACACCATCCACTACAAATCGGCCGACCCCGGAACGCATTTTTACTTTCATGAATGCTTTCCAGCAGACCGAAGCTTTGAAAACAGGAATTGAACTGGACGTCTTCACGGCTATCGGTGCGGGGGCTAATACCTCGGCTCTTCTTGCCGCGAAGATCAGCTCTTCCGAGCGCGGAGTCCGCATCCTATGCGATTTCTTGACGATCATGGGATTGCTGGCGAAACAAGAAGGACGCTACTCGTTGACCGAAGAGTCCGCACTTTTTCTCGACCGGCGCTCACCAGCTTGTCTTGCGAGTGTAACTGGCTTTCTCGCCAGCCCCTGGCACAAGAAAAATGTCGAAGCTCTGACCGGAGCGGTGCGCAAAGGCGGGACGGCTGGAGTGCAGGGAGACAACACCAAGCCGCAGGATGACGTCTGGGTGGCGTTCGCGAGGTCGATGGCGCCTTTGACGATACCGGCCGCCAATTTCATCGCCGGCCTCATCGGTGCTGCGGAAGGAAAACCTTGCAGGGTTCTGGATATTGCCGCAGGGCACGGAAACTACGGCATCACCATCGCCAAGAAAAATCCAAACGCGCAAATTGTCGCCGTGGATTGGCCTTCCGTGCTAGCCGTGGCGGTCGAGAATGCAAAAACCGCCGGTGTGTCCGATCGTTACATCGCACGTCCTGGGAGCGCCTTCGAGACGGATCTGGGCACGGGCTACGATTTTGTACTGCTCACGAATATCTTTCATCATTTCGATCAGCCAACCTGCGAGAAATTGATGCGGCGCGTCCATGCGGCGCTCAAACCTGGTGGAAAAGCCGTCACTCTCGAGTTTGTTCCTAATGAAGACCGTGTGACTCCGCCGGCCGCTGCGGCCTTCAGCCTCAACATGCTCGTGGGGACTGATGCCGGGGACGCCTATACACTTTCGGAATATGAAAAAATGTTTGCAAATGCGGGATTTGCGAAAACTACCTTGCACCCAGTGCTGGGAATGCCCCAGCAGGTCTTGCTCTCCGGAAAACCAGAATGAAAAAGAAAAAAACATCCAAGAAAGTTACAAGAAAAACTAGCTCAAAGCCGCCTCGCAATGCAGATAGAGATTTGCGCGAGCAGCTCGTCTACCTTCTAAAAGGCGGGGGCGCGCACGTTCATTTCATGGATGCCCTAGAAGGATTCCCGGCCGGGAAACACGGAACGTACGCGAATGGCCTGCCTCATACCGGCTGGCAACTGCTCGAGCATGCGCGTCTCGCCCAGTGGGACATCGTGGATTTCAGCAAAAATCCAGAACATGTTTCGCCGGATTTTCCGGGAGGATACTGGCCAAAAACCCCGGCGCCTGCCAATGTTAAAGCGTGGAACGAAAGCGTCGCGGGTTTCCAGCGCGACCTGCAGGAGATGGTACATCTGGTGCAAGATTCGCACACGGATCTTTTCGCCAAAATCCCCCACGGCCAGGGGCAAACTATTCTACGGGAAGCGCTCCTTCTCGCGGACCACAACGCCTATCACCTGGGTCAGCTCGTGGACCTACGCCGCGCTCTCGGCGCCTGGCCGGAGGGTTAGCGACTGGCGCATCGATGGAACGCCGGCGCGTGCTTGCAAGTAACAGGAATGGCGGTAGGATGTTGCTCTAGAGTTGTTGGCGGTGAGTTCGAATGCGGAGCGTGGATGTCATGATTCGAATCAAAAACATCTCCAAGAGCGAAAGCGAAACGGGCAGTAACCGGCGCGATTTTTTGAAAGGAATGCTGAGAGCAGGCGCGTTTGTGCTCAGCGTGTCCGTGGTGCCGGAGCGGCTTCTTGCGGCAGCGGGCAGCGGCCCGGCGGGTGATGCGTTCCCGCCAATGGGAGAAGCGCCGCTGCGTCCCAGCGTCTATTTGGCGATCGATACGGACGGAACGGCATACATCATCGCGCACCGCTCGGAGATGGGGAATGGAGTGCGAACGTCCTTGCCGCGAATTGTTGCGGATGAATTGGATGCGGATTGGACGAGAGTGAAGGTTGTGCAGGCCATCGGCGCTGAAAAGTATGGGGACCAGGACACGGATGGCTCACATTCCGTAGTCAGTTTTTTTGTCCCGCTGCGTGAGGCGGGGGCAACGGCGCGGCTGATGCTGGTACGCGCGGCGGCGCAGCGATGGGGTGTGCCGGCGACAGAATGCTCGACGGAACTGCACAATGTCGTTCACACCGCGTCGGGAAAGAAGCTAGCGTACGGGGAACTTGCAACGGCCGCCTCGAAGTTGGATGTGCCAAAGAAAGAAGAGCTGAAACTGAAGCCGCGCAGCAAATGGCGCTACATCGGGAAGCCCGCAGCAAGTTATGACTTAAGAGATTTGTGCACTGGAAAAGCAAAATACGGACTAGACGCGCGGATGGACGGAATGCTCTATGCAAGCGTCGCCCATCCGCCGGTATTGGGTAGCACCGTGAAATCGCTGGACGATTCAGCGGCGCTTAAAGTAACTGGCGTGAAGCAAACGACAACCATCGACACCTTCAAACCGCCTGTACTTTTCCAGGCACTTGGCGGCGTGGCGGTGCTGGCCGACAACACCTGGGCAGCTTTTCAAGGCAAAAAGAAATTGAAGGTCGAATGGGAGACCAGTTCTCACAGCGTTTTTAATTCGGATCTCTATAAAAAGGAATTGCAGGAGACGGCACGCAAACCGGGAAAAGTAGTGCGTGAAGTTGGCGACGTTGACGCCGCATTTGGGAAAGGCGGAAAGATTGTCGAGGCGGAGTACTACGCTCCGCTTCTGGCGCACGCTGCAATGGAACCTCCCGCAGCTCTCGCCGTTTATCGAGACGGCAAAGTGGAAGCTTGGGCGCCGACGCAGAGCCCGGTGGGAGCGCGAGACGCAATCGCGGCAGCCGTCGGTTCAAAGAAAGAAGACGTGACGGTGCACGTGACACTTCTGGGCGGCGCGTTTGGCCGAAAATCATTTCCGGATTTTGCCGTGGAAGCGGCGGTGCTCTCGAAAAAAACGGGGAAGCCAGTCAAAGTAGTGTGGAGCCGCGAGGACGACATCCAATTTGATTCATACCACTCGGTGTCCGCGATGTATATGAAAGCGGCGCTGGCCGGGGATGGGAAACCCACCGCGTGGTTGCAGCGGACCGTATTTCCGCCAATCGGTTCGACGTTCGATGCCAAGGCGGTCTATTCCGACGCGGGTGAACTTGGGCTGGGATTCAGCGATTTGCCGTACGCGATTCCCAATCATCGCTCCGAAAACGGGCCAGCCACCGCGCACGTGCGCATCGGCTGGTTTCGCTCCGTCGCGAACATTTATCATGCGTTCGGTTTGCAGTGCTTCGCCGACGAATTGGCGCAAGCGGCCGGAAAAGATCCGGTTGAATACACGCTACAACTTTTGGGGCCGGATCGCATTATCCCGAAGAGCGAGTTGCCGAAGGACTACACGAATTACGGCCAGGATTACGCGCAATATCCGATCGACACGGCAAGATTCAAGCGCGTCGTCGAGCTGGCCGCAGAAAAAGCGGGTTGGGGAAAGAAGAAACTTGGCAACGGTGCAGGGATGGGTATTGCGATGCATCGCAGCTTCCTGACGTACGTCGCATCCGTCGTGCAAATCCATCTGGATAATGCTGGGCGCGTGCATGTCGACCAGGTGGACACGGCGCTCGATGCCGGGACGGTTGTGAATCCCGAGATGGTCAGGAATCAATTCGAAGGCGCGGCTGTGATGGGGAGCAGCATCGCGTTTTACGGAGCGATTACGGCGACGAACGGTGCAATCGACCAATCCAACTTTAATGATTATCCGATGGCGCGCATGAATAATGCACCGCGCGAAGTGCGCGTGCATATTGTGCCGAGCGACGCTCCCCCGGGTGGCGTGGGAGAGCCGGGGTTGCCCGCGTTTGCGCCCGCGCTGTGCAACGCGATTTTCGCCGCAACGGGCAAACGCATCCGCGAACTGCCCCTTTCCAAAGCGGGCCTGGCCTAACGTGCTAAACAGAAGTTTGCTTTTTCTTGCTGCGCTGGGAACGGCAGTATCGCCCCTCTTCGCGCAACGCAAAGCCGTGCTTCCGAAAATTGATCTGCCACATCCCTATTACTTTCGCGAAATGTATTTGCCGCAGTTAACAAGCGGCCCGAGCAGCGCGGCGTGGTCGCCGGATTCACGAGAATTTGTGTACTCGATGGCGGGATCGCTGTGGCGCCAGCAGATCGATTCGAAAACGGCGCAGCAACTCACCGATGGGCCGGGATATGACTACCAGCCGGATTGGTCGCCGGATGGAAAGTACGTCGTTTACGTTTCCCATCAAAACGATGCCATGGAATTGTGGCTGCTGGATTTGGCGGTGGGAAAATCATGGCAGTTGACGAACGCCGGCGCGGTGAACGTGGAGCCGCGCTGGTCGCCAGATGGAAAGCGGATCGTTTTTGTTTCGACTTCGTACAACAAGCGATTCCATATTTTTCGTGCGGAGGTGAACAGCGGGAAGCTGGAAAATGTGGTGCGGCTGACGGGTGAGACAAAGAACGATCTGCCTCGGTACTACTACAGCGCATTCGATACGGAGATCAATCCGGTGTGGACGCGCGACGGCAAGGAACTTCTTTTTGTTTCGAACCGCGGACACATCCATGGAAGCGGCGGATTCTGGAGAATGAAAGCGGAGCCAGGATCGGAAGCGCGGGAGATTCACTACGAAGAAACGAATTGGAAAGCGCGGCCGGATTTCTCTCCGGATGGATCGCGCATGGTCTACAGCTCGTATCTCGGCGGACAGTGGCACAACTTGTGGGTGATGCCAGCAAATGGCGGCGACGGCTTTCCGCTCACCTATAACAACTGGGATAGCACAAATGTTCGATGGTCGCCGGATGGCAAGAAGCTTGCGTTCATCACCAACTACGGCGGCGCGGCGACCACCAGAATCGAGCTCCAAAGTGTTCCTGGCGGGCCTCTGGGTGACTTGAAAATCGAAAAGCGGAATTATTTGAATCCGCGCGCAACCATTGCGCTGCGCGTCGTGGATGGCAAAGGCAACGACTTGCCGGCGCGTGTTTCCGTGACCGACGAAAGCGGCAGATTCTGGGCTTCCGATTCAGCCTGGATTCATGCCGATGATGGATTTGACCAAAGAGAACGTCCGTTCGAGGCGCATTACTTCCATATGAAGGGGCTGGCCAAACTGGCGGTTCCAAGCGGCAAGATCAGGATCGATGCAACAAAAGGCTTTGAGTACAAACCGATTGTACAGACGGTCGAAGTGAAACCGGGCGATTTGAAGCGAGTCGAAATCAAGCTGGAGCCTCTCGAGAATGGTTTGCGCGATGCGAAGCACTGGATCAGCGCGGATTTGCACGTGCACATGAACTACGGTGGTACTTATCAGGACGTCTCGGAGCGTTTGGCCGAGCAGGCAAAAGCGGAAGGCTTGCAGGTCGTCAACAATCTGATCGTCAACAAGGAGCAGCGATTTCCGGACATCGCGAGTGTTGGAGAGAATCAGGTGACCTTCTCTCCCGGGAACGTCGTGATCATCAGCGGGCAGGAGTTCCACACGAGCTACTGGGGACACCGCGGACTTATTGATATGCGAGGCTCCCTTCTCTTGCCCGGTTACGCTGGATACCCGAACACGGCTGCGGCGAGTTTGTATCCGATGAATGCCGATGTGTATGACATGGCGTACGCGCGAGGCGCGCTGGTGGGAGCCGTGCATCCTTTTGATGAAGTGCCTGACCCCTTCGCGAATCCTCCCCAAAAGATTACGGACGAGCTCCCCGTGGATGTGGCGTTGGGCAAATTGGATTACATGGAAATTGTGGGGTTCAGCGATCACCCCTCGACGGCGGCAGTCTGGTACCGGTTGCTTAACCTGGGATACCGGATTCCCGCAGGCGCGGGAACGGACGCGACCGCGGATTATGCGGCTCCCATACGCGGGCATGTTGGTATGGATCGCGTTTACGCGCGGGTGCCTGATTTGCCGCCGACCGTGGACTCTTGGAAAGAAGCATTGAAGAAAGGGCGAACGTTTGCAACGAATGGGCCGCTGATTGAGTTTTCGCTAGGCGGACTTCAAGTTGGGGACGAATTAATGTTTGAAGGTGCGCAGGCGGCTGTGCCGTTTACGGCGAAATTGCGGTCGATTGTGCCCGTGGATCATTTCGAAGTGGTTTGCAACGGACGAGTTGCGGCAACACTAAAAGTTGGAGGAGCGCGCGATTCGGGCGATGTGAAAGGAACGCTGCCGCTTAAGGAAAGCGGATGGTGCCTGCTACGGACTTCGAGCGACGAAGCTGAGTATCCTGTGTTGGACAAATATGTCTACGCGACAACGAGCCCGATTTACGTGAAGATCGGCGGGAAAGCGCCGCGCTCGCCGGGGGACGCTAAGTATTTTGCGGCCTGGATTCAGCGAACAATCGATATAACGTCGAATTATCCCGACTGGAATTCGCCCGCCGAAAAAGAATATGTGCTGAAACGGCTGCTCGAAGCGAAAAACATATACGAAAAACTGGCCGCTCGTCTTCCCTGAACCACCGTTGAAAGGAAATGTGAAACCTTTCCATCCCTTTCGGATGCACGGCGGGGGAATTCACAACTCGGAGGAGACCAAGAAGGCAGATGGGTATGATCAGGCGAGCACACAGAATCGCTGGGGGAGTAATGGACATCCACCGGAGCCTGCTTGAACTACTGGAGGTTCGGCAAGGAAGGTATGGACTTCGAGAAGAAGGAAGCCACAGTCCGCTCTATGCTGCGCCGCAGCTGGAAGCGCTGTTAACTGCGGGATTTGCGGAAACGAAGCAGCGTCGCAGTTGAGAACGCCACTCGGGCAGTGCCACACCAAACGTCTGAGCTAACTTGGAGTTCGAGAGAACTGAATAGGACGGACGGTGCGTGGGAGATTGAAACTCCTCAGTGGAGATAGGGATCACACGCCGCGCCATCACTTGCCGTCCCTTAGTGGCGTCGGAAAGCCATTTTGGATCGTCCGAGGAGGCCTTTGCTTCCTCCAGGATAGCCATTGCGAAGTCATACCACGTCGTTTGACCTGCCGCGCTCACGTGGTACGTTCCGCTAACCTCAGAAAAATCAAACTGCTCGCGATTACGCTCATTTATCCCTGCCAGAATCTTGCACGTCGCGGTCGCAAAGTCCGCGGCGCAAGTTGGCGCTCCAACTTGATCACTGACAATTCTTAACTCTTCTCGTTCCGTTGCAAGCCGCAAGACCGTCAGTAGGAAATTGCGGCCCCGAGTGGCATAGACCCACGCCGTGCGAAAAATCAGGTGAGGCACACCCGAACCACCAATCGCCTGCTCACCGGCCAATTTTGTCTTCCCATAAACGTTGAGCGGATTTACGGAATCGGCTTCATCGTAAGGTGCTCTCTTGTTTCCGTCGAATACGTAGTCGGTTGAACAATGCAACAGGGTTGCACCGATTTTCTTGGCCTCCACGGCGATCAATTCGGGGGCTTCCGCGTTGATGGCGTGTGCCATCGTTTCGTCTGTTTCTGCTTGGTCTACCCCCGTATACGCGGCCGCATTGACGATAAGTTGAGGTCGAACCTCTCGGATTGTTCGGCGGATATCGGCAGGTTTCGAAAGATCCATCTGGTCACGGCCGAACGCGGCCACCTCACCCAATTGGGGCAAGATCCGCAAAAGTTCCCCGCCAACTTGGCCGTTCTTCCCAGTCAACAAGATGACGGGCTTCATTGCGCCCCATACTTCGGCAGGGATTCGCGAGGAACTTGAGAAAGCGGAGGGTAGTGTGCATCTTTCGCAGATACGATTGGCGCGCTTGCGCCCCATCTTATATTTAGATCGGGATCATTCCAGGCAAGCCCTTGCTCATCTCTTGGATTGTAGAATTCGCTGCACTTGTATAGGAATTGAACCGTGTCAGTGAGCGCTAGGAAACCATGTGCGAAGCCAATCGGAACATAAATCTGATTTTGTAGTTCCGCAGACAGTAGTACGCTTGTCCACCTTCCGAAGTGCGGTGACCCGAGGCGTATGTCCACAGCGACATCCAGTGCTTCTCCCTCTACCACGCGGCAGAGCTTCGCCTGCGGCTGGTGCAGCTGATAGTGAAGTCCGCGTAGCGTATCTTTGATAGAGCGGGAGTGGTTGTCTTGGAGGAAGGTATCCGTGATGCCGAGGTCGGCCAACTTCCCCTTGTGGTAGGTTTCGATGAAGAAGCCGCGGGGGTCGCGATGAACAACCGGCCGCAGCTCAACCACGCCTGGAAGGGATGTCTCGATTCTGTGCATTAACTCCGATGCTCGCTCACACGTCCTCATGTAAGGGTGAACCTAAGCCATTGCAATGTTCAATCAGAAGCTATAGGCCCGGCGCTGGCAATGGCATGGAGAGACCGCTCCCGATTAACATAATATTTTTCAAAGTAGGAGAGATAATCGCCACAGCGAACACCGGCGAGCCACTCATCAGCATTCTTGTACCAGTCTATTGTCCGACGCAGGCCATCTTCCAGAGAGATGACCGGTTTCCAGCCTAACTCATCTTTTATTTTCTCACAGTTCAGCGCGTAACGACGGTCATGGCCCGGGCGATCCTGAACATAACTCAACAGACTCTCGGATTTCCCGATGAGTTTTAGGATGCGCCTAACCATCGTTAGATTTTCCTCAAGATCCAGTCCCCCAATATTGTAGACCTCTCCAATTTTGCCTCTCTCGAGAACACCAAGTATTCCTCGGCAGTTATCCTCAACGTGCAGCCAATCGCGTTGCTGCTTGCCATCGCCATACACAGGAAGGGCCTTGTCGCCGAGGGCGTTTGTGATCATAAGCGGCACAAACTTCTCGGGAAACTGGTACGGGCCGTAGTTGTTCGAAGACCGAGTGATCACTGCGGGAAACTTGTAAGTGCGCACGTAGGAGCGAACTAAGAGATCGGCGCCCGCTTTGGACGCTGAATACGGGCTGCTAGGCTGCAAATGAGAATTTTCATCGGCGAACATATCGGGAGGAATGTCGCCGTAGACTTCGTCCGTAGAGATATGCACGAAGCGAGGTATGGAAAGCTTACGCGCCACCTCCAAAAGCATAAAAGTACCGGTGATATTTGTATGAATTACAGGCGACGGCTCATAGATGCTTCGGTCGACATGGGACTCGGCTGCAAAATGAACAACCGCATCACACCCGCGCATGGCGGACTCGAGAAGGGGCGTATCGCAGATGTCGCCTTTCACGAACGTGTAGTTGGGGTCGTTCGCAACCTCTTCGAGATTTGCCAGGTTTCCTGCATACGTCAGCTTGTCATAATTAACCACGCTGTAGCGCTTCTCCACTCCAAGAATGTAGCGGATAAAGTTCGAACCAATGAATCCCGCACCACCGGTGACAAGAATCTTCATCATGCTGGCTCCTTAGTAGTACCCACGACCGTTTCCTTTGTGTCTGTCATCATGTTCGCCGTTGTCTTGGCCACCAGCACATGTTTGTCCGCCAGATGTCTCGCGTGTATTTTGTTCAGATACTCAGACACGACTTCCATCCGCGGATCGTTGATCAGTAACTGTATAAAAAGTCGTTGCTTAGCTCCCGCAAATGAATTAGGAATTCACTCCCGGCTGGAGCGTAGGTCTAACACTCTTCTTCGTCTACCTCACCGACGCCGCAGACAGTTTCACCTCCTCGGCGATCAACACCTTCTCGCGCACCATCTTCGCTGCCCGCCAGAGCGACTCAAACGTTCCAGCGTCCGTCCAGCCGCCCTCGATGACTTCGTGGCTGAGCTTTCCTTCGTGAAGATACGAATTATTCACGTCCGTAATTTCAAACTCGCCTCGCCCCGAAGGCTTCAGCATCCGCACTCGCTCGAACACCGTTTCGTCGTAAAAGTACACGCCGATCACTGCGTACGGCGAGCCGGGCATTCTTGGCTTTTCCTCGATCCGCACAATTCGCTTGCCCTCGAACACCGGCACACCGAACCTCTCCGGGTCTGGCACTACCTTTAACAGGATCAATGCACCGTCCTGTTGCCGTTCAAATTTTTCTCTTGCCTCGCACACGCTGCTCTCTAGGATGTTGTCGCCCAGGATTACGCAGATTTTCTCGCCCGCCGCAAAGTGTTCCGCCATCCGCAACGCATCCGCAATGCCACCCTCACCCTCCTGATAGGCAAAGCTGAGTTGCTTCAGACCGAAGTCTTTCCCGTTGCGCAACAGCCGCAGAAAGTCTCCCGCGTTGTTGCCCCCAGTCACGATCAGGATGTCCTGGATGCCGGCTTCAACCAGGGTTTGTAGCGGGTAATAGATCATTGGCTTGTCGTAGATTGGCAGCAGATGTTTATTGGTCACGCGCGTGAGTGGACTCAACCTGCTCCCTGTCCCACCCGCAAGCACAATACCTTTCATTTGGATCTCCTGAACTCGAACTTCTCAGAGTTAGACTGTTGCATGCGTTAACTCAACTCATCTCGATTCACTTCACATACGGAAAATACCGCGAAGCGATGGACCGCCGAACTCTGGATACGGCGTGTGGAGTGGAGTAGATCAGACGAAACACCTCGCGAACCTGCGGTGACGGAAACGAAGCAACTGGCTAATCGTTACCTGAGACCGCTCGGAAGCGTCTGCCCGGAAGCGATTCATCGCCATTCTGTCTAGAGTTGCTTGCCTCAAAGGAATATTCGGGAACGATTTCCTTAATCTTGGCGCGGACGGGGGCAGCACCGTCGATCGACATGGAGGCACGAAGCTCGTCCAGCAGACGGCACAACTCCGCCCAGTTCCTCAAAGCTCCGTTAGTGCGCTTAATCTTTTCGCAAGTCGTTGGAATTACCTTTTCGTGCCCATAGAAAAGTTCCTCGCTAAGCTTTTCTCCCTCTCGCAGGCCAGTAAACTGGATTTCCACATCGTGTTCTGTTTTGCCAGAGAGTCGGATCAGTGTACGCGCCAAGTCGAGAATTCTTACTGGCTCACCCATATCCAACACTAGGATGTCTCCATGGTGGCCAATGGCGAAGGCTTGCAACACCAGAGCCACGGCTTCTGGGGTGATCATGAAAAACCGTCGAATCTCTGGGTGTGTAATGGTCAGCGGCTGATGGTTCCCAAGCTGTTGCTTCAACACTGGAATCACACTGCCGCTGGAACCCAATACATTCCCAAACCGTACCGATACGCAACGCATGCCATTCACTGGTCGCGACGAGATGATCAGCTCGCAGATTCGCTTAGTGGCACCCATCACATTGGTTGGATTCACAGCCTTGTCCGAGGAAATCAACACGAAACTCTTGCAGCCCGCCTCGGCCGCCAGATCGAGCAAACCCTTGAGCGCGAGTACGTTGTTCTTGACTGCCTCCTGAACATTGGACTCCATCATGGGCACGTGCTTGTAAGCCGCCGCATGGAAAATGATCTCCGGCTTGAATTCGGAAAGCAGGGAACGTATGCGATCTGTGTCGCAAACATCCACTACGCGAAATGCCAGTTGACTGCCATTCTTGTGCTGCATCAGGTCCAAGCGAAGAAAAAAGAGGCCCGTCTCGTTTTGATCGAGGCAGACCAGGTGTGCAGGGCTGTAATCCAGAATCTGGCGACAGAGCTCAGACCCGATCGAGCCAGCCGCTCCGGTCACCACCACGGTCCGTCGCGTAATCTCTCGGCGCACTGCTTCGAGGTCGATTTGCACCGGTTCGCGTCCGAGTAGATCTTCGAGACTAACCTCTCGAAGCTGGCTTACTGCAAGCTGGCCTGCGATGATGTCTTTCAATGCCGGGACTGTCCGGAAACTCATTTTCGCACTGTTGCAGATATCGACAAATCTGCGCATCTGGGTGCCGGTGGCAGACGGTACAGTAATCAGCACTTCGTCCGCCGGTTCAGAAGCGAGAACTTCGGGTAGTTGATCCACTGTTCCGAGCACTCGAACATTGTCCATCCAGATGCCTAGCTTGGATTGGTCGTCGTCCAGGCAGCCGACCGCAACATAGCCACTACTCGGTCTCCGAAGTTCGCGAAGGATTGTCTGCGCGGCCGCGCCCGCCCCAATTAGGACCACTTTCTTGCAAAGAGCACTGTTCTCACGCACCGAATCAGCAAACATACGAGAAAGCAGCCGCACACCCACCAGCAAACCGGCCGTGCAGATCGCCTCCAGCAGATAGATGGTGCGTGGAAAGGCAGTCGTCCGGAGCACGAAGCGCATTAAAATCAGAAAAAGCAGTGAGCCCGTCGCCACGGCTTTCAGGATGTCGATTCCGTCTTTGATTCCTGTGTATTTCCACCAGCCGCGGAGCAATCCAAAGTAAGCCACAGCCGCGAGCCGGGTGAGGAGGAGTATAGGGATCGAGGTGAGCAGGACCCCGCGGTATGGCAAAGTAAAATCAAAACGGAGTAACCAGGCAACAATCAAGGAGCAAACGATAAGGCAGCCCTGGAACACGGCGATGAACCACAACCTGTATCGTAGAAGTAACGATGGCATTTGGCTAGTCATAGGTTTTGCGGCTTGCACACCCTGACCGAACGGAACATCCATGTGCGCACGCAGCACTCTCACGGGGAGAGAGTGTTGGTAAGAACTCTTAAACTTGGCCCTCTATGCTGTTTGGGGAGTGCAAACGCAATTCTGAATTCCCGCTTCAGAGAAAGGCGTGCTAGCCGGGCTGCCCCCGTTTGCAGAAAACTGCTCGCAGCCTCTACCTGCTCGATTCGTGCGCTTCACTTGCTCAGAAAGCGCGTCATGATCTTCCTCGTTAGTCTGCAGAAACGGTTCTCAAGGTCGCGCGATTTGAAGCAAAGAAGTCACGAATGCAACCGACGGTAATCTCCACGTGCTCGGGAGTTGTTTCTGCGCTCATGGGCAGAGAAATGACTTCGCGGCAGATGCTTTCCGTCTCAGGGAGTCCCGGATTCGCGAGACCAAGGTCCGAGTGCTCCCACATTGGCTTTGGCCAATGCACAAGCGTTTCCACCCCTTGATCTTTCAGGTACTGGCGCAGCCCATTGCGCTGCTCGGTTCGAATCACGTAGTTTTGGTAGCTATCGAAGTACTCATCACCGACGAAATGTGGCAAGCGAAGACCTTTGGTCCCCTTGAGTCCTTCGCGATACAAACCCGCGATTTTTCGGCGATGCTCGATCCATTTAGGCAAGTAACGCAATTTCACATCCAGAACGGCAGCCTGAACGTTGTCCAGCAGCGCGGTGTAACCGTGGTGATGGAACTCACCAGTTTGCCGATCTTCACCGTTGAATCGAACAAGGGTCGCAAATCGCGCGATTTTGGGATCGTTCGTGGTGACTGCCCCGCCGTCTCCCAGCCCTCCCAAGGACTTAAATGGATAGAAACTGAAACAGCCAGACATTCCAAACGAGCCAGCCCGCTTCCCTTTGAAGGTAGCTCCCAAAGCTTGTGCCGCGTCCTCGATGATGGCAATTCCCCGGCTGTCCGCAATAGCCGCGATTCGATTCATCTCACACACGCGTCCATTCAGATGGACTGGAATAACCGCTTTCGTCCTCGGCGTGACCGCGGACTCGAACCTGTCAGGGGCGAGGTTGTAGTCTTCCCGGACATCAACGAGGACTGGTTTGGCGCCGGTGTGGACGATTGCGGACACCGTGGCCACGAAGGTGTGCCCAACGGTAATGACTTCGTCCCCGGGACCGACACCTGCAGCCAGGAGTGAAAAATGTAATGCGTGATAACAACTGTTTACTCCCACCGCGTACTTGACACCCACGAAGTCCGCCAGGTGCTGCTCGAACTCCCGCAATTGCTGTCGGAGAACCAAGTCCCCTTTCAACAGCGTGTCGGTGATCGCGAAATCAATCTCTGTTTTGATTCTGCGGTAGTGTTCTCTGGGATCGATGAACGGCACACGGTATGGCAAGTCTTTATCCTCCAACTCGGTGTTCTGAAACAAGAATTACTCGGACTCTGCCGAGGATCAAACTTTGGCCACCGCCGTAAGTGACTGCGCTTTCTCCATCTTTGCGCGGATGCCCAAGGCTATTGCTTCAGCAGATAGGCCATGGCGCGCTCGCATGTATTCTTGTGATCCCAAGAAACAAGAGAATTCCGATGGCAGCCCAAACCTTTTGAATACCACCGGCGCCTCCCAGTTCTCTGCCAAAAACTCCGCAACCGCCCCGCCCAAACCGCCCACTACACTGTGCTCTTCAAGTGTGAAAACAGCCCCAGTTTCGCGCACCGCACTTTCGATAGCTTCCGTGTCAAGGGGTCTCACCGTATGCATGCTCAGTAAACGTGTATGCACACCCGCATCGCTCAACAAGTCCGCGACCTGCATCGCGGTTCCCAACATTCCTCCCGTAGAGATTAGTGTCGCCTCCCTGCCCTCGTGCATCTCAATCGCTTTTCCCAAAACGAAGTCGATCTGTGTCCGGTGAACTTTTGCCTCTCCCGCCCGTCCCAACCGCAGATAGCATGGACCCGCATGAGCCGCCACCGCTCTCGTAGCGGCCTCTGCTTCCAGGGGATCGCCGGGCGCTACCACCACCATTTGGGGCAGCGACCGCAGGATTGCTAGATCTTCCGTCGCATGATGCGTCGCGCCCAGCGCCCCGTATGCCAGCCCGCCCCCGACCGCTACGATTTTTACGTTTGCGTTGTGGTAGCAAACGTCATTGCGCACCTGCTCCAGGCACCTCAGAATCGGAAAGTTGGCAATCGAATACGTAAATACAATCTTCCCACTCAACGCCATACCTGCCGCGATTCCGGTCATGTTCTGCTCGGCCACTCCCGCGTTCAGAAATCTCTTCGGGAACCGCAGCGCGAATTCTTCGACCACTCCGAATCCTAGATCTCCCACAACAAGATTTACACGTTCATCCTTCTCGGCCAATTCGAGCAGTGCGCTAAAGAAAGCTCCCCTCATTCTTCAGCTCCTAACTCCACCATCGCCTTGCTCATCTCCTCCCGGTCTGGAGATCGGTAGTGCCAAAGCACTTTGTTCTCCATGAAGCTCACGCCTTTCCCCTTCACCGTATGCGCCACCACGCAGGTCGGTTTGTTCGCCACAACAGGCACACTTGCCAGCGTTTGCTCGATCCGCGCAAAGTCATGCCCATCGATTTCTTGCACTCCCCACCCGAATGCCCGCCACTTCTCCGCGAACGGCTCCAGGTTCAGCACCTCGTTCACCGTCCCGAGGCTCTGAATCTTGTTGTAGTCCACGATCGCAATCAGGTTATCCAGCCCGTGATGCCCCGCAAACAATGCGGCCTCCCATGTCGAACCTTCATCGCACTCTCCGTCACTCAGCATGGCAAACACGCGATATCCACACCCATCTCTCTTTCCTGCCAGCGCCATCCCGCACGCGATTGGCAGCCCATGTCCCAGCGAACCCGTGGACACCTCCACGCCAGGCACACCTAAATGCGTCGCATGTCCCGCAAGCCGCGCCCCATCCTGGTAAAAATCCTCCAGCCATTCCTTCGGAAAAAAACCCCGTTCCGCCAGCACCGCATACAACGCCGCGCACGCATGCCCCTTGCTCAACACGAACCGGTCCCGCTCCGCCGCTTCCGGCTGCTTCGGGTCAATCCGCAATATTCGTCCATACAGCACCGCCAACAAATCCGCCATCGAGTACGATGACCCAAGATGCGAACTCTTCGCCCGATGAATCATTCGCGCCGTCTGCACACGAATGTGCCGCGCCAGCGCCGCACTCTCTCCTAGCCTCAAGCTCGTTTCTGTCATCGCCATCTTCCTTACTCGATCACCACGTACCCTATGTACGGGTCCCACTCCAGCCGCTGAATCTTCACTCGGTTGACGTCCAATTTCTCCAGCAGCGCCATCGTCTCCCCCGGCCAAATCGGGTTGTCCAGCTCATCGAACGCCAGCACTGCTCCCTTCGGCATTCTCGGAAGAAAACATTCCAGCGCGATCTTTGTCGGCTCATACAGATCCATGTCCAGAAACAACAAGCTCACGAGAAGGTGACTATTCTCCTTCACAAATTCCGGTATTGACCTCGTCGCATCGCCCCGGATGAGCTGAACCTTTGAAATGTGCCCCAGGAAGCGGTCCTGGTCGTACACCCGGATCAGCTCCTGCAGTTCGTCGTAGCTGGACCCCTGAAAATCTCCAGCCGCCGCGTCGCCGGCTACACTCCGGTCCATCTCCGTCACGGAAGGAAATCCATCAAACGAATCAAATCCATACACTCGCCGCGTAAGGTCCTCCGGCTCAAGGATGGAGCTCAATTTTGCCCAGCTCATCAGGCTGAATCCCCGGAATACCCCGCATTCCACTACCGATCCTTTGATTCTTAGCACCATCTTGAAAATCTCGTACATCGCCAAAAATCGCTTCAAATGCTGTCGCCGCACATATTTCGGAAAATTGTCCAGCTTCGTCTGAATAGTGTCGGGGCTATTCACGAAAATGTTCTCGAGCGACTTCCCCGCCTCTCGTTCAGCCGCGGTTTTGAAGGATTTCATGCCTCTAGACTCCGCAATTCTTCCAGCGGACAATCCGGTCACCCGCTCGTTCCACTGGAGTTTCTGAATTTTTGTCTGTTTATTTCTTGACTGGTGTGGCGCTGTGGCCAGGAACAAATACAACCAGCAGCGTCTGCGCTATGATTTTGCAGTCCAGCAAAAACGATTGCTTGCGTACGTACTCCAGGCTTAGCCGCATCTTTTCCGGATGAATCTTCTCGAAATAATCCTTGTCCGGATTTTCACTTCCACGCAAGATCTCGCTCTCGTTTCGAAATCGCACCGAAGCTGGATCCGTGATGCCCGGCCGAACCCCCAGAATCATCTTCTCTTCCGGCGTATATTGTTCCACCGCCCACGGCACTTGCGGCCTCGGGCCCACCAGGCTCATTTCCCCTCTCAGTACATTCAGAAGCTGCGGCAGCTCGTCTATTTTCAGCTTCCGTAGAATTCGCCCAACGCTCGTGATTCGTTGATCGTCTTCCGGTGTCGATGCGCTTCCCAGAGCTTCCGCGTTCATCACCATCGTTCGAAACTTAAATATCCGGAACGGCTTCCCATACCGCCCCGCGCGAACTCCTCGATAAAACACCGGCCCCGCCGACTCCAACTTGATCGCCACCGCTACCGCCCCCAGCACCGGCGCCAGCACCATCAATCCAATCGTCGAAATCAGCACGTCAAACAGTCTCTTCATTGCCGCAGACATTACGCTTTCAACCCTCTTCTGCCCCTCCAGTGCTCTCCCGGCACGATCACCAGCAGCAAGCCGAACAGCGTCCCCATCCCATGCACAAAGTGCCTCACCGCAAACACAATTGGCAGCAGAACCGCGTAACGCGCCTCCCGCTCTCGAACCGCGATCTGCAAGGACACTCCAACACTCACCGCCGCGTACATCGCCGCGACTCCCAATCCCAGCCACAGAAACCCTCGATTCACCGCGCCCAGCGCAAACGCCCCCGCCAGGCCCATCACAAACGCCGCAGGAACCCAGTGCCTCCACGACCACGCCCTCTTCCCGAATTTCATCACGTAACTCACCCACACTCCGTCCGCGAATACGTGCCGCCGAAGCTCTCGCAAATCCGCATCCGCCACGTAGTTAACCACCACATCCGGCGCCACCAGAATCCCGCCGCCCGCCGCGCTAATCCGCTGGTTCAGGTCCAGGTCCGAGCTGCTCAGCAGCTTCTCGTCATACATCCCGATCCGGTCGAACAGCTCCTTCTTAAAACATCCGAACGCCGTCGTGTCCGACCACGTCGGCTTGTCCACTCCCACCTTCACATTCGCATTCCCCGACCCGAACCGGCTCCCCAATCCCAGCACAATCGCTCGTGCCGTCGCCGTGTCCGCTCCCGGCACCATCTTCCACACTCCGCCTGCATTCTCCGCCCCATACAAATCCTGATACTGCACGCACCTCGAGATGTACTCCGCCTGATACGTCGAATGTGCATCCATCTTCAGGATTCTTTCGCCTCGAGCCTCGCGGATTCCGATATTCATGGCTACCGGGATGTGCTTCTTCGGGTTGTCCACCAGCCGGACCAGCGCATAACGCTCGCTGTAGCCCGCCACAATCTCCCGTGTCCGGTCTTCGCTCATCCCGTCCAGCACCAGTATCTCCATCCGCTCCTTCGGATAATCATTCGCCAAAATCGACTCCAGGCACCGTGCAATGTGCTTCTCTTCATTCCGGCATGGCACCACCACCGTCACGAACGGCAGCGCCTCCGCCTTCGTCATCGGCTCCAACGCAATCGTCGCCCCCTCTGTAGCACTTCGCTCTTTCGCCGTTTGCGCTTTCATTTTCTCCCTCAATTAACGGCATCTTAAAGCTGTCATCCCGAGTGCAGCGAGGGACCTGCTTCTCGCTTTCGTTGTCATCCCGAGCGAAGCGAGGGACCTGCTTCTCGCGAAGAAACTACGTCTTTCGCAACACCGTGGTCACCTGCCCCACCAAAAACGGCAGCAACCCACTGACCAGGAAATAAGCCGACGGCAGCCGCCGCGACAAAAACCGTCCAATCGGCGGCAACAGCGGCCCCGCAAAAACCCCGCAGCGGCTCGTCCGCCGCCCAACCTCGAACAGCTCCGCGATTCTCTTCTGCGTCAGCGCCCGGTGCGCCGCGCTTCTCGGTTTCGAATATCGCCAGTCGCACAGCAGAATGTGCCCGCCGCGCTTCGTCACCCGCACCATCTCCCCCGCGATCTGCTTCGACAACTCGTCGTCCACGCTGTGAATGAACATCGTCGCTTCATGCACCAGCTCAAACGTCTCGCTCGCATACTCCAGCTTCGTCGCATCGCCATGCGCAAAATGGATGCTCGCGCATTTCTCCTTCGCCCTCGCTATCCGCTCCTCTTGAAAATCGATCCCATATAGGTTGTCTGGAGCAAATCCGAGCCCTAGAAACCCCAGCAACCTCGTTCCGTCTCCGCATCCCACGTCCAGTACGCGCGCCGCTTCGGGGTTCGGACGGACGGACTGCAGCGCCCTCACCAGCGCCGCCTCTTGCGCAAGATTCTGGAACAGCACCTCCGGGTTGTGCACCAGGCTGTTCCGCTCCGCGCCTTTTGCCGCGTAGTACGCCCGGTACCAATCCTCTCGAATAACTTCGGGTGCCTTTGTGGAAGGAAGCGACACAGTTTTTTCCGTCATGCGGACGCCTTCGGCTCAGAAAGTACAAACCCAATCTGCCATGCCCACCACCGAATCGGGGAAACACTTAGCAGGGTTGAGTCCACCCTCTCTAATGAAGCCAGAAGAGGATCAAAAACTCGCGAGTTCCTAAAAGGAACAGCGGCGAGACTTGCGAGGTGAAAGAAGCGCCATTCAATCCGATTGAAGTATTTGCGGGCACTTACAATGTCCTTGCGGCGGAGAATATGATCTGTCTCAAACTCCGTTCTCAGATGCGGCGTCAGCTTCCGGTAAGCCTGGAAAACAGGGTTGTGCGCAAGCGCCTCGACACACAGGACTGATCCGGTGGGCTTCAGAACGCGCGCCAGTTCGGGATAGGCACGATTCAAATCCATATGATGGAGGACGCCGTTGACGTTGATCAGGTCAAATGTGCAATCCGGAAAGGTCATCGCTTCGCAATCCATCACTTGGAAGCGCGCCCCCAGACCTCGTTCAGCAGCCTCCCGTTCCGCGTTCCGTACCGAAACGTCAGAGATATCTATCCCGACCACATCAGCCCCGGCTTCAGCCATAAGCAAAGAGTAATAGCCGTCACCACAGGCGAAATCGAGTGCATAAGAACCGGAACTATGCTCGCGAAGATAGTTTTCGGTGTATTCACGACTCCGCTTTGCAATTTTGTACCACTTCTTGTTCGAGGTCAGCTTTGCATATAGCTCAGGGTCGTCCAAGAGCGCAGGGTCGCGCAACTTGTCGTGAAACTCGGCCTCGATGACCTTTCGTTCTTCGACGGTTTGCATCTTTTGCCTCCAACCACGCCTTTCCCCTTGATTACGTGAAATATTTCGAAAGCACATGCTGGACGGCTGCGCGATGGTACCCGTAAATACGGCGGCTCATGCCATTTCCGACGCTCTGATGTTCGTTGTGATGAACCGACAGCGATGGTTCATAGATGATAGGCAGGTCCAACGATCGGCAGGTCTCCGCAACTGCAATTTCTTCGCCGAAAAGAAAAAGCTGATCGTCCAGCTTGCCTCCTCCCTCAAAAAAACTTCGGCTGAAAATCATAAAAGCCCCATGCGCGGCGTAGACGGACTGCCTGCCGCCGTTTCTTTCCGGGCGCGATATCCACGAAGGCATTCTGGACCTCAGAGCCTTCTTCTGCCGCGAAAGCCAGTCCCACGTAACCCCAAGAGGATAAGCGAAGCTATAAAGCCGCATAGTGAACCGCCGCCACCAACCGGGTCGCTTTTTCATGAACGGATTCTGTTCAACCGCTTGCGAGGGAATGATGATTCGGGGAGCGAGAACGCCGACCATCGCAGGATCGCAGGCGAACAGTTTTTCAAAAAATCTTTCGTCCTCAATCACGATGTCGTGGTTGCACACGATCACCCAGTCCGGTAGGGCGCGGCCCTGAGCAAGGTAGTGGTCAAGTGTGAATTTCGCCGCTCCGAAGTATCCACGGTTCACAGCCGACACCAGCAACTCCACGTTTGGCAATTGCGCTATCGCCTGACGAATCCCCGACAAGTCTTCTTCCCCGGATGAATTATCAACGATGATGATTTTGACCTCCGAAAATGCCTTCAACCGTTGCAGGCTATCCACGAACTCCAACGTGGAAACCGCAGACTTGTAGTTGACGGTGATTAGGATCGCTTTGGCCATTCGTCAGGTCCGCAAGTCGGCTCTACCACCCAATCTCATTAACGGCTCGATATCAGCGTGCACCCAAGAAAAAAGTAGACCAGCAAAGGAAGCTAGGCGAACCGAAAGCTTCTTAGATGTGGATGCGATACGGAAGTGGTTTCGTGCCTCGGACCATTTCCGTTGCAAAAGCAGCGAACGGCCTTCGGAAAAGTGCAGCTTATCCTGAGCTTGCTGCCAGTTTTGTTCTAGCTCCTGCCTTGTGGAAGGTGAAAGTTCGATTTTTTCGTGATGCCGCTCAAGGAAACCCATCGTAAAGCCGGAAACCTTCTCGTGAATTGTCCGGGCGTGCCCAACAGTTACGGAATTTTCGTGCCGCCTCCGATAACCCATCTTTTCCGGCGAATAGCAAAACTTGCCAATAAGGCTGAGCTCCATGAACGTGGGATAGTCCGTCAGCGGAAGACCCGCTACATATTGAAATCCCCCAACCTTTTCCAGGGCACTACGGCGGATAACAACGGTAGACGGACTTACTAGAGATCTTCCTTCGGCCAAGAGCATATAGTTCGTGGCCGACCCCGGGGGATCATTGAATAGAATGGAATGAGAAAGTCCTTCTCTCAGGCGAGTCGTGTGGCTCTTTATTCTTTGCTCTAAGCCTCTTGCGTCCACGTCCGCTGCTTCCCCGTAAGCCAAGACGGTATCGTTATCCAGGAATGCAGGAACGAGCGTTGCCAATTTATCGGGAGGCCAGAAATCATCCCCTTCCAGTATGGCGATGAGTTCTCCACTCGCAAGAGACAGCGCTCGGTTATACGTCTTTGCGAGCTCGAACGCACTTTGGTTCGCTTGACGCTCCACACGAATCCGCGGGTCACGAATTCCAGAAACAATATTGGCAGTGTTGTCCGGGGAACCATCGTCGATGACGATTTGTTCCCAGTTGGAGTAGGTTTGCTGAAGCACGCTATGAACGCACGTCTCCACGAACTGCTCATGGTTGTAGGTCGCCGTTATTATGCTGACCTGGGGACAAAAAGTATTGGGCATGAGAAACAATAGCAATTGCTGATAGTTGGCAATAACCGATTCCCCTCTGGCTCGGAGCAGTAGCTCGCAAACTTAGCGAAATCGGAACTGGAAAAGCACCTCGGCAAAAAGCTTGGAAGAATCTTTATTCAAGACCTATACCTGGGCCAGGGGAATGCGGTGCAGCGGTCGGTGGCCTTTCGCAAAGACAACTGCCATGGCAATCCAAAACACCACCGCGTACGGCTGAGAAGGAAACGTGGCTTCCGTCATGCCGTTAATCAGAGTGATAAGAAGTCCGACATATAAGGACAGTGCTAAATACTTTTCATGAGTGTGGGCCAAGGAAGAAGCGCAGAGTCTGTAACTCCGGACGACGAGCACACCAATCAAAATTGTGAAAGGCACGCCGCCTAAAAGTCCCAACTCGGCGAACTCCCGGACCAGCCAATTGGTCGTAAGATGGGCATCACCGACGGCATCCCAATTATATTCATAAGTTGCGTTCGCGCCGATTCCAACTATTGGGTGCGCCGAAAACGCTCGCCACCCACCCGCAATCATTTCATATCGCTCTACAAATGATGTAGGCAGATCTGCATTTTCAGCCCGATTGTAAGACGAAGCCAGCTCAAGGTTTGCTTCGAGGAGTTGGCTAGGTACCAGGTAGAGAACAAAGCTTAGAATCACAACAACAATAATGACGCTTCTCAGCTTAATCCCGCTCTTGATCAACGAAGGAGACGCTATCAGGACGCCAAGAAGCAAACTTAAGAACGCTCCGCGCGACATCACGATGACCAAACCAGCTACTATGATAATACTCGCTCCCAACATCATAATGCGCCGCAGCCCTCTTTCGCAGAATGCTAGGCCTACACTTAGTGGCAAAATGAAAACAATTATCACGGCCAGCCCGTTGTTCGGACTGAAAGCAAGCGCAATAAGATCCTTGTTGCCCAAAACATCGCCCGTAAACAGGTTTCTCCATATATTAAAATAGTAATAGTATAGCATTAGTGATATACTCGTTGCAAAAGAAACGAGCGCGTACGCCACCCACTTTATGTCTCTTGCCGATTTCAGAACAGAGAGGGTGATGAAATAGACGAGCAAGCTGAATATCGACACCTTAATGGCGAGGAAACTCTTTGGTACATCAGATCGGTTAAAGACTAATGATAGGAGTTGAGCGCCAATACACCAACACGATAGACGAAAGACGGCCTTGTCCGGAAAAGTGAAGATAAACCTCGTAACAATCAGTCTTACAACTAATACCAGAATTACTATTCCAAAGACTATGTCGAAATAAGAGAGAACCGGGGTTCGATCGCCGGCCCTCAGCGTAACGCCGCCTAACATGATCGAGAACAAGAGGACCCATAGTAGCCATGGGCCTGCAAAGCGCCGCTGATCTCCCGATCTCAACCGGATTCTCGGTTCAGCTGCTGCGGATAGAGCGTTGGTCCTAGTCATTCGGATTCATCCGGACTTCGAGTCGAGTGCCGGGTGACCGAGGAGCATTTTTAGCGCTCCACCGATTCTCGGT
The DNA here is from genome assembly GCA_035576885.1 of Candidatus Acidiferrum sp. Lineage (GTDB taxonomy): Bacteria > Acidobacteriota > Terriglobia > Acidiferrales > UBA7541 > Acidiferrum. The sequence continues at coordinate 23,121 of DATLVZ010000005.1, read as the reverse complement.
TTTTCCCGGTTGTCCACCACGAAGACCCAGGCCGCAAGCAGACAGACTCCAACCGCCAACGCGCCTAGCCCGAGTCTGGTCCATGGAGCCGTAACCACTAGCTTTATGGCAACTAGCGTCAGACCTAACACGCAGCCCAGCGTCAAAATGCGCGGGAACGCACTAACCCAAAAATTGCGGAGTGAACATTCGCAGCACCTGCCCGCTGCCCAGAATAACAACCCTGAATCAAGCACGAAACGAATCGTACTTGCCATCGCCGCGCCGGTGATTCCCCAGCGCGGAATCAGCACGACGCAAAGCACAACATAAAGTGGAAGTTCAAAAAGATGGAACTTTCCCGTAAGGTCGGGGCGTCCAAGCGCCTGCAAAAGATTGTAGGGAACATACGCGAGCGCGTTCGCCAATACGCCCACTGCCAGAATTTGGAGAACTAAAGAGGCTTGTTGCGCAAACGAAGGCCCCATCCAAAGTCGAAGAAGGTCTGGCCCGAGCACAGTCAGGAACAGAATACCCGGCAAGAGCAAAAGCAAGAGATAACGCACGGAGCTTTCATAAAGCCACTGCAGTTGAACTCTTTGGCTTTCGCTACCTCGCTCACTGAATGCCGGATACAGAGTTCCGACAAGGCTGGAAGGGATTACCCGTAGCCTCGTCATCACCTCATAGGGGACGGTATACAGAGTGACCGCCGCCAGTGAAACGAATGATGCGATCAGCACGCGGTCAAGGTAAACCAGCAAGGGGCTGACCAGTTGCGACACGCTGACCCAGCCTCCAAACCTCAGCAGCTTGGGCAATCCATGCAGGTCGTGAATTCGAAAGAGCTGAAGATTCGGGAGCAACCGGAACAGCACCGCGCCGTAGGCTGCCGTGGCCGCAAGGCGAAAGGCAACCGTTGAGAATACGACGGCCGCAACTCCGTACCCCTTCCATGCTAAGAGAGCCGCCACGCTCCACTGCGCTGTCGTAGTTGCGGCGTTGACGGCGTTGATCCACCCGAACCGCTGATACGAGCTCAGCACCGCCCGAAACACTCCCTGCACCAGCAACACCGGCACCGCCAGGCCGACGGCATAAAAGGTTAGCCTCGCCTGGCTTTGCAGGTCCGGGGACACCTTGAACACCGAATGAACGAGATACGGCGTCGCCAAAATGACCGCCAGCCCTCCGGCTAGCCCTAGCGCAAAGTTTGCGGTAAGGGCCGTGCGGACGATGAGGCGTGTTGACTCGTGGTCTTGTTCCGCGAGGTGTTCGGAAACAAACTTCGTCGCCGCCCTGTTGACGCCGATATCCAGAAAAGCCAGATAGCCGATCACCACCCAAGCCAAGGAAAACAAACCAAATTTGGTTTCGCCCAGAAACGACACCAGCTTCGGCATGGCCACGAGCAGGACGACGAAGATCCATCCTTCGGCAAGCAAATTCAGTGTCGCATTGCAAGCCAGCAGCGTACCCGGCGTCAGCGCCGTCGCCCCTTCGGGCTTCGCAGCGGCGCTACCGGTAGATTGCATGTCCTTCATGTTCTTGATTTCAGGCATGTTAAAATTTATATTGACTCGTACCGTGCCGATGTGTTAATCTAAATCGTGTCTTTTGGCTACAACTACCGCGAATCCCCTCTGGATGCAGCGCTTGCCAACCTTGCATCCGTAACCCCTTTGGAATCCGCACTTCCGAAAATTCGCCTGCAACCCCTTTATAATGAACACTTCCAAAACGTTGGACTTAAAACCCTTTGGAATGAACACTTACAAAAAAACCGGGGGAGGGGGGTACCCCGCCTACGCAATCGTCGGCCGTACATCTGCCGCATCCACATCCACGGCGACCGAGCGCTGGATCAGCTCGAGCGACACGACCACGCGAAGATGGCTCTTCCTCTGCCTTAGGATGCCTTCGAGGCCGGCGAACGGGCCCCCCGTGATCCGCACCCGCCGTCCAATCGTTAAGAACGGATGCGGCTCCACGCGCAAACTTTGCGAAAGCCCTGCCCGCATGATTTTCATTTCCGTGTCCGGCAGCGCGGTTGGCAACGCTCCAAAACCGACCAGGCGAACCACACTGGGAATCTCCACCACACGCAGTCGGTCGCACAGCGCGAGCCTCACGAATACGTACCCGGGAAACAGGGGAAGCTCCAATTCCACGCGCCGGTCCTTCCAGCGGCGCACGGAGCTGTACACAGGGAGAAAGTGCTCGACCTCCCGTGCCCCCAGTTCAGCCGCCACGCGCTTTTCGTGGTTCGCGCAGGTATACGCGGCATACCACCGCGCTTCGACCATCGCCGTTTGTGTCTGCACCGGGTAGGCGGCCCACCCTGTTGTTTGCGCGACGCTCGCCACGGACATTCTCCTCCACAGGCCCTTAGACAGCTTCGCCCCGTCACTTACAGGGCAATATGTGACCTAACCCTTTTGTGTTCTTCTACTTACAGCCAGTCCTACGGCTTTTCCGCCCCGTTCGACGGATCTCCAAACCCGTTGTCCTGACTCGAAGAATCTTTCTCGCCGGAGGCCGCTCCGGCGCCGTTCCGCGAAGCCCATGGCATTCGCGCTTTCAGCGTACCGCTCACTTCCTGAACGAAAACCTTGCGCGGATCTTGCGGATCTACTTCTTCCCAGCGAGCCGATCCCAATACCCACACCACGGACATCGCACAAACCAGAAAAGTGCCGAGGAACATGATCACCAGGCGGGGCGGAAACGATTTCTTTTCCGGAACTCTGGCCGCATCCAGCACTTTAACGCTCGGTGTTTCTTTGGCCTCTTGCACCTTGGCGAGTTCGTATTGCTCGGTCAGCAACTCGAAGACAGTTTCCTGTATCTTCGCCCGGCGGTAATAATCAGCGTACTTCGCGCCTAACAGCGGCAGACTCCTAATGGTGGGATAGGGAAGCCCGTTAGTTTGAGGGGCTGCCGGATCAGCGGACTCACTTGCGGCAGCAGCGCTGCCGTCCGGATTCTTTGCTTGTGTACCGCCGAGCTTCTCAAGCTGTTTCCGAAGTTCCACAACGCGAGCATTCAAAGAGCGGACACGAGAATTGCTGTCCGTATAGATCTGGCGAAGTCCCTCGAGTTGTGCTTGCGCCGCGATCATCTCGCCGCCAATCGTTCCTGCTGCGTCCAGCATCGCCTTGCCTTCTAGCTGGATGTCGAGCGTGTTGTTCTTGCTGGAGAATTGGGCGAGTTGATTGGAGGCATCATCAAGATCTTGCTTGGCGACCTTGAGGCGCTCTTCGAGAAACACGCGTTCACGGTGCGCGGATGATGTCGACAACTTAGAAACGAGCGAATTCAACTGATCAACGTAGGCAGCGGCCAGAGTTGCAGCGCGCTGAGGATCTTGGTCCGTCACGCTGATAGTAATAATGCCGCTTTTGCGGTCCTCCGAAATCGAGGTATTTTCGTCGAGTTTCGACCGCGCATCCACGACAAGCCGCTTACCATAAACTTTCCTCAAGTCAAACTGTTGGATGACGCGATCCTCGGAAGTTTCGCTCCTCAAGACGCCAATAAACAGCGCGCCCGAACTCTTGAGCCCAAGCAGATCTCCGGCCACGCCCGCTAGGCCTCCTCCACCCTTCGCAGCCATGGCGGCCATCATCGCCATGCCCGATGTGGATTGCTGATCCGGAGGCATGAGCTGCGTGGTCGACGTATAGGTTTTCGGAATCAGGAATGCGACTAAAGTTGAAACGAAAAGTCCGATTGCCGCAGCTCGGAAAAAGAACTGGCGACGTGCCCAGAGCAGGCGCAGACGTTCTGCTTGCCATTCCCGCGAATCCTCAAGCGGCATTTCCGGCGACGAAACCTCTCCCGCGACCGGTTGCGGTAATGCCTCAGGCTGCTGCTTAGTGGCCGTCTGCGTCACGTCGTTCCTTCTCTCTGCGATTAGTGTCCCTACCGATTTCGAACCCCCTCATTTCCACGGGTGGGGCCAGAATGTCAATTCGACCGAAGTCGTTACGTTCGACCTCGGCAGAGGATCAAGTACTGGGTAATTCCAGTTCTCGTATTGTAGTGACCCCGACACACTAAGTGTCGCGCCCAACCAAAAATCGGCCGTCACTCCTCCGTCGTTCAAAGTTCCTCCCTGTGGGAGATACAGGCCGCCAACCTTCTGGTGCCGGTAGTTGAGCTGAATCTTGTTGCGGGAAGTCAGCCAATAAGTGCTCCAAACCTGTTCTCCCTGTCCGGCGCGCCCCAACCAACTCCCCATTAAGTTGCTCAGGTTCGTGTAAGAGCCGTCTGGGTAACGATGGTTAACGTAGAAACACCCATCACAGCCCGGGAAATCAGGTGGAACCGTAGAGCCACCCTCGACTCGCATGTCGAGCTTGGAAAGACCAGGAAAGTGAGAAAGATACAGTCCGCCGAGAATCGCAGCTTTCCGGGGATAAGCCACGGGGGAGAATTCGTCTTCGTTGAATGCCTCACCGTAAAACGTGAGCCAGCTTCGCAAACCGGGAACGCGGTAACTGAAGTCCGCACCAGATCGACGGTCCCCTGGGTCTTCCGGGCTACCCTGATGCAGTCCGTTATTGCTGATGGAATAGCTCTTGGCCAGAGAATGCAATGTCAGCGGAGTTGGACCTCCCGCAAAAACCGTAGTTACGGAAACGCTGAATTCAAAATTCGGAGTCGGTTTCAAACTAATTTTCTGCCCTTGAAGGAACGGTTGCCGGTCCAAAGACTGACCGAGTTGCCCGACGAGACCTGTGTCAGTCTGAAAGACAAACTGGTGTCCAGCGAACTGTCCGAGGAACCACTCCGCTCGGATCGGCCCAAGCCAACCCAATATGCTTGGGAGCTTGAATGGGGAAACGCGACTAATCCGGAACATGTTTACCGGCGCCGCGTTGTCACTGAACATAAGCGGACCGCCAGTCATCGGGCTCCACCAAAGACTTTGTTTCCCAAAGGAAACTTGCCAATTCTCGAAAGTTAGACCGACATACGCGTCAAGCAATCGAAAACGATTGACGGCCGAAATTTGTGTTCCTAGGGACGTCATTGGAATTCCGTCTATCGAACTAATAAACTGAAGTGCATTAGCGGAGAGCGAGGGAGCGGAAGGAGAGTGTTCGTATTCGCCGCGCACGTAGCCCACCCAATGCCCTGACGTGGTCCAAGCTGAAAAGCCGTCGACAGAGTTGAATCCTTCCTGGTACGGCCTACCGAAATCGTTGATCAGAGTCTGCCCGAAGTGATTGCCGTCCGTGAGAGGCTCTCCGGAGATTGCTGTAGCTCGCGCGTAGATAGATTCAATGCGCCCGTGAAATCGCCCGTCGCCATTTTCCCCTTCGAGTTCTTCGCGGAATTCTGATTCGAGCAAGCGATAAAGTTTATCTGCCTCAGGCCCGCCACGGCCTTGTTCTTCTACCGGCTCGGAAGCTTCCCCAAGCAGGCGAATGCACTCACTGCGAGTCCAGGGGCGCATCCCGGCAAACCCACTGTCAACCACACCCAGCGCCGCAAGGCGGTCAAATGCCGGATAGATCCAGCTATCGAGAGGGACGTATGGCGAACCCTGATTTGCTGGAGAGTACGTTCCATCGCCGCGAAAGATTTGACTTAGAGATCGCCAGGCCTCGCCACCCAGTTCGGGATCGTGATGGCGGCTGTAGATGTTCTGGGCGATGAGATTGCCCATGATGCTGCCGACGAAAACGTCGGAGGGAAAATGCTGACGGGCTCGAATTCGAGAGTAGTCCACAAGAGACGCCAGGCCGTAGGCCATGATTTTCACAAACGGGCTGGGATACTCGTGGGCGATGACTCCCGCGACGGACCAGGCGGCAGCCGCGTGTTCCGAAGGAAAAGAAGTTCCGCCACTTTGGAAAAAGGGCCCGGTTCCGTCGCCCTGGTAAGGCCGCTCGCGGCGCATTGAGTATTTGAATGATTCGACCGCCACCAAACTATTGAGGGCCGCCTCACCGGCGAGAAAACCGGTCTCGCTCCAGTGTTCATTGTGCTTGACATGGCCAAGCAACCACATTCCTCCCGCTCCACCGATCAGCGCTCCCACAGCGGCGTTTGAAAGGGTTTTGTAGTGACTGATCGTCGCAGGATTCTGAGAGAGGTGCTTGCTGTAATCGCTATCGGTCACGAAAAGACCGGCCGTGATGCCACTCAAAGGCACGAGCCATTGCGTGTCCGAAAACCGGATTTTGGCAGGACTGGTCCAAATCTGTTTCTGGTCTAGCAAGAATTCCTTCCCTAGCCCACTGATGCTCCGCGGTAGCGGAGCAGAAGATTCCGAATCAGAATCATCGGCGACTTTCTTTTCCGTTGCTTTTTCCTTTATCTCTGCGTCCGAACTGCTCTGTTTCGCGTTCCCTCCACTTTGCTCCCGTGCTTGCGGCGTCGCGGGCCTCGTAACGGTTGCAGTCAGCGTCAGACTTGACGCCGCCCAGCTAAACGCCACCATGATGACCCTCATGTGCATCGCAAGTATCCTTGGTCATGGATGGATATACGCCACCGCCAAAGCTACAGACGAAGCCAGTTGCGCCGATTGCATGATCGCTGCCCAGTTGCGACCGCCGATTTTTGGCGCTTTTTCGGGAACAACGATGGTGTCACCCGCTCGCAAGGTTGCGCTCATCGGGTCGCCTCCCCACCACCCGCCACTGTTGTTTTTCGCGGCAATCACAGAGCCGTCGGCGCGAATTACAAAAATGGCCTTTTTGTCTGCGAGCTGTGTGACCCCACCAGCTTGGCTGAGGTACCACTTGGCGCTGTGTCCAGGAACATTTGCCACCGCAGTAGGATTGAACACTTGGCCGGTCACCGTCACGTAGTTTGCGCTCTTGGGAATGATCAGTAGGTCGCCATCCCGTACTGGAATGTCCGCCGGGGTGTTTCGCCAAGATCGCAAATCCGATCGAACATGAATGACAACGCGCCCAACCGGTGCTGCAGCCTCAAGCTGGTCTAAGGTGGACTGGGTCTGCGCAATGGCCCTTAGCTTTGCATTTTTCTGATCTGTGTCAGTCTCTGGCAAGGACTTCAGATAGTCCTGTTCCGCTTTCACTCGCAAGACGAGTTCCACATGCGATTTCACCTCGAACTCACGAACTTCCTTGCGAACCAGAACGGCGCCATAGGGATACGCTTCTGAGCCAAATCCCCCACTTCGCGCCAATACAGAACTCAGCCGTTCTCCGGGGTCGAGACCGTACGTACCCGGATGCAGAACCTCTCCTCGAACAGTCATGGATGCACCGATATCGTTCCAGCGCGGAAGCTGGCGAATCGTCAGTATGTCTCCGTCACGTAACGGAACGTCATTCTTCTCATCTCCGCCCATGGCCGCCGTAAGGTTGACCTCCAGACGATCGCTCGGATTCGTTCGAGAGGCATTCGGGTCAAAGCGCGAAAGATCCGCGCTTTCCGTGTAAGCGCTCCTCTTCAATCCACCAGCGACGTGAACCAAATCTTCGAGATGCATGTTGGCGGTGAGTGGATAACGACCCGGCTTGGCGACCTCGCCGTTGATGTAGACGGTCGGCGGATCAACACGCGCCGGATTGCGGTGTACGAGCAAGCGGTCGCGCGGCTGAATCAAGATGTTGTCCAACGGATTTCCGGCAAGCGCTTCGCGAAGATCGACACTCAGAATCTTCATCGTGCCGTCGGGCTGTGTGCGGAATAACTGCGCGGTGTCAAGCGAAGCGTCCTGCGTGACCCCGCCTGCCAGGTAGACAGCGTCCCTTAAGTGCGCCTGTCCGGAAGTGCGATACTTCCCCGGCTCCCGAACCTCTCCGCCGATCCAAACTTCCGGAGCCGGCTCAAAATCGTAGCGGCTGAAGAGGCGAACGGTATCAAGCGGCTGAAGTTTAGGCGCGGAGGCGGGATTCGCCAGAGCCGCTGTCAGATCGAAGCTTTCGACGCTGGGGTGGAAGTCCGGTGGATTCAGTCTGACGATTTCCGCGTAGTGCGGCGCGGGCTCGGGCAATAGGTCTTTGTAAGAACCAATCAGGTCCGACAGGCTCATGCCGTGCTTGTAGGAATAGCGTCCCGGCCGCAGCACATGTCCCTGCAAGTAAATTGCATCTTCGTTGTAGGGAGCAATCGGGAAGATGTGAATTTCATCTCCGTCGTTGACCTTGAATGCATCGAGTTTTTTCTTTGCGGAATCCGCGTCTTCCGTGGGTGAAAGGTCAAGGGCAAGCATGGTGCGCTTTTGGTGGGCTTCCACGCGTTGGACCTCAATGTGCCGAAGCGTCGCCGTTGGCAGGATGCCCCCCGCGAGATCGAGGACGTCTGCAAGCGAGCTTTCACCGTGGAGTTCGTAGATCGCCGGCCGCCGCACCATTCCATCTACCGTGACCTGGGGTCCGATCGAGGGGACGAGCAGCGTGTCGCCATTCTCCAATCGGCGCATATCGGAGCGAACGCCGTGCAAGAGCAAATCGTACGCGTCGACTTCTTCGACAAGCTGCTTGCCTCGATAGTGCTTTAGAGCGCGCAACGAACCGCGAGGCGTTACACCGCCGGCGACAAACAAAGCATTGAGAGGGGTCGAGAGTGAGCTGATGTCGTAGGCGCCGGGCTCCGCAACATCTCCAACCACATACACACGAACCGTTCTCAGCTTGGAGAGAGAAACGTCTGCGGAGACATCGCGATACTGGGTTCTTAGAGCGTGTTGCACGGCCTCCTGCACATCGCCCAGATTTCGACCGCTGACAAGAAGGGGTCCCGCTTCGGGCAGTGAAACGCGGCCCGCGCGGTCGACGACGCGAAACATACGTTGTGAAACGCCACCCCAGAGGTCAATTTCAAGGCTGTCGCCTGGACCGAGTACATAGTCGGGTCCGACAGGGAGGTCCATAGGTATCGCTTGCGGGTCATTGGAAGTGTTACGAAAAATATCCAGTCCAAACCGCTCGGCCGGCCGCTGGCGTGACGAGGCTTGGACGTACATGTCGAAAAGCGACGGGATATCCGAGTAAGGATTCGGGCGATGAACCATTCGCACCGGCGTCAAATCTTCCTCGTTGGTTCTTGCCCACGGAGTCCTAGGGCCCGAAGTTGGTTGGAGTCCGCGATTGTTAGGCACTAGATCGGTGGTGCTCCTGCGATCAATCGGCATGGAGGGCAAGTTCTGGCCGGACGGCAAGTTATCGATTGCACCCTGGCCGAGGGATTGCGAGCCCACCAGAGGATTCGTTTCGCGCTTTACCGAACCGGAAGTCAATTGGAAGGTCGAGGACAAATTGTCCCCGCTAGAACCGTTCAGGGGATCCACATCTTGCGGTAATCCGTCGGCGCGCAGGATTCGCGAGGGGCTCTGCGCCGGTAGTTGCTCGGGGACCACCTGAGGGTTCGTCCCCGGGGAGGACATCTCGTTGGGCGTACGCGTATTTTGGCGGCCTGGGGGTGTTCGCTGCGTACAATCTTCGTCGCGACGCGGATCGCACGTCTCGGTCCGCTCAAGATCACGATCACTTCTTTGTGGCTTGAGCGAATCCGTATCTTCCTGGGATTCAATCTGAACGAGCCGCCGCGCCCGTTCCTGGAGGACTAATTGTTTTTCTTTTGCATAATCCGAATCTGGATTCGGCGTGGGCGTCAGATATCCATAGCGCTGCAACAGCCGCGTTGCCACGGATCGAAATGCAACATCCCGTTCCAAGCGTTCGAAAATGGATTGATCGGTCAAGCTGGAATCTACGACGACTTGGCCGTTGTCAGTAGCCTCCTTCGCTACCCAGCGTTTTAATTCCACCATCAGCCCCTCATTCCAAGCCAACACGCCACGGATCTGTGTGGCCGAAGCCGCCACTCGGTCAAGATTTTCCTTGCTCAAGTCTGGAGATTGTTCGACTCCATACTCATTCCGGCCTTGTGCGCTAATCTTGCGTTGCGCGTCAGTTTGCTGCTGGGCCGAGGCCGGCGCACAAAACCACAATGCAAGACCGACAACAGAGAGAATGTTCTTCGATTTGTTGAAATTCCTCATGATTTCACCTTGGGACCGGGCCAGAACTGCTTCAAATAGTTCCATTCACGACCAGTTTCTTTCGCATAGCGCTCAAGATTCCTTCCTCGGACGCTTCGATATTGTTGGAATGAATCTCGAACGAAGCCCAGTAGTAGACGATGTAGTTGCTCTCCGGAGCGACGGCGATGACGTGCACGTCGGGATGCTCGCGGAGCAAAACATCACAGATTTGCGGTCTGAGGCCCGGCTGGTCGAGCGCGATGACCACGAAATTGGGCAAGGTCTTCCTCACGCTATCGGAGATCTGCGACTCCTCCGCGACCTCTCCGACGATTTCTATGTCGGGCTGGTCGGCAAACGTTGTGAGGACAATCTCCCGCATGAGGCGGGGATGGTTCGCCACGAGAACCCGTATGGACTTTTCCATGGCACACTCCGTGGAGAAGCAGTCTGAGCCCTCGGGCAGGTTGAAGTAAGAATCAAAAAAGGTTTACTGGACTGAACTAGTGCGTGTATATATTTAGCACTAGTGGCTACTAGGGAAGTACTAACAATGACCTAACATCGGCAGGTGTGGCCCGATTCCTGAACTGTCGGCAAAAGGCAACACGGCCGCTGGGAATCCTGGCTGTTTAGTCGATCGAGTGCGTTCATCGCGTCTCTCCAGGCGGTGCTATTCTTCCCGGTGCAATGAGGCTTGAAGTCGCCATTCCCAACATGGAACTAACCTCAGGAGCTGAACTTCTCTGCATGGGAACGATTCTCGGCTCGCTAGGTGCCATCAGCGTCTCTTGCATTGGTAGCGAATCAAAGAGCATGCACGGACTTGTGATCAGACAAGGTATTAAGAATGAAAGACTTAGACCGGAATTAAGGGAGCCTCGCAGGAATACGCCTGCTCCGTAGGACGCCAAACTCATTTGGCGGTCGCAAAGAGAAGAGCGACAAAGCGCGACATGATGAATCGGCGCGCCCTAAGTCGTTCCTTGCCGCTTGCGCTTCCAAGATGGGATTCGTAGCCTTAGGGGCGACGCGTCGACTAGATTGTGATCGGGACAAAACTGGCGGGCGATGAAGATTCAAGTCGGGAAGATATGGCCAGAAATTGAAAATTCCGTGGGATCGATGCGCTGTGCTCCTTACGGCCGTGGCATTGGAGCCAGGGTCAGCAAGCACTACCAAGAGCGGTCTCTAAGTGTTAGGTATTCAGTACGTCTTAGTGCGTAGATTAAATGTATTTAAACTATTCATCATTGACATGTACGAGAGTAAGAGCTTACCCTCATCGGGCAGAGTCGATGGGTAAGGGTCCACTTTTTTTGGTCAATGCGGTTAAGCTGCACAGAAACAGACAGTGAAGTCAGGTCATCGATGAACGATTGCGCCCCCGTTTCGTCCATACATGCCTTCTTGCTGATTGAGAATCGTCTGCTGCGTGAAGCGCTAGTTCGCCTCTTGCGGAAGAGGCCCGATATTGTAGTTACAGGCCAAAGTGCCCCCTCCGACGAAACATCCGTGGACATGTTCGATACGCAGTGCGACGTCCTGGTGAGTGATTCCTTCGTTCCTGGCCGTATTCTGGCAAGTCTAATCACGAAGAATGGGGCGGCCGTTGGTCTTAAGATCATCCTCATTGGGATGGATTGTGACGAAGAACGATTCCTCGCGGCCGTGCGTGGGGGTGCGACCGGCTATTTATTGCAAGATGCATCGGCCTCGGACGTGGTTACTGCGTTACGTGCCGTCTTCCGCGGCGAGGCCGTGTGTCCACCCCAGCTTTGCTCTGCCTTGTTCAGGATTGTCGCGCAGACGCCTAGCGACATGGCGCTCCAGAATTCAGCGGCAAAACCCGACCTTACTTTGCGTCAACAGCAACTAGTCACTCTGGTGGCCAAAGGTCTTACAAACAAAGAGATCGCCGCTCGCTTGAATCTTTCCGAGTTTACGGTACGAAATCACATCCACAGAATCTTGAAACAGGTGGACGCAGGGAGCCGGAGCGAAGCGGTGGAAACAATTCGCGGCTACGGCTACGCAATTAGTCCTTGAGGATGACCTAGCAGCATAATTCTGCGCCGTCAGCGAAGACAGCCCCGGCGGCATTCTGGCCCTGCTCACTATTCTGGGATCACTTCTATTGCGCTTACGGAGGGGTAGTTCACAGAGGGAACGAAGGAGATCTCGATTTTGCCCTGGGGCGTGGACTCGATATGCTGGAAAGACTTCACTAGCGGCCCTGACCCGGCCTCGCGGAAAATATCAAATCCCTTCAACAGAGTAGTCCCGTTGCAGTAGACGTCAAAGACACGGCTTCCCACGCCTCCAATACCACCATTCTGAATGCCAAACCAGTGCTCCAGAAAGTATAGCTTCAATGTGTATTTTCCGCCTGGAGCGACGGGAACTACATATTGGAAATGCCCAAAACGATGCCATTCATAGAGAGCGCCATCAGGGACTCTCGAGAGATCGCCAACGAAACGGCTCAGGCGGCCGCCGAAGAAGTAGCGATCCGGCATCCAAACATTTCCGCGAGAATCACGATAAGGAGAATATCCAACAACAATTCTGACGGGAAGAGGGCGATGTGCGATGCCCGGCAAAATTTCAATTGCATTCAGGAATGCGTCGGGTGTGCTGAAGTCCAAATGAATCGTTCCGTCTTTTTCGGGCTCGACATCCGGATATACTTTGGTGGTAGAGATGTCATTTCCGCCGGCGTCGTCCACCAAATCCAAGGGCGTCGTTGGCCCCCCATTGATGGAGAATCCGACAAAACGGCTGTTCTCTTGAAACCCCGCAGTTTCGGCGAACAATAGATGAACCTCATACGTCCCCGGCGGCACTGGGTAGTTGCAATGAAAAATGCCGCGCCTACCGCCGGTATAAAGCGACGAGTCTACTGTGCCTTGGATGACGTGGCCGGTAACTGAGAATGAGCTTCCTCCGGAACAAAAACGATCACTCATCCAAGTCGAGCCAGCACGATCGACGTACGGGGCACGATCGCCGCCAACCAGCGCACGAAGTGTCGCCCCAGACACATTCAAGGGAACTGCAGCGGCTAAGGCCGGTGCGTAACTGTTAGAACTACCTATGCGCCTCCATTTTTGCCAGGCAAACACAGAGACTACGCAAGCGAAGAGCACGATGAACGCGGCGATCTTAAGGATCCCCGGGTGAATCTTGGCCCCTCCGAACGAGCTGGTTACGTTCTTAGGCCGTGATTCGCTGGACGGCGCGGATTCGAGAACTCTTTGAGAATGATTGCCTGGTTGAGCCTCTAGAGCGCCATTCCCTTTGGACAGAGTCCCATTATGCGATTGGCTCCCATTGGTTGGGTCGGGTCCAGGCTCAACTTTTTCGGATGCGAATTCGCTTTCGTGAACAAACTTCGGAACATAGTGGCCGGACGGCAAGCAAATACGTACCTGATGCTTTGCTCCCGCTGTTCGATAGTACTCTTCGAGTCGCTTTCGCAGAGCATGAGCGGTCACCCGGACGATGGTATCCACCTGTGGATCAAAGTCCTCCGACCGCCCCAGGACTTGCACGGCTATGCTGTACTCCTTGATCTCGTCGACAGCGCCTTCGAAGTACTTTTCACAAACGAAGGTCAGAAATCGAACAAGATTGTTAGTCCGACCGAGCATCCCGGACGCCAAGACTGCTTCCAGTTCAGCCCTCTCGGCCGGAAGCCTATCTATCGATGATGGCAAAGGGTCAACCCCTAAAAATGGCTATTCGAGTGAGAGCACTCTGTCCTGCACGTGAAGTATAACGCAATTTTCAAGAGGCGACATCGAGCGAAAGCATCGAGTTCTCATATACTTAGGCAGAACACTGGTTTGGAAAATGCTGCGCTTGGATGCTCTCGAGGAATTCGCCAGCGATTGCCTGCAAGGGTACGAAAGAAAGCCCTCGGCGATGCGCGCCATTTCCTGAAGGCGATAATGACCAAATTTTAACAGTGAATTAACGGTGACGTAACTTCACAAATGTCCTGTAACACTGCTTAATGCCTCCAACGTCCTACGAGATTCACCCCCATTTATGGTGCAGCTTCCTGAACCGTTTGTTGGACGGCCGGTCAGAGGAGCAAGACAGTAATAGAACGATGGTGCCGCCCGAGGAGTGACCAAAATGAGCTTGGCCCAATCGGAAAACCTTGTTCGCGCGACAAAACGTGGATTCACGATGTGGATTTGCTTGCTCCTGCTGGGTGTCTTGCTTTGCTCAGCTCGTCCCAGCATGGGTCAGGCGGTCAATGCAACTTTGCTCGGCACGGTGACGGACTCGTCCGGGGCCGCCGTTGGGAGCGCTAAGTTGACGCTCACGGAAACGAATACCGGGATTAGCCGGAGTTCCCAGACGAACGACAGTGGCAACTATGTATTTCCGGACCTACCGCCGGGAAAGTATACAGTCGTCGCGGAACAACCGGGATTCAAGCGCGAATCGAGAGCCAGCATCGAGGTGGTCGTAAACACGACGCAGCGAGTCGACTTGGTCCTGCAACCCGGGGACGTTTCGGAGACGGTCACCGTAGAGGCGGAAACTCCCATCCTTCAGACCGAGCGGGCCGACACAGGTCGCAAGCTCGATACGGTGTTGACACAAAACCTGCCGCTCGGCACAAATCGCAATTTTCAAAATCTTCTGAACATCGTCCCCGGCACGACTCGCGCAACCTTCCAACACTCGCAGTTCTTCAATGCCAGTAGCTCGCTTCAAACAGAGGTCAATGGCCAGCTGCGCCAAGGAAACAACTACCAGATCGAAGGCATCGACGACAACGAACGCACCGGCCTACTGCAGATCCTCGTGCCACCGCTGGAAGCTATCCAGACAGTGGACGTATCGACCAGCAATTACGACGCGGAACTTGGCCGTGCGAGTGGCGCGGTTGTAAATGTTATCTTGAAGTCCGGCACCAACAACTTCCACGGCGCTGCCTACGAATTCGTCAGGAACAATTATTTTAATGCCCGCAATTTTTTCGATTCTTCCGTTGGGCATCTTGCTTACAACTATTTTGGCGGCAATATTGGCGGTCCAATCAAGAAAAATAAGCTCTTTTTCTTCGCCGACTATCTGAAGGTCTTCGACCACGAGGCAAATACAAACCGGGTGACCATCCCCACCATGGCCTTCCGCTCGGGAGATTTGAGCTCTTCAACAACAGCAATCTACAACCCCTTCACCGGTAATCCCGATGGCACGGGCCGCCAGCAATTCGTCGCCAGGTCCGCTGCCGGCCAGGCTACAGTCCAGGGCCCTAGCGGGATGGTGGATGCCTTCAATCCTGCTTGCACCAATGCCGCTGGCTGTCCCAACATCATTCCTTCGGCTTTGATTGATCCCATCTCCGCGAAGCTCATGGCGTTCCTACCGCCCCCGAATTCTGCGGGTACGACAAACAACTACTTTGCTCTGTTGCCCTTCCACAAAGATACGGATTTCGTGGATGCAAAAGTGGACGCCAACTTAACCGAGAAAGACCGCTTGAGTGCGCGCTTGAGCTACCAGCGTCCATCGGTTTTGCAAGCTCCAATATTCGGTATCGCAGGCGGACCCGCACAGGGCAATTTCGAAGGAAACGGCCTTCAGAACACGTACAGTACCGGTCTGAACTACAATCGTTTTTTTTCGAACACATTAGTTGCGGAGTTTCGAGTTGGTGTGGCGTGGTACCACAACGAAGCTCATAATACCGATTACGGGACGAATACCTCAACAACGCTTGGCATTCCCGGCGTTAACCTCGATAAGACGATAACCAGCGGAATCGTGGGCATTACGATTAACGGGGGCTTTTCCAATCCGTTGATTGGCTTCTCGGCGAGCCTGCCGTGGGTCCGGTCAGAAACGAATATTGATTTTGCGAACACCTGGACCAAGATTCTCGGCAATCATACCATCAAATTTGGGGTTGACCTTCGCCGGATTCGGGATGCGCTGCTCCAGGAACAGACATTCAGCCCGCGCGGTCTTTATACGTTCAACGACGGTCAGACCGCCCTTAATACCGGTGCTGGTGCTTCCAAGACAAGCTTTACAAACAATTTTGCCAGCTTTCTGCTGGACGTACCAGGTCAAGCCGGACGCGATCTAGCGACATTTTTTCCCAACTATCGAGCGACCCAATTCTTTGCCTTCGTACAGGATAAGTGGTTGGTCACTCCCAAGTTGTCGGCGGATATAGGACTCCGTTGGGAGTTTTACCCGCCAGCCACGCCTGCTGCCAAGGGCGGCTTTTCAAATTACAATCCGACCAATAATACGCTTGTCGTTAGCGGGATAGGCGGCAATCCAAATGACCTGGGGATCACGACGCATTACAAATACTTCGCGCCTCGCCTGGGACTGGCCTACCGTCTGAAAGAAACGACAGTCTTCCGCGCCGGTTTCGGGATCAGCTACCTGCCATTCCCGGACAACAGCTACGCTTACAATTTCCCCGTTAGGGCCAACAACGAATTCGATCCGACAGTCACGACCTATGGTCCGGCAGTGCTACCCAGCGGACAACCTGCGACGTTTGAGAATGGTTTCCCGTCGCTCATTCTTCCGGTGGTTCCGTCAAACGGGATCATTACCAATCCGACTGTGGCCTCGGCCTACTTTGTGGTGAATCAGAATTTTAAGAACCCATACGTGGAATCCTGGAATCTGGCGATCCAGCAGTCTCTGCCCTGGCACTTTGTTCTTGATGTGGCCTACGTTGGTAGTCACAGCGTGGACACCGTTGTCAATTACAATCTCAATGCAGCTACCGTCGTCGGCCAAGGGAAAAACGGGCAGCCCGAGTTTGCCACCTTCGGACGAACGGCGAACACCAATCTCCTGTTTGCGGGATACTCGTCGAGCTACCACGCTTTGCAAGTGAAGTTTGACCGGCGTTTCTCAGGGGGACTGTCAACCACCACGGCGTACACGTTCGGTAAGGGCATGGGTTTCCAAACCGGCGATGATGGCGGCCTCTCGTTCTATATCAATCAGCGCCGGGATTACGCACGCAACGACTTCGACCGCACGCATACATTCGTGCAGAGCTTTGTGTATGATCTGCCTTTTGGAAAGGGTAAGCGCCTGGTCTCGTCCGGAGTCGGCGCCGCAATTGTGGGTGGCTGGCGCGTCTCCAGCTTCCTCACTCTGATGTCCGGCCTTCCGCTTTATTTTACCGCCAGTTCCGCATCGCTTCTGGCGCCAAACAACACGCAAACACCAGACTTGGTTGCTCCGGTGAAAATCCTTCATGGCGTCGGCCCCAGCAGTCCCTGGTTCAGTACTTCCAGCTTTGCTGCTCCGGCGGCCAGTACCTTCGGCAATGTGGGTCGAAACTATCTTAGCGGTCCCGGCTTTTTCAACTTGGACGCTTCACTTTCCAAGGCGATTCAATTTACGGAGCGATACAATCTAGATCTGCGGCTGGAGGCCTTTGGCGTAACAAATACGCCACAGTTCTTCTTCGCTTCTAACGGTGGCAGCGCGTCAGGGCTCACGCTGGGCAGCAGCAGCTTCGGCCAGATTACGAACGCTAGCGGCGGCCGCACGCTTCAACTCGGCTTAAAGTTCAACTTCTGACCGGGCTGGCCACGGCGATACAATAGTGCGTCCAGATGGGTGGAGTTACGCTTGCGCTCGTCACTCGACCTCTTCTCAGAGCTGGCGAATTTGTTTGTAAATCAAAATCTTCGGTTTTTGTGTTAGCACCGCGCGGGAGGAGCCTCCATGATATCTCATGTCTCAAGACGTGAATTCCTCGATGGACTTGCAGTTGGCGCAGCAGGGCTGGCCTTGGGAGCCACGGCAAGGAGCTATGGCCAGATCTTGGGTTCCAATGATCGTCTGAACTTTGCTGTGTTCGGGCTGCATGGGCGCGGGTACGCACATCTCTCGTCGCTAAAGGCGAACCGGAGCGCTGCTCGCATTTCGCATGTTTGCGATGTGGACAGCAACACCCTCAAGAAATTCGGTGATGCTGTGCAGCACGAGATGGGTGAGTCCCCGGCGATCGACAAAGACTTTCGCGCGATCCTCGAGCGGAAGGAAGTGGACGCCATCACGATCGCCACTCCCGACCACTGGCACACGCCGATGGCCATCGCCGGGTTACAGGCGGGCAAGCATGTCTACGTGGAAAAGCCCTGCAGCCACAATCCTGCTGAGGGCGCGATGCTGATCGAGGCACAGCAGAAGTATGGAAAGCTTGTCCAGATGGGCACGCAGCAACGCTCTTCGCCGCACACGATCGAGATTGTCGAAAAGATTCGCGGGGGCGTTATTGGCAGGCCCTACTTCGCAAAAGCCTGGTACAGCAATGTAAGGAAATCCATTGGAACAGGGAAAGAAGCGCCTGTGCCCGCGCAACTGGATTGGGACTTGTGGCAAGGCCCGGCGCCACGCCGTCCCTATCGAGACAATGTTCAGCCTTACAACTGGCACTGGTTTAGGATCTACGGCACGGGCGAGACGCTTAATAATGGAACGCACGAGGTGGATGTGTGCCGGTGGGCGCTGGGCGTCGACTATCCGAATCGAGTGACTTCGTCAGGCGGCAGATACCAATTCAAGGACGACTGGCAGTTTTACGACACATTGGTGACCAGTTTCGGATACGAGGACAAGATGCTCACCTGGGAGGGAAGGAGCTGCCAGGGCATGAAGTATTACGGCCGTGACCGCGGATCGGCAATCATGGGAACGACCGGCACTGTGGTTGTGGATCGCGATGGCTACGAGATCTTCGACCTTAAGGGGAACAAGACAAGCGAGCACAAGGCCGGCAACGCAACGTCTTCGTCTGATCTTGTCGGGGCTGATTCCATGACCGATCTTCATTTCGCCAACTTCATTGCGGGAATCCGTAAAGGCGAAAAGCTTAATGCTCCGATCTCCGTGGGCAACGTCGCCGTGACCATGCTGCAGCTTTCTAACATCGCTTGGGAAGTCAAGCGGGAATTGCATCTCGACACGAAAGACGGAAAAATTCAAGGTGATCCCGAGGCTATGAAGATGTGGGGGCGGGAATATGAGAAGGGATGGGCACCGCATGTCTAAGTTGGAGCAGCGTGCGGAGGACGATGAGATGCCGATGAAAAACACTTTGTCACGCCGCAATTTCGTTCGCTCCGGTGCGCTGGTCGCGGGGGCATGCGCTGCTTCGAAGGAAGTCTTCGCAGTGGGCTCGGAACGGATACCGGCTGAGGAAGGATCGGCTATACGTCTGGGGCTGGCCAGCTACACGTTCCGTAATTTTAGCCGGGCGCAGATGATTGGTTTCCTGAAGCAGCTCAACGTGTTGGCGTTGAATGCCAAGGACGTCAAAGATCACCTGCCCATGAATCCCGGGGAGGAGGCGGCTGCACTGACAGACTACTCCGCGGCGGGCATCAAGCTGCATGCTGCAGGAACCATTTATTTTGCGAAAGATGAAGATGCGGACATTCGAAGCAAATTTGAATACTGCAAGCGGGCGGGGATTGGCGTGATTGTCGCAGGCGATCCCGCGCCGGAGACTCTGCCGCGGATTGAGAAGTTCGTAAAGGAATACGACATACGTGTCGCCATTCACAACCACGGGCCTGAAGACAAATTGTGGCATTCGCCACTGGATGTTTTGAAGGCAGTAAAGGGAATGGATCCGCGCATCGGGTGCTGTATTGATGTTGGACATACCGTTCGCGCGGGGACAGATGTGGTGCAGGCGATCCGCGAGGTGGGAGCACGGGTATTTAATCTGCACATGAAAGACCTGACGAACTTCCAGAGCAGGGAGAGCCAAGTGGCAGTGGGTGAAGGCATCATGCCGGTGAAGAGGATTTTTGAGGCGCTTACCGCGATCAAGTATAAAGGGTTCGTCGATCTCGAGTATGAGATTCACGCCGACGATCCGATGCCCGGCGTTATCGAGAGCTTTGCTTATATGCGAGGCGTGCTAGCCGGCATGGAGTAACACAGCCGATCTTGATACGCTCGTACAGTTTTATCGTTTCCCAGGACAAGTTGCGTAATAATTCTGGCCGAATTTTTCTTGTGTACCGCGTCAAGCTCTCGGGAGCACCTCGAAGCAGCAACTCCCGGTCAATTCACGAATTCGGCTTTTCCAATCAGCTGGCCTGCCGAGACTCGATGGCAAGCTTTTCGTGTCGGGGCGCCTCGCCGCCGCTTCGGACAACGTCTGCTGTGAGCTGGAACTGGGACTGGAGGACTCCACCAGTCTACTGTCCCAAACCTGTCCGTTCGACCGTTGATTTCTTCGTCTTTTTCGATTATTAGTCTTGCATACATGGCGGCCCATGAAGCCTTCCTGTCCTGGGAATTTGGATGGCGCGTGGCGTCAGCATCCCCAGTGATGAGAACCTGCACCGACGCTTTCGGACGAACAGCCTAGCAGGCAATTCTTAGGCCGCGGTCTTTAGTCCCCTCGCCCTTCTTTGGGGCCAAGTCTTGCTTGCGGAAAGGATGCCCATGCCCCGCAAAATGGGATTCACCTCTTTCTTTATGGGTGTCGTCGCGCTAACGTGCAGCTCTTTCCCTGCGCACGCACAAGGGAATGATTCAGGGCGGCACTCGCGAGCCCTAATCACCCAGGCAATTGACGAAAGCAAGCGAGTCCGGCTCTCCGGCAACAGGCGTCCCGAAGCAAATGCCGGAAACGACCGCGGCCCCGTCGCGGAAGACTTTGCCGTGGAGCACATACTGCTGCAATTGAAGCGTCCACCCGAGCAAGAGCAAGCGCTCCAAGTGTTCATTGGCGAACAGCAGACGGTGGGATCTCCAAACTTCCACCGGTGGATCACCGCACAAGAATTCGGAGAGAGATTCGGTGTAGCGAAGCAAGACCTCGATGCGATTACCAATTGGCTGCAGTCGTACGGCTTCAAGGTCAACCATGTTTATTCCAGCGGAATGGTTATTGATTTTTCTGGAAAGGCCGGGCAGGTGCGCGAAGCGTTCCAAACGGAGATCCATCATCTTGAAGTAAACGGCGAAAAACACATCGCCAATATGAGCGATCCGCAGATTCCCGCGGCGCTTGCACCGGCGGTTTTCGGCATCGTCTCCTTGCACGACTTTCGGCCCCGCGCCATGTACAAGATGCATAAGCCAAAAGGACAATACACCCTTCCGGACGGCTTTGGCGGGAACAGCTATGCAGTTGTTCCCGCGGACCTGGCTACCATTTACAACCTGAATCCTCTTTTTAGTGCGGGTTATTCGGGTCAGGGCCAGACGATTGTAGTTATTGAAGACACGAATGTGTTCAGCGCTTCTGACTGGAATACTTTTCGCTCGACACTCGGCCTTTCCGGATACACGTCGGGCTCGTTCACGACGGTGCACCCGGCCCCCTTGAGCGGGACCAACAACTGCGCCTCTCCAGGCATCATCGCTCCCAATGACGCGGAGGCAATTCTAGACGCGGAATGGGCCAGCGCCTCCGCTCCTAGCGCGGCCATCGTTATGGCTACTTGCGCGGACACTGGTACGACATTCGGCGGCTTGATCGCCGTTCAAAACCTGATCAATGCTAGCAGCCAGCCGCCGGCCATCATGAGCATAAGCTACGGCCAATGCGAAACGGTGAACGGGGCGGCCGCCAACGCGGCCTACAGCTCAGCGTATCAACAAGCTGTCGTGGAAGGCGTATCTGTATTCGTGGCCGCAGGCGATAGCGGTGCCGCAGGCTGCGACAACAGTGCTTCAGAAGCGACGCACGGCATAGGCGTTAACGCTTTTGCGTCCACGCCGTACAACGTGGCCGTGGGTGGCACGGACTTCAGCGACACCTACTCCGGCACTAACGCTACTTATTGGAATTCGAGCAACACGCCCACATTCGGTTCCGCGATTTCTTACATTCCAGAGACCCCTTGGAACAACTCGTGCGCGGGTTCGCTGCTCTCAAACTATCTGGGTTATAGCCCGACATATGGCTCGACCAGCCTGTGCAATGATCCCGGTTTTGGCTCCCTTCTCCAGAGTACGGTTGCCGGAGGTGGCGGCCCGAGCGGCTGCGCGACGGGAAGTCCGTCTCCAGCGAATAGCAGCATTGTGAGTGGGACGTGCCAAGGATGGCCCAAGCCCGCGTGGCAGTCTATCCTCGGCAATCCAACCGACAGCGTTCGCGACACGCCAGATGTGTCGCTTTTCGCTGCTGATGGTCTTTGGAGCCATTTCTACGTTTTTTGCTGGTCTGACACGGCTAATGGCGGAGCCGCATGCACGGGTGCACCCAGCGGCTGGTCCGGCGCGGGTGGGACCTCTTTCTCGTCACCCATCATGGCCGGAATTCAGGCGCTGGTGAACCAAAAGGCGGGCGGGCCCCAGGGAAATCCCAACCCCGTCTACTACCAGCTTGCCGCAAATGAATATGGCTCAAGTGGCAGCAGTCCATGTAACTCGTCCAACGGCAATAGCGTTGCCAGCAGCTGCGTTTTTTACGACGTAACCCTCGGCGACATGGATGTGAACTGCGTTGGCAATGCCAATTGCTACCTTGCCGATGGCTCCGTGGGCGTATTATCGACTTCCAATAACTCGTTCAACCCGGCCTACGGCACTACGACCGGATGGGACTTCGCCACGGGAATCGGAACTCTGAACGCGGCCAATCTAGTGAACAACTGGCCTGCCTTGGGACCAAACTTTGCAGTCTCGGCCTCGCCGAGCAGCGTGACGCTCATACAGGGGGCCAGCGGCACAAGCACCATCACCATCACTCCAGAAAATAGTTTCGCAGGAAACGTCAACTTGTCGATATCCGGTCTTCCGAGCGGCGTATTCGCGTCATTCAACCCCAGCAGCACCTCGAGCACGAGCACATTAACACTCAGTTCAAGCGCCACAGCCGCTGTCGGCACATTCACCATGACCGTAACAGGTTCGTCCGGCACTTTGACGAACCAGACTAGCTTAACCCTCACGGTGAACCCCACAGGGAGCTACACCTTTTCCGCGTCACCGAGCAGCCTGAGCATCCTTCAGGGAACAAACGGCACGAGCACAATTTCAGTCAGTCCTCAGAGCGGCTTCAATGGCAGCGTCAGTTTGTCAGCCTCCGGTCTGCCTATCGGCGTAACGGCCTCGTTCAATCCTGGCAGCACAACTAGCACAAGTACGTTGACGCTGACAGCCAGCAGCACGGCGGCGACAGGAAC
>DATLVZ010000004.1:0-16253 GCA_035576885.1 Candidatus Acidiferrum sp. | reverse complement strand
GCCGGGAGCGAGCAGGCCGGCATGTCCGGTAAAAAAATGTTCGAAGCCGAGATCGGCGGTGAAGTGTCCCTCGGAGGAGGCGATGCCGCCATCGTACTCGGGGCCGTGGCACGTGAGAAGCAGCGGTTCGGGCTTGTGCATCCATTTAAGGCTCCCGGCGTCAAAGCTCCAGAGGTCCCATTTCGCGGCGGCAATGTAGGCGCTGTCCGGGTGGATGTGCTGGGCCGCAAGCGCTGCGACTTCGGCCGCGCCATAGCCGAGATCTTTCAAGTCCCATTCGGCCAGGGGAATCTCCGTGGCGTCCACCGGCTGCACGGTCAGTTCTTTGAATGCGCTATCCGACGCGGACAGCGGAGCGGTCGCGAGAAATCTCGCGAACTGGGCGATCAGGGTGGTTTCGGAGAAATCGCGCGTCCACACGCGCAAGTAGGCTCGATTTGCCATAGATGGTTAAACCTATTAATTATACTTGTGTAAGTGACGAGAGGCGAATTCAGGCGTGGTTCGCAAGTAAGATTTAGCGATCGCTGCTACCCGCGGTTTGCGAGCGGGTCATTGGGGGCTCTGGTTCCGGCGGCGTCAAGCTTGCTGCAATTTGTTGCAAGCGTTCCTGGAGCGCGTCGCCGACGCCTGCAAAAACTTGCGCGCACGTCTCGCGTAATTTTTCCTCGGCTCTGGCGCCGATGGTGGCGACCGCTTCGCGAGATTGATGGTCCAGGCTGGCCACGGTAGCGAGCATCCACTGATTCGAAACGTTTTCGAGCCGGCTTCTGTGTGCTTCGGCAGCTTGATTGCTCAATTGGGTGTAGATGTCGCGCATCTCCGCGCCATGCGTTTCGACGGTGGATTTCCACGCGTCGAGCAGCGGGGCCAGGCCTTCCTTCACTCTCACGTTTGCGTCCGCGACACCGCCTGCCAGGGCGCTGCTCATTCTGACTTGGAACTGCTGCAAAAAGGTTTCCTGCTCAGCCGTAACTTTCTGCGTCAGCTCCGCATGGGTGGCGTCGAGTTGCAGGCGCGTTTCGCTTAACGACCGTTGTGTCTCTTCGCCAAAACCCTGGAGTTCGTTCCGGGCCTGGCGCTGGATTTCATCCGTGAAGGCCGCGGTAGTAGTCTCGGCGGCTTCCGCAAAAAGTGCCCGCGCATGCTCAAACGCTTCGCGCACGACTTCTTCCAACTGCGTTTGGGAATGACCGATGAAACTGCGGCTGGAGTGATCCAGTTCGCTGGCGAAGACGCTGGAAACCTCGCCGGCCTTCTCCCGAAAGTGATTCCCGGCCTGCTCGACCGTTTTTTCCGTGAGGTTCTGAATCTGGGTCTGGGCCTTTTTCTCGTACCACTCCGCGGATTTCATGATGTCGTCGACGGTCTGATGTTTCAGGTCGGAAATTTTGGATTCGATTTCCGTCAGGTTGCGCGCGGCGACTGCTTGGGCAGCCTCCTGCAAGAGCTCGTCAACTCCTCCGAGATTTTCGCGGAAACGGGCCAGCGATTCGGCGAAAGCCTCATCCGCCGACGTGCGAATGCGGTCCTGCTGCAAAGTCATGGCGGCATCCAGAAGGGAGCGGCCACCGGCGAGGCGGTGAATGGCATCCTGAGTTTTTGAGATGTGGGGCTGGACCATCGACTCGATCTGCTGGTCAAACCGCGAAACGGCGAGCTGACAATTTTCTTCAAACGTATCGCGGATGCGCGCATTGAGCTCTTCGAGAAGCGTTTCGGACTGTCGGTGCAATTCATTGCGATGCAGACTGAGGACGTCGTCGATCTGCGTCTCAAAACCCGCCAGAGCCTGCCTCTCCGCGGTTTCGATGCGTGAGGAGAGGCGCTCGAGGCGCTCGCTCGATTCGGCGGCCCGGCCTAAGGCGGATTCGAGGCTTTGCGATTGCTCTTGCAAAGTGTTGCGCAACCCGGCTATGCGCTCCTCGGCTTCCGCTGCTGCGGCGCTTATGGATTCACGAGCTGCGCTGGCGTGCCGGCTAGCTTCTTCTTGCACTTGCGACACGAGGCTGCTCGTGCTTTCGCCGAGGCTGGCAGACGCGGCCGCCGCGGACTCATGAACTGCAGCAGAATGCCGCGCGGTTTCTTCCTGTAAGAGATTGCGCAACGCAGCGACACGCTGCTCGGCGTCATCCGCCGCGCTGCCCACGGAATCCCGAACTGCGGAGCTGTGGCGGCCGGCTTCTTCCTGCACTTGGGAGAAAAGGCGATGCACATGCTCGTCGAGGGCTGCTGAGGCTTTTTCCTGCGCAGTCGCGAGCGTACTTTCGAGTGTTGATTGCAAGCGCGAGTGCGCACCCTCGACGTCGCCGTTGAGCTGACCTTGCCAACTCGATTGCGCTGAGGTGAGCGCCGCGGTGATCAGCTGTTGAATCTCATTCGCTGCCTTGCTCAGGGCTTCGCGATTCGCGTTTGCGGCCAATTCATTTTGCCGCGCAACGTCGTCGACTTCGCGCATCGATTCGGCAGCGCGATCGGCGATTTGTGCCTCCGCTTGTTCGGCTTGAAAGCGCAGCCGGGCGGCGGACTCTTCCGCCTGATGGGAAAGCGCGCGCAGAGATTCCGCCGCGCTCGCAAGCTGCTTCGTCTGTTCTGTGCGTTCCGTGGCGCCTCGATCGGAAATCTGCTGTGTCAATCGCCGCGTAAGCTCTTCAAGCTGGGGTGCAATCCAGCGCGGGAGGTCTCTTTGTAAGGCCTCCGCAGCGGCCGAATGAGCGATGCGCGAGCGGGTATCGGACTCTTGCTGGATTTTCTCGATGGAGCCGGAAACTTGTTGCGCGAGTTGTTCGCGAGCGATCGAAAATTTTTGTTCCCACTCTTCCATCGACGCGCGTGTTTCGGCCGCTACGGCTTGCGCGGCAACCTCGCGAGCTGCGGCCTGAATCTGCTGCTTGGCGTCCGCCACCAGCCGCGCCATGTGGCGCGCAAGTTGGAGTGAAGCGTCGGTGGCACTCGCGGGAGCAGGGAAAACGCGCAGATTGTCCTGCGCGGACGGCTGGACAGATTCCGGCTCCGTCAAGGGCAAATGAATTTCCTCGGTTTCCGAAGGTCTTGGTGACGAGTTCTGTGCGTCCTCTTGAACCGTTGTAACGCGCACGCTTTCTGAAGGGGCGAACCAATCCGGTGGAGGGAAGGCAATGCCCCAAGTATTCCCAGGGACTTCCAACTCGAGGGCGACTTGGAAAAGTTGTCTCACGGTGCGCGGACGCTGGATCCATGCCACTCGTCCTCGAACGGTTCTGGGAGCCTGGCCTGCTTCGGGATGGGGGACTTCGAGAGTGACCCACATATTCTTCAAAACGTAGTGCTTCGATTGGTAGCGGCAGCCGTGACAGTTGATGATGAGAGTTGAGGTGCGTTCCGTGAAAGGGCGTCCGAGCGCGTCAACACCCGTTACCGCGAGCGGCACGGCCTGCATGATCCGCGTGCTGCGGCGCTTGCGCAATTCCTCGTTTTGGTGTGCCACCGGTTCAGACATCATTTCCGCTGTTTCATCGGCAAGATTGCCGCCTTGCTCATCCATCCACACCGTCGCCGCTCCTAGAGACTGTCCGCGCTCGCAGAATGTCTACGACTCCTTGGTCGTTGTACTTTGCGAGGTACCTTCCGAGGCCGGCGCGCGGTGCGTTCCAGTGAGGAACTCCCAAGCTTCTTTTGCGACCCAGATTGGTCCCACAAGCAAATAAATTGGCCCTTGAAAAAACGCCGGATGGTTTCCTTCGATCTTGTGTCCCAGAAGGAGAAAAATCCAGCCGCCCACGAAGAAGCTCGCGCCCCAAATCCATTTCGTGAGGATGAGAAGAATGATCCCCAAGAAAATCATGGGGATGCCGACACCATGGAGCAGCTTGTTCCAGCCGGAAGAATGCTCGTGATCGTATTGCGACATGTAGTGCGCCAGACCGGGCATAGCGCACCTCCTTGCGGTGGGGACAACTCCGCGGAAAAGCAGACTCTATACCCAAAAGGGAAAGTTGGCTAGAGCCGACTATACGTACTAGGACGAGGTTCAAAATTCCTTCGGGAAAGATGCTCAAGGGGAAGATTCTGCTGAATTAAGAGCAATCTTTCGGAGCGTTTCACTGATGAGCTGGACGCGGAACGCCTACAAATCTCGGCGGCCCTCGAGCGCTTTGAGCATGGTGACCTCGTCGGCGTACTCCAAATCGGCGCCAACGGGAATGCCCACGCCAATGCGCGTGACGCGGACGCCGAGAGGCTTCAGTAATTTGGAAAGATAGATGGCTGTGGCTTCTCCTTCGGCGGTCGGATTTGTGGCGATGATGATTTCTTCGACCGTTCCGCCTTTCAGCCGCTCGATAAGCGACTTTATCTTCAGTTGCTCTGGCCCACGTCCGGACAGCGGCGACAGGGAACCGCCGAGCACGTGGTACATGCCGCTGTAAGTGCGCGTTTTTTCGATGGCCATGATGTTGTGCGCTTCTTCGACGACGCAGATCATTTTCTTGTCGCGATTCGAACCGGTGCAGTAGTGACAGGGGTCATTGTCCGTGATGTTGCTGCAGACTGAGCACTCCCGGATTTTTTCTTTAGCGTTGCGAATGGCGTCCGCCAGGCCAAGAGCGTCTTCAGGCGCAGCGCGCAAGATAAAAAATGCCAGCCGCTGAGCGGTTTTCTGTCCGATGCCGGGAAGGTGTTTCAATTCGTCGATGAGGCGTTCGACAGGAGCGGCAAAATCAGGCATGCATGATGTGTAGCACAGCCAGCATCTGCGCGCAAACCGGGCGGAGCACGGAGCTTGCTCGGCCGTGCTAGGTCACTCTATTTAGCTCTATTAAAGAGGTGTCCCGTCGGAACCATGCGTCAAGATTACCTTCCTCAAACCCCCTGCTAACCCAATGAAAAAAGACACTTTAGTGAAAGCATGGTTACTACCTCTAGGGCGCCAGCCAACAAACTGCAAGATTCCAGCCGTCGCCCGTTCTACCATCAGAACTAATCGAGCGGTGAGTCCGAGGAATACCCATGCCCCCTGCCATCCTCTTGTTGGTTCTCTTTGGGTTGCTGGTCGTCGTCACTCCGTTCTTGACGATTGCTCTTTTTGTGCGCGAAGCAAAACTTCGCAGGCAACTCAACGAACTCGCCGAGGAAAACACCAGGCAGCATACAAAATTGCAACGTGCAGTTGGTGAACTGCAAGGCAAGCTCGCGGCAACCTCTGCGCCAACGACGCCCGTGGCAGAGAAGCCAATCAGTGCGGAGCCGCGCCAGCCGAGTCCCGTTTCTGTCCCGCGATCCTCCCCAACTGTGCAGATTCCTCCACCCGTCGTAGTCTCCCCGCGCGTGGAGTTGAAGCCATACGTGCCGGCGCCAGCAACGCCGCCGATTCCGCCTGCTGCTGCGCCGCCTCCGGAGGCGAAACCAACTCTCCCGGCCGCGCCACCAAAAATCATTCCGACGCCTGCAGCTCCAAAAGCGCCTGCGATGCCTCCGGCTGCACCGGCAGGGACGCCGCCAGTCGCCGCCGCGCGCGTCTCGCCGCCGCCTTCCACCTCGCCGATGCGCGTTCCCGCGCCCAAACCAAGGCCACAGCGGCGCATGAATTCCCTTTCTTCCATCGAAGAAACACTTGGCACCAGTTGGTTCGCCATCCTCGGCGTGATCATGCTCGTGATTGGCTTGGCTTTGCTCGGCAAGCTGGCGCTTCAAAATCTCGGTCCAGCCGGAAAATCCCTCATCCTGTATGCCGTGTCGCTCGCGCTTCTTGGCGGCGGCATCTTCCTCGAAAAACGCGATCGCTACAAGACGCTCGGCCGCGTCGCCATCGGCGGCGGCTGGGCGCTGCTTTTCTTCAGCACCTTCGGCCTTCACTACGTTCCCGCGATGCGCGTCGTGGATTCCGGCGTTCTGGACTCGATCTTCATGCTGGCCGTGGCGGTCGCCATGGCCGCGCATACACTTCGCTACAAATCGCAATTCGTAACCGGCGTCGC
Organism: Candidatus Acidiferrum sp.; assembly: GCA_035576885.1. Taxonomy (GTDB): domain Bacteria; phylum Acidobacteriota; class Terriglobia; order Acidiferrales; family UBA7541; genus Acidiferrum. The sequence continues at coordinate 10,299 of DATLVZ010000004.1, read as the reverse complement.
TTTTCTGCTCGGCTATTCGACCGTCGCGCTCAGCCAGGACACGGTCTATAGCCTCACCGCCGGCGTGATGCTCGCCATCGGCCTTGTTGCCATCGTGCTTAAAATGGGCTGGTTCGAGCTGGAAGTCTTCGGCATCCTCTCGACCTATCTCAATCATCTTTATTGGCTCTACGGCATCCTCGGCATGGAGGGAGCGCACGGCCGTTCTTTCCCGGAATACCAAGCCAGCTTGGCGCTGCTATTTTTCTACTGGCTGATCTTCCGCATCTCCTACGTCGCCCGCAGGATCAAGACTGACTTTGAGGAGCACGTCTCGACCGTCTCCGCGATCCTGAGCACACTTCTGTTCCTCGGCCTGCTGAAGTTTCAATCCGTCCGGCCTGAGCTGGCCTACATCGGCTTGCTTGCGGTCGGCATTCTGGAATTCTCAGCCGCCCAGTTGCCCATCACGCGCAAGCGCCGCCGCGCGTTCGTGCTTCTCAGCATCATGGGCGCTGCCCTCATCCTGGCAGCCGTCCCCTCGCATTACACCGGAAATCCCGTCGCCATTCTCTGGCTTGTCGGAGCGGAAGTTTTTCTTGCCGCGGGAATTATCTTCAAAGAGGTGGTCTTCCTTCGCCTCGGTCTTTTCACTGGGCTTCTAGTCGGCGTCGATCTGATCGGCTTCAATTTCCGGCCGCTCGTGGAGCTCCGCTCTAAGTCCGAGGGCATTGCCTTGGAAACCGGCATTCTCTTCGCGCTTTGCGCCGTCGTCTTGTATCTCAACGCGCTCTACATAAGTTCGCGCTGGAAAGAATCTTTCAGCACTGCTCTCGATCGCGGCATTCTTCTGATTCATTCCTATCTCGGCGCTTTCGCGGCCGCCGCAGCTGCCTGGGCGCTCTTGGGGTATGACTGGACCGCCGTTGCCTTCGCCGCGATTATGCTCGTCCTGGCGGCAGTCAATCGGCGCCTCGAATCGCGCCACCTGCAGATTCAACACGCTTTGCTCGGAGTTCTCACGCTCTATCGAGTGCTGGTCTTCAATCTGCACTTTGAAAGTTCTTCGCAGCTGCACATCACTACGCGCCTGATCACTCTGCCGATTCTCGGCGCAATCTTTTATGCCACGGCGAAGCTCGCCGTGCTGCGCGACGATCAAGAGCAACGCGTCTTCCGCGCGCTGTTTTCCTTCGCTGGCGCCGCAATGTTCGGCGCGCTCATCTGGTTTGAGGCTCCTGAACTCTGGATTGGCTCACTTTTCCTTGCCGCGGGCATCCTTCTCGCGTTGGCAGCGCGGCGCTGGAATCTGTTTCATCTCAGCATTCAGGAGCACCTTTTTGCTATCGCCGCCGTTCTGCGAACGGTGGACTACAATTTTCATGTCGCGGGGCATTACGGCCCTTTCAGCATTCGCCTGCTCACCGTTTCGCTCGTGGCCGCCGGCTTGTACGCTATCTCGCGGCGAGCGACAAACGAAGGCGCCCCGCACTCGCTCATCGCCGCGTATCTTCACACGACGGCGGCCACATTCCTGCTCACTTTCTTAATGTGGAGCGAGGCTTCCGCCGGATGGCTCGCCGCTCTGTGGGTGCTTTTTGCATTTGCCCTCGCCGCCATCGACCGGCGCTTCAAACTCGATGATCTTCGCTGGCAGGCTCACGCTCTCGCCGCCCTCACCATGCTCCGATGCATCGGCGTCAATTTGCACAATGAGGAGTTGTGGCACGGATTGAGTGTTCGCCTCCTCACGCTCGCTATTGTTGCCGTCGCTTTCTACGCGATGTCGCTTTTCATTCGCATGCCTGAAGAGTGGCGCGACCGCGATTTTCATCACAGCTATTCCTGGGCCGCCTCGCTCCTTGTCTCCCTTCTTCTTTGGTACGAACTCGATCCACTCGGCAGGGCGGTCGGCTGGGCTGTATTTGGTCTGGTGCTCTTCGAATATGGTTTCTTGCGCAAGATCGCGCAGTTTCGCTATCAAGCGTATGTGGCCTTCACGGCTGCCTTTGCCCGCATCTTTTTTGCAAACCTCACCGCGAGTGAGCCGGGCGAACTCTTCGGTCCCCGGGTGTACACTGTGCTTCCGCTCATTCTGATTTTCTACTTTGTATACGGCCAGCTTTCTGAAAAAGAAGATGGCCCTTCCCGCGCGCCGCGTTTCCGATCGGATAGCCTTGTCGCCTACCTCGGCACGGCGACGCTCGCCGCGCTTTTCTATTTCCACTTCGATCCGGAATGGGTTGTGGTTTCCTACGCCGCGATGGCATTCGCGCTTTTTGGCGTGGCTTGGACAATGAAGCGCGAAATCTTTCTTCATCAGGGAATATTTCTTGTCCTGGCCACATTCGCGCGCGGCATGACCCACAATCTTTTTGGTTCCAGCTATTTTACGAACGGCGATTGGCAAGGCCGCTATCTTGTTTTGAGCGCGGCCGTGGTCATTTTATTGGCGACGCTTTTTTTCGCATTCCCATTGCGTGAAGCCCATAAACCTTCGCCGGACGCGGTCCGCCGGGGCAAGATCGCTGCCGCGCTTGTCGGACGGCCGGAACAACTGGTGTTTTTCACCGCGGTCATCCTGGTCACCGTCATGCTCGCCCTCAAAACGAACGAGACGATGATTACGGTTTCCTGGGGCATCGAAGGCGTGCTAATCGTCTTGCTCGCTCTCGCCATCAAGGAGCGCAATTTTCTCCATACCGGGTTTGGGCTGCTTCTGCTGTGTGTCGGCAAGGTGTTCGCCATGGATTTCTGGCGATTCGACCTGCTGCACAAAGTCATCACTTTTATCGGCGTCGGCCTCGCCTTGACCGTCGCGGCGCTGCTGTACATGCGCTTCCCGGACACCAAGCGGCGAGTTCCATGAAGCGTCCCGTAGTGTTCGTTTTGTTTTTTGCGATTCTAGGAATCTCGCTCGCCGGACTTTACTGGAGCCAGCGCCGGCCCAAATCTACTCCCGCTTCCGCGAACGCGGTGTTGGATATGGTCGCCGACGCGCAGCGCGACCTCACCCGCATTCCCATGCATTTCACCAGGCTTTCAGACGAGCAGGAGATCGCCATCGGCCAGGAACTCGCCGCTCGATATTCCGGGCAAGTGATGAAGCTGGCTCCCGAAGAAGAAGCGCTGCAAAAATATGTCAACCAGGTGGGAGGCGCCGTCGCCGTGCACGCCCACCGACACCTTGCCTACAGCTTTCATTTGATTCCCGATCACAACCTGATCAACGCATTTTCCCTGCCCGGAGGTACTGTCTATATCGGCGAAGGCATGATCGACCAGATGGAAACCGAAGACGAGCTCGCCAGCATTCTCGGCCACGAAATCGAGCACATCGATCACTACCATTGCATCGAGCGGTACCAGATCGAAGCCAAACTCAAGAATCTGAATCTCGAAGTTGTTGGCCAGCTACTGCAACTTCCTCTCGATTTTTGGGAGGCGGGCTATCACAAGGATGAAGAGTTCGAAGCGGATCGCGAAGGGATGCGGCTCGCGGTGGAAGCGGGCTACTCGCCTTACGGCGCGGTCATGATCTTCACGCGGCTTTCGAAGCTCTGCAACGAATATGTCATTCACGCGCAAACCCCCGAAGAAGAACTCTCCGAACTCGCGATCCAAAGCCTGACGGGATATTTTCGCTCGCATCCGTTGCCGTCAGAGCGTCTTAAGCAAGCGAATCAAGTCATCGCCGAGCAACACTGGGAGGACCGCAAGGCGCAAAAACCGTTTCACGTCGAATACGAAGTGCACGACGGCAAATTCGTGAAGTGAGAGTTTGGACTGCGAGAGTTTGATGAAGAGAAGGGAAGTGCAGTGAGCGAAGCTCTGAATTGCTTAGCTGCTTAAAAGAGCCCTGGAATTTTCATCCCGGCAATTCCGGGGATGCCGCCCGCAAGATTTTTCATCTGGTTGGCGAGCTCTTCGTCGACGCGGCGCGAAGCTTCGTTGACTGCCGCCCGCACCAGGTCCTGCAACATTTCCTGATCCTTGCTCGCAAAAACATCAGGCTCGATCCGCAGGTCCACAATTTGCTTCTGGCCGTTCATTTTTACGGTGACCATGCCGCCGCCAGCCGAAGCTTCGACGGCTACGCCATTCACTTGTTGCTGCAGGTCTTCCTGAACCTGCCGCAACCTCGAGAGCATCTGCTGGATCGCATTGACTTCCATCAGGACTCCTCTTGGCGCCATTTTACTTCGGAGATTTTTCCTCCAAAGCGTTGCAGCATCGACCGCACCATCGGATCTCGCTCGAACTGCGCGCGTAACTCCTCCGTGCCGGACGCTCCGCGCGGCGCAGCCGCTGCAACTGCTTCTACTTTAGCACACACGCGCACCGGACGGCCCAGCACTTTGCTTGAAGAGGCACGGACCCTTTCGAGAGATTCACGGCTTTCCATCATCTCCGCGAACGCGCGCTTTTCCGGCGCGAAATAAATTCTCAATTCCGCGCCATCCAGTTCCCAGCGGCTCCCTTGCTGCACGATTTCCCCGAGAAATTTCTGCTGCGCCTGGATTGCGGCTTTGATTTCCGCAACCTGTTCTTGCGTAATTCCATCGACACGCATCTCAGACTCATTCACTGTTACCGGTTCAGATTCGGGCGCAGCCGCAACGGTTGCCGGAGGCTCTGCTGCGGGAGCGGTTTTAGTTTCCGCTCGGGCTGGTGCAGCCGCCGCCGCGGCAACTCGATGGGCTGGAGTAAAGGGAGCTTGCGGCGCGGGAGAAAAACTTCGCATTGGCTGCGCTTGTGGTGCAGCCGCACTCGCAGTTGAGGTCGCACTACTGCGCATCGCGCCTGAACTTGCAGAGCCTGCCGACGCTCCACTGCGCAGTTCCGCCAGAAGCTCTTCCATTGGGGCGAGGCGTTTTGCGTTGATCAGGCGCAATAAGCCCATCTCCAAATGCACACGCGCGTCCGGCGTGTGTCGCAAATCATGATCCGTCTGCAAAAGAATCTGAAAAAACCGCGTGAGGTCTTCTTCACTGAATTGCGCCGCCGCTTTCGCGAGCGCAGGCTTTTGATCCGCCGTGGCGGCAATCAAGTCCGAATCCGCGCCGCAAACGCGCGCAATCAGCAGGTTGCGCATGTGGCGGATGGCTTCGCGGCAAAAATGCTGAAGGTTGCGGCCGTCCTTTTGAAAAGCATGCACAAGTCCGAGGGCGCGATCGGCCGAGCCTTCCGCGATGGCGTTCACAAGTTCGTTGAGGGAATCTTCCGGCACCACGCCCAGAAGCTCGCGCACCTCTTTATCCGGAATGACGTCACCGCAATACGCTCTCGCCTGTTCCAGCAAGGAAAGCGCGTCGCGCAAACTGCCTTCCGCGATGCGCGCAATCACGGCCAGCGCGCCCGGCTCAATCTTTAAGTCTTCTTTTTTGGCGATCTCTTCGAGGCGGCCCGTGATTTCGGCAAACGTGAGCGCACGAAAATGAAAATGTTGAGAACGCGAGCGAATGGTATCGGCGAGATCTTCCGGCTGTGTTGTTGCCATGACAAAAATCACGCGATCCGGCGGCTCTTCCAGGGTTTTCAGAAGAGCGTTGGAGGCTTCGCTCGTGAGCATGTGAGCTTCATCGAGGAGCACAACCTTGCTTCTCGAAGCGGCCGGAGCATAGCGGACCATCTCTCGCAGTTCGCGGATTTGGTCGATGCCGCGGTTAGAGGCGGCGTCGATTTCGATCACGTCGAGCGAAGTTCCAGCGGCAATTTCCTTGCAGGAATCGCATTCGCCGCAAGGCTCTGCCGTCGGACCCTTTGCGCAGTTCATGGCCTTCGCGAGGATGCGTGCCGCGGTCGTTTTTCCCACGCCGCGCGCGCCGGAAAAAATATAGGCGTGCGCCACGCGATTGTTTTTGATTGCATTGGCCAGCGTTGAGGTGACGTGGGATTGTCCGACGAGATCACTGAAGGTTTGCGGGCGCCACTTGCGGGCTATGACCTGGTAGCTCATCTGCTAGGAGTTCCTGTCCCGCTTTTCCTTTTGCTTGAGAGAAAAGAGAAGAATGAGAACGGCGGTGAGTGCAATGACAAAAAGAAGGACGATAGTTCCGCCAAAAATCATCGAGCTACCCTCCCGCTGCTGCCGCCTCCGCAGTGCCAATCGCGAGACTGCCGGCTGTGAGTTTCTTTTCGGTGCGAGGAACTTCGGGTGATCTGCGGCACCCGAGGCAATCCCGATACCGTTGCTCCCTTCCGGGCCTGGCGGGGTTCGCGGGACCTCGTTGCACAGAGCCCGAAGTTCCACGCTCCGGCAGCCGCGCTCATCGCGCGGCTGCTGGTTTGAGTTTAACACACAGAAGTTTGGATCGCGCCACAGCGGCATTTTTCCGTGGCGCGACGTGTTTTTTCCAAACGTTGCGACGTGCTGTGTCGTTTGCGGTTTATGTGTGAGGTCTCTTTTTCGCTCCTAAATCTTTGGATAGTTGGGGTCAGCTTTCACTTCGAGAATCTGTTTGGTGTGGCGTTCGCTGTGCGCGGCGATGAAGAGGACATACTGATATCCATCCAGTTTCCTCCCCAGTGGGCTGTCAACGGCGTGATCGCGCAAGCCCGGGGTATTCTTGAGAAACTCCTCGGTCGTCGCGCGGCTCTCTTCAAAATGCTTCAAAGAGCCTTCGGGCGAGCCATAGCGGTTGGTTGGGACGAGCGGTTCCGGAGCCTGCGCTTTTTGCGAGCGATCCGGAATCATGGCGATTACGGCGTCGTCGGTCTTCTTCAAGTCGCGCCCGGTAACGGCGGGCGCCGCCATCACTTTTTCCACCACCATTCCGCGAATGTAGTCTTCCGCAGCGGCGATGTGCTCGACGCATTGCGCGATGGACCAGCGATCCGGTCCGGCCTTGAAATTCCATTGCGCGTCCGAGAGCCCCTTCGTAGCGTCGAGAACGCCTTGCTTTGTCTTCTCAAGATATTGGACGGCGCGATCCTTTTCCGTCTGCGTAACTTCTTGTGCTCGAACGGCCGTCGCGCCCGCGGCTGCGAGTATGGCGATAGCTGCTGCTGCCCTCAGTTGCTTGATCATGGTTGGCTCGCTTTCGTGATTTGGTGTGTAGGAGAAACGGAAGACTTTGGGACCTCGGGGTGAGCCCGCCGGTAAGGCCGGGGGTGGCGGATTCCTTCGAGGTGGGACCCTCCGTGTGACAAGCAATGTAGCAGTGATTTCGTACGGGGTCCAATGTCTCCGTCCCGTCGCGCTAGCTTGGCTGAATGGGTCGCTTGTCGCCCCTTGCAGGAGAGTACGAGCGCTGGGTGGGCGAAGTAACCGCAGTGGGGTACCCCCTCCCTTGTTTTTTTGTAAGTGTTCATTCTAAAGGGTTTTAAGTCCTGCGTTTTGGAAGTGCGCATTCTAAAGGGGTTATGGAGGTGTTTTTCGGAAGTGCGGATTGTAAAGGACTTAGTGATTTGTGACTGGTGACTCGTGACTGGTGGAAGAGGGAAGAGTTCCCGTTGAAGGAGTGTCCCTTTGTGGGCCGGGGGTGTTGTAGAAATAAGAGAAAGGCGCGAACCCAAAGGACCGCAACTAGAAAGGCAGCAGAGGTCTGGCCGAGGGCGGCGTGGGCGAAACATAAAACATGGTAGCAGGGTATTGGCGGGTTGTCAACTAATAAGTGAGTGTACTGAGTAGGTCATTCGAATGGGAGGCGCGAATTCGAATGAGAGTGGCGGAAGTCGAGAAATTGGAAGGAGTTGGGGGGATTGAGACGGATTGGTGAGACTGTGGAAATGCGTGGAAAAGTCAAAACACGCACCCTTGAAAACCAAATACCAGGAAGTTGGGGACAGACGGAATGTTTCCGCTTAACTTGAGTACGAGCATCGCGACTCAAATCTCACAGAGTGGATTAGAAAATGTCCTGTCTGTCCGCGGTTTCGGAGAAAACGGCTAGGCTGAGGCGGCGGTGGCGCCTTTGATGAAGGCGAGGAGATCCGCGTTGATTGTGTCGGCCTCGCTTGTTGGCATGCCGTGCGGGAAGTTCTTGTAGGTTTTCAGTACGGCGCCTTTGACCAGTTTGGCGCTGAGCGGGCCAGAGGCGGCGTAGGGGACGATTTGATCGTCTTCGCTGTGCATGACCAGTGTGGGGACCGTGAACTTCTTGAGGTCCTCGGTGAAGTCAGTCTGGGAGAAGGCTACGATGCCATCGTAGTGGGCCTTGATGCCGCCCATCATGCCCTGGCGCCACCAATTTCGAATGGTCCCTTGGGATGGCTTTGCGCCGGGCCGGTTGTAACCGTAGAAGGGTCCGGTGGGCAGATCCAAATAAAATTGCGCGCGGTTGGCGGCAAGCGTCGCCTGAAAGCCGTCGAATACTTCTTTAGGCGTGCCGGCGGGATTCGCAGGCGTCTTCACCATCAATGGTGGCACGGCGCTGATGAGGACGGCCTTGGCGACCCGATTTTCGCCGTGGCGTCCGATGTAACGCGTGACCTCACCGCCGCCGGTCGAGTGGCCAACATGGATGGCATTCTTTAGATCGAGATGCGCGGTAAGCGCGGCGAGGTCATCGGCGTAGTGATCCATATCGTGTCCTGTGCCGGGTTGGCTGGAGCGTCCGTGGCCTCGCCGGTCATGGGCAATGACACGATAGCCGTGATTTAAGAAGAACATCATTTGGTTGTCCCAGTCGTCGGCCGATAGGGGCCAACCGTGAGAGAAAACGATGGGCTGGCCGCTGCCCCAATCCTTGTAGAAAATGGTGACTCCATCTTTCGTGGTGATCGTTGGCATATTCATTCTCCTTTTGCGAGTTGTTCAGCGCTGCCGGTGTTTCCAAGAATTTGGCGGGCCGGGGGTCTCCCGACCGACTGGTCCTTTGTTTGGATGTTTGTCGGAAGGACTTCGATGCGTTTTTTTGGGTTAGTTGGCGGGGAGGGAGGTTGGCTAAATCGGAACGGGGAATGTGAGTGGAGCGGTGGGTTGAAATTCGATTTGGTATGCTAGATGCCGGCCCTCAATTTCCGACAAAGGAGATCCCCAAATGAAAAAGTGGCTGGTTATTGCTGGTGTGCTATTTGTGCCAGCGTGCGGTTATGCGCAGGCAGCAAAGCCTTGTGAAGAGCTGAAGACTGAAATCGCGGCGAAGCTGGACGCAAAGGGCGTCAAGGGATATTCGCTGGACATCGTGGCGAAGGATGCGGACGCGGCGGACGGAAAAGTGGTTGGCACTTGCGAAGGCGGGACGAAGAAGATCGTGTACAAGAAAGGCGCAGCGGCAGCGGAGACCCCAGCTAAAGCACCAAGCAATTCCTGAAGCGCTCGACGGTTGATCAGACACCTGCCCCAGGTTGTTTTGGTTGGGATCGACATTGAGTAATTAGCAGAAGAAAGTTAGCCCAAGCAAACGAATACAAATCGACACAGTCAAAAGCCCCACACCTAAACCCGACGTGTGGACCACCCCCGGAACGCTTATCCAAGCGGGTTAACATCTGTTTCATCTCTCGCGTCTTTGCCACCCAGCAAGCCACTGCGCAGAGAGATTTCTCTCTGCGCAGGCCGACACGTTCGCAGGAACGAACGTGGAAGTACAAGTTCGGCCCGCTCCGTTCGAAATGACAGGCGCGGGGTGACCTTAGCGGCGGAGGCGGCGCATCCAGTTGCCCCAGGCGAAGCCGATGCGGGTCATAAGGACGGCGGCGGCGAGGGCTAGAAGCATGCAAACTGCAAATTGAGTTGGGCTGGATTCCGTGGGGAGCCAGGCATTGCGCGCCCAAGGCGATGCGGGGGGAACAAAGTACGGCAAGTTGTTGGTTGCAAAAAACCAGTTGCGCGAGGCGGGGGACACCAGGAAGTTCGCAAAGGGCCACTGAACGGCCAGGAAACTTGCAAGAGATGCTGCGCCGAGAATGCCGGCTTGCGTCCAGCGGTTGAGCGTGGAGATGTGGTGGCGGACGATATCGAAGACGATGGCGGGAACGATCAGGAGAAGCGGAAAGTCCGGGGGGACGAGGTGGGTGATTTTTTGATAGACGGGGCCGAGCTTGGGCTGCGCGGGCACCAGCTGCAAAATCCACATGAAGGCGAGGTGCATGAGCGTATAGAAGCCCGTGACGATGGTGGCGGCCCAACGATTTTCTGACGCGCGAGCGACTGCGGCAAACCAGATGGGCGCGGCCAGCATCAGCACGAGATAAAATTTCGCGCCGTGCATGAACATTCGGAAGGTGTCCTCTTGCATGATGCCGACAGTCATAGCGAGCAGAAAGACGAATGAGAAAAAGAGGACACGCTCGAGGCGGATGCGGTATTCGCCGACGGCGCGGTTGACTTCGGCAAGAACGAGGACCAGTGTGCCGAAGCGGATGCCGGTCATT
>DATLVZ010000003.1:0-55880 GCA_035576885.1 Candidatus Acidiferrum sp. | reverse complement strand
GCCTTCGCTTCCCACCCCGCAGGCAAAAACGAGCGCAGCACCGCCCAATTATCGATTGGCGAGTCTTTCCGCTCCCCTGCCATGCGCGCAGCATATGCGCCAACCAGGCCCAAGTCAACCGTTAAGTTAACGCTTATGGTGCGTCACCGGGCTTGTCAATTGTAGCGCTGAGCACTCGGCCACGCTGGGGTTGGACGCCGAGCACGGAAAAATAATCCGGAGAGACCAATTGGCCAAAGACGCGCTCGGGTCTGACATTCAGATCGCCGTGGAACGTAACATTGAATGGGACGCTCGTCTCGAAGGCAGCGACGCCGGTGAACAGGCTCTTTTGCTCGCGATACTGCTCGATGTAGTAGTAGGACACAGAAGCGAGATCACCGTCCGCCGACTGTTGAAGCATCACCAACCTGTTGGCATTCGCCGCTCCCGGCAGATCACGAAATAGCAACGCCCATTTCGAGCTGTATATGTTTGTCGTCAGTCCGATTCCGAGTCCCATCGAAACGATGCCGACCAGCGCGAAGCCAGGCGACTTTATCAGTGCTCGCTTCGCATACCGCATATCGCCGCGCATTTCGCTCAGGTATTCGAGCGGTACGCGAACCGCGATGTCCGCGATTAGCCGGATCAGCCCGGCAGCTCCATGCCTCTTGGCTATTTCTGCCACAACGTCTTCGCCGAGATGCATCACCTCTGTGCCATAAGCCAATTTGAATTCGTGCGGAAAAGCTTGCGCCAGTCGGCGATAGATCCGCCATGCCAAACTCATTCCGTCACCATGCTCTGTTTCACTCGAATGGTGCGAACCAATTCCTGTAGGCGCTCACACTCCGCGTCGAGCACCTGCCTGCCGAAAAGCGTCAGCCGGTAATAGCGGCGTCGCGCGTCGTCCAATTCCGGCGTGGGCCTCTCGTCGGATCCCTCAATCAGTCCGGCTTCGATCAGCCTCTTGATCGATCCATACAAGCTTGCTGGCCACAACCGCACCTTCCCCGTAGTTCGATTCAGGACTTCCTGCATGATTCCGTATCCATGCAGTTCTCCGCCCGCAAGCGACAGCATGATGTGAAACCAATTGGTTTTAAGTGGAATAAACCTCTGAGGATCAAGCTCAGTCATGAAAATATCTATATCACATAATATCTATATACGTCAATAGCATCTATGCGGATGGCCATTTCGCCGTGACTTCCTTGTTGCACGCTTAAAGCGCGCGAATCCATTCCTTGAGCCGGACTGCTTCCATTTCGATCATCCTGGGGTCGTGGAACGTGTGCGCCAGCACCGATATGCCTTGAGTTGCGGACAGAAGATGCACAGCGAGGCCGCGCGAATCGTCTCCTTTGCCAAGCGCCTTGAACTGCGTTTCCATCCAAGCCAGAGCTTCCGCGAACAATGCCGTCGATTTCTTCGCAACCGCGCCGCCGTTCTTGTGCAGTTCGGAGCACAGGGTTCCGACGGGACAACCGCTGCGCGACAACTCCTCGCGGTTCTTAATCTTTACCTGGACGAATCCGCACAGCCGCTCTTTGGGAGATTCTGCATGGTTCAGTTCTTGCAGCAGCCTTCTAAATCGCAAAAGGCGCACTTCGACAATGGCACCGCCGATCGCCTCCTTCGTCTTGAAGTAGTAGTAGATGTTGCCCAGTGGAACCCTGGCTTCCTTCGCAATGTCCGCGAGCGCCGTCTTGCCGAACCCGTGGCGATACGTGACCTTCTCGGCGGCCTGCAGGAGCCTCGTGCGGCTATCTGCTTTCCATTTTGGCATCACACCGTCCAATAGTCAGTTGACTAGCTTACATGTTAGGTTCTTGAAGGCGCAAGCGTCAATGGCAAGGCGCCCAGGACCCTGCCCTGATGCACGACAGCAATGGTAACGATCGGCTGGTGCTTAGGCGTTGACGGCAACCGCCGGTTTTGCGTATCTTGTCAGTCAGTCAACTGACTGTAATAGAGGCCACACTCCAGCGGAGAATGAACCCATGAACACGAATCATGAACCAGCCTCGGCATGGCGCAACCGCCATAACTTCAAAGGATGGATTGTTTGCGCGACCGCGCTGGTCTCCTTTGCTGCTGGGTCGCTGCTAACTGCACGTCTGGTGCACGGAAACCAAGTGCGCGCCGACAGTAATCGTGTATTCGAGCTGATGATCTATCACACTGTGCCGGGCAAAGTGCCGGCCCTCGAGTCCATCTTTCGTGATGTTTCGAAGCTGCAAACCAAGCACGCTATCGATGTCCTCGGCTACTGGGTGCCGGGCGACGATAATCCTGCCTGGGCCGACACATTCATCTACATCGTGGCTCATCCCAACCGGGACGAAGCGAAAAAGAATTGGGACGCTCTTCATGGCGACCCGGCGTTTCCAGAGTATCGGAAACAAGCCTCCGAGATTATAGAAAAGGTGAACGGGAAATATAACGTAGACGAAGTGTACATGCGTCCGTCGGATTATTCGGCAGCGAAGTAGCGCCCGTCGTGAGTTGAGCATGCGGACAAGAAACAAACGACACCTGATTAATGACCAATTTACCGGAAGAGGGAGATCCATGGCACAAGTCCTGCGCCACATCGCTTCCTGTCATTGCTCGTCAAGGGTTTTCTCTTTACCTAGGTTGGTGCAGGCCGGCGAACTTTGTGCAGGATTTGTGGTGGCGTTTTTCGCCTTATCGGTCACCGCCGCCGCAGGTCCGGCCCCTGCTCCGCGCGCTCACTGGGTAGTTAGCTGGGGCGCAAGCCCATCTCCGCCTCCCGATGGAGCGCACATCCAGACAAAGAGCCTCGAATTCAACAACCAAACGCTGCGTGAGATCGTCCACTTGAGTGTTGGCGGCTCTGCTGTGCGCGTCCGTTTCTCGAATTTCTTCGGCAAACTGGCTCTTGAAATCGGATCTGCTCACCTCGCCCGGCGGACCAGCGCCTCCACCATCCTGCCGTCTTCCGATCGCGTGCTAACCTTCGGCGGTGCGCCCGGGATATCGGTTCCGCCGAACGCTTTTGTGCTGAGCGATCCCGTTCAGCTTTCCGTGCCCGCCGAAAGCGATCTCGCCATCAGCATCTTTGTTCCTAACGTTACATCCGCGGCCGGCATTCATTACCTGCCGCAGCAAACCTCCTATGTAGGCCCGGGCGATCTTACCTCCTCGCCTTCGATTGCAAACCCACGCGCCATTACCTCCTGGATTTTTCTCGCCGGCGTCGATGTCAGCGCGCCGCTCTCAGCCGCAGCCATAGCCGTGTTTGGCGACTCTCGTGTCGACGGCGATGGTTCTACCCCCAACGCGAATCGGCGCTGGCCCGATGCTCTCGCCAAACGCCTCTCCCAGCGAGGTCTCCCGCTCGGGGTGTTAACCGCGGGAATCATAGGTAATCGGATTCTTCATGATGCGCCGCCGGTTGCTGGGGAACTCGGTGTAAGCGGCCTGGCCCGCTTCGATCACGACGCGCTCGATCAGCCGGGCGTCAAATACGTCATCGTTCTTGAGGGCATCGTGGATATTGGGCTCCCAGGCACGCCTCTTGCAACCGTCTCGGAAGCCGTCAGCGTAGAAAATCTGATCGCCGGCATGAAACAGCTCATCGAGCGGGCGCATGACCGCGGCATGAGGATTTTTGGCGCGACGCAGACTCCCTTCGGCGGCGCTGCCACGATTCCCGGTATCTTCAGCGCGGAGAAGGAAGCACAGCGCAAGGCTCTGAATCAGTGGATTCGATCCAGCCACGCCTTCGATGGAGTGATTGACTTCGAAAAGGTCGTGCTCGATCCGGCGAACCCACAAAGAATCCGCCCGGCGTGGGATAGCGGCGATCACATCCACCCCAACGACGCCGGATACCAGGCGATGGGGAACTCGATTGACTTATCTTTGTTTAAGTAGGCCGCTGCTTGGATGATGCAAACAATCAGAGGTGGAAACGAGGAGATCGAATGACCGGTGATGATTCTGAAGGCGGGCCATCCAGGAAAAAGAACGCTCTATTCGCAATCGCAGTGGGAGGCGTGATTGCCGGGGCCTTAGACCTTCTACAGGCGTGCATTCTGTTCGGATGGAAAATTCCGCTTGTGATTGCCGCGGGCCTGCTGGGGCGGCAGGCGGTCCATGGTGGCGTTGGCACCTATGTTCTGGGTGTTGTACTGCATTTTTTCATCGCTTGTTCGGCAGCGGCTGTTTACTACGCGGCCAGCCGCAGGCTGCGTTTCATGTTGGAGCACCCTTTGGTGTGCGGTTTGTTCTTTGGCGCTGCGGTGGAAGAGTTAATGAATCTTGTCGTTTTGCCTCTTTCCGCGCTTCACGCCAGGGGCCCTTACAAACTTCAGGATTTGATTCTAGGGCTACTGGTTCACATGGTCGTGGTAGGGCTTCCGATTTCCTTCAGCGTTCGTAAGTTCGCAAAGTAGTTGTGTGGCAACTGTCAGCGGCTTGATCTGGATGAAATTTCGGACTACCTGGCTGCAATGGCCACATACTCATTATCCCTATCTAGATATCGAAGACAATGCGGCCCGGCCTCGAACTTGCTCCTCGTGATCCCTGTCCCTTCTCAAAGAACAATGCCCGGAAATTCAGCATCCCGAAATCAAACCTGCGACGACTCTGCTCACACGCGATGCCAGTACATGTCCCAACCGAGGTACCTCGTCGCGGCCTCGTGCACCGCGGAGGCCACGGTGGAAAAATTCGCGGCCACGTGATGCTCGAACCCGCGCTCGCAAATATACCGGAGCAGTTTCTGCAGGTGAGGAATGTGCACAACACCGGCGCCACCAAACGTTTCAAGCGGGTCATCGGTAAAGTTCCCCTCGCCGACGTAACCTCGCATGGCGCCATGAAGGTCATCCGTAGAGAATCGCGCAAAACTCATCGGCCCGGCTTTCACTCTTCCGACGCACGTTCCGAACGTGTTTTCCTTGCCCACAGTCCCCGCAATGATCTCCTGGAAGTCCATGCGCACGTCTTTGAAGAAATGCTTCGGGAGGTTGCTGCAATGGAAGCAGACTGCCTTGTCGGGATCCTCCGCGTAATTATTGTTCCAATCCAGAAGCGCGCTCGGCGTTTGCGACGCCAGTTGCAGCGCGTGCATGCCGATAACGCCGGCGATGTCCACTTCGCATGCGCTCGAGAGCCCATCGTCGCTCATCATGCTCATGATCGTGCAAGGTACAACCCCGAAGTACTCTTCGAGCGAGGTCCAGCACTGAATGGCGCTGATCGATACTTCGGCGTCCCTCATCCAGCCGTCGATCACGGCTCCCAGCTTGGCCATCTTTAGTAGAGCCGAATTTGGAACGCTTCCGGTGGAAACGTAGCGCCGTATGGCGTCCAGCTTTTTTTGCGCGCTGGGATTGTCGTCCTTCATTCGCTGAATGCGGCCGAGAACCTCTGACAAATCAATGGTTTCAACCGAGATTCCGTTGGCCTCCAGAATTTTTTCGCTATAGCGAACAGTGTTGAAAGCTGCTGGCCGGGCGCCGATGGCTCCAATTCGCAAACGCTTCAATCCTCTCACGACCCGGCAAACAGCCAGGAACCACTCGAGATCACGGCGAAACGCATCGGACTTCGGGTCTAGTGTATGCAGGCTCGTCAAGGAGTAAGGAATTCGGTACTGCGAGAGGTTGTTGCAGGCGGACATTTTCCCGCAAAAACTGTCACGCCGGTGCGCAATCGTCATTTTTGAGGTGGTGTCCGGCGTTGCTTGCACCAATACCGGAACATTCAAGCCAGCCAAACGCAATGTGTCCGCGATCGCCCGCTCGTCTCCAAAATTTGGAAGCGACACAATGACACCGTCGATTCGATCGCTGGCCGAACGAAACAGTGCCGCGCATCGCTTGGCTTCCTCATGCGTTTCGACCGCGCCATGCTTGCTTTGCTCGGGCCCAAGTACAACGGCCTCAATTCCCGCCGTTCCCAAAATCTGAATCATTTCTTCTCGGCCGCTCTTCGCCAGGTGATCTGGAAAGAATCCTCGATTGCCGATGATGAGACCGAGTGTCGCTTTTACGCTCATTGGATGATCTCCACTCCCTCATACAGCGCGTTCTGACACGAATGCACTCGAAAGACGTCCGGCGGTTCAGGAGTGCTGCTCTCGATGGCGCTTGATGAATTCTTTCAGGTACTCACCTGCCTCGGTAATATGTTTCCACAATGCGGCAGCAGCTATTTCGGGATCTTTCCTCTTGCATGCCGCAAGAAGCTCGCGGTGGGCCTCGCCGGCCCGGTGGAGATCACGCGTGAAGACGAGGTGAAGACGCGTGTAGCGGTCACAGTTGATGTTCAGAGTCTTCAAAAAAGAGAGCATGAAAGGACGATTGGCGGGAGCGTAGAGGGTGGAATGAAAACTCCAGTTCCACTGGCCCCAGGACTTCACTTCGGAATTTTTCTCAAGGGACTGTTCGTACTGAACCAAGATATCCTCCGCACGCTGAAAGTCCTCTTGCTTTATGTTGGGGATGGCCTGACGCAACATATAGCATTCGAGAACAGCGCGTGTTTCGAACATCTGCATGATCTCGTCGGGTGACAGTGCAGAAACAACAGCGCCACGATTGGCAACGATGGTGATGAGGCCTTCGGCAGCCAAATGGCTAAGAGCTTCACGAACAGGAATGCGACTAATTTGAAATTCAGCGGCAATGGCGTCCTGGCGAAGCTGCTCGCCCTCGCGCAGTTCGCCGCTAAGAATTTTCTCCCGGAGGCGCTCGACGACGGCTGCAGAAAGAGATTGCCGCCGGATGGGGTCCGATTTTTTCGGGCTGAGTGTCTGCGTAGTTGAGCGAGGATTCGTTGCCTTCATAGTCCCAATTTCACCAAGCAAGGGCCACCCCAACAAACGGGCCAAAAAGAAAGCCTAAAGGTCACCGGATTTCATAAATCTTGCCGGCGGCCGCCCGCGGAGCAAGCAAAATTGCCGGCATCAACTTTGTGCACCTCGTTGAGACTATAAAATAAATGTTAAATTTACAACTGTCAGCGCGTGAACTCACCGTCTAGCATTCCCCGGATTCCGAGCGGATTGCGGTTTTTAATTCGTCGGGAAGCGCGGGTTACGGAAAATCCTGAAAGCAAGCAGGTCGCGCGAAGTCAAAAATGGCTCGGGAGCCGACGGATGTGGCGCGGCTGTCGGAGCCCGAGGGTTCGGAGTGCAGAGCGAAAGCGTTCTTCATTGCTCCAACGATTTTCCTGTGGTGCATGCGGGCTGTGAACAGTTCGCTTGCGGAATTGCAGCGGCCGGACGCACCGTAGCCAGCAATCTGGCCTTCGACGACTGAAAGCTACATGCCCTCGATTCTGATGGGTTTCCAGCGCAGTTAATATTCGGCTGCGAGGTTTCCAGGAACTCGACCACTTCGACGAAGCCCTCCTTCACTCTGCATTGTAGTGTGCGCGCCGGCTCAAAATTCAGAACGAGATGAAACCGGAGCATCACAGACGCCTACCGAAAGCTCAATGAGGATGCGACGTTTCGGAAGAAACTCGCGGAACAAGTGGAAATCGGCTTTGTGCATCCAAGCGAGAAGCTCGAAGTTGCACCCCGTTGCCCCCAAAGTGAGTCGTTATCAACTGCAGCAGAAGGACATGAAATTAAGGAGGAAGACTGGCTCCGCGGGCTAGATTCAAACTAGCAACCCTTAGGTTAACAGCCTTGAAACCAACTTAATCACAATTTGCCGGAGCCGAGACAAATCGAGGGGAATCATAAAGTTCTGATCAAATGGGGCTAAATCAGATTCGCCTTCTCTTTTTAGTTTTCATTACAACTTGCCGGCATTCATCACAATTCGCATGACACCTACATGACACCACGCGTTCCTTGCTTTCACACGGTTTGGAGATAGCCAGAGCTCCCGCCTTGGGCGCAGGAAGTTCTCGGTTCAAATCCGGGCGCCCCGACCAAAGATATCCGGTCCGGCCCGGACCCTGGATGGATTGGTGCCGGCGGGGGGAATCGAACCCACGGCCTAGGGATTATGAGACCCTCGCTCTTCCACTGAGCTACGCCGGCACAAAGACAATTCTTAATGCTACGGAGTCTGTCGCAAAGGTGTCAAGCACTCCCACAGGCACGAATGGCGATGCCTCACGAACTTTGACCCACGCTGCGCTGGCAGCTCAGTCGACTTTTCGTGGTCGACTTGGGTGGGCGACTACCTGTCCCTAAGTCCCAAGGGTCTTAGTACTACTGTACTGTTGACCCTAGAAGTCCTAAACCCTATTCTCCTCGCGTAGTGAATTTACGGCCCCGTCGCGGCGGGCGAAAGCCTGGCGAAGAGACGGGACGGGAAGTTGTGTACCTATACGGAACAAGTCCGTAACGCGAGCTACTTGACATCCCTGTAATAAGGGATAGAGTGTCTCTGGGTGTATTCAATCCCCGGAGGCAAAATGTCCAGGAAACTCGCGGTTGTAACCCTTACTTTACTCATCCTAGTAGGGGCTATGGGCTTGAAAACCATGGTTACGGCGCACGGCGACGGTTCCGTAATTATGGCGAACGGCGCAGCTCCAGCACCGCCGACACCGTATCGAAACGGCGCAGCGCCGGCACCACCGACACCGTACCGAAACGGCGCAGCACCGGCACCACCGACGCCCTATTGATAGCCGCGTAACAGCCGCAGACGTTGTACGAAGCCTTTCTGCGGAGCGGGATCAGGGGCGTAGATTGGCGGGAACGTGCCTGGTCCGTTTGCATACTTTGTTTGGTTCGTAGGTCTCCTTTGCGAGGCCGCGGTGGTTGTGTGCGCTCTCAAGAAACACGCGTTCCGCCGATATCTACTCCTC
The DNA here is from genome assembly GCA_035576885.1 of Candidatus Acidiferrum sp. Taxonomy (GTDB): domain Bacteria; phylum Acidobacteriota; class Terriglobia; order Acidiferrales; family UBA7541; genus Acidiferrum. Next base: position 47,084 of record DATLVZ010000003.1, on the reverse strand, counting down.
AATTTGTACATGACGACGGCTGTTGTAAGTGAGCTGGGGCGCTTCAAAATCCTGGCCGAGTACGGGTTTAGCTCCAGGCAGTACCAATACTTTTACTATTATTCAGACGCAATTTTGACGATCTTTTTGTATTTCGCGCTGAGTACTCTGTACGCGCATGTGTTCAGCGAAATGAATGCTGAACGGTATGTGAAAATGGGAACCCTGCTGCTTCTGGCAGGGACCGCGCTTTTTACCTACGCGGTAGTTGAGCAATCCACTGCGAAACTCGTCACGCATTTCGTCGTCGAACTCTCCCAAAACCTCTATTTCGTAGGATTGGTTCTCACTTATGTTTTGTGGGCGGCCATACTAAAGCTTCGCGAGACTCGCACACGACTGATCCAACTTGTTCTCTCTCTTGGTGTTTACTTCAGCCTCTTTGCCGCCAACTACGCCATCCGGAATCTATATCCGCCGCTCAGCTCGGTATTTGTCCCGCTGGTGCAGGTTTTTGGCTTATTCCTGCCTTTGGCCTGGGCTTATGCCTTCTGGCGTTTGCCCGAAGACGCAAGATTGGTCCCTGCGCGTCTTGCGGTGATCCCCCGATGATGGCCGCGATAATTCTCGTCTGTTCCGTGGTTTTCTTGCTGCAGTTTTTTGTCTCTTATTGCCGCTCACTGATAGCAGCTTCGATCAAGCACGCGCTTTCCGCAGAGGTGCAGGACGTGACAGGCATTAAGAGCTCCGCGAGCGGCGAAGATTTTGCCCGGGTCGTTCAGCTCTTGCAGCTCTGTCCGGACCGCCCGGAAGACCGCAGTGGAGTTCAAGCGATCGGAGCCTACTTCGGCCTCCTGGGATTTGTCCGCTCAACGATAGCCCGCCTCATTCCTACCCTGCGCGCCTGGACGGAAAGGGAGCGCGGGCAATGCACCTACTTTGCGGCGGTAACACTCGAACGGCGTATTGCCTTCAGTAGAGACATGTTCGCCCAGCAGTTGGAATCCTAACGGCCGGCTATCGCCGGCGGTAACGGCTAGCCCCATCCCCTGCCTGATTCGCTACATCCGCGTTCCATTCTCGGCTTGACTTTTACCGTTTCGTGGTACGCTCCATTCGTTCCCTCCTCACCGGAGTGGACGCGTCCGCAGCGCAAAAACGACCGGTGACAAAAACATGTCTGCAGTGCGGCGCCGTATTGCCTTCGAGCATACGCGTCTGCAAATTCTGTGATTCAGTTATTGAGGTTGATTTCCCTTCTCAAGAGGCGTGTTCCCCGCCAATTGTGCAAGACAGCCATGGCCTGAGGATCGACCGGAGCAATGGGCAGGCCGCAGCCGGGCCGGGCTCGGATTCCGCCTGGCGCGGCGAGCTCTCGCAACGCCTCCATGCCTATCGAGCCCGACGGCGTAAGGTTGCGCCTAATCTTTCTCAATCACACCTTCCGTTCGAGGAGCCGGAGTCAGATCCGCCGCTTCCCACGTGTGTTGCCGTCGCGGAAGCTCAGCTCGCGCCAGATGAGGATTTCGCTTTCACCATCGCCATCGGCCGAAACGCTGCGACGCGTGAAGAAGCCCGGATGGAAATCGACGTATCGCTGCCTCCCGTCGTCGATCAAACTTCCGTGCAGACTCCCCCGCAACAAGAGCGTTCGGAGCACGCGGGTTTGTACCCAGTGGCTTCTATTGATGAGCGGCGAATTGCCGGATTAATCGACGCCGGCTGCCTGCTTTTTGCGTATGGAGGCTTCCTCGCGCTCTTTGGTTCGCTGGGCGGACAATTTACCTTGAACAAGTTAAGCGCAGCTGTCTGTATCGCGACATTCGTTATCGTCTACTTGCAGTATTTCGCTCTGTTCACCGTATTTGGCGGGACGACCCCAGGAATGATGCTGCGCGGCTTGCAAGTCGTCAGTTTCTCAGGTGAACCTCCTAGTCCGCGGCAGATGCTGTGGCGCAGCGCGGGATACATGCTTTCCGTTGGCACATTCTTCATGGGATTTCTGTGGGCCATGTGGGATGAAGATGCCCTTACGTGGCATGACCGTTTGTCGCGCACTTATCTTTGTCCCGCGCCGACGTTCGCCGACTTGGACGCCACTCCCGCAGCGCATAGCCGCTGATATGTGCACTTGAAACAGAGTTAGCGGGAACAGCTTATTAGCTTTGGCAAGCGCGAGCGATGCGCAAGATCGTTGCCAGGCTAAGCTCGACATCGGCTTCACTAGTCGCCCAGGACGAAACGCTGACTCGCATTGCGGCCGTTCCCTGCCATACCGTTCCGCCGCACCAGCATGTACCGTCCTCTTGAACGGCGCGGATTACTTTCTGCGTGACTTCCGCGCTACCGAAAGACACCAGCACCTGATTGATGACAACGTCGTTGAGCACTTCGAAGCCCGCCTCGCGAAATCCCTCCGCGAATCGCTGCGCGTACTCACAGGTTCGTTCAATCAGGGAGCACAGCCCTTTCCGGCCCATGGACTTTAGTGCCGCCCACAATTCCACTCCGCGCGCCCTTCTAGAGGCTTCGGGTCCGTGGTACATCGGCTCGCGAAGTGCGCCCGCCTCAAGATAAGCGGCGGTCATTGTCATGGAAGTGCGCAGAGCCATTCCGTCCTTCACCAGCACGATACCGCTGTCGTAATTGACATTCGGCCACTTGTGCGCGTCGGTGGCCCACGAATCGGCTTGCCCGAATCCTTCGGTCAGATGGCGGTACTTGGGCGAGACGGCGGCCCACAAACCAAACGCTCCGTCCACATGGACCCAGGCTCCTTGTTCATGGGCACGCGTGCAAATTTCCGCCGCTGGATCAAACGCTCCGGTGTTCACATTGCCGGCCTGCAGGCAGAGGATGGTCCGCCGGCTGAGCCGTGGCAACTTGTCAGCGCGCATTCGGCCTTGCCCGTCAACTTCCACGCGCTTCAGACGCTTTTTGCCAAAACCAGCGAGCGTCAGCGCTTTGAGAAGCGAGGCATGTACTTCATCACCGACCACTACATCGATTGGCGGCGCCCCAAACATTCCCTCATCCTCGACGTTCCATCCTGCGCGGGCGAGAAGGGCATGGCGCGCCGCCACGATGGCCGTGAAGTTCGCCGTCGTCGCGCAAGTCACAAGCCCGCCATCGCAATTCGCAGGCAGACCCAGCGCTTCGCACACCCAACGGAGCACCACCTCTTCCAGTTCGGCCGCCACGGGAGACATGACTCGCAAAGCCGCATTTTGATCCCAGGCAGCCGCCAGCCAATTGGCAGCCAGAGATGCGGGCAGGGCTCCGCCAATTACAAAGCCGAAGTATCGGCCGCCCGTTGTCGCTACTGTCGCCGGAGAGCCGATTTCATCCAGGTTCTCGAGGACCTGCATCGGGTCACTTGGCAAAGCGGGGAATGGTTCGCGGAATTTTGCTAGTCCCTGAACATTCTCCCCCGCAGGGGCGACCCGGCGTTCATCAATGCCCGCCAAGTATTTTGAGCAGCGCTCCGCGGCCCGCCGTAGCAGAACCTCCCTCTCGATGTTCCGTTCTCCTGGACTTGTTCGCATAGTTATGCCACCTTCTCTATTTTGGGGTGCTCTCGTGGAGAAACACGCCTGCCACGTTGGCGGTCCAGCGCCAGCACGGTCAGAGTATCCAATTAAAAGGGGAAGGAAAGAGCCGAATTGTCTTCTACTTCTTTATGACGGCTTCGTCGGAAGCGATCTTTCCATCGCGGATGAAGATGATTCGGTGGGCGTGCTGCGCGATGTCGTGCTCATGCGTAACCAAGATGATGGTGTTGCCCTGCCGGTAGAGGTTTTCAAACAGCGCCATAATCTCTTCGCCAGTCTTCGAGTCGAGGTTGCCAGTCGGCTCATCCGCAAGGACAATTGACGGCGAATTGACGAGGGCTCTGGCAATAGCTACGCGCTGTCGCTGACCGCCGGAGAGTTCGTTCGGCTTATGAGTCATCCGGTCCAGCAAATCCACGCGTTCCAGTGCTTTTTTTGCTTTTTCGATGCGCTCCTCCGCCGGCGTGCCGTTATAGATCAGTGGAAGTTCGACGTTATGGAGTGCGGTTGCGCGGGGCAGCAAATTGAAAGTTTGAAAAACGAAACCAATCTCTTTATTTCGAATATATGCCAGCTCGTCATCGTCCAGATCGCTGACCAGGCGTCCCGCAAGCCAGTACTTTCCGGCGCTGGGAGAATCCAGGCATCCAATGAGGTTCATTAGAGTGGACTTCCCTGAACCGGAAGGTCCCATGATGGCCACGTATTCGCCCTTGCGGATTTCTACGTCCACCCCGCTGAGAGCGTGAACCTTCTCCGAGCCCATTTCGTACACTTTGGTGAGGGCCTCTGTTTTGATCACGACACCAGAGCTGACCAAATCCTCGCGGTATGAGTCTGTTGCCGTCGTCTCCAAGGGCATTCGAATGTCCTCACTTGTTAGGATCCGTTAGCTCTGTTGATCGTCCTGTTTCTTGGGAGCGGAGTTGTCCACTTTAACGCTGGCTTCGGGCTTCAGCGTTCTCAGAGCCTTGTAACTGCCTACCACGATCTCGTCGCCGACTTGCAAACCCTTGGTGACTTCGATATTGGTTACGCCCGTGATTCCCGTTTCCACAGGCCGGAAGAACGCTTTTTTGCCGTTAACGACAAAGACGCCTTGAATTTCTTCCTTCTTGGGATCGCCGGCGGCTGCCGGTGGAGGCGCTGCTAGAGTAACTCCCGAACCGCCTTGACCTTTTGCGTTCTTGGCTGCTTCCTCGAGATCCTTCCGCGTCCGGACCGCCAGCGCTTGAATCGGGATGGCAATTACGCTCTTTTTCTCCGCCGTCTTGATCTTCGCCGTCGTCGAAAGGCCTGGCCGCAAATTATCCGGCGGATTGTCGAGTCGGACGACCACCTTAAAATCCTTGGCTTCCTGAGTGCTCGTAGTGGATTGCGTTGTGGCTAATCCGGAACTTCGCAGCGTCGCCTGCGAACCGATCTCCGTCACTTTGCCCTTGAATAGCTTGCCGGGCACGGCATCAATGGTTACGTCGGCGTCCTGACCGAGTTTCACATTAACGATGTCCGTCTCGTCGACCTTTACCTCCGCAGTTACGACGGACATGTCCGATAGTGTCATCAAGAAACTGCCGTTGGAATTCTGAATCCCCGGCACGACATAATCGCCCACACGTTCCGGCAAGTAACTCACGATTCCGTTGATAGGCGATGTATACGTGGTCTTTGACAACACGTCCTTGCTTCTTACCAGCATCGCCTCGTTTTGATTTACTTGCGAGCGAGTTTGGTCCAGTTGCGCTTTCAGCGACTGTACCTTTTCTCGAGCCGAATCCACTGCTGCTGCAGCACCATCATACGTGGACTTCCGCTGATCGAAATCTTGTTTCGGTATCAGTCCGTCCTTGAACAGTCCCTGCCCGCGTACCCAATCGAGCTTGGCCTTTTCCATGTTCGCCTGCTGAGAAACGAGGTCCGCCTGTGCAGCTTTGTAACTCGCATCCGCCGCTCGCACCCCGGATTCCGCGGAATGAATCGCGGCCGCCTGCGCCTGCACGTCCGCGCTCGCTTGCACGTTTTCCTGTAGCAATAACTTGTCGCCCTTCTTGATATGGTCGCCTTCTTTCACAAGAATGGCCGTAATTCTGCCGAATCCCTGCGCCGTCACATTTGTATAAGTGGTCGGTTTGATCTCGCCAGAGGCCGTTACCAGCGAAACCAAATCGTCTTGATTCGATACTTTGGCCGTCTGTACAGTCACTACGCCCTTGTTCGCCTGGTTGACGCTGAAGAGCACAATCCCTATCAGCACCCCGGCCACGACCGCTCCGATGACTACCTTCTTCCACGTCTTCATGTGAATCCTCTTTAATCCACGCTCAAAGGGCCGCCCCAACCATGCCCGGGACAGACCAACCAAGCAGGGACACGATTGTATTGCTGTTCGCCCGTCCTCTACATTACATACGCCCGTATCGGTCGAAATGTTTCGCGAGAGGATACTGCGTACTTCGCGGGATGGCCTTCCCGCCAGTGCAGCCACGAGGGCTGTTGACGGCGTAACTCGGCCTAACTTCGGCAAAGCGGGCGCGAATCTCCTCTATATTCTAGTTTCAAACCAGCCTAAAGGGAAGAAATCCTCGCTGCCTGTCCGAGCTTCCGCAAACTTACCGACCTACTTCTTATGACGTCCGCCTGTGCACTTTGTTACAAGGAAGGGGCGGCTATCGCAGCATTTTGGCCGATTGCCCTTATTGGTTTGATGCTATACTTTCGCTATTCGAAAGGTGGACTTCTCTGCCGCTGAACACCGCGAGAATTCCACCCACTAAACCGCGGAGAGGTGGCAGAGCGGCTGAATGCGGCGGTTTGCTAAACCGTTGTACGAGCTAAAACTTGTACCGGGGGTTCGAATCCCCCCCTCTCCGCCATAGTTAAATCCAATCTGTGTCGGAGTTTACGTCTCACCTTCAAACGGGAAGCTTTCTGGCAGCATTTTCCGCTTTATCCCAATTTATCCCAACACGCGATGCAACGGGCCGCGAAACCGTGGCATTGGGTCAAAAGGGGTTCTTGGTGTGGTGCACTCTGGGTGCGCAATAGCGTGCAAATGTGGGTTTTCCACAGAAATAAGAGCATTGTAAGTTGTTGAGAGGGAACGACTAGATGTGAGTACAAACAGGACAAGAAGAATTGGAAAACCGCTACCTCAGTCTGCGAACGCGAATGATTCTTACGTCCGTGCCGAGGAAGTCGCCTGCCGCGGCGACCATGTTCTTATGAAATTGCCCAGCCGCCAGAGAAGCAGAACGGTGAGAATGGCGCCGTAGATTAGGGGCCTGGTCTTGTTCGATTTCACCAGCCATTCGTAATGAATTACTCCAAGGATCACCGCCATATAAGCCAGCCGGTGCAGTCGCGCCGAGCGCTTCCCTCCCAATTTTCGAATCCATCCGGCAGTTGAGGTCACAGCCAATGGAATCAGCAGAACGAAGGCGAGGAATCCGACGGTGATGAAGGGCCTCTTAGCCACATCAACCCACATTCCCGAGAGGCTGAAACTTTGATCCGGCCCCAGGTAAGTCAACAAGTGCAAGCAAACGTAAAAAAAAGCGTACAGGCCCAACATGCGACGAAAGCGAATTAATTCCGGCAAGTGAAGAAGTTTTCGCAACGGCGTGATGCAAAGCGTAAGAATCAGGAATCGCAGAGTCCAGTCACCCGTCGAATGAGAAGCCCAGCAGCTTCAACGACGTGAAGCATAAGTCGGCTCTGTTCAAAGCTTCACAGTCTCTCCAGCCCTGCGGCTTCGCTGCTCGGGCCGAGATTATGATTCAGCAACGACTAGACTTATCTTCGACATAGGAGTCCTCATTGGTTGATACGCGGCAACTCCGAAAGTTACAGGAAATCGGGTCCTATCGATCTTTCTGTTGCCGAGCTGCATACGCCGCGACCTTAAACCGATTTCCGCATAGCTGCATGCTGCACCAGCGACGGGTCCCCTTCTTGCTGGTGTCGTGGAAATGAAGCACGCAGTTGGCACATTTACGCACGCGTTTGCGATCGCCCGTTGCAAACAGCGTCGCCGCGCTGTGTGCCAAAGGCGCAAGCAAATCTGCAGGCTCGCGGACTTCAAACCATAGCTTCGTCGAATACGCAGTTCGACTTTTGGTGAGTCTCGTGAGCATCGGATGCATGGCCATTACCCGGTTTAGTTCGTCGAGCGTCTGGCTGCGAATCGCGCGACCTCCTTCCCACGCGAGGATCTCCTCCCGCCATCGTTCGCGAAGATCTTTCATGACCTCTGTCGTTTTCTGTGCTTCGGTCGTTCCTTCCCATTGACGCTCGAGACGGGCGACCTGTTCCGAATCGAGGAGATCAGCGGCCTGGAACCACCGTAAGACCGCGCCTAAGCCCGGGAGAAGTTCCATGGGTTTGCGGTCTTGAATTGGCCGCGTGTTCAGGAAATCCAAGACCAACTCATTTCCCAGGAAAAGAAAGCCGTCTTTCCAATCAGACCTGTTTGCCGCCCTCTTCATGCACCAAACCTTCCGCAAGAATTATACACCATTAATGAAACCTTTTATCGGTTAGGTCATCTGACCCTATGGAAGCGCTCGGTGTCGGTCAGGCACTCGTTATGCCGCGCTCCAAATCAACTAAGGAGACTCAGATGATCAGCTACAAACATGCCGTTGTTGATGGCAACAAGATTTTCTATCGCGAGGCGGGTCCGGCAGCAGCCCCGACGATTCTTTTGCTCCATGGCTTCCCGACTTCATCCCACATGTTTCGCAACCTGATTCCAGCGCTTGCCGACAGCTACCATGTCGTCGCGCCCGACCTGCCGGGTTTTGGCTTCTCCGATGCTCCCGACCGCAAGAGGTTTCGCTACACATTTGAGAACTTGGCGAAAGTCATCGCCAATTTCACGCAGACGATTGGCCTCCAGCGCTTCGCCATCTACGTTTTCGATTACGGCGCGCCGGTCGGATTGCGGCTCGCGTTGCTGCATCCCGAGCGCATCACCGCCATCATCTCTCAGAATGGAAACGCGTATGAAGAAGGCCTCAGCGAAGGCTGGAATCCCATCCAGAAATACTGGAAGGAACCGACGGCCGAGAACCGAGCTGCTTTGCGCGATTTTCTGAAGCCTGAAGCGACCAAGTGGCAGTATGTCCATGGGGTGCAGGATGAAACTCTGGTACCGCCTGAGGCCTACTCGCTCGACTCCGCACTTCTTGCCCGCCCAGGAAACGACGAAATCCAGCTCGACCTGTTTCTCGACTACGCGAGCAACGTAGCCCTGTATCCGAGATTCCAGGAATATTTCCGGTCGAAGCAGCTGCCGCTGCTAGCGGTGTGGGGCAAAAACGATCCTTTCTTTCTGCCACCGGGAGCAGAGGCATTCAAACGCGACATCCGCAACGCGGAAGTGCGTTTCTATGAAACCGGCCACTTCGCGCTCGAGACGCATCACCGCGAAATTGCGGGCGCGATTCGAGATTTTCTCGCTCGCCGGCTAACGACAAAAGTGGCAACCGCATAAATCGATCGATTCCTAACCGAAGCGCTTCATGGGGCGTGCAATGGCTCGCACGCCCCATCTCGCCTCGATATCTCATACGGAAACGCTCAGAAGATAAGAGACGAAGAAAGGAGACAAAGAACCATGTCGAGTGCAAATTCAGACGTAACCGTAGTCCCTGTGCACGCTGCCTGGGCGGACGGTCCGAGTTGGAACAAAGTCACTGAGGAGCTGCAGAGAAAAGGCTTCCCCGTCGTTGCCCAGATTCCGTTGACTTCGTTCACGGAAGATGTGGCTGTATTGAAAAGGGTGCTTCTCCGCCAGAAGGGTCCCATCGTATTGGCGGGGCACTCCTACGGAGGCGCTGTAATTACCGTGGCAGCTGCCGCAAATCCCAATGTGAAGGCGCTGGTTTACGTCGCCGCAATCGTTCCAGATGAAGGAGAGACCGGCGGCGATGTGCTTCGCCGCGTATCTCCGCATGCAAGCGCTCCACAGCTGCAGCCGGACGCAACGGCATCCGAGACTGCTCTCATGTCGGCAGCCCAAAAGCCCATTTCCGTGAAGTGTCTCAGAGAGCGGATGACCAAACCGGCTTGGAAAGAAAAGCCGAGTTGGTTCCTGATCGCGGAAAAAGACATCATGCTATCTCCCGAGACGCAGCGCTTCACGGCAGCGCGAATGAAATCCAAGATTGTTTCTCTGCCCGTGGACCATCATCCCTTGGCATCAAGACCCGACGCAGTCACGGACCTGATCACCATGGCAGCCACCACGGCCTGAATCGAATTGTTGGTTCCGTCCTGGTCGGGGCCGATGCCGTAGGAATTCAGGACGTCGTGCATCAGCACGACACCTTTGAGCTTGTGGACATCGGCGCGGCGGACTACCGGAAGAAGCGTGAGCCCGGCAGCCCCCATGCGTTCGAGCGCGACGTGGGGCGATTGATCGGCGTGCAGATGCGGAAACGTTATGTCATCCGAAAGCTCGCCGAGCGGTTTTGCGGGTTCCTGCCGAACTGCCTTCTCGATTGTTTTTCGGCTGACGACAGCAATGACGCCGCGCGAATTGCGGATGGGCCAGGAGCGATAGCGGCTGCCGGCAGTTGTTTCGAGCGCGGCTGATACCGTCATGCTTGCATCGAGAACTTCCTCTGCGGGCCGCAGAAGTTGCGACACGGGACGAGCGTCCGTATTCCGCCGCGATGCTCCATGCGGAAGGTGGATTCCGTCCTGATAGGCGAGCGCCTCGTAGATCGGTTCTTTCTGCAAGCGAGAGGAAATGAACAAGCTGACGAGGTTCGAGATCATGAGCGGAACGATGACCGCGTAGTCCTGCGTTGTCTCGAAGATCATGAGAACGGAAGTCATCGGCGCGCGCACTATTCCGGCAAAGAGAGTTCCCATGCCGACCAGGGCGTAGGCACCAGGCGACGCCGTGTGCGCGGGGAGCCAGTGATGCGCGATGCTGCCTACCGTCGCGCCGACCATCGCACCGAGAAAGAGACTCGGGCCAAAAATGCCTCCGGCGTTCCCAGAACCGTAGCTGGTTGTCACGGCAACAAGTTTCAGCACGACGAGCAACGCCATAATGCCGAGCGTCATCCTGCCGTTCAAAGCGTCTCCGACGTATCCGTAGCCGACGCCAAGGACTTGCGGAACAAACAGAGCCATGATTCCGACGAGCAGTCCACCAGCGACGGGTTGAAAGGGGAAGGTCTTTTGCGGAAGACGCAGGAACCATTCACGCGTTTTGAGGAGCAATTTCGTAAACACAACGGAAACGATGCCGCCGATCACGCCGAGCGCTGCATAGATGGCAAACTCCAGGGGATGAACCAACTCGTATTGCGGCACCTGAAAGAGCGGGTGATTGCCGAGAAGCATGCGAAGGACGACCTAGGCCGTCGCGGAGGCCAGCACGACCGAACCGAGAATCGGTGTGTGCAGGTCTCCCGTGATTTCCTCGAGAGAAAACACGACCGCGGCGAGCGGAGTGTTGAAAGCGGCGGCGACGGCGGCGGCAGCGCCGACCGACAGCAAAGCTTTGACACGTTCGGCGCTGAGGCCGAGCTGCCGGCCAAGGACCGAAGCGATTCCGGCGCCGACTTGCACCGACGGGCCTTCAGGCCCAAGCGGGATTCCGCAGGCGAGTGTTGTCGCGGTACAAAAGAATTTTCCGAGGACGGTGCGAATCGTGATTCGCCCGCCTCGCGCGAAGAGCGAGGTGCATGCCGAGGCGTTCGGTCACGACGATGAACGCGACGACGGCCAATCCGGTCAATGCGCCGATAACGAGCGTGAGAGCGAGAAAGACTTGTTCTTCTCGTTCCCGTATGCGCGGAAACCAGCGCGCGAGCGGCATGGTCCATCCGCGCCCAGCGGTTTCCGGTCGTGATTCCATCTTTGCGGGACTCCTGTTTGAGCGCGGCCTCGTGTTCGTTACTCACGTCGCGCTATAGATACGTTATCCGATTGCGTTCACTTCGAAAACCCATCGCAAGCGATTCTTTGTGACGCGGCACCGCCCCGAAACTGGGTAGGAAATCTCAAAACGCGGAACTTGCACCCTCCACGTTGTTGGCCTTCGGACGAAAGAGATCGCGGATTGGTGGGCTCAAAAGATAGAACAGGAGAGCAGCAGCAATCGTGATTCCGACAGCGCCTTCTGGGACGCGTCCCCGAAAGAGGTTGACGAGATTTCCCAAGACTTGCGCGGCAATGAGAGCAACAGCAAGTCGCCATCCCCACAGGCGTCTGCGAAACCAATCGACGGCCGCGAGCGCCAACGCCACAGCGAGCAACGCAAAACCGAAGCCCGCGATTTTCCCGAAGGACGCCAGTTCCTGATAGGCGCGGGGATTCAGCTTCCAGCCGCGATCGAGCGGCGTGCCCGGGAAGAGTAAGGTCGTGGCAGCGAGGAGCGCCATCGTCGTGCCGAAAATGAGGAACACTCCGAACGCGGTCACGCCGCGCGGAGGGTGAGACGGGGATCGCTCGCCGGGAATTCTCACACGTTGACTATAAGGCAGAGCGGTTGATTCTCGGGGCGCATCGGCGTTTTTCCTCGCGGAGTTGCTCGCCGAAACTTTGTCGCGACGAGCGAATCTGACGAGGGACGGGGCGGGTGTCGGTGGGCGGCGCGACCGCCGTTCCATCCCGCTGGGAGTGTAGGGTGAAAGACGTTTCGCGATGTTCGGGCTGTGGCGTGCCGATGACTTCGGAGGCTCGCGCGGAGGCGCACTGGTATTCCCTCTCGAGAAGAAACGACGGTCGTTGCCCCGCTTGCGTGCAAGAAGATCTCTTGCGGATTTTGCTTGCCAAGGGTGACGCAGCACTTCACGAAGCGGTTCAACTGGCCTGGCCGCTCGACGCCGAAGCCGCATTCGGTATTCTACCGACTCGCTTGCGTTTGCACGCAGATCCGCGCTTCTCCGGCAAAGGTGTGACGATCGCCGTAGTGGATTCCGGGTTCTACCCGCATCCCGATCTCATTGCTCCGCAGAACCGCATCCGAGCCTGGCTCGATGCAACTCACGAGGAAATGTCTGAAATCCGTTTCGGCAAGAAGGACGTTCCAGAATGGCCCGACTGGGACGGCGCACGCGACTGGCAATGGCACGGAACGATGACAAGTGTTGTGGCCTGCGGGAATGGATTTTTGAGTCGTGGCTTGTACTCGTCACTCGCCCCGGATGCCGAGATCGTGCTCCTCCAAGTACGCGACACAAGCGGCGGGATTTCAGGCGACAGCATCGCGCGGGCTCTCGGATGGGTTCGTCGGAACGCAAAGGAGTTCGCGATTCGTGTCGTAAGCCTCTCGGTCTCGGGTGATCCGGTCTGGCCACTTAGCGGAAACGCGGTGGACGAGGCGGTCGCTTCGCTGGTTGAGGATGGAATCAATGTCATCGCAGCCGCGGGCAACGATGGCGAACGCAAGCTGCTGCCTCCAGCGACGGCACCGTTCGCGTGCACGGTTGGCGGCATCGACGACAAAAATACGTTCAGCGACGAGGACGTAATGCTGTGGCACAGCAACTATGGAAGTGCCAGCAATGGTGTATCGAAACCAGAGTTCGTGGCACCCAGCATCTGGGTAGCGGCGCCGCTTCTTCCGCGGACGAGAGCGGCCAAGGAAGCGAAGCTGCTTTTCGAGCAGCGCGGCCAGGGTGATGCCAGCGTCGAAGATCGGTTAGCTGAGTTGAAGCTCATTACGCCGCACTACCAGCACGTGGACGGAACGAGTTTTGCGGCCCCTCTCGTTGCAAGCGCCGTCGCCTGCATGCTGGAAACGAACGCGGACCTCTCGCCGCTGCTGGTTCGTTCGATTTTGATTGAAACCGCACATGCGGTTCCGGGAGCTGATCGTGCGCGGCAGGGCGCAGGGGCAGTCGCGCCCGGACAAGCGGTCGCTCTTGCGTTGGCCGAGCGTCACGGAAGGAAGATCGGAAGCGGGGCCTGTCCGCAGGTTTCAGCTGCCGGAGTTGTGTTTTCGCTTCACGATCACAACGCTTCGCGAGTTCAGGTTCTTGGGAGCTGGAACGACTGGAGGCTGGAGGCGGTGGAAGCAGCGTGCGTAGAGCCGGGATATTGGCAAACGCATCCCGAAACGCTTCCCGCTGGACGACACACTTATAAGTTTCTTCTCGACAGTGATAAGTGGCTCGACGATCCCGCCAACCCAAAGAAGGCGCCGGATGGCCTGGGCGGCTTCAATAGCGTCGTGGATGTACCGTAATGCGAGGAACAAAATTCCGGTGAAGCGTGAAACTTTGTGGCTTCGAGTGAGTCCCACTGCCTAGCGGGGTTGCCCCCACCGCAGCCGATCCGTTGGCTGCAGACGACCAGAAGAGGAAGACAACCGATGAATAAGACCGAAACGATTTCGGCCGGACAAGGCCCGGCGAGCACCGCGCAAGAAGAAGTGCTGAACCTGAAAGAGACGATGAAAGCGATTGCCGTGCTGCCAGGCCGGCCCAACACGATTCACTTGCGCGAGGTACCGAAACCGCATGTCAGCGACGTGCCGAATGGCCGCGGTGTCTTGGTGAAAATCTTGCGTGTCGGTGTGGACGGAACGGACAAAGAGATCAACGCCGCCGAATACGGGGCGGCGCCCGCTGGCGACGATTTCCTGATTCTCGGCCACGAAAGTTTCGGCCGTGTGGAAGCGGTGGGTCCGAATGTCACGGAGTTGAAGCCGGGCGACTATGTTGCCGCGACCGTGCGCCGGCCAGGGTCGAGTTTGTACGACACCATCGGAACGTACGACATGACGACCGACGATACGTACTTCGAGCGCGGCATCAACTTGCGCCACGGATTCCTAACGGAATATTACGTGGACGATCCGGAATACATCGTGCGCGTGCCTTCGGGTCTAAAGGAAGTCGGCGTGTTAATGGAGCCGACGAGCGTAGCCGAGAAGGCCATCGCACAGGCTTACGAGGTACAACGGCGCTTTCGTGTGTGGCGGCCGCGGCGTGCGGCGGTGTTGGGTGCCGGCACGCTTGGTTTGCTCACCACTTTATTTCTCCGTCTGCGGGGGCTCGAAGTCGTTACCCTCGGGCTTACTCCTGGACCGTATCTCAATTCCACGATCGTCGAAGCCGTTGGAGCACGATATGTGAGCACGAAGACGATGTCCCTGCGGGAGGCCTCCGAAACATACGGCCCGTTCGATATCATCGTCGAGGGAACGGGCTATTCGCCGTTGGTGTTCGAAGCGATGGAGGTTCTCGCGAAGAACGGCGTTTTGGTGATGGTGAGTGTTACGGGCGGAGAGCGCAAGCTCGAAATCCCGGCGGACAAAATCAATCTCGGGTTCGTGCTGGGGAACAAGGTTGCTGTCGGAAGCGTGAACGCAAATCGCGAGTACTTCGAGACGGGCGTGAAAGACCTCGCAGACGCCGAACTGTCGTACCCAGGATGGCTACGGCGGCTGTTGACCCATCCGGTCGAAGGACTCGAGAACTACGAGACGCTGCTCAAGACGCTGACCGAGGCCAAGTGCGCGATCAAGGTGTACTGCGACGTCGCCTCGATGTGACGCGGTCATCTCGATACCCTGAGCGTTTGGACACTGCTCTCTCTGCCCGCGGCGCGGCCCGCAAATAGCGCTGCAGGAAGGCGCGCAACCTGGCTTGAACTCTTTTTTGGGCAATAATATACTTCGCTGACTTTTCGGCGATTGACTTTTCTCCGCACCACGCCCACACCCCAGCTTGGATGGATTCTAAACCTAATCCCGAATTCGACAAGTTCAAATCGGCAATGAAGCGGTTTGTGACTATTCCACTGTCGGAGATTAAAGCCCTCGAAAAGAAAAAGAAGCGGAGACCTAAGCGGCTTTCCGCTTCCCGCGTGGCAACCTCAAAGTCTTAGGCCGCTCTTTCTCCCACCTTGCCTGTTACCTCTTTGAATGTCAGGAGCTTCCCGGCAATCTGACTTAATGCGATGCGAAACCTATCGCCGGAGCTACGCGCACTTTCCGATGTACCTCGGGGTTGCGACTGTCGGGATCGGTGTGGAGCGCGTGATTGGTCTTGATCGAGGCGTGGTTCTTAGGCAGGGCGAAGAATGGTTACTTGCTACGGCGGCAACGGTGGTCATGATTTCGCTTGCGACGATCGCGGCAACTTCCGAAAAGGCGTGCTCCTCGCGTTCCGCTGTTAATTTCCTGCTGCCGAACTGCGTCGTTGCGGCCGAGGGTCTTGTTGCTGCCACTCGTTGCGCTTCCGTTGTTTCCACACTACTTCTTCGTCGTACTGGCCTTCTTTGCGGTTCTTCAGGTTGCGCTGTAATGGCGGTAAGTGCCGCCGAGCAAATCGATCCTACAACTTGACCTCACCGATTTGGATGAGCGGCTCGGAGTTCGTGTACTTCGGGATGTCCGCGATGATTTCTTGCGCGTGGGGAGCGAAGCTCTCTTGATAGGTTTCAAGCGAGTGAAAAAGAAGATGACCAGTTGCTATGTACGGCGCAGCCGATCCCGGCTTCTCGCCGGAGATCCCATGTTCCGCGGACATGCCCTTCAAAGCTGATCCCAATAGTCTCTGAACCAAGGGCATGTGGCGGTCGAGGTAGTAAGTGATATCGAATGTCTTATCTGCCCCATTCGGGTAAAGCACGCTGACCTTGATCATTTGCGCTCCTTCGTTTTACTCAATGCTCACACAGTTCAGTCAGAAAGAAGACGGTCGCACTCCTGCAGAGCGATGACGCTGAGGTCATCAAATGGTTGCGAGGCGCCGCGAAAGCGCGCCAGCGCAGCAAGCAATGCGGGCCCGACCTGTGCAGGCCCGTGAACGGGTAAAGACCGAGCGAGGGTGAGAAGACCGCTGTAGCCGAGCTCCTCCGAGGCATCGTTGACCGATTCCGTTACGCCGTCGGTATATATAAGGACGAGGTCCCCGGGACCCAGGCGCACGGCTGTCTGGGTGTACGCGGTGCCGGCAATCAGGCCGAGAGGAAGACCCTCGACCGCCGTCTCCGCGTGAGGTGTTTCCTCGCGCAGCCATTCCCAGGTTTGCTGCGCTGCGCGGTACCAGAGTACGGGAGGATGGCCGGCGTTGGCGAAGATGAGCTGGCGCGTTTCGCAGTAGTAGCCGAGAACGGCGGCGGTGGCGTACTGAACGCTTTCGTCGGAGCCGCTTCCGAAGGAATCGTTGATTCCCCGCATCAGCTCCGATTGATCGAAGGCATTGACGTGTTGGCGCAAGAGATCGCGTAAGGTTATCGCGGCCCCGCCTACTTCCTGTCCGTGGCCTGCCACATCGGCAAGAACAATGCGTGAAAGCAATCCGGCCGAGCATACGGAAAGATAGTAAACGTCTCCTCCCTGTACAGCCGGCTCGACAGGCTTCGAATGCACCCATCCGGCAAGCCCGGGCAAGGCGACCGACGTTTCAACCGAGGTATTTCCGCCCCAGAGTTCCATGCAGGACATTCGATAGGCGGCGGCCGAATTTGCGCCGATCTTTAACGCCGTGGGCAGACTTGCTTCACTCGCTGCCGTCATGGGTCTCAGGCCTCGCTCCAGTTGTTTCGGATCGTCGAAGCTCGCCACGCTTCGGCGGCAGTCCAGAAGGATGCTCCGAGAAGGACGAGGTCCTTGATCAGGAACTGCCCGGCATCGCCAAGAATTTGCACTCCGTGGCCGAGCTGCAACGCGCCAGGGGTCGTAAACAGGAAGCTCGTAGTCAACAAAAACGTCGCGATCGCGCCGAGGCTCCCGAGAAAAGAAGCGCGCGGCGAGAAGGGCCTCAGGACGAGGAGAGCGGCGACGAGAAGCTCGATTGTGCCGATGACGTTCGACACGCCCTGCTTGCCGAGAACTAAATACATCCACGACAAAAAGGGGCTGTGGGAGACGAGCGGCTGGATGCCGTCGGCTTCAGCCGGGGTAAATTTCAAAACGCCGATGAGGAGCAAGATTACGGCAAGACCATAGCGCGAAATGTGCGCTCCGGCTTTCTCGAGATAAACGGAAATGTTTTCAGACCTGCCTGCCTCTTCCGCGGTCTTCGTTTCTGTCGTCATGCACTTCTCCCGACACCCAGGGCTTTGTCTACGAGCAGTGAGATTCGGGACTTCCGCAAAAGATTCACGGTCGAGGGCTGCATTTGGCTGAAACCCCTTGAGCTTTTATGCATCCCACGGCAGGTGGAGAGGTGCGTCCAAACGAATGCGAAAGGGAGAATCAAAGCGTTCGCGGCAGCCTGCAGAACAACGTGGTCTTTACGGGCGGTCTGCTGATCAGGTTCTGAGAAGACCGCCGGTCGCAGGGTCGCCTTCCATCGACAAAGGATTTCCTGATGATTATCCGTGAATACCAGGAACGCGACGCCGCCGCGCTTCGGCGATGCGTTGTTGTCCTTCAGGACTCTGAACGCGCCATCGATCCTCTTCTTCTAGCTGGCGAAGACATGGCGGATCGGTACTGCGAGCGCATCCACGCGCGACGTCGCGAGACCCTCGGCCAGATCTACATGGCCGAAGAAGACTCCCTGGTAGTGGGCTTCACGACGGTTCTCGCCCGCGAACCGTTCACGGAGCTCGATGACCCGCCCGGCCACTACGCACTAATCACGGACCTTGTCGTGCTCGAACCATATCGAGGGCGCGGGATCGGACGCCAGCTCCTTGAAAGGGCCGAGACCTACGCGAAGCAAGCGGGCGCAACCGAACTGCGGATCGGAGTGCTCGCGAACAACGGCACAGCGCGCCGGCTGTACCTGGACGTAGGGTTCCAGCCGCACCTCGAAGTTCTGAACAAGCGTTGGTGAAAAGTGGTTATGAAGTAGCTGCCCTCGCCGCGACCGGGTCGGCCGCCGATGCTGCTTCGCCGCTTTGCGTCAGAAGTTTTGCGACCAGTCCCGTCCATCCGGTCTGGTGATTGGCACCGACTCCGGCACCGGTATCGCCGTGGAAATACTCATGGAAGAGGACGAGGTCTTTCCAGTGGGGATCGGACTGGAAGGGGTCCAGTTCTCCGGCGACGGGCCGGTGCCCGGAGGCGTTGCGAAGAAAGATTCCATTGAGACGCCTGGAGATCTCGCCGGCGACTTCCGCCAAGGTCATTTGTTGTCCACTGCCGGTCGGGAATTCCACCTGGAAGTCTTGTCCGAAGTAGTGATGGAATTTCTGCAGCGATTCGACGAGAAGGAAGTTCAGAGGAAACCAAATCGGGCCGCGCCAGTTTGAGTTTCCACCGAACAAGCTGGTCTTCGATTCGGCCGGCTGATAGTCCACGCGGTGCTCGTTTCCGTTGACGTGCAGAACGTAGGGGTTTTCTCGATGGAATCGCGACAACGCACGGATGCCGTACGGAGACAGGAATTCGCTTTCGTCCAGCATGTACCGCAGCGAGTGCCGCAGTTTATCGGCGTCGACGATGGACAGGAGCCTGCGTTCGCGGTTGCCGGGCGTGCGCATGCACGCGACGTTGGCGGTCAGGTCGGGCCGGTTTTCGATGAACCATTCGAGCCTGCGCTTGAAATTGGGCAGGCGGTCGAGGAGTTCGGGTTCGAGCGTCTGCACGGCAAACAGCGGGATAAGACCCACCATCGAGCGCACCTTCATGGGTTTGCGCTCGCCGTTCGGCAGGTGCAGAACATCGTAGAAAAAGCCGTCTTCCGAGTTCCACATCGATTCCTGGCCGTCGCCTCGGTGACTCATGGCGTGGGCGATATAGAGGAAGTGTTCCCAGAATTTGCTGGCGACGTCTTCGTACACCGGATTTTCGCTCGCAAGTTCCAGCGCGATGGCCAGCATGTTGAGCGAGTACATGGCCATCCACGCCGTGCCGTCAGATTGCTCGATGTGGCCTCCGGTGGGCAGCGGAGCGCTGCGGTCGAAGACGCCGATGTTGTCGAGCCCCAAAAAGCCGCCTTGGAAAACGTTCATGCCTTCGGCGTCTTTGCGGTTCACCCACCACGTAAAATTCAGCAGGAGCTTTTGAAAGACGCGTTCCAAAAACGCACGGTCGCCGCGTCCGCGCTTTTTCTTTTCGATCTTGTAGACGCGCCACGCCGACCACGCATGCACCGGAGGATTGACGTCACCGAGCGCCCATTCGTAGGCAGGGAGCTGTCCGTTCGGATGCATGTACCATTCGCGCAGAAAGAGCACGAGTTGCTGCTTGGCGAAATCGGGATCAACGAGCGCGAGCGGGACGCAATGAAATGCAAGGTCCCACGCCGCGTACCAGGGATATTCCCATTTATCCGGCATGGAAATAACGTCGGCGTTGTACACGTGCGGCCAGTCGCTGTTGCGACCGGAGTTCCGCGACGCGGGAGGAGCCGGTTGTGCGGGATCACCGGCGAGCCAGTCCTTCTGCACGTAATGGTAGAACTGTTTCGACCAGAGAAGTCCGGCGAACGCCTGGCGCAGCGTGTTGCGGCCATCCGCGGATAGCGACGCGGGAGCGATGCCAGCGTAGAACTCGTCCGCTTCACGAAGGCGCTGCTCGAAAATCTTGTCGAATTCCCCGCCGACTGGATCCTTCGACGCAGGCCAAGACTGGTTCGTCAGCCGGAGTTTGACCGTGACGCTGCCGCCTGCCGGAACGACATGGCGGTAGTGAAAGGACGCCTTGGTTCCGGATTGCGCCGGATTCACGGCGTCCGCTTTCCCGGAGACGACGTAGTCGTTGATACCGTCTTTGGCGAATTGCGGTCCCGCATAACCGTAGAGCCGCTCGGTGTTCGTTTCATTTTCCGTAAAGAGCGACTCGGCAGGTTCCTCGGCATACAGCCAGAGTTTTCCGAGTTCCGGGTGATCGAGAGCGATGGCCGCGGCATTCTTGGCGGAAACGCCCTTGGCGAGAGAAGGTTTTGGCGCATCGTTCTGCCAGGACCATGTATTGCGAAACCAAACCGTGGGGAGCAGACGAATGGGAGCGGCTTCCGGACCGCGATTGTGCGCGGTGATGCGCACCAGAAGGTCGTCGGCGCCTGCCTTCGCATATTCGACGACGATGTCGAAATAGCGGTCCTCGGCGAGGGCGCCGCTGTCGAGGAGTTCGAACTCCGGATCCTGCTTCGAGCGGCGTCGATTTTCGGCGACGAGTTCGGCATAGGGAAACGCACGCTGCGGATACTTGTAGAGAAACTTCATGTAGGAATGGGTAGGCGTCGAGTCGAGATGAAAGTAATACTCCTTGACATCTTCGCCATGGTTTCCTTCGTTTCCGGTTAATCCGAAGAGACGCTCCTTGAGGATGGAATCGGCTTCGTTCCAGAGAGCCAGGCCGAAACAAACGCACTGATGCCGGTCGCACATAGCGGCGAGTCCGTCCTCATTCCAACGGTAGGCGCGGGAGCGGGCCTGGTCGTGCGGAAAATATTCCCAGGCTTCGCCCGTGGCGCTGTAGTCCTCGCGAACCGTGCCCCACGCGCGATCGCTTACGTAAGGCCCCCAGCGCTTCCAGTGCGCCTTGCGAGTTCTCGCTTCTTCCAGACGTTTTTCTTCCGCGTTCATGGCGGCAACCTCCTTCACGGTTCTAGCGTTGAACGATGCCCAGTGCGTGGCCGTCGGGGTCCCGAATCACTAGGCCCGTAGTAAATCCGATTCTTCCGTCGTGAAATGTCGCTGGGCTGGACGAGACAAAGGAGACGGCCGCAGCTCGCAAGGGTGCCGCAACGGAATCGATTGCGTCCGCTTCGAGTTCCGTCTGGCGATGCACGAGGTCATTGGCGCGTTCATCCGAGGGATAGGGCCGGCCATCGCGAGGGCTCAGATATTCGAGGAGCTCGATGCCGGGTCCGGAAGGAGCGCGCAACGCGGTGATGCGCAACCGCGCGCCAAACACGTTGTTGAGGTGCTCCTGCTCGGTTCCGTAGTTTTCGCTTTCTCCGGCCACCCGCAATCCCAAGAGGTCGCGATAGAACTTGAGGCTGGCATCGGTATTCGAGACGGCGATCGCGGTGTGGTCGATGCCGAGGAACACGCGGTCGGTCTTCGCCTGCCATTTGGCGTCGCCTTTCCCGGGAGGAAAATAAAGGATTTCGAGTGGATGCCCGTCCGGGTCCTTGAAATAAAAGGCTTCGATGCCGCTCGCGTTCTTGTTCCAGTCGGGCAGCCGCTGTGGACCAGAAGAAGCGTGCTCCACTTTGTTCTCGCGCAAGATCGCGTAGGCACGGCCCATGTCGCTGACGATGACGGCGAAATGCTGAAACCACAGATCGTTGCTCCGGGAATCGGCGGGAATGGGGCGGCCGCGCGGGGCAAGAAATTGGACGAGCTCGATCGACTCGCCGCCGAGACGCATGCGCACAATGCGGGCGCGCGAACCAAAAACGCCAAAGAGATGCTCCAGATCGTCTCCCGCGACTTCCGTATCGGACATTTTTTCAAATGTGAGTACGCGGGAATAGAACTCCACCGAGCGATCCATGTCGGCGACGGTCGTGATGACGGGACCGATGCTACGGATGTGGATTTGCTGGGCTTCCGCAATAAGGGCCTGGTCCGAAGCGAAAAACGCACCCGTGGCAAGAAGCGTTGCGAAAAGGAGAAATCGCAAGAGCCGTCTAGACTGCATGGGTCACTCCTGCTGTTCTTGGCTGCGGGGCGGACGCTTGCGCGACGGTCTTCGAGCCGAGCCGGCCGAGCAGGTGATCGCCGACGCGAAGTGCGTTGGCCATGATGGTCAGCGCCGGATTGACGGCGGCACTCGACGGGAAAAAGCTGCCGTCGACTACATAGAGGTTGTCGAGTTCGTGCGCCTTGCAATTCTCGTCGAGAGCGGATGTTTTGGGGTCGTGGCCAAAACGGATCGTGCCGTTCTGGTGCGCGACGCCAGCAAGCGGAATACGGTCGCCGAGGAAGAGGTTCCTTGAGAACAGCCCTTCGTGGCAGTCGTGGCCGTGAACGCCGCACTTGGTTTGCTGCTTCATGAGGTCCTTGAGTTTCGCGATCAGGCGGCGGTGCGCTTCTTCGTTGTTCGGCGCGTACTCAAGAACGATCCGGCCTTCCCGGTCGAGCTTTACACGATTGTTGGGATCGGGCAGGTCTTCCGACGTAAGCCAGAAGCTGAGCGCATGATGCGCCATCAGATCGAGGGTCCAGCCGGGCGCGATGGCCGGGGCACCGGCAGACAGCGCGACGCCATCGAGTTTCGCGACAAACGAAAAGTGGCCCATCGGATATTCCCAGTCCTTCGAGCCGAAATAGAAATCATTCACGGCAAGCGTTTTCTGGTAGAGCGTCGGATTTGGGCACTTGGAGACAGCAAGCAGAACCGAGTTCACGTGTCCCATGTAGTGGCGGCCGACGACATCCGAGCCGTTGGCGAGCCCGCGGGGATGCTTGTCGTTTGCCGAACGCAAGAGAAGCGCGGCCGAGTTGATCGCACCGCAGGAGACGACGACGAAATCTGCGGTATAGGATTCGTCGGCGCCGTTGCGCTTGACCCGGATGTTCGTCACCTCGCGGCCGGAGGCGCTGGTCTCAAGGCGCTCGACGTAGGCGTTCGTTAGAAGAGTGACGTTCGGAAAACGAAGTGCTGGGTCAACGCAGAGGACTTGCGCGTCGGACTTGGCGTCGACGAGGCACGGATAACCATCGCAGGTGTCGCAGCGGATGCACTTGCTCGCGTGTGGATTCTGTTCATCGATTTGCAGGCCGAGCGGTGTGTGAAACGGTCGCAGGCCAAGCCGTTCGAAATCGTCGCTTAGCTGTTGGATACGCGGCTCGTGGCTGATCGGAGGATGCGGGTAGGGACCGCTGGCCTTCGGTTCGGTCGGGTCTTCACCGCGCTTGCCGTGCACGTGATAGAGACGTTCGGCCTTCAGGTAATAGGGTTCGAGATCGTCGTACGAAATGGGCCAGGCGGAAGAGATTCCGCCGAAGTGGCGGATTTCACCGAAGTCTTCCTTTCGCAAACGAAACAGGGCCGCGCCGTAAAACTTCGTGTTTCCGCCGACATAGTAATTGGTGTGTGGGTGAAGGGGCTTGCCGTTCTTGTCGCGCCATTCTTCCTTGGTCTGGTATTTCCCTTCGACGTTTACGGCGCGCGAGTCCCAGTTGGCCTTTTCGCGACGCACGTAGTCGCCGCGTTCGATGAGAAGAATATTCTTTCCGCTCGAAGCGAGTGCGTGCGCGAGTGTTCCTCCTCCCGCCCCGGTGCCGATGATGATGACGTCATAGTGCTTGGTCTGGGTCATTAGAGTGTTGCTCCCTTCAAAAGTTCGACTTTCATTGGTCCCTTCGCCGCTCACTCGCTTTGGAGTTCGCCGAAGCGGCAATTGAAAATGCATCTTTTCCCGTTATGGTGGTGGTACTTCGCGCAATACACCGAACTCACGGATCGCAAGCGCAGGTACAGCTCTGCGGCGAGCAGCATGCCGATCGGAGGCGCGAGAAAGTAGATCCACAACCCGTCAAAGAGTTTCGCGGGCAGCGCCGAGCCAAAAGTCCTCGCGGGATTCATGCTCATTCCCGAAAGAGGTGACTCGAACGTGATGTACAGAGCGACAAGGCTTCCCGCAAAGATGCCGGTGTAACGGCTCAAGGTCTTGTGATTCGAAACGATCAGGACGGTGAGGAAGAGGAAAAACGAGATGAGCGCTTCCGCAAGAAACGCGGTCTTTGGTCCGGCGACTGGGGTGGTTGCGGCGTAAAGCACTTGGGGATGCGCGATGGTTTTGCCGAGCAGCAGCGCGGCTACCAGGACGCCAAGCACGCCACCGGTGAACTGCGCGAGCACGTAGAAGAGCGCGTCCCAGGGCTGGATTTTCTTAAGTCGAAGGAAAGTCAGGGTTACCGAGGGGTTGAAGTGCGCGCCGGATTGTTTGCCCCATGGCGAGAAGATAAGTGCGATGGCGGTTGCCGCCATGGCGAGTCCCGTGAGGGCGCGGCGGAGAAAAGGATCGGGCAACAGAGTTCGGACCGGCGATGCGGGGTGCTGGAGGAGCACAGTGAAGACGCAAGCAGAAATCATGAAGATGCCGAGTTCCGCCGCTTCCATCGCATATTCGGGCCAATGTTTGGTGAAGGTCACCGCCGCGAGGCGAAACGTCGAGGGCTTAGGCGAGGCCGCGGTTCCCGCAGTCCATCTACGATCGTTCGGCGAAGTCGTCATTTCTTCTGTGCTGGTCACGAGGGATGGGATACGAAAGCAAGCGGGAAGTGACAGAAAATCTGAGAGCGTGGTGAGCTGGCCAAACAGATCCCGAAACCGGTTTCAGGGGGCTCTTAACGTGCAGACGATGCGGCTTCTATGGCGGCTTTGGCCGCATCCAACATGGCTTGCGTTTCGCGGGCGAGTTTCCCTTTCGCGATCAAGTTGAGAAGCTTGGCTTTCAGGGTTTTCGTGGAGTAGTAGTGGCGGATCTGGACCTTGGTGGAGGAGTTGCCGAGCTTTTGGAATAAGGTCTCCACGGTGTAGTTCTCGAGAATTCCGCTGGTGCCGAACGTGTCCTCCGGCAATACGGTAACGATCTTCTCGAAGGGCACGATTGCAATGTCTTTCTCGACGCAGGTATGTTTCCCGCCGGAAAGATGGCATCGATAGGACACGCCCGGCTCGCGAAAGGCCTTCCCGTCAATCAGATCGACTTTCGACACGCGAGGGTGAAACTCCGGGATTTTCGTGAGATCCATGGTGAACGACCACACGGTTTCGAGCGGCGCGTCAATCGTGACCTCCTGCTTCGATCGAAACGGTGGACACACTCCCGCCTCCAAAGCGCCGGCGTGGCTTCGCTGACTCACAGCAACGAGACTACATCGGCGGTCACATATACCACCGAACAATTTTTACGGATTTGAATTGAGTTGGAACGGGTCCTAGTGCGCGACCAAGCCGGAGAGGAGCTTGCGCGCAGCATTGGCGTCGCCGAATTCCTCGGGCACGCGGATACGCATCGCTTCACAGATCAGGCGGATGACGTCGAAGTGATGTAAGGCGTGGCCGATGCAGTATTCGAGTTCCCGGCCGATAGTGGACTCGGCGTGCGAGGACCGGTGCGGTTCGGTCGCGCCGCTGCAGACGACCACACAGCTTTTGGTCAGTGTGTCTTTCGTGAATCGTTTGAACGCACGCAAGAGGTCGCAGCAGGCCACGCTCGCGTACACGACTTCCTGTTCCACGCGTGC
The DNA here is from genome assembly GCA_035576885.1 of Candidatus Acidiferrum sp. GTDB lineage: Bacteria > Acidobacteriota > Terriglobia > Acidiferrales > UBA7541 > Acidiferrum. The sequence goes on along the minus strand of DATLVZ010000003.1, from coordinate 21,477 downwards.
ATTTCGCTCTGGAGCGTCGTAGTCGATTTCTCCGGGACGGAATCCCGTGACAAGACACTGCAGCCGATCCAGAACACGGCGAAAGTGGCTGCCGATCGAAGCACTGTACGGGGCGGGCGCTACGCGCGTATAGGCGCGGTCATCGAGCTGAAAGAGCAGATGCAACCCTTGTAGGAGCACATCCGTAGCGGTTTCGAGAAGTCGCAGCGGCTGAAGAGCACTTGCGTCCGCACGCGGAGGCGTCGAAGTTACGGCAATCTCTCGCGCGGGATTCATGCGAGTTTGTCGCCGACGAGCGGAATCTGTTTGCGGTGGAGGAACAAGTTAATTGCGGACGCGAGGAACACGATGATGGCGAGCGCGAACAGCAGCCCTTTGTCGCCCTGGACCTCGATCCCGAGCAGCGTGAGATGGCTCAAGATGGCGCCGGCGGTCGCAGCGGCCGCGAGCAGAGATCCCAGCCAGGTGTATCGAGGCGTCAGAAGCAAGATGGATGCGACGAGCTCCATGACGCCGGAGCCGAGCCGGCCCCACGGTTCCGCGTGGACTTTGGTAAAGATGTAGACCGATTCCGGTGCACCGGTAAACTTAAAGTACAAGGTCTGAAGGAGAATGATCGCGGCGGTAATCCGCAGGATCCAGCTCACGACCTTGACCGCGGTGGACATGTCCACGCGGTTCGCGCACTCGTCGATAATTCCATTACGCATCTTCTACCTCTTTCACTCTGAATCTTTGACTGAATTGGCCTGAATGGCTTATGCCCATCCGATACGGAAAGAGGGTTGAAGTTTCAGGAAAGTTTGAGCTTGGCGGACGCCGACGATGCGCTGATAGAGGCGGCGGCTGAAACCGGCTGGCAGTTCGATGACATCGTTGCCGCCGATGAAGCGCACAACCTTCCGCAATCCGTCATAGATCGCGTAGCAGCCATCGCAGGTCAGAAAGTGGTTTTCGATGCGCTGCCGCAACTCCGCCGGTACGTCATCTTCCATATACTTCGCGAGTTCCTGCCGCACTTCGTCGCAAGCGATCTTCAGAATGTCCATGGTTTTCCGTCACGCGGGATTCCGTCGCCGCGCGTGCATCGCCGTCAGATGCAGGAGGTGAACAGAAGTGACAGTACGAAATTGAATTATTTTTCGCGCAATCCTGAAACCTTGCGCGCAACTCCGTATCCCAACTAGCACACGGCGGACTTTCGGGACGGAACCGACCAGGCCCGAGTGCAATGGCTCGGACAAGATTTGGATTCCGGACCGCACCGAGAGCGAGCGTGGAATTTCTCAAGAAGAGGATCGTCAATGAATATTTCTCGCATGTTGAAAGTAATGGTCGTCGCTCTCCTCGTGACCGCACTGGGACTCAGCGTTTCCGGCGCTTTCGCGCAGAGCTCACACACGTCTTCACAGTTTCAGGGACCGAAGGCCAACAAGGGCACGGTGACGCACAGCACGAAGGACGGCAAGAGCGTGCTCACGCTGTCCGATGATTTCGTTGTGCCCGATACGCCGGACCCGCACTGGCAGGTGGTCGATTCCGATGGGAACGTCTATCTCCTGGACAAGTTGAAGACCAAGGCGTTCATCGGGACCAGCTACAAGAAGGAAATCGTCGTCCCCAAGTACGTCAAGAACGTGGCCAAGGTGCAGATCTGGTGCGCGTTCGCAGAAGTGAATCTCGGCGAAGCGTCGTTCAGTTCGCCGGTGATGTAATCGGGCCCCTTCCCTAGGTGCGGGCCGTCGTTCGGATAGAGCAAGCGGCCCGCAACTTCCAAGAAAAGAGAGAGTGCTGTCATGACTTTTAGAAAAGTGCTGTTTGTCGCCCTGTGGTTACTCTCCGGATCGGCCATCTACGGCCAGACCGCGGAAAAAAGAACGCTGACGCTCGATGGCGCGGAGCGTGTAATCGCCGCCGCCAAAGCGAAAGCGCAGGAAGTCAAAGCGCCCGGCGGAGTTATCGCGGTCGTGGACGCCGGTGGAAACCTGATGGCGGTCGCGCGGCTCGATGGGACCTTCGCGGCCGGCGCCAACATTTCGATTGGCAAAGCGCGCACGGCGGTGCTGTTTCAAAAGCCGACGAAGGTGTTCGAAGACATCATCAACAAGGGGCGCACGGCGATGGCCGCGCTTCCCGATTCCTTTTTCACTCCGCTGCAAGGCGGAATCCCGGTGGTTGCCGACGGACAAATCATCGGCGGCGTGGGCGTGAGCGGAGCCTCAAGCGCTGCCCAGGATGAAGAGCTCGCGATCGCGGGCGCCGAGGCCGCAAAGTCCTTTGGCTCGGGCGACGCCATGGCCGCAAGCACCCTGCCCGTTTCGTTTTTCCCGAAGAAGGACGTCGATGAAGGTTTCGCGAAGGGCTCGGTTCTCTTCGATGGCAGCGGCGGACGCAACTACATGGTGCACGCCAGCCGGCGTGAAGGACCGGGCATGGTGGAAGTGCACACGAAAGATACCGACATTCTCTACGTGCTGAAGGGATCGGCGACGGTCGTGACCGGCGGAACGATGGTGGAAGGCAAGAACATCGCCGCAGACGAAATCCGCGGCAAAGAGATCAATGGTGGGGAAACCCGCAAGCTGGTTCCCGGCGACGCGATGATCATTCCGAATGGCGTGCCGCACTGGTTCAAGGAAGTGAACGCTCCGTTTCTCTACTACGTCGTGAAAGTGCGATAGGGGAACGCCATGGCCAATCTTCGCCAGTTGCTGCTTTCCATTCTCTCCGGCCTGTTCTTTTGGGTTCAGCCGCTGTCCGCCCAGAATTGGGCCGCGCAATCGGCGCCCTATGGGCGACCGGACGCGACGATCGACCTGCGCACGAAAGAAGGAACACAGCTTGCCCGAGGCACGTGGCGCTACAGCGATGTAAAGATTTTGGAGGTCGATTCCAAAGGGCCAGGTCCCGACCTCAAGCCTTCGGGTGCGCCGATTCGCACGTACGACTATGAACCGCATGCCGGGACTGCGAACTTCGACGACTCGAAGTGGCAGGTGCTCGATCCCGCGACGCTCGACGCGCGCCGGGCCGGGGGCAAGGTTTGTTTCAACTGGTATCGCATCAACGTCACTCTTCCGGAGAAGGTCGGAGGGTTTGCCGTTTCGGGATCGACGGTTTCTTTTGAAATCGTCATCGACGACTACGCGGAAATCTGGGTGAACGGCGAACTCCCAACGGTGCTGGGGCAGAGCGGCGGCCAGGTGGTGAAAGGATGGAACGCGCCAAACAAAGTCATCCTGACGCGGAACGCCCAAGCAGGTCAGAAATTCGAGATCGCTGTTTTCGGGTTCAACGGCCCGGTATCAAAAAGCCCCATGAATTTCATCTGGGTGAAATCCACGACGCTCGATTTCTACAAGCCCGGCAACGGCAGCGGAATCGGGCAGGTGGAAACCAAGATCTTGCGCGAGGACGACGCTCTCGACGGGATTGTCGCGCCGGGAACGAAGATCGAAAAACTCGCGGGAGGATTTTTGTTCACAGAAGGGCCGGTGTGGGTCGAGGACGGCGGCTACCTGCTGTTCAGCGATCCCAACAACAACGTAATTTACCGCTGGTCCGAGAACGACGGCGTTTCCATCTATCGCACGCACAGCGGCTACACCGGCATGGACATCGGCGAATACGGCCAGCCGGGCTCGAATGGGCTCACGCTCGACGGACAAGGGCGGCTCACCATCAACGAGCACGGTAATCACCGCGTCACACGCCTTGAAAAGAACGGGCAGCTCACGGTTTTGGCAGACCGCTACGACGGCAAGAGACTCAACAGCCCGAACGATCTCGTATATCGCTCGGATGGAACGCTCTACTTCACTGATCCACCGTTTGGCCTCCCCAAATTTTTCGAGGACCGGCGCAAGGAGCTGCCATTCAGCGGAGTGTACTGCCTCAGAAACGGCGAGCTGAAGCTGGTCAGCAAATCACTTTCCGGCCCGAACGGCCTCGCGTTCTCCCCTGACGAGAAGTACATGTACGTGGACAACTGGGACGACAAACGGAAAGTGATTTTGCGATACGAAGTGCAACCCGACGGCTCGCTGACGAACGAGACGACGTTTTTCGACGCTACCGCGGAGCCAGGAGAAGATGCGTGGGATGGTCTCAAAGTGGACGTAAACGGAAATGTCTACGCTTCCGGCCCCGGCGGGCTCTGGATTCTCTCGCCCGCGGGCAAGCACCTCGGAACGATTTCGGGACCAGAGCATCCGCACAACATGGCCTGGGGCGGCGACGACAACCGCACCCTGTATCTCGCCGCACAAACCGGGCTCTATCGCATTCACTTGAATATGGCGGGCACACCGACACCGGACCGGCGCGGAGCAGCCGGGAAGTAATGCCGGAGACCACAAGGAAAAAGGGGCGAACGCTCATGGCCACGACACAAAAACGACTCATGCAGCCCGCAGCTCCGCGATCGCAGGGGCGGTATACGCCTTCGGTGCGCTTCGGCCGCGAACTCTGCGGCACTCTCGAAAGCGCGGAGCAGCGGGAATGGCTTGTCACGAACGGAATCGGAGGATTTGCGTCCGGGACGGTCAGCGGGAACGCAACTCGCCGCTATCACGGTTTGCTGGTCGCGGCGCTGAAACCGCCGGTGGGCCGCACGCAGCTTGTGGCGAAGGTTGATGAGACAGCGCAGTACGCCGAAAAAGCGTACGCGATGGGGACGAGCCGTTGGGCAAGCGGGGCTGTGGAACCGAAGGGATATTTGAACCTCGAAAGCTTTCACCTGGACGGGTCGGTGCCCGTCTGGCGTTTTGCGATCGCGGACGCTCTGCTGGAAAAAAGAGTCTGGATGCGGCAGGGCGAAAACACGACTTACCTCCAGTACACGCTCGTGCGGGCGGGCCGGCCGCTCGCTCTGGAGTTGAAGGCGCTCGTCAACTACCGCGATTTTCACGCGAGCTCGCACGCCGGGGATTGGCGTATGACCATCGATCCGGTTGCGAACGGCGCGCGCGTTACCGCGTTCGACGCCGCGACGCCGTTTTATCTGCTCGCCTCCGGGGCGAATTGCGAGATTCGCCACGAATGGTATCGGGACTGTGCTCTGCCGCTTGAGCGATACCGCGGGCTCGACGATCGTGAAGATCATCTACTTGCCGCCGTGTTTCGCTCGGAGCTTCAGCCAGGTCAGGCCATCACGGTGGTGCTCTCGACCAAGGCGGATGCAAGTCTCGATGGCGCAGCCGCGCGCGCCGAACGCGAAGAGCACGAAGCGATGGTGCTCGGGAAATGGAACGATGCCGACCGGGAATCCGCGACTGCGCCAGGTTGGGTGCGGCAACTGGTTCTCGCCGCCGATCAGTTTGTCGTGGCACGTTCGCTCCCCGACGAACCGGACGGACGTTCGATCATTGCCGGCTATCACTGGTTCGGGGACTGGGGCCGGGACACGATGATTGCCCTGCCAGGAGTCACGCTTGCGACCGGTCGGCCGGAGATTGCGAAGAAGATTCTGCTGGCTTTTGCGAAGTACGTCGATGGCGGAATGCTGCCGAACGACTTTCCCGACGGCGGCGGGAAACCCGAGTACAACACGGTGGATGCGGCGTTGTGGTTCATCGAAGCGGTCCGTCAATATTTTGTCGCGACAAACGACAAATCCACACTTGCAAAGCTTTTCCCCGTGCTCGGGGAAATCATTGGCTCGTATTTGAAGGGCACGCGCTACCAGATTCACGCGGATGAATCCGATGGCCTGCTTTACGCGGGAGAGCCGGGCGTGCAGTTGACCTGGATGGATGCAAAAGTCGGGGACTGGGTGGTGACCCCCCGGATCGGAAAGCCGGTCGAGATCAACGCGCTGTGGTACAACGCGCTAGAAACGATGGCGGCGCTCGCGCCCGTGGTCGGAAAATCCGCTGCACCGTTCGCGAAAATGGCGGCGATGGTCGAGTCCAGCTTCCAAAAGTTTTGGAACGAGGCGGGAGGATACTGCTTCGACGTGATCGATTCTCCGGCAATCGGACAGGACGTCTCGCTCCGGCCGAATCAGATTTTCGCGGTGTCCTTGTCGAAAACTCCGCTGACACCGGAGCAACAAAAGTCGGTCGTGGACGTTTGCGCTTCGCGTCTCGTCACTTCGAACGGGCTGCGCAGCCTCGCTCCCGAGGATCCGGGCTACCAAGGTCACTACGGCGGCAGCACGTGGCAGCGCGACGGCGTGTACCACCAGGGCACGGTTTGGGGATGGCTGCTCGGACCGTTTGTCCTCGCGCACCTGCGGGTGTACGGAGACCGGGAGGGGGCTATGAGCTATCTCGAGCCCCTCGGGCAGCAAATCCACTGTCATGGCCTCGGAACGCTCAGTGAGATCGCGGACGGGGACGGCCCCTTTACGCCCCGTGGATGCATTGCCCAAGCGTGGACGGTCGGGGAGACGCTGCGGGCCTGGCGCGCCCTTCACAGCTAGCCGATTGTCAGTTCAGTTGAAGTCCCTTCCCCTGTGGGCCTTTGCGGTAGCGACGGGGGTGTGCTTTCACGAAGCGAGCGGACTCGAAATTTAGAAAATAGTTGCATCCTCACGCGCCGAGATGCATCCGATAGGGCAATTCGGACGTTCTCCCTAGAAGCCGTGATGGGTACCGGGATTCTCGACACCGACGCGGGGTCGGATTTAGGCCAAACATTGTTCGATACTTGGGGTTGTTCACGAGCTGAGGAATGGGCACGACGAAGCTAAGTCTCGACAACGAAGCTGAGTTGATTCAGCGGGTCTGCGCTGGAGACAAAGAGGCCTTCTATGCTCTGGTCGAACCGTGCGAGCGCGGTGTATTTACGGCCGCGATGTCCATACTGAACAACGTTGCAGACGCCGAGGAAGTAGCCCAAGAGGCTGTGCTAAAGGCCTTCAGCGCGTTGCCACGCTTTCGGGGCGAGGCCCGGTTCAGCACGTGGCTCATTCAAATCACGATCAACGAGGCCCGTTTGAAGCTGCGGAAGGACCGCCGGCACCTGTACGAGTCCATCGATGAGCCGCGGACCGACGACACCGGAGACGCCTTCCCGAAAGACTTTGCCGATTGGCGGGAGATTCCCTCCGAGGAGCTGCAGCGCAAGCAACTGCGCGAGGCCCTGCAGCGGGCTTTGCAGTCCCTTCCGCAAAAGTACCGGGAAGTGTTGATTTTACGAGACATCCAGCATCTAAGCATTCAGGAGACGGCACAGGTTTTGGGTATTACCGTGGCCAGTGTCAAGACGCGTCTGCTCCGAGCCCGCTTTCACATGCGGGACGCGCTCGCGCCGGGTATCGACGGGAGCTGGAGCAACGGGAAAGTCGAGTATGAGAAGGTCCGGCCGTGGTAGCCTATGGTTTTCCGTGGCGAAACTTAATGGGCCCTCGTGTATCCAATGACGGTGATTGAAATCAGCTGCCTGGAGGTTTGGCGGGAGATCTCCAATTTTCTCGACGGGGAGGTCGACGCGGAGCTCCGTTCGCGCATGGAGACCCACTTCAAGGGCTGCGCGCACTGCCGCGCGATTTTGGACGGAACGCGGAACATCGTGAAACTGATCGGGGATGGTGTCGAGTATCAGGTACCCGAAGGATTCAGCAAGCGCCTCTACAGCAAGGTCAAAGACCAGTAGCTCGCCCGCATCTAAATTCCAGCAAAAAGACAAGCGTCACGCTGACGCCCTTGCCGAGGCTTCCTCACTCAAGAACCAGTGGCTCTTAAATCCGTTGAGTTCCTCGGGAACGTCGCTGTTGGTCATATGCATGGCGATCTTCCATTGGCCGCTAGCGTCTTTATTCCACAGTTCAAAATAGCGGTACCGTTTGCGGACGAGGTCCCCGCCGGCCTTGGGAGTCAGCGTCAGTTCGTGCCACCCATAGTCGTAGGCAGTGCCGTCCAGCACGACGATATTGATGATGATGGGAGTGAGTTTGGCGTGGTAGCCGGCAAAAAGCTCCGCCAGGCGTTTGCGCCACACGGCGGTTGCTTCCGAGCCGTAGTTGCTCGCCTCGCCTTCCGACATGTCGGTAAATCCATCGGGATGGAAGGTGGGCATCAGGCGGTTGATGTCTCCCGTGTTGTAGGCTTCGCGGAATTCGGTTTTGGCGACGTTGATCGCGTAAACATCGTTCATGGGATAAGGCCTCCTGCGGCGCGAGACTGGTTCCATCGGATGCGCCGAGAGAGTTCCCGGATGCGAAAAAAATAGGTCGAGTTACGGTAACTCAGAAATGCCCGCGGTGTCGGTTTCGAGGCGCAAGGAATCGCCGATTCGCACCACATGGCCGCGAATGCGGACGCGCTTTGCCGCGAAGCGCAGGGAGATACGCGGCAGTAGCTTCTGGTTGTGATCGGTGAGAACAAAGGTCGCGGGCGCACCCTCGAAATCGGCGACCGCAAATACGGGAGGAATTCCACCACTGAGGCACCTTACGGCGCAATCCCGGTGCACTTTGCCTTCTCCCGGGTTCATGACGCCTGAATAGCACTTGCTGTCGACGATCTCACCGACCAGTTCAAACATCCCATGGTCCTTCACCTCGACGTCGGGTTGGGGGGCTGCGGTCTTGTCCTCAGACAGCGAGCCAGGTTCGACTTCGATCAGGGTCTGGGCTCCGCGGAAGATCAGTGTGCCGGTCAGGCGAATGGCCTTCTGGTAGTACGCCGAGACCTCTTGGTCCGCGCCGTGTTTGCCTTTTGCCACCAAGAGATAGCGCGAAGTGCGAGGGGTCGCGTTACCTGGACGGGTGACTACGAGCGTGGGATACGGGCTGGCCTCGATCGTTCCCGCAAAGGTGCGCGTCTTTCCGAATTCGAATACGGATGCTGCAAACGGATTCTGGAGCGCGGTGATCGTGATCGCGCTTCCGACCGCCGCCAACAACAAAAGCCCTACGATCAGCCGCGCGAGGCGCCGGGTGGCCGGGGGCGCCTGGGGGAGATAGCCGACGTAAAACTCCTTCACGACGTCACCTTAGCGTTCGGAATCTTCGCGGGCTCGACCCGTGTCCCGGGCGGGTTAGGTTTGGGATCGACCCACACGCATCCGTCCAGGACCTTGCTGCGAAAAGTGGAAACCTTTTCGGTAAACGGTGGAGGCGACGCTCCGGTCTCCGGGAGGTATTGGTAGCCGTGCCACGGACAAGTGATGCATCCATCGATGACCTTGCCCTCACCCAAAGGTCCATTTTGATGGCGGCAGACATTGGACACGGCGGAAACTTTTCCGTCGAATTTGAAAATGGCGATACGCTCACCATGCACCGAGACGACCGTGGCGCACTTTTCCGGAATGCCTTCAACCGCGCACGCCTTGACGAAGCCATCCGTTGCTGAATCCAGCGTCCGCTGATCGGTTCGTTTTTCGCGTGATGCTGCAACAAGGTGCAGCGCGACGACAACAACGAGACCCGCTCCTGTGGCGACCACCAGAATGGGACTCGTCTCGGACTGCAGCTCGCCCAGTGTTACGTGTGCGACTAAGAGCGCGTAGGCCACGTAGACGAGCATGTGCAAACTCTTCCACACCGGGGGCGTCAGGTTCCGCAGCCAGAAATCGTGGCTCGTTGCGGCCATCAGAAACAAGATTACGAGAGCGGCGAAACCGAGTTGCTGAAAAGGGAAATTGCGGAGGCTTGCAAAGTCCTGATTGGAGATGAAGAGGCTGACCAAGGGGTTTTTGTCGCCCAGGCTGTGGAACTGCACGATGCCGAACGTTCCATGAATGAGTCCGAGCAGAAACGTCACGACACCGAGATGGCGGCGGTTATAAAGCAGCGGGAGAAAACGCGAGTCCAGCCGGCACAAGGGGCCGATACACAGCACGATGTGCAGAAGAAAGAATGCGGCGGAACCGACACCACGTATGATCAGCGTCTCAGCGGTTGCCGTGGGATAGTGGACGGTGCCAATGCCGAAGAAAAGCCCCGCGTACAAGAGAACTCCGACAGTAACGACCGTATCGTAGAGACGCTTTTGCCGGTTCCAACCGACGGCTTGATAGACATGACTCATCGCCCGTCTCCGGCGGCGAACGTTGCGAGCAGTTCCTTCCGCGGCAGGCTATAGAGAAGAACGAAGCGGGAATTCGCGGAGGGCAAGCGATAGTTTTTTCCCGAAACAAAGGCTCCCAGCAGTACCGCATCGGTGGACACGTCGTTTTTCGGTTCGCTTGTCGATGCATAGACGAGGACATCGGGAGCAAGCAGTTCCGGGTTGGAACTGATTTGCATCACAGTGCTCGCGCCGTCAGGAAACACTTTGGCGGTGACGCGCGCGCCGTCAATCGTAATCGTGCGTTCGGAGAGCGCCGCGAATGTGTGCGCTTGTCCTTGCCCGACCGGCGAGGCGGTAGACGTTCGCCTGGATCTCACACCGGCAACAAAGAGAATGGGAAGAAAAATGCCAAGCACAAGAAAGGCCCGCGCATGGACTCGCCGCAGAGGCTGAATCATCGGTGCGGATTCCTTTCTTCGGGGACGTCGCGATCCCCGCGAATCCAGCGCCGGAGGAGGAGCGGCCAGAACGCCGCCGATCCCGGAAGAATCACCAGGCGAAACACCACGCCGCTTCCCTTCGCATTGGGGTCGAGGCGTTTCACCCCGCTTGTGACAAACGCGACGGCAAACAGGAGTCCGAGACCGAAATAGAGATAGAACGCGCAGACGAACCAGATGGCGAGACGCTCGTACATAAGGTTACTCGATCGGGATGCTTGCGCCCGAGATATGCCCGGCGTTTTCGTCGGCAAGCCACAAGGCGAGATCGGCGACCTTGGCGGGGTCGAGCCATTTACTGAAGTCGGCGTTAGGCATGGCCTTGCGATTTGCCGGCGTGTCCATGGTGCCGGGAAGAATGACATTGGCCGTAAGTCCCGCATCTTTATTTTCGAGCGCAACAGTACGCACGAGCGTGGTAACTGCCGCTTTAAACGTTACGTAAGCGGCAAGACTGGCGCGGGGTTCGGTGGCCGTCAAACTGCCGACGACCACGATGCGGCCGCGGCGCGATTTGCGCAGGTGTGGAATCGCGGCACGCAGAACGAAGAACGCCGCGGTCAGATTCAGGTCGCGCATCTGCTCCCAGGTGGCATCGTCCGTATCTTCCACTTTGGCGCCTCCGGCGAATCCACCGAGAACATGCACCAGAACATCGAGCTTGCCTGCGCGCGCAACAGTCGATTCGATGGCCTCACGAACCGCGACGGCACGGGTAAAATCAACAGAGAGCGGGGTAAAATTGGGGGCGGGAAAGTCTTCTTTCGCGATGCTGCGGGAAGCGCCGATGACGGTCGCACCGGTCGCCAGGAACTTCTGTGTGACGAATGTTCCGAGTCCTCCCTTGGCTCCGGTTATGAAAACCCCTGTGTCCTTCACGGATTCTCCCGATTATGCGAGAGGTAGAAACGGCGACAAGGTGTAAGAGCGTCGTCGCGCCAAAAAGTTTCAGGCAACCTGGCTCGAATCGTCGCGGCCGAGAAGGCTCTTAGAAATCTCTTGTGGTTGCGGTTTGCGGCAGGGATTTCCCGTCACGTACCGCATGAGCAGCGACTCTTCTCGGCAGATTATTTCAGTGTAGCTTACGGTGGCCGCGTCGGGCCGGTGGACGCAAACCGAAAAGGGACCTGCGGCAGGGCTGTGAGAAGCGTGTAAAAGCCGCAGTGACTCGGACGTCCCGAAGCCGGGCTCTGAGGCAGCGGCCCCGCAGGCGACTCCCCGCTGTTGCTCAGCCGCCCGGTCAGAGAGGCTTGAGGAGAACCAGTGGCCGCGAGACCATGGCAGAGCCTGCAGGTTCTTCCACATTCCATCCCAGCGCCAGAGGACCGCGCTAGTTTCGCCCGGGGAGAAGCCGAACAATCGAAACGGCAGGACGCCGTCAAGCGGTATTCGTTCGAAGCTGGATACCACCGCAGCGAGGTTCTGTCCGCCGATGAGCGTTGGAATTACGAAACCACGGCTTTTCGTTTTTTTACCTATGTGATGGAGTTCGATGTCGTTCCAATTGAGCAGCGCCAGCAGAACGCCACGCTGATTGCAAGCGATCCACGTTCCGCCGGCTGGTTCGGTTGGATACAAGGTCTCTCTTCCACCGCTCTTGCGAACTTGCGGCGGAGACGCAACCGGACGAGTCCGCAGCTCGTCGCGATTCATTCCAGCCAAGTAGCCGTCTGATCTTGGGAGAAACGTAAGAGTGCACATAACGTTCAGTCGGAAATGGGAAGCTGAAGCGCCTCCCGCGCGAAAACGTTCCAGTCTCGAAAAACAGCAAGAGGGGACGGCGGTCGGTAACCACGGTCGCGGTTCGCGGCACCGATACGATAGACGAGCGACCACTGGCGATAGAGCGTGACATAGGCCGACCAGAGAGTATTGCGCTCGTCATAAATGTTGGTAGCTTCCGACCCGGCTCCATTGAGTTCCACTATCGTGAAGCCTTGGCCTAGGCGAAGCTCCTCATCGCTCTCGTAGCGCACGTCGTAGCGGCCAATGAAAAAGCCCGGCAGTTTGCGGCTGATGCGGTCGATGGCGGCGCAAAGCTTCTCGGAGTGAAGGTCGTTGCCATCCGCAAAGATGCATCCCTGGCTATGATTGCCGGCCTCGACGAGTCGAAGTCGTTCTCCCGCGGGAAGGACATCGTCGGCGCTTGTCGCAAACCGTTCGAGATAGGTTTCCGCAATGAGACGGGCGCGAGAATCGCGTTCGATGAGTTCTCTCACGGTGTGGCATGCGTCACCCACGACGAAGGGAAATCGCTTTCGGGTGATAGCGAAAATATGGCCCGTCTCTTCTTGTGGGAAGCGGTAATAGAAGATGCCGGCTTCCTGGGGCCCAGGCGCATAGCGTTGCAGAATGAGCGGAAGCGATACGGCAGCGAGATACTGCCTCGCCTGCTCGAAGGATTCGATTTTGCGAAAGCCGGCTCCGCGCTGTGCCACGTCGGGTTTGAGCACAAAGGAAAAACGGAGAGCCTTCTCTTCGAAGAGTTTCTGAACGTTCGCAAGTCTCTCCTCGGGTGTGCCTGGCGGTATCAAATACGTCTCGGCGGTCGATTCCGGCGATGTCCTCAAGAGTTCTTCGAGAATGGCGATCTTCGATTCGCCGATGATGCCGCCGTTTTTCTGATTTACATTGGCGATGGCCGGAAGAGCGAATCCGCGGTGACGAAGACCGAGCCACAGGCAAAAGAGTATGACCGGGGAGTAGAAGAGCCATGCCGGCCAGAATTCCCATTTGACGAGAAGCATGGCTGCGACGGCGATCTTGCGGCGGGCGATCGCGCCCCACTTGCGCCAAACATGAAGCATGAGAAAAAGCGTCAATCCCAAGAGCGCTGCTTCGCTCGCGTGCCGTTCGACGGCTTCGCTGCGAGAAGGGGCGAGCCGGATCGCGGCAAAAACGAGGATTGCCCAAACGAACGCGGAGACTGCCGTGATCGCAGCAAAAACGAGCGCGGGCATGCGGCGAAAGCCTGCGGAGAGGTAGGCGGGAACCCTCGTACCGGGAAAGAATCGACTGACCGCGAGGCCCAAGCGCCCGTCGTTCACGCCAATGGCGGAGCCGGCCACGGGGGCAGCAAACCACTTTTGGAACCACTCTCGGCGCAAGAGGGCAGGACCGCCGACGCGGGCCAGGGCATACACGCCAAGGTCGCCAAACCACAGACCGGCAAAGGCGCTGACAAATGCGAGTGTGGGATCAAGCGTAGCCGTCGCCGTGAGGGTTGCGGCCGTAATCGTTGCGCCGTCTTCTGAGACGAACGCTCCGAGCACGATGGCAAGCGCCAATGCGAGCGATCCTTCACTGTGAATGGAGATCGGAAACACGTCAGCTCGCGGCTGCCGCGCGGTGCTTGAGCGTGGACGGCGCCACACCAAATTCAGCGGGAACAGAAACGCCGAGTTCGTGGCAGAGGAGTCGGATGATTGCGTAGTGATGAATGGCATGCCCGATGCAATAGGCCAACTCGCGCCCGATGTTGGAGTCCATGGAGACGGGCTGCGAAGAGCCATACCCGAGGCTGTTAATCACCTTACAGTTGCGAGACAGCGTCTCCGCCGAACAGCGCCTGAGCGCACGCAACATGTCACAGGTGGCGACGCTTGCGTTCGTAACTTCGCTCTGCATCCGCAAATTTCGTTCGCGAGCGTCGTAATTGATCTCGCCCGCGCGGAGTCCCTTGATGAAACTTTCAAAATGTTCGAGCACATGGCGATAGTGTCCACCGATGGAGGCGTGGAACGGGGCCTCCGCGGTTCTCGAGTAGGTCGCGTCTTCCAGCTCGAAAAGTAGGGTCAAGCCCTGCGATAAGACGTCTTCGGTCGCTCGAATCAGCTCGTCTGCGTGGTTTGGTGTTTCGTCCGTTCGGGGAAACTCCCGCAGGGCCATGGCCGTGGTTGATGCAGCACTCATTCGGAAACTCCTTGAGCTAGTCGCAATTGCGGCGGAAGCCGTCAGAAGTGAGAGGGAGAAAACCTCGAAAAGTTTCACAAAGAACGTGGGATTCTCTGTCACTTTTTGCGGCCGCGCGTATCGCACGAAGAGTCAGTTCTCCGGGCTTTGCCCGGCGAGAGCGGGAACCTCGTGGCGGACGAAGTGACAACCAGATTGGCGACGTCCAGCGTAGAACCGGCGGTGCTGATTGCGCCGAATCGGAACTCATTCCTTAAAGCCGAAGCGCGTTCCTATCGGATGCGTTTTGCCGAAACACGCGAGGATCTTGAAGGCGCGTTCCGGCTGCGGTTTCTCGTATTCAATCTCGAACTAGGCGAAGGGCCGGAATCGGCCTACCGGGATGGGTATGAACGAGATGAATTCGACGAGATTTGCGACCACCTGCTGATTGAAGACACGAGAAACGGCCAAATCGTAGGAACGTATCGCCTGCAGACGGGGATCGCCGCGGGGCGGAATCTTGGCTACTACAGTGCACGGGAATTCGATTTCACTCCGTACGAGCCACTGCGCGGAAAGCTGGTGGAGCTCGGGCGCGCGTGCATTCATCGCGATCACCGCTCCTTCGAGGTGCTCACGCTGTTATGGCGCGGAATCGGCGCGTACGCACAGGAGCGACGCGCTCGCTATCTCGTGGGATGTTCGTCCCTAACATCGCAGTCGCCGAGCGAGGGCTTGGTGATTTACTCTCAGTTACAGGATTTTCTGGTTGAGCCGTCCCTGCAAACGGTGCCTCTGCCTGCATTCGAACTTCCGGTTGACGAACACGGTTCGCTTCGCAGTGACCTAAGGCCACCGAAGCTCCTTCGCGCCTATCTTTCGATCGGCGCCCGCATCTGTGGGATTCCGGCGATCGACCGGGCATTCAAAACGATCGACTTTCTGACACTGCTTGACCTTGAGGCAATATACTCGGGCGCGAGGGCACGGTACCTGGGCGGTGCAAAGTCAGGCGAAGCCGGGAGATAGGGCGCGAGCAGTGGGAAAACATGGCCCAGATTTCTGAATCCCGGCCTGCCCCCTCCTCATCCAAACAGGGGCAAGTCGGTGCCAGTGGGCGCACGCGAACCCTCGATGCTATAGTTTTGGCCAGATTCATTCGTTTCGGCTGTCTAGGGGATAGCGCGGTTTGAGTGCGGCCAATCCACATCGTCTGCCCTCGTCTGTCGTGCGCGAAGACGAGCACCTGCTCGTGAGCTCCGCCAAGGGTGGTGACGTGGCGGCGTTTGAAGAGCTGGTGAATCGCTACGAAAGCAAGATCTTGCGCCTCACCAAAAATATCACCGGGAATCGTGAAGATGCCGAAGACGCGATGCAGGACGCTTTCTTGAAGGCCTACGCTCACCTCGATGGATTTCACCAAGACTCCCGTTTCTACACATGGCTGGTGCGCATCGCGGCCAACGAAGCCCTGATGCGATTGCGGAAACGCCGGCCCGGGCAGGTCTCTCTCGATGAACCGGTCGAAGGGGACAATGACTTGATGCCGCGGGAGCTCGAAGACTGGCGGCCCAACCCTGAGCGCGAGTATGCACAAGCCGAGTTGCAGGCTCTGATGGCCGATGTGTTGGAAAAATTGGAACCCGAATTCCGGATCATACTGGTCCTTAGGGATATTGAGGAACTCACGACGCAAGAGACCGCCGACGCGCTGGGAATTTCGGTGCCGAATGTGAAGTCGCGTTTACTCCGAGCGCGCCTCAAACTTCGCGAAAAATTCAACCGCCACTTCCGGCAAGGGGCACCCCAGTGAACTGCAAAGGTGTCATCCGCGAGTTGTCGAATTACATCGACGGAGAGCTGGAGCCCGCGATCCAGCAGGAACTCGAGCGGCATCTCTCCCACTGTGAAGACTGCACAATGATTCTCGATCAGACGAAGAAGAGCATCGAGATTCTCTGCGATTCTGAGCCTATTCCTTTGCCCGCGGATTTACACAGTCGCCTGCACTCGGCGCTGCGGGACCGGCTCGGGAAGAAGTCCGGCTGAAGCTCAACAGTTCTTCAGTTATTGCATTCGTCTTATCTGTTATCATCCTTCCACAGTTTTTCCACGTATATGCAGGTCAGTGCGCTCTGCCGCCTTGAGAGTTCGCAGGCCTTAATCTCAATCGACGGAGATCGCTATGTCGTGGCTACCTACTACTCCCGCGGAGAAAGTCAGCCCGGAAAGCAAAGAGATCTTTGATTTTCTGAGCAAGAACTGGGGCTTCGTCCCGAACTATTTCCAAGCGCTCGGACACGCGCCGCAGCTTTTGCAGGACCAGGTGAATCTGTTCACCCACGTGATGTTTCAAGAAGGTGCGCTTCCGAAAATTGTGAAGGAACAAATCGCGCTGGTCGTCAGCGGCATCAACCTCTCGAATTATTGCCTTGCGGCTCATTTGGAGATCTTGGGAAGGCTGGGCATCGACAAGAAGCTCTCGCGCAAGCTTGCGCTCGATTACACGAACGCCGATGTGGAGCCGAAGGTCATGGAGTTGTTCCGGTTTGCGGCGAAACTCACAAGACAACCGGGCGACATCGAAAAATCGGACTTCGACCGCGTGCGCGAGGCCGGATGGGATAACGCGGCGATTTTGGAGACTGTTTTGATCGCTTCATTGTATGCGTGCGCCAATCGTTTCTCGGCAGGTATCGGATTGATTGCGGATTTCTAGAGAATTCGCAGAGTTTTCGCCGACGGGTCCAGTTAGCCTTATTGTGGCCATTAACCCTTCGCGACTTCGGTCTTTTGGTAATTCCTCCTATAAAAAGCAGATGGCTTGCATCTTTCCCGAACGTCGGGAATCACACGTAGCTGGTGCTGGCCAAAATCAGCGCGTTCGGGGGGCAAGGTGTTTGTTTTCAGGTTTTTCGAGAAGGTGAACCTGGCAAGCCGCTGGACGCTGCTGCCGCTACGTCTTGTTATGGGCGTCGGCTTTCTCGCGCATGGTTTGGCGAAGTGGAATCGAGGCCCGACAAGATTTGGGTTGCTCCTTCAGCATACGGGAGTACCGTTTCCGCTTCAGACGGCGTGGCTCGTCACGGGACTGGAAGTGTTCGGCGGGGCCGCTCTCATTATCGGTCTGCTTGTGACAGTCGTGAGTATCCCGCTGATTATTTCGATGGTCGTCGCGATTCTTACAGTGCAAGGCCGCTATGGGTTCAGTTCGGTGAACACAATCGGTTTGACGGCGTCCGGCCCACTATTCAGTCCTCCAGGCTATGAGATCAATCTCCTCTACATCGTTGGCCTTTTGGCGCTGGCACTCTCCGGCCCGAGCGCCCTTTCTGTCGACGAGTTCCTCGCGCGAGGGCCGAACGGCGTCTAGTGTTATCATCAACTTAGGCCGAAGCCAGTGCGCAATCACCCGTTTGCTAAACCGTTGTAGGGGCCAAAACTCCTACCGGGGGTTCGAATCCCCCCTTTCCGCCAGAGCAAGTAGATAACTTTCAATCTCCCGCAAGCACAAGCAGGCACAAGTTTCACGTTTCTAATCTCGAACTGACACTGCACCCGACTGGCGTCCGTCGTTCGGGTCGGCTGGCCGGATCATCGCCCTGAATTCCGATACAAACTGGGAGTCAGATTTGAACGGAAGTTTGTCGCGCGGATCATGTTCAATCTCTGGCGCAGCCGGGCGGAGGTGATTCGCGGGGACTGCAAGTACTCCCAGGAACTTCGAACGGGAAGGCAGAAATGTTGTGGTAAATACCGCGGTGACCACGACGGATAATGTATACTTTGCGCGTTCGGCGTCCTCCCGTCTCATCTGGGACTTCGAATTCCATATTTTTTTCTCTGGAGGTTCTTGTGGCGCTCATCCGAAGCTGGAAGCCTGGATTCGCACTGTTGGCGGCTCTGAGTTTTGTGTCAGCGGCGCAGGCGCAGCAACCGGAAGCCGATGACGGCAGCCAATTCCGGTTTCGATTTGTCGGTCCGAAGGTAGGCAACAGGATCGCATCGGTCGCGGGAGTGCCCGGAGACCCCAGCACGTACTACGCGGGTGCCGCCTCAGGCGGTGTATGGAAATCGACTGACGGCGGCAACCGGTGGACACCCATTTTCGATAAGGAGCCAGTTGCAGCCATTGGCGCTCTTGCCGTAGCTCCGTCCGACCCGAGTGTCGTGTGGGCCGGCACCGGTGAGGCTTGGGTCATTCGCGATAGCGATGTGATCGGGAATGGAATTTACAAGTCCACGGATGCAGGCAAGACCTGGACCAGTATGGGGCTGCAGGAAACCGGCCGCATCGGCCGCATCATCGTTCACCCGTCGAATCCCGACATTGTCTTTGCCTGCGCTGTTGGTCGGGCCACCGGCCCTCAGCAAGAACGCGGCGTTTACCGCACGACGGACGGCGGCCAGCACTGGGAGCGCGTTCTCTTTGCGGGAGAAAGCATTGGGTGTTCCGGTCTCTCCATGGACCCCCACAATCCGCGCGTGCTCTTTGCCGGAATGTGGCAACTCGAAATGCACACTTGGGCTGAGTTCAGCGGAGGGCCGGGCAGCGGGGTGTACGTTTCGCGCGACGGGGGAACAAAGTGGACCCGCATCGAAGAGCACGGTTTGCCCCATTCACCGCTAGGCAAGATTGATGTGGCCGTCGCGCCTACAAACTCGAACCGCGTATTCGCCTTGATTCAGACAAAGGATCAGGGCTCTTTATGGAGATCGGACGATGCGGGCACGCATTGGAAGGCCGTCAATTATCAGCGGTCTTTGATCGGGCGGGCCGGTTACTACATCCGAATCGCCGTTTCCTCCGGAAATGACAACGAGGTTCTGGTGGCGAATAGTTCATTTCACCAATCGCTGGACGGAGGTCAGAATTTTCAAGAGGTGCGCTGGGGTGGAGACACTCACGATATTTGGATTGATCCTGCAAATCCCGATCGATTTGTGATTACTGACGACGCTGGATTAATTATCACCACCGTGCACGGCCGAGGATTCCACCGAGTCCAATTGCCGATCGGCCAGATGTATCACGTGGATGTCGACACTCAGATCCCCTACTACTTCTATAGCAACATGCAAGACGACGGGAACATGCGCGGCCCCAGCGTTCCGATCGATTCACAGGAAACGGGATGGGATCACCACATGGGTGGTTGTGAATCCGGCTTTACGATCCCCGACCCTGCCGATCCCAATATAGTTTGGGCGACCTGCTACGGCGACGAAGTGACACGCTGGGATGCGAAGTCGAAAGAAGCGCGGTCTGTCAGTCCGTACCTTCATACGATTGACTCAGCGCCAAATGACCTGAAATACCGTTGCCATTGGACCCCTCCGCTTGCTCTTGATCCTTTCGACCACAATGTCGTCTATTACGGCTGCCAAGTCATCTTTAAAACAACCAACGGCGGCCAAAGTTGGAAGGTGACAAGCCCGGACCTCTCGACCCAGGATTCCAGTCACATCGTCTCTTCCGGAGGAATCGTTGGAGACAACCTGGGTCAATTTTACGGAGAGGTTGTGTTTGCCATCTCTCCCTCCAAAATTCAAAAAGGACTTATCTGGGCAGGCACGAATGACGGCCAGCTCTGGTATACCAAAGATGGCGCTTCCACCTGGACAAACGTCACCAAAAACATTTCCGGATTGCCTTCTTGGGGAACCGTCGCCAGTATTGCGCCTTCGAATTTTGATCCGGGCACTGCTTACGTCGCGGTCGATTTTCACCTGATGGACAACCGCGATCCATTCATTTACAAAACCACAGATTTTGGCAAATCATGGAAGCAGATTACCGGCAATTTGCCGAAGCATCCTCTCGCCTATGTGCGCTCGGTCGTCGAAGACCCCAACTGCGCCGGCCTGTTGTTTGCCGGCACGGGTAACGGGCTCTACTACACACTCGATGACGGAGGCCATTGGACGGCGTTGGAAACCGGGCTGCCTCACGCGCCAGTGACTTGGGCCGTCGTGCAGAAAACATTTCACGACTTGGTGGTTTCCACCTATGGCCGCGGGCTATACATTCTTGACGACATCACACCTCTCGAACAGCTCGCCAAGAACCATTCCGACGCTCCCACGGTGCTTTTCGAGCCGCGTCCTACCTATCGATTTGTCCGCGGCGGGCAGGGCATGATCAATTTTTCGCTAAAGGCTGCGCCCAAAGATCCAGTGCAAATTGAGATCCTGAACGACGAAGGCAAAGCGATTCGAACCTTCAAAACCAAAGCCCACACTGGAATTAACCGGGTGAAGTGGGATCTGCATTATGAATCGCCGCGCCTCATCGCGCTCCGGACAGTGTCCGCCGATAACCCGCACATTTGGCAGGAACCTCGCTTCCGTGACGCGGACTCGCGGCCCATCACGCACTGGGGAATCCGCCCTGCCGAGGCCGGCCCGCTCGCCGCTCCCGGCAAATACTCCGTGCGATTGACTGTCGGAGGCCATGCCTTCACGGAGCCCTTCACAATGTTGCCCGACCCGCGTGTGCCGGCCTCGGAGCGGGAAATCGAAGCCTCAGTAAAAACGCAACTCCGAATCCGGGATGACATCACGCGCGTTTCTGACACCGTCAACCAAATCGAATGGTTGCGCAAGCAACTCGAGGTCATCGAAACCATGCTTCGCCCGCCAAAGAAGAAAGAAAGGGAAAGGCCGCCTTTCGCGGAGCCGGACGACTTCGAGGAACCAGAGCCTGCGCCGGCGCAGGATGAAGCCCAGACAAAACGCAAAACCGAACTACTCAAAACCGTCGAGGAGATGGACAAGAAACTCCAAGCCATAGAGTTCAAGCTTGTGTCACCGTCGGAAGTCAACAGCGACGACAAATATTATGTCGAAGCCTATAAGGTTTATTTGAACCTGATTTGGCTCAACGCCGAGGTCGGTACGGGAGGCGGTGACGTTGCTGGAGGCGCCGACTTTCCTCCGACGGACACAGAGTTGGAATTACTCCAAACAATTGAAAAGGATCTGACGGGAGCAGTTGACGAGTACAAGAAAATCGTCGCCGAGGATCTTCCAGCATTCAATCGCACTCTCACGGAAAACAATGTCGCCGCCATAGTAGCCGCGTCTGCGTCTGCGCCTTTGACGGAGGATGGCAAGTAGAG
>DATLVZ010000002.1:0-23041 GCA_035576885.1 Candidatus Acidiferrum sp. | reverse complement strand
AAAGACCCCGACGGCAACCAGTTCGCCCTCTCCAGCAAGTAGCCGCAGTTGCCCGTCTGCGCATGACGTTCGGCGCCGTCAGCTCTGAGCAGCCCAGTTTGTCTCTTGAACAAACTGGGCGGGTGGCAAAGCCTTGGCGGTTGGTTTTGATTTTTTTGGGGGGGTGCCGCATCCCTGCGGTGTTCAGGGCGCGGGTTTTGAATTTCTCCTCGGCAGTCTACGCTCTGTCCCTCAACCCCGTCTCACTGTCTCACCAAACTACAAAACTCCCGCCAACTCCTTCCAACTCCTCGACTTCCCCGCGTCTCATTCGAATGATAAGTACCCAGGTACTGTATCTTGACAGTAATCCACTTCCCTGCTATCATTCCCCATGTTCCGCTCGCCGACCAACCCACCACGCCCCTTCCACAGATTCTGCGCCTCGGATCTCGCCACTTGCCATTCATCACTCGCCACTGCTCCTCTAACTCCTTTCCCTGCCACTCTTAGCGGGAAATCGCAACTCATTGAAAATCCAGCTGCTTTAAGTCCTGTGTCTGCCAGTCTTACCTGCCATGTCCGCCATAACCCCTTTGTTTGCCACTCTTACAAAAAACACCCGGGAGGAAGGTACACCCTTCAGCCGGCGAACTCTTTCCGCAACCTAACTACTAGGAACTCACCACTAACCACTAAGTCCTTTACAATCCGCACTTCCATAAAACCCGCCCGTAACTCCTTTGGAATCCGCACTTCCAAAACACAGCACTTAAAACCTTTTAGAATGAACACTTACAAAAAATCCGGGGGTGGGGGTCCCCCTGTCTCTCGCGGTACGGAACGGGGCCATCCCTGACAGAGTTGGACCGGCAGAATGCCAGATAATTTTCCAAGATTGGCCCCGAACGACGCGCTTTGTTTTCTCGTATATGAATCAAGCCTATGCCCATGACCCTCCGCCGCCGGATCATCCGCATCCTGCTGATCCTTCTCCTCTTCCCTCCTCTATTGGCGGGCATCGCAGGCTGGCTCGCTGCTCCCAGCTTCCTCCATCCCATTCGGCGAGAACTTACGCCCGACCTCATCCGCGAAGCCGACGCCTCCTTCGCTGTCTCCGGCGGCCACCGCGAAGACTTCAACGTCCGCGCTCCCGACGGCACTCTCCTCCGCGGATGGATCGTCCGTCCTCAACATCCCAATGGGAGCTGGGTTCTCCTTTTCCACGGCGTCGCGGACAACCGCATCGGCGTGCTCAGCCAATCCGAATTTCTTCTCCGCGCCGGTTACAGCGTCGTCATGATGGACGCCCGTGCCCACGGCGCCAGCGAGGGCCCCATCGCCACTTACGGCTGGCTCGAACGCAACGACACCAGGTCCATCATCGACGCGCTGATGCAGTCGATTCAGGAACGCTTCATCTCCGTTCAAATGTCCCAGCCCGCGATCCCGCCTGGCATGCGTCTTCCTCCGGCCACAACCCCTCCGCTGCACATTTTCGCGCTCGGCGAATCCATGGGCGCGGGCATCGCGCTGCAATCCGCCGCCGTTGATCCGCGCTTCGAAGCCGTCGTCGCCGAGGCCTCCTTCGCCAACATGCGCGAAGCCTCCTATGATTACGCTGGCCTGCGCCGCTCTCCGCTCTTCGGCAAGACCCTCTTCCGTCCCTTTAGCTGGATGCTCCTCTACCATGGCGAAAAATTAACCGGCATTCCGTTAAGCGAGATCTCGCCCGAAAACGCCGTCGCCGCGCGCCCGTTTCCCGTGCTGCTGATCTGCGATGAAAAGGACGAAGCGCTCCCCTGCCGGCACACGCGGCTCATCTACGCCGCCGCTCGCGGCCCCAAAGAATTTTGGGAAGTCCCTGGCGCTTTCCACACCGCCGCGATCGGTTTTCAACCGGCAGAGTTCCAGCGCCGCGTACTCGACTTCTTCGCTAACGTTGCGCGGTCCCACCCCGTCCAATAAATGGCACAGGCAATGTTGTCGGTGTGGTTTCGCAGTGGAGTCTGGTGAGTCGTTCGCGGCATGCCGTTCGTGAAGCAGCGATATGCCGCCGCTCAGTGGATTCGTTGAGGCCCAAAAACTGTAGCGCCAGTCTTTTTACCAGCGCGTGCTAAAATTGCCCGTTCATGCCAGACGCTCCCCTCATCTCGGTTCACGCTCTCTCCAAGCACTACCGCAGTTTCCACAGGCGCGAAGGCCTGCTCGGCGGCCTGGCAAATCTTTTTCATCGCGAATACGAAACCGTCAAAGCGGTCGAAAACATTCACTTTGAAATTGGGCGCGGCGAAATGGTCGGCTACATCGGTCCCAACGGCGCCGGCAAATCCACCACCATCAAAATGCTCACCGGCATTCTCGTCCCGACCTCCGGAGAGATTCTCTCCAACGGATTCGTTCCGTGGCGCCACCGCGCCGCTTACGTAAAAACCATTGGCGTGGTCTTCGGCCAGCGCACGCAGCTCTGGTGGGACATCGCGGCCATCGAATCGTTCAAGTTATTGCGCCGCATTTACGACGTCTCGCAGCGCGATTTCGATGAGCGCATGGAGCTTTTCAATCAAGTCCTCGGTCTCACAGAACTGCTCCACGTGCCTGTGCGTAAACTTTCGCTCGGGCAGCGTATGCGCTGCGACCTCGCCGCCGCGCTGCTGCACAATCCGCCCATTCTTTTTCTCGATGAACCGACCATCGGCCTTGATGTTGTCGCCAAGGACCACATTCGACAGTTTCTCCGCGCCATCAACCAGCGCTACAAAACCACCGTTCTTCTCACCACCCACGATCTCGACGACATCGAAGAGCTCTGCCGCCGCATCATGATCATTGACCGCGGCACGGTCCTCTACGACGGCCCACTCGCGCGCCTGAAAGAACAGTTCCTGCGCACCAAACAAATTAAATTTATTCTGCGCGATGGCGATCAAAGCGCTCGCCTCGCCGCCTTCGAGCAATCTCTTCCCGCGATTGCGCCAAATGGCGGCAGCGCCGCAACACTTCATCTCGAGCGCCTCGATGAAATGACCTGCCGTCTCCGCTTCGACCGCGCCCGCGTCTCTTCGAGCGACTTGATTCGCCAAATTCTCGCCGCCGTCGACGTCCGCGACTTCGTCATTGAAGACGAGCCCATCGAGGAAATCATCAAGCGCATCTATTCCGGCGAAGCCGAAATGAGTTTGTGTCAACCAGAAGAAAAGAACGGTTCACCAGTGAGCCGGTAAATACAAGCAAATGTCCGCATCACAAACATTTCCGGTCCCCCTTCGCAAACCGTCGCCGCTCATTGGCCTCAAGGTTTACGCGGAGTTCATCCGCATCGGCTTCGTCAACATTCTCGCGTTTCGTCTGCGCTACTACACCGGCATCATCACCTATCTCATCAACGTCACGGTCTACTACTTTATCTGGCGCGCCGTCTTCGCCAGCGCCACCGGCTCCATCGCCGGATTTTCGCTGCCGCAGATTCTCACCTATGTCAGTGTCGGCTGGATTCTCCGCTCCTTTTACTGGAATACAATCGATCAGGAAATGGCCTACGAAGTGATCGAAGGCAAGATCGCCATGGACCTGATCAAGCCCGTCTCCGTGCAATGGATGTGGCTCGCTCGCGCCATGGGCGAATCCGCGTTCCGCCTCATCCTGCTCACCGCGCCAACGGCAATCATTGTCACTCTACTTTTTCCCGTGCTTCCGCCCGCCTCAAAATTGAACTTTGCGCTTTTCTTCGTCGCCGCCGTCGGCAGTTTTTTCATCATGGGCGCCCTCAATTTCATCATCGGCACGTGCGCCATCCCGCTCACCTCCATCCTGGCGCTGATTCGCGCGAAATTCTGGCTCATCGAGCTGCTGAGTGGCTTACTCATTCCTCTCAGTTTTTTCCCGCGCTCACTGCAAATCATCTCCTCGTGGCTTCCCTTCGAGCACATCGCCAACACCCCGTTGCAGATCTATCTCGGCCGCCTTTCTCTCGCCCATACGCTTCAGCTTCTGGCCATCGAATATTTTTGGGTTGTCGCGCTTCTCTTTCTCGGCCATCTGTGGTGGATGCGCGCCACGCGCAAAATCACTATCCACGGCGGCTAAATGCGTGACGCCCTTATCAATCTGAAACGGCACGCCGCGCTGCTGGGCTCCTACTTCGCGCAATACGCGAAGGTCCGCGTCAGCTACCGCGGAGACTTTTTCATTTCCGCGGCCACTTCCATGACCGCCACGATTTTCTCGCTCGGATTCGTCCTCGTTCTTTTCGCGCGCATTCCGTCTCTGGCCAACTGGCGGATGGAGGAAGTCGTTTTTCTTTACGGCTTCTCCCTGATTCCTTTCGGCCTCTTCAACGTCTTTTCTCTCAATCTCTACGAGTTCGGCGCCACCTACATCATGGAAGGAAAATTCGACCGCGTTCTTCTTCGTCCGTTGTCTTCTCTTTTCCAGGTCGTCTTTGACGCTTTCCGCATCGAGTCTTTGCAGGAAGTCGTCGTCGGTCTGGTTGTCGTCATCTGGGCTTCCCGCCGCCTGCACTATCAATGGAACGCGCTCGACATTCTTCTGCTCGCGTTCTTCGCTCTCTGCGGCGGCCTCATTTACATCTCGGTTTTTCTTTTCCTCTCCACGTTTTCTTTCTGGTTCGAGGATCGCATCGGCATCCATCCCCCTTTCTGGAATCTTCTGGCCTTTGGCCGCTATCCGCTCTCGATCTACTCCGGTTACATCCAATTCCTGCTGAGCTGGATCATTCCCTTCGGCTTCGCCACCTTTTATCCTGCTTCGCGGCTGCTTGGCCGCCCCGAATTCCGCGTCTACGCGTTTCTGATTCCGCTCGTCGCCGTGGCGACGTTCGCGCTCGCGGTCACGTCCTGGCGCATCGGCCTGCGCCGCTATTCGTCCACGGGTTCCTGAAAGAGCGATTTTTTCTGGAAGAAATTGCACAAGCGAGTGCCTGGGCCTTGCACTGGCCGCAGGTCACAAGTCGCGAGTCATACGGCTTCAAACCGCTTTCATCACCAAGAGGATGCGGTCATCTTCGTAAGTTCCGCCGCGCGAGTGCGTCTCCACTTGTTCGAGAACTCCGCGCAGGATCTCCTCGGACGTTTTATCGCGCATTCGAGTAACCAGTTCCGCGAGGCGCGCCTTGCTGAATTCCGTCCCGGCGGCGTCCATGGCCTCGGTGATTCCGTCCGTGCACGCCACCAGAAAATCCCCGGGCCCCAGCGCCACCGTCCCGCACTCAAACTGCACGTCCGGCAGAAGTCCGACGATCATGCCTCCGACGTCGAGCCATTCGACGCGCCCATCCGCGCGGATCACCGCCGGCGGCACGTGTCCGGCGTTCACGTACCGGAAGTTCCGTCCTCCGCTTTCGACCAGGGCGAGGAACATGCTCAAATACTTGGTGGGACGCCCCTGGGCCATGGAAGCCCGCGCGGCCGTTAGAATTTTTTGATTGATGGTGGCGGGCAATTTTTCGAGCGGCTCAACGTGATCCGCTAGCGCATGCAGCGTCGCCTGCACGTTGGCCATCACCAGCGCCGATGCCGCACCCTTGCCCTCGACGTCCGCCACGACCAGCAGCAGAGCTTCCCCTCCGTCCGCCGGCACGGGAAGAAAATCGTAATAGTCGCCGCCGACCATTTGCGAAGCGCGGTGCGATACGGCAATCTCGATTCCCGGAAACGCGGGCGGCGTGTCCGGCAGAAAGCCGGCTTGAATCTCGCGCGCCAGCGCCAGGTCGCGCTCCATCTTTTCTTTTTCGACGCGTTCGCGATGTAATTGCGCTTTTTCGAGCGCCAGCGCCACGTGCGCTGAAAGCGCATCAAGAAACGCTTCATCTTCGTTGCTGAACCCTTCCTGTTTGTTCAGCAATTGCAGCACGCCAATGATGGCGCCTGCTTCATTGCGGATGGGCAAACAGAGAAGCTCTCTGGTCTTGAATCCCAATTTGCGGTCGATGTCCGGTTCGAACCGCGGATCGTCATATGCATTTTCCAGACGCACTGCGGAACCTTCACGCGCCACCCAACCGGCGATCCCGCGGTCGGCGGGCAGCCGGATGACCTGCTGCTCCAGCCCCAACCCGACGAGCGACCAGATTTCGTTGCGTTCGCAATCGACGAGAAAAACTGTTCCGCGCTCCGCGCCGGTCTGCCGCGTGGCAATCTGCAAGATGATATGGATAAGTTCGCCGAGATCGAGAGTCGAGTTGAGCTTCTTGGTGGCTTCGATAATGCTGGAGAGCTCTTTCATCGCGCCGCGGCGCTCCGCCAGCGCCAGCACCACGGCGGCAAAACGCGCCAAAAGGTCCATTTGGCCGCGGACTCGTTCTCCAAGCGGTCCGTTCCCACGAACTTCCAGAACGCGCACGCGGAAATCGTCGTTGCCGAGCGCGCCCGCCCAAATCGCTGGGTCCTTGCTGCTGTCGCTGGGCAGTCCCGGCTTTATCCCAGCGGGAGTTGACGCTGGAAGTGCTCCCGCTTGTGCCCATACTTCCGCCTCGCCGTGGTCCGCGCGCCAAAGTCGTGCGCCTGCCACACCGGGCTGGCCCATCGCGGCGCGCACCACACGCGCGGCAATCTCATTCGCGGGGAAGCGGCCCTCGAGCAGTCGCAACCCCTCGAGCAGTTCGGGGAAAAGTTCGTTCACTCTTTGGCGAACCGGCGTTTCACTCATACCATACGCGGCCGGAATTCCGCCGCCATGTCGCTGCTAAGCCTAGCAGGAGAACACTGGGTTGAAAAGTGCAGCTTCCCTGTTGCGGAATGGGAGGAAGTCCGGATGGTGCATTGCAGCCGACCCAGTGATTGGTCTGTGGTGAGTTGGAAGTAGCCGCGATTTTCGATTTCTTACCAGGCGGACTACGGCGCGTGCACCTCGTGCTGGCGCGACTCCCATTCCTGGCTGAGCCGGCGCACCGATTCGCGCAAACGAACCGCCAGCGCGGCAATAGTTTCGAGGCGCTGTGGAGCGCCCTGCGGCAAGTGTCCGTCGCCCTTTCGCCGAATTTCCGAAAGCAGGAGCTCTGCGTTGCCCAGTATGCCGGTGAGCGGATTGTTCAGTTCGTGTCGCAACACTTCGCCGAAATCCTCGCGGTCCAGTGCCTCCGAGATATTCTTGTGTGAAACATTGGGAGGGTCTTCCTGATCCTCCAACGCCCGGGCTTCGCTTTGCGCTCTACGCAGCCGCCGCTCGACCAGGCCAAGCGCCACATT
Source organism: Candidatus Acidiferrum sp. (assembly GCA_035576885.1). Classification (GTDB taxonomy): domain Bacteria; phylum Acidobacteriota; class Terriglobia; order Acidiferrales; family UBA7541; genus Acidiferrum. The sequence continues at coordinate 15,857 of DATLVZ010000002.1, read as the reverse complement.
CAGGCACTCGTCCGTCCTCACCACGTAGTCCGCCGCGCCAGCAGCTACCAGGCCCAACAGCTCCGTCTGATGCGCCGCGTCCCCAATCACCACGACCGGCGCATACACGGCAAGCGAGGACACGGCTGAGTCCAAACGCTGCCATCGTTCCTTCAGATTCCCCGATTCCAGCGTGACCGCCGCTTCCGTCAGCAAAATCACCGCGGGGGCGGCATTCTCGACGATGCGCCGGGCATCGTCCACCGAGCTCACCGAAGAGACCCGCCGGCGACGGTCGACGGTTTCCAGTTCACGGCGTGCCGTGGCCTGTAGCACCGCATCATCGCTTACTAGAAGAATCGTGTGCTCGCGAGGTGTCATGTCATCATCCATTTCCTAGTGTGCTTTCTCGGCAGCGGCAGCGCGCCCTCGGCGTCCAAGGTGGCTCTCCAGCAGGTCGTAAACTTTCTCCGTCAACTCCTCGACTCGAAATGGCTTGGCTACGTGCGGCAGCTGGTTTCGTTCCAGGAATTCCTGGGTATGTTGTGCAATGACATCGCCGGTGACAAACAGGAACCGTTTGTGAAGGGGATTCCGCGAGCGCGCCAGGGACTGATAGAAATGCTGGCCGTCCAGTCCGGGCATCTTCATATCGCAAATCACCAGGTCGTAGACCTCATGAGCCGCGCGGTCCAGCGCTTCGCGTCCGTCCAGAAGTGTGTCGACGAATAGTCCCTCGTCCTCGAGCACATCGGCGATTAGCCGAGCCACGGTAGGCTCATCTTCGACGACCAGCACCCGGATGCCCCGGTGACTCTGCCGGGTAGCGGGCCTCGGCAGCGTATGCGGCCGATTGTTGTTCCCTGTCGGCGGGGGAAGAACCGAAAAAACGTTGGCACCCTCGGCAAGGAAGCCTTGGTCGGGTCCGGCGGAGGCCTCGGCGGCCGCGGGAAGTTCGACGGAGAAAATCGCGCCGCCCTCCGGCGGGCTCGAGACACTTACGTGGCCGCCGTGCTCGCGCACGACGCTGAGCACGATGGAAAGTCCGAGACCAGTGCCCACCCCAGCAGGTTTGGTGGTAAAAAAGGGATCGAAGATACGCGCCAGAATCGCCGGTGGAATGCCCGGTCCGTCGTCGGCCACCTGCAGAAGAATGCGGCGGTTTCCGCTTTGCGACGTGCGCAGCCGGATGGTTCCCGCTTTTCCCCCTTGCGCGATGGCCTGGCGGGAGTTTCCGATCAGGTTCATGACAACCTGCTGCAACTGACCGGAGTCTCCGGTGATGAAGGGAAGAGCGGGGTCGAGGTCCAGTTCGATGCGAATTTTTTCCGCGGCCGACCCGAATCGCTGTAGTTCCAGCGCCCGCGAAATCACCTGGTTGAGAGCCACGCTCTTGCGTTCCGGGCGGGTTTCCCGCGCGCCCAACAAGAGCTGGCGGAGAATCGTGCTGGCGCGCTCCGCCTCTTCATAAATCTTGCGCGCTTCTTCCGTTTGTCCGTTGAGGTCTTTTCGAACCAGGAGGCGCTGCGAGTAGCCCAGAATGCTGGTGAGCGGACTGCTCAATTCGTGCGCCACGCCGGTGACCATCTGTCCAAGGGCGGCGAGTTTCTCCGTTTGCAGAAGTTTGGCCTGAAAAACACGATGAGCCGTTAGGTCACGGTAAATCTCGACACGTCCTAGTCGATGGCCGGTGCGATCCAGGACGGGCCGCACCGCGCGTTCCAGCACGCGGGGCACCGGTCGTAGCATTTGCAGCTCTTCGCGTGTGCCGCCCTCCGCACCACGAGCCAGCTCCCGCCAGCGCCTTGCAAAATTCTCCGGTTCCGCAGCGCGCCCGGCCAGATGCGCGATCAATCCATCCAGAGTAGTGCAAGCCGCGGCCTCCTCGGCAGACAAGCCCGCGATTTGGGCAAATCTCGTGTTCATCGCCCGGATGCCATGATTGGCGCCGAACAACACAATCCCTTCTTCGACCCACTCGAGCACATTGTGGAGTTCCGCCGCAAACCGGATTCGCTGCTGGGCAGCCTCGTGAGTGGCGGCCGGACCGAGCACTACCGCGGCAAGCTCATCTCCTGCGGGTAAAGGAGCATGGAGGCGCGCGCGTACTCCGCTGATCAGCTCACCCTCGCAAACCTCCTGGACTTCGATGGCCTTTTCCCGCTCGCCGGCGAGCGCCCGTTTGAGCCATTCCTCGATCCGGCCCTGCTCCCGCGCGGAGAAGAGAGTTGCGAAACTCCCACCGATGTACCAAGCGGGCAGGTCCGCGGATGGCCGCCGCGTTTGCTGAGGGGCAGGGCTAGTCGCACCCTCACATCGCGCCTCTTCGAGCAAAACCCGGGCGCTGCGATTCAGGCCGGTGATGTTTCCCCGGTCATCGAGAAGAGCCGTGGCCTCCGGGCTCCATTCCAAAAGCGCCTGGCGACGCGCGGCGCGGCGAACCTGCTCGGTGTGGAGCCTCCTGCGTTCCAAAGCGGGGACAGCGAGCGAGGCGCGAAGTTCGAGACGCTCGAGCGTGCCCAGGGAAGAATTTTTTTGCCGAATGCCGGCGACCAGGACGCCGAGCGCTTCTCCGCACGCAATGAGTGGGATGGCCAAAAGGCGCGCTAATCCCTGCTTGGTCCACGATTCAGGCGGCTCCATTCCCAAAACGTGGCCAGCTTTAAGAGCGCCCCGCCAGAGGCTCACCACAGGTTCCCGCTCGACGGCGTGAGTCCAAGCCGTATCCCCGCTCGCCCAGCCGAACTCCATCGTTCCCCGCGCGGTGGATTCCTTCGGATGCGCGTGAAGGTGGCCAATAACGGCAAACGCCGCACCGGCACCGGATGCAGCCTGGTCCTCCGTGCAACTGGCGGTGAGCTGCGACAAGATCGTGTCTGAGGAAGTTCTGCCGCCAAGAGCAGCGAGAATCTGTTTGCTGACTCGCACATCCACCTGGCGTTCACGGGCCAGGCGTTTCTCTTCCTCCCATTCGAGCGCAAGCGCAAGTTCCGCAGCCACGGATTCCGCCACGGCTCGGTGGAGAATGGCTGGTTTGCTTACCGTTCCGGTGAGAAGCACGCCGCGCAGCTGGCCTTTTCCGTCGATGGGAGTCCAGAGGGCGTGGCGAAGACCCACAAGAGGGCCGATCATCGGCCGGCCGTTCGAATCGTCTATCTCCTGGTCCACGCTTCTGCCGGAAGCAAGAAGCTCCCGTGGCAGAGGAGGCTCGAGGGACAATCTCTCCCACTCTTCCGGCGTTTCGTCCCCATGGGCTTCCCAGACCAGTCCTCGCAGGCATGCTCGATCGAGAGGATCCGAGACGAAGGGCAAATCCTGTTCGAGCCACACACCGAGCCGGTCAGCGCGGCTTTGTCTCGCGAGCGTACGAATCGCTTCGCGCATAACTTCCTCGCGCGGAGAGCCTTCCAACGCCGCGCGGGCCGCGCCGCGCCAGGGGCGCTCTTCCTCTTTTTTAATCCGCCAAGCCCACATGTTCCTGGCGCCTCGAAGCGGTTCCCGCACAAAACAGCGTGCACGCGGGCCGCCCAGGGCAAGCTGCCTCCACGCTGGACCCATGCACTGATAGGCCCAACTGCGGCGGCAAGTAATGAATGTAAAATCAGCAAGTTGCGATGTGGGCAAACGGCGGGGCGCGAGGCGGGAGTCCCATGACGAAACAGCCGGGGTATCCATTCCCAGACTGGGCCGGAGCACGCGGTTCCCTACTGATTTTTCGGGGAGATTAGGAGCAACAAGGGGATGGCCCAAGCAGGCACGGCGGGAATTTCAAGTAGTAGTACTGCAGCAGTAACCGCAGGCAATTTTTGGCGCCAGGCGAAGCAGGCGAAAACCGGATGTTATGGCTCGGCCTGCGCGACCTGATACTGCTTGAGCTTGCGGTAAAGCGTGGTCTTTCCGATGCCGAGCATGCGCGCGGCGGCCAGCTTGTCTCCGCCCGTTTCGCGGAGCGTGCGCAAAATGGCCCGGCGTTCCAGCTCGTCCATGGGCAGCAGTTCGTCCTTATCTGGGGCGCGCTCGCTGGTCGGATAGTGCAGGTTGGAAGGCAGGTCGCCTACGTGAACGATAGGGCCGGAGCCCATAGCGACCGCCCGCTCGATGGCGTTTTCGAGTTCACGCACATTGCCGGGCCAGTCGTAGGCAATTAGCCGGCGCATGGCGTCATCCGAAATGGTCCGCGGAGAATCGTGCGGATCGGAGAATTTTTCGAGGAAAGAGGTGACCAGGAGCTGGATATCGCTCTTGCGTTCGCGCAGGGGGGGCAGCTTGATCTGCACGACGTTGAGCCGGAAATAAAGGTCTTGCCGGAACGCGCCCGTGCGGATGGCCGATTCGAGGTCCCGGTTGGTTGCGGCGATGATGCGAATGTTGATGTGCCTGCGCTCCGTCGAGCCCACCGGCTTCACTTCGCGTTCCTGCAAGGCGCGCAGAAGTTTAGCTTGCAAGTCCACGGGCATGTCGCCGATTTCGTCGAGAAAGAGCGTACCGCCCTGGGCTGCTTCGAGCAGGCCCTGTTTCGATTGCATCGCACCGGTAAACGCGCCCTTTACGTAGCCGAACAGCTCCGATTCGATGAGCGTAGGCACCAGGGAGGAACAATCCACGGGAGCGAACGGTCGCTCTTTGCGCGGGCCGGAATAATGAATGCTTTTGGCCACCAGTTCCTTGCCGGTCCCGCTTTCGCCCAGAATGAGCACGGGATACTCGTGCTGGCTGACCTTTTCAATCATCTTGTACACGCGCTGCATCTTCGCGGAAACGCCGATCATGCCGCCGAATCCCGGCTTGGATCGCAGTTGTTCGCGCAGGAGACGGTTTTCGCGATCCAGATCCAAATCACGCGCGACACGCTCCAGCCGCGCGCGAAGGTCCTCGATGTGAAACGGTTTGGTCACATAGTCCACGGCGCCCATGCGCGTGGCGGCCACCGCGGAGTCGATGGTTCCATATTGCGTCAACACCACGACGGCAATCTGCGGGTACATTTCGTGAACTTGCTTCAGAAGATCGAGGCCGCTCGAGGGAGGTAACAGCAAATCCGTGACGACGATGTCGACAGGATGCGTTTCCAGATGCCGCAGCGCTTCCTCCACCGTTCCGGCCGCGATGGTCTTCATCCCACAAGACTCCGCCACTTCCGCACAAAGCTTCCTCGTGCTCTCCTCGTCTTCCACGACGAGCACGCTCATGGGGATTGGGGCGCGCTGCACGCCGGCTTCTTCACTCATCGTCATCGACCTCAAGAAGGGTTCGCCCTTGTTTCACGTGCACACCCCGTACCAATTCTGTTATTGTGCCATAGTATTTCTTAAATCAATAAGTTAGACATATTATCACTTCTCGATGAATCCTGATTCGGGAAATTCCCTGCGGAAAATGCCCGCGTAATCACCGACTTGTCTAGCGGCAAGTCTTTTTCTTTCAATTCGGTATCAAATGGGGATGGCGGGACCTTCCATTTTGGGAATTTGCATGGCGAAATGGCAGCGCTAAACTGACCCGTCAACGAGATATCGGCAGCGGGGTGCCCAATTGCTGAGGGGAGTACCGATGCAAAAGAAATGTGCTCTCACGGTGGACTCTCTCGAGAGGCCGCTAAGTTGTTGCGTTAGTCGACTCGCTTGAGAAGCGAGCCAAGCTTTGGTCATCCCCCGGGCGGTTGCGGCTAATGCCCCATCAGCACTCGGTCCAACTACGGCTTGGGTGCGGCTTTCTTGACTGCGGGTTTTTTCGCGGTACCCGTCTTGCCCTCTTCCTTTCTGCTAAGGAGGGTCAGCGCATCATGCGCATTGAAGGGGAAGCGCCGCACGGACTGCTCGCCCGTGGTGCTCAGGGTGACGTCCACGCGCCGGTTGTTGGCCAGGCGAATAGTCAACAGGTTTTTCAGGAACTTCTGCTTTTCCGCGGCAGTCAGTTCCGTGTCTTCCTCGAGAAGCTGCTTGACCTGTTCCTCGGTCATATTTTGGTCCACGCCATACGCCTTGGTCTCAAGATGGTCGGCGGGAACACCCTTTTCAATCAGATAGCTCTTGGCGCGTTCCACACGACGCTCGGAGAGCAGTTGGTTGTACTCCTTGCCTCCGCGAATATCAGCGTGACCCCCCAGAATCAAGTGGGCGTCCGGCTTGTAGGTCAAATATTGCTTGAAATCGCTTGCCAGAGTGTCCAGCGTGCCCGCCTGGCTCGCGAGCAAGCCGCCATTGGGCTTCGCAACTGTGGGCTGGGCCGTCGGGAAGTAAATGCTGTGCAGGGCCAGCTTGAGCTCCAATTGATGGACCTGCGGAGGCTCATTCACCTGGACGTTGCCCGATGCTTCGGCTGTGCCGCCGCGTCCGTCGTTCACCGTGCACTTCACGGTGTAGGTCCCGGCCTGGAGTCCGGTTGCGTCGAACTGCGCACTCGCGCCTGTGCCGGTAACCTGGCCAGCCGAGGCCGAGTAACTATAGGTCAGCGGGTCGCCATCTGGATCGTTGCCCGTGCAGGTGATTCCGGTATGTTCGCCAGGCAGAATGGGGCTACGCTCGACGGCCAAAGACGCCGTTGGCGGACGGTTTGGCCGCGCTTCCACCTTGATATCCGTGGCGCAAGAAGCCGTGCCGCCCTTGCCATCGCTGACCTGGGTGGTCACCGTATATGTGCCCTCGCTCACGCCTGTGGAGTTCCAGCGCACGTCAGGGCCGGTGCCATCCACGGTTCCGCTGGTCGCCGTGTAAGTGTATGTAAGCGGATCGTTGTCCGGATCGCTGGCGTTCACGTGGATCGCGACTGTGCCTCCCGAACCGGCAAACACGGAAGTTGGACTCGCAGAGCAGGCAGCCACCGGCGGCTGATTTACGGGCGGCGGAGGCGCTTCCTTCGGCAGGCCAAAGCGGATCACCAAGCCAGTTCCCAACCGCAGGTTATCCTGCCTGGCGTTTCCGCCGAGCGAGGACCCGGAGAAATTAGTCATTAAATAGTCGATTTGGGCGAAGCGCCAGGCGATGTTCTTCGTCAGGACGACGTCCACGCCACCGCCAGCGGCAAGGGTGAACGCGACCTGGCTGGCGTCCCCGGTCATCTGCGTGCCGACACGGTCGCCTCCCAGGAGAAATTCCGCAAACGGAACGAAGTAATCGAACTTGCGCAAGTTCAGGCGGGGGCCGAGCAAGAATGTCGTTTGACTTCCCGCGACCGAAGTTCCGTTCACGTCGCGGGTGTATCTAAGCCCGCCAAGCTCTTCGGTAAGCCCCACCCAACGCGATACGTTCCAGGTGAAGGAGCCCGACCCGCCGTAATTGTTAAAAGAGCTGAAGGGGCTGCCCGGATGGAAGTTCACGTAGTTGAACATGCCCGCAATTTCAAAACGGGGCACAATTCTGCCAGGCGGCGTAGGTTCATTCGATTTGGCGCCAGCCGGAAAGGGCTTGGGCCGGGGAGCCTCAGGAAGCGCAAAAAGAGTTCGTGAAGCGGGCGTTATGTCCCCCGCGCCAGGCCGGGCGAGTACTTTGGCTGCTGCCACGGCCGCCGCGCCGTCGCCGTTCTGCTGGGCGCACAAAGGCCCTGCCAAAAGAGCGCTCACCGCAATTGCCGCACACCAGGTACGCATAATTCTTCTCCCTCAGTTTTCTCGTTTGGAACCCAAGCCGTTCTTGTCCCCGCTGCAGGCCCGCCGATGGCGTCGCCGCCCGCTCATTGGTACTAGTTTTGTCAAACACTCTTTGGTTTGCCGGTGGCCACCACACCACCGATAACCTCTCCCAACTTCCGACAAAAACCGGGAGAGAATCCCAGAAGCAACAGGCCGCAGTTTCGTTAGCCTATTCTAGATTTCCCTCCATTCGCAAGTCTTTCCTTCCCCTCCCGCGCCGCTCGCGATCCTGACGCCCATTCCGTCATTTCGGCTGCCCTGAGCGGAGTCGAAGGGAGCGGAGCAGGCCGACGCTTTCTCTTTCCCACCCCTCGCACGTCATTTCGAGCGTAGCGAGAAATCTCTCTTCGTTCTTCGTCGGCTTGCGCAGAGAGAACCGCTGCCCCATCCCGCGCATTTTGTGCGATGAAATCTCTCTTCACTTCACATTGATAGGTGAACTGGGGAAACGTTGAGACTCAATATGGCGGGGTCGAGATGGGCGCCCATCGTTTCCACCACCGGGAAATGAGGAAACCGAAGGCGTCGGTGAAGGCAAGTTCATTCATCTGTGGCAATACAAAGACGGCGCGTGGAAAATTCCCAGGGTCATCAGCTACGACCATCACGCCGCTGCGAAGTAAGCTCGTGTCTTCGCCCTAGTTCGACTTTCGATTTTAAGTCACCAATTAGCTTAACCACATCACTGCCTGAGACGGCCACGCCTGAATTGCCTCCACGCTGGTCCAAAGATACCCCGCGTGAAGCACTTCACCATCAATCGGAGTATAGTAGCCTTCTGGTAAAGACCATGAGCGCCGAATCACGTTTCCAAACCGTGAAAACCTTCGGGACGGGTCTGGCTGTCCTTTTTGCGCTCTTGGTTCTTCCCCTGCTCTACATCTACGGTGTGGTTTGGTTTTCAGAGAAGACACTTCCGTGGCTCTTTTTGGCGTGCGTGATTGCGTATGCCATCTGTCTGCTGGTGTTGTTGCCACTCAGCATTTTTAGAAAACTGCGGCCTTGGGTTGGCTTGGGTCTTTTTTTTGCATCCTTTTTGTTTGGGACGATGCTGTTTGCATTTTCGTGTCTGGTGGTATTACAGGCGGGTGGCACAAACAATCCTGCCATCCCCTATGCAGAAGGTGAGGAGTTCGAATCTCCCCGGACGCGCCACTTTTATTGGGAAAATTACAACCCTTCGACGGTTGACGTATGTGGGTTAACCTTGGGTTCTCTTTTTCGAAGGAAGCATCTCGTCCTCCCAGCCGCCGCCTGCACCCAGTTTTCTGCGTAGACGGCCTAACTTGTCAGAGCTCCGTTTGAAAGCCTCCGCCTCGTCCGCTGTTACTAACTTGGCTTCTGAAAGGGACTTTGCCAGAATTAACTGATCTCGCCGGATTTCAAGAGTTGCATAGGTCATTTCGATTTCGTCCCACAGATCATCGGGCACTGTTCCTAACAAGCTGGACTTATTTTCCAGCCACGCAGCGTTCGGTAACCAAGAATCAGGGTCTTGCACATAAATAGGCCAGGTTGTGTTTTCAGAGGCAATGCGCAAATTAAACTGTGAGTGTAGTAGTTCACCCGCGACAAGTTTCCTCGCTCGGTGACCGGCGCGTCTCTCACGCTTCTTTTCAAGATAGAGTTGGGTCAACGGCGATAGGAGCGCACCGAGAACAACTCCTCCCAGCGAGAACAATCCTGTCGCCGTCGCTGTCCCTGCTGTGTCGACCATCGTTCGAGTTTATTCAAAAACACCCAGTCAGTCGACGGCTGGGTCGCAGTGCCTTAACTCTCGCGTGGCCTACCGTTTGCGGGGGGTGGGCCGAACGCCAACGTAACTCTAAATCTTCCACGGGTTAATCACCGTCACTGGCAAATCCTCGAAATGTTGTGTGTTCCGCGTCGCCAGCGCCGCCCTGTTCGCAAGCACAATCCCCGCAATCATCGTGTCACGCACTTCCGCCGGGCGGCCTTTGCGCTTCCTCTGGGCCATCAACTCCGCGGCCTGAATTCCGGCTTCGGCGTCAAAGGAAGCGATGCGCCCTTCAATCATAGTCTTGAGCATCATCTCGAACGCCCTGATCAATGCATCCTGGCGCCGCCCTTTCGGCATGGTCTGCAAGCCAAAGCGAATTTCCATCGACGTGATGGCCGTGATCCACACGGACGCCGCTGGCTGCGCGTCCAGCCACTTCACGACGGGTTTTTCCGGCTCCTTCCGCATCAGCGCGGAGATCACGTTTGTGTCCAGAACGATCATTCCTCGAAATCCGCTGCTTGGACCTCGATCTCCCGCAGCTCGCGGATTTCCTCGCCTGGCTTCAGCCCGGCACGCCGGAAGAGCCGCGCAATTTCCGTCCCCAGCCTCCTGCTTTCCCTGCCTTCGCGCTTCGTGGCGTCGCGCAGGATTTCACGCACTTCTTCCTCGACGCTTCGCCCGTGCCGCTTCGCGCGCCGCTGCAGTCTGCCCTTCACTTCGCTCTCGATCTTGCGAACGATGAGTTGCGCCATATCCAAGATGATATCATGATATCATTCCAAACGCTAGGCCGGTGGCCGCGCCTTAGCTCTCGGGTGGCCCACTGCTTTGCAGGGTGGGACAACCTCTACTCGCAGAAAAGATTTTGACTTTGTCTTTCTCCGTCGGGTGCCCCATCCTTGCGGGTTTGCTTTATGCAAGGGTGGGTCCTCCGCATTTCGCATTTCGCATTTCGCATTTCGCATTTCGCATTTCCAATTTCGATCCTCCCCACTTTTCCACACATTTCCACAATCGTAACAAACCTATCACTCCCTACCCAACTCCTTCAATCCTCTCGACTTGACCCGGCCTCATTCGAATCCGCCCCCGCCGTTCGAATGAATCAGTCAGTAAAGAAAATACCTATTGACAAATAGTAACTAACGTGGTACCATTCCCTATGCTTCGCCCACACTGTCCTCTTCCCAGCCTGACCATCTCCCGCCTTTGTAGGTGTCGGGCGGAATTTATCCCGATCCGGTCGGAAACCCGGCGTCTTTCTCCTCCTCCCCTGTGTCATCCCGAACGCAGTGAGGGATCTGCTTTTCCCTCCTCCGTTCCGCCACCAGCCACGAATCATCAGTCACCAGTCACTAAGTCTTTTGCAATCCGCACTTACGCGAAACCCGCCCGTAACCCCTTTAGAATCCGCACTTCCAAAACACAGCACTTAAAACCCTTTAGAATGAACACTTACGAAAAAACCGGGGGTGGGGGCCCACCTTCCAACGCCGGAGCTCCCCGCGCCGACTCGCGCTACACTACTGGACCGATGCTAAGCACAACGATACTTGACACCAACTGGCTTGGCCGGCCGCGATCGATTGCGGCGGCTTTGCTGGAGTCGGATGGGCATCGCGCGATTGTTGATCCCGGGCCGGCCTCGACGCTTCCGGCACTTCGCGGGCATCTTGACGCGCGCGGCATCGGCGTCTCGGACTTGAACGCCATTTTGCTCACGCACATTCACTTAGACCATGCAGGCGCGACGGGCGCGCTTATCAAGGAAAATCCCAACCTTGAAGTGTACGTCCATCAGGCAGGCATGCGGCACATGGCCGATCCCTCCAAACTGCTAGCGAGTGCCGAGCGGCTTTGGCCGGGGGAATTGCAACACTTGTTCGGTGAAACGCTTCCCGTGCCGTTTGGAAACTTGCGCATTCTGAACGGCGGAGAAACGCTCGCTCTGGGAAGCCGCAACCTCGAGGTTGTTTACACGCCGGGCCACGCTTCGCATCACGTTTCTTATTTCGATTTGTCGGATGGCACGGCATTTGTCGGAGACACGGCGGGATTCCACATCGAAGGCCAACCTTACGCGGTGCCGCTTGCTCCGCCTCCGGATATCGATCTCAAAGCATGGAACGCTTCGCTGGACGCCATCGCTGCGCGCCGCCCGGCGCGGCTCTTCCTCACGCACTTCGGCTATTCGAAAAATCCCGTTGCGCACATTGCAAATTATCGCAAGAATCTGCAGCGCTGGGGCGCGCTTGCCGCGGACATTATGCGCAAGTTCCCAGATGAGCGCAGCAGTCTCGAAGAGTTCGTCTCCGCCACGGCCGCCGAAATCCGGCAGCACGTCGCCGGCGCAGAAGCCGAACATTACATCTTCAACTGCGGCCTCAACTTGTCCTGGCTGGGACTGGCCCGCTACCACCGCAAACGCGCCGAAGCCGCCGCCGCGCCGCCGCGCGTTTGACGCCGCACCAGCACGGCCCTAAGATGAGGCGCGCGCCAAACAAAAATGCGCGGCGGAAGATTCAAGAAATGAAGGAGAGGCCATCACATGAGTTTACCCCGCAGGAGACTCCCTCACACGGTTGTAATTTTGCCGGCCATTCTTCTCTTTCTCGCTTCGCCGCCCATCCATGCACAGTCCTCGGCAGGCGATGTTTCGTTCGCCAATTCGGGCGCACCCGCCGCACAAAAGGATTTTCTCCACGGGCTCGCGGAACTTCACGACTTCGAATACGACGATGCCGCCGCGGCGTTTCGCAGAGCGGAGGAGACCGATCCCGGTTTCGCCATGGCTTACTGGGGCGAAGCCATGACGTTCAATCATCCCATCTGGGAGGAGCAAAATCGCCGCGCCGCTCGCAACGCGCTGCAAAAACTCGCGCCCACGCCCGAAGAGCGGCTGGCCAAAGCAAAAACCGAGCGGGAAAAAGATTATTTGCGCGCGGTGGAGATCCTCTATGGCGAAGGCGAGAAATACGACCGCGACGCGCGCTATGCGGACTCCATGCGCGGCCTGCACGAAAAATATCCCGCCGATATCGACGCCACTTGTTTCTACGCTCTGGCGCTCCTCGGCACCGCGCATAATGGCCGCGACGTGCCCACGTATATGCGCGCAGCCGCTCTGTTAGAAGATGTTTTCTATGCGCACCCGGGACATCCCGGTGCGGCCCATTATCTGATTCATTCCTTCGACGATCCCACACACGCCATCCTGGGGCTTCGCGCCGCCCGTGCTTATTCGAAGATCGCGCCCGAAGCCCCGCACGCGCAGCACATGACTTCTCACATTTTTCTCGCTCTCGGAATGTGGGACGACGTCGTAAGCGCGAACGAAACCGCCACGGGGATCATCAATACCAAGCGCGTTGCCGCCAGCAAGCCGCCGCAGTTCTGCGGACATTATAATTTGTGGCTCGAATACGGCTATCTGCAACAGGGACGATTTGCGGACGCGATGCGCATCCTTTCCGGGTGCCGCAGCCAGGCGGAAGAGCAATCCGCTGCAGCACATAACCACGGCGCCGTTGACGCCGACAATACCGCCGCAGGTTCTTACACCCAGATGCGCGCGCATTACTTGATCCAGACGCGGGATTGGAACGGCGAGGTGGCGAGTTGGAAGCTTCCTTCTGGCGGATCGGTCTGGACGCAACTCGTGTTCGAGTACACAGACGCGCTCGCCGCTTTCCACCGGAGCGATGCAGCCGCGGCGCGCACCCTCCTGACGCAAATGCAATCGCTGGGGCCGCAATTGAACGCGGACTTGGACCGGGAGAGGTATTCCGCCGACAACTGGATGCGGAAAGTCCCCGGCATCCTGATGGATCAGATTCAAGGTTTGGTTTTCTCACGAGACAATGCACCGGATAAGGCTGCCGCAGCTTTGCAAAAGGCCGCGGACGAAGAGGCTTCCCTTCCCTCGGCGTTCGGGCCGCCACTGATTGCCAAACCTTCGCATGAATTGCTGGGGGAGTTTCTTCTCGAACGAGGCCGCAACCAGGAAGCGCGCAGCGCGTTTGAAACCGCGCTCTCGCGAGCCCCACAGCGCGTGCAATCGCTCCTCGGCCTGGAAAAGGCGCAAACTCTACTAAACGATCCGGCCGCTGCGAACACCGGCGCGACGCTGCTTCAGATTTACCGGCATGCGGATCACCCTGTGGAACATTCGAGCAGCAAGAGTCGATAGACCTCTCTTGCTTATGTTCATCTCCGACCGGTGAAGATTCTGTGGAAAGAAACTTCTAGGCGGTGGTTTCCGAGGAGGAAACCTGAGTCGAATCCGCAGGCGCGTCCGCCGCGGGAGCCGTCAGAGCTTCGAGCCGGGCGGAGAGTACTTGCACCAGCAAATCCACGAGTTTTTTCGCGCCGCTGCCATCGGAATCTCTGTCCGGGTTGTACTGGGCCACATCCAGGCCCAGCAGATTTTTGTGCTTCGCGACTTCGCCGAGGGCCGCGCGCACATCTGCCAAGCGCAATCCGCCACTAGCGGGCACGTTTACAGCGGGAAATTCCTCCTGGGCGATCACATCCGTATCCAGATGCAGAACGAACTCATGCGCGTCGGCGTGCACGTAAGCTAGCGCGTCGTGCGCTGCGGGGCTTCCGCCTTTGGACTGAATGTCCACGGCGTCAATGTGTCGCATCGGGGACTTGCTCAAGAATTCCAGTTCGGGCGGGTCGAGCCGATCGATACCAAAGAGGGTCACGTCCGGCTCGCGCACGAGAGGCGACTCGCCCCAGAAGCGCACCAGTTCCGGAGCCCCCTTACCAATTACGTGCGCCACAACCATTCCATCGATGCGGCCGGAAGGCGTCGAGGCCGGTGTGTTCAAATCCGCATCGCGATCAAACCACAATAGATTTACGTGCTTGTAGTAACGACGCACACCCGTCAGAAGACCTATGACTTGTGCGCAATCGCCGCCCAGTACCAGCACGAGCGCGCCACTCTTCACGGCAATTTCCGCGCGTACTTTCAGGTCATTCAAGCCCGCGACAATTTCTTTCAGATTACGCGCCCGCCTATGCTCGTCATCGTCGGCGAAGAGCCTCGGCGCGCAGTCGCCGTGATCGATTACTTCATAGCCAGCGCTTTGCAGCCGCTCGACCAGCCTGGCCGCTCGCAGCGCCGCGGGGGCTTTCTCGCTTCCCGCCAGAAACGCGGCCGCACTTGATGGCGCGCCGATCAAGGCAATTTTCTTCGGCTGACGGACGATTTTGACCGCCAAGATTTGCTCCTTGTGTTGTGTGTCCCCGCCTACCGCGCCGGGTCGATTGCAAACTGCGCGGGCCAAAGACCCGCCACTACGTCCTAATGACGCTACAAAATCCTCAGCGCCGCGGCGCCGGCGCGATCGTCGCGAGTTCCGGAGGCAGCGTGAATCGCACATCCTCGCGGATCAAATCGAGGTCGCGTTGATCCGTAAATCCGCACTCCGCAAGGCGCTGGCTGACCTGCTCGACGAGCACTTCCGGAGCGGAAGCGCCCGCGGTCAAGCCCACGCGCTTAACGCCTTCAAGCCACTTTTCATCGATATCCATGGCCGAATCGATGAGCTGGGCCTTCACGCCGCTGCGCTGCGCCACTTCCACCAGGCGATTCGAATTCGAGCTGTTGGGCGAACCCACCACCAAAATCAAATCCACGTCCTTGGCCACCTGCTCGACGGCTTCCTGGCGATTCTGCGTCGCGTAACAAATGTCATCGCTCGCCGGGCCTTTGATGGACGGGAATTTTTGCCGGAGGCGCGACACGATTTCTTGTGTGTCGTAAAGGCTGAGCGTGGTTTGCGTCAGGAACGAAAGTTTTTCCGGATCTGCTACTTCCAGCGCGTCCACTGCCGCCACCGAATCGACCACGATGGTGCTGTCCGGCGCTTCGCCCGACGTTCCGACAATCTCCTGGTGGTCCTTGTGGCCAATTAAAATGATGGTGCGCTTCTCGCGCGCGAATTTCAGGGCTTCCAAATGCACCTTGGTGACCAGCGGACAGGTGGCATCGATCACTTTCAGCGCGCGGTCCTTGGCTTCCTGGCGGACCGGCGGCGGCACGCCGTGCGCGCTGAAAACCAGCACCGCGCCATGCGGCACGTCCGCGATGGACTCCACAAAAATCGCTCCGCGGCGGCGCAACTGCTCGACCACGTAGGTGTTATGTACGATTTCGTGATGGACGTAGACCGGCGCGCCGTAGGCTTCGAGAGCCAGTTCGACAATATCCACCGCCCGCACGACGCCCGCGCAGAACCCCCGCGGCCGGACCCTCAGCAATACCTTCCCATTTGTGGCAGTCTGCATCGTTATCCTAAGTGAGTAATTTCCGAAGACTCTATCATACCCTACGTCCCTCCCGCCTCGCACCGAGTTTCCTAATCCGGCGGTGGGCCTGTTTCTGATGGCGGCATTTATCGGGAGGAGGGATCTGCTGTTGAGAGTGCCTTTGTTACGGGCTCCGAGTCGGCTGTGCCCACCACTTCGGAGTAGCTCGAGGAATTACGAGTGATA
>DATLVZ010000001.1:0-72880 GCA_035576885.1 Candidatus Acidiferrum sp. | reverse complement strand
CGCAGTGTCATTCCAGCGGAGCGACCGAAGGTTCCGACCCTGTCGGAAGGAATCTGCTTTCCCCCATTAATTCGCGTTATGCAACTCGCAGCGTTTTTGGCCTATACTATGGGCACGTCATGAAATTTGAAGACTACAAGATCGTTATTTATCGTCAGGACGACCGGTCAGGATGGGTCGCCGAAATCCCTTCGATTCCAAGCTGCTACGCTCTGATGACCACTCGCGAGGCCGCTCTGTCCGAGCTAGCCAACGTCTTTGACATGATTGCGGAGACCTATCGCGAAAGAGGCATTCCCCTTCCAGCCGACACCACCGAGATTGTGAATGCCTAGCGCGAAAGCGCGGGACTTCCAGAGAGTGGCAACCTTCCTCGGGTTCTTTCTCAAGTGAACCTCGGGAGGCCATCAACACTGGGAGCATCCAGACGGTCGCCTTCTGACAATTCCGATTCATGGTGGGGGAGAAATTGGGCCGCCGCTGTTCAATCAAATCCTAAAGCAGCTCGGCATTACCCTCGATCAATTTCAGAAACTCCGCTAACTTCGAAACTGCTTTGCTAAGATCACCTAACACCATGACCGCCCAACGCGAACAACTCGAAGCCGACGTCCTGATCGTCGGCGCAGGCCCCGCGGGCCTATCCTGCGCCCTACATCTCGCCAATCTCATCAAAAAACACAACGACTCCGGCGCCAAGCCTCCGCTCTCCGCTGAAAATATCTACGTCCTGGAAAAAGGCCGCGAAATCGGCGCCCACCAACTTTCCGGCGCTATCATGAATCCCAAAGCTCTCGCCGAGCTGGTACCCGATTTTGAAAAATCTGCGCCCCTCGACACTCCCGTCACTGATTCCGCCGCTCTCCTCTTCACCAAAAACTCTTCCTTCCGTTTACCCATCACTCCGCCGCCCTTCCAAAACAAAGGCAATTACGTCGTCTCCCTCAGCAAAATCACGAAATGGCTCGGCGGCCTCGTCGAAGCCGCTGGCGTCAACGTCTTCAAGGAATTCGGCGGCGCACAACTTATCTACGAAGGCGACGTCATCGCCGGCGTCATCACCGAAGACAAAGGCCTCGACAAAAACGGCAAGCCCAAGGACAACTACACTCCTGGCTACGAGCTCCGCGCCAAAGTCACCGTCCTCGCCGAAGGTCCCCGCGGCTCTCTCACAAAAAATCTCGTTGCCACTAGAAAACTCGACAATATTAATCCGCAATCCTACGGCATCGGCATCAAGGAACTCTGGGACGTCCAACCCGGCCGCATCCAACCCGGCTACGTCGCCCACACTCTCGGCTGGCCCGTCTCGACCGACATGTACGGTGGCGGTTGGATTTACGGCCTCTCCAACAATCGCCTCTCCATCGGTCTCGTCCTCGCTCTCGAATACGCCAATCCCCAATTCGATCCCCACGCCGCCTTCCAAACATGGAAGACGCATCCCTTCGTCAAAAAAATTCTCGAAGGCGGCAAACTCGTCCGCTACGGCGCCAAGTCTCTCCCTTACGGCGGCTGGTACTCCATCCCCCGCACTTACGTCGACGGCGCCCTCATTATCGGCGATTCCGGCAGCTTCCTCGATTCTCAGCGCCTCAAAGGCATCCACATGGCCATCAAGAGCGGCATGCTCGCCGCCGAAACAATTCTCGACGCACTCAAAACCGGCGACGCCACCGCAAAATCGCTCAGCACCTTCCCCAAAAAAATCGAGCAAAGCTACATCAAAAAGGAATTGTGGCAAGTCCGCAATTTCCACCAGTCCTTTCAACACGGCATGTTCCGCGGTTTTTTACATACCGCGCTCCAACAAATCTCCGGTGGTCGCGGTCTGATCGACCCCATGCACGCCCATGAAGGCTACAAAGCTTACAAGAAAATCAACGGCCGCCCCGCTCCGGAACGCTTCAAAGGCGACGGCAAACTCACCTTTGATCGCCTAACCGACGTCTACCACTCCGGCACGCGCCACGAAGAAGATCAACCCTGCCATCTCGTGGTCAGCGACTTAAACGTCTGCTCAACAAAATGTGTCGTGGAGTACGGCAACCCCTGCCAGTATTTCTGCCCAGCCGCCGTCTACGAAATGGCCAAGCAACCCGACAACTCGCTAAAACTAAAAATCAGCGCCGCCAATTGTGTCCACTGCAAGACCTGCGACATCGCTGATCCCTATCAAATCATCAATTGGGTTGTCCCTGAAGGCGGCGGCGGCCCCAACTACGAAGGCATGTAATAATCTTCGGTCTACGCAATCAATCGCAGGCATATCACTTTCGAATAAATCTCCGGCTCACGCGCCTCGCGACCACAGTCTGTGAATGAACGACCGCATCCGGTCGAAAACGGAACTTTGAGGCGGCGGTGCGACGCGCGCCGGGGCACTTGCAACGGGTGGTTGCAACGGCGCAATGGCAGCAGCAGTTGCCGCGGGCTCCCCTTCCACTCGTCCCTGAAATATCAATGTAGGCCGCACTCGCACGCGCCGCACTATCACCATCAGCCGCGGGTCCGGTTCGGGCTGCACTTTCGCGGTCGCGTCAAATCTCAGCGGCGGCGGATACACTTCATAGATCGGCTCTTCCTTCGTGCCCGGTTTTTCAGCAGGTGCCGGTGAGCCGCCCGTATTTTGTGGCGCTTCGCTTCTTGCAGTTTCTTCCGCTCCTGATCGTGAGGATATCGCGCTCCCAGGCTTCGGCACCACGGGCGCTTTCGCGATCTGCAATTCACAGGTGCAGTGCCCCGCGGCGTTCCGTAGCGTGTCGATTTGCCCGTTCGCCAGCATCACGTCGCCGCCCTGCGGCACCATCACGCTCTGCCCGCTGAGTTGCTGCTCCAAACGCATCGCTCCACGATACGTGCGGATGCACATCATTCCAGAGTTCTCGAAGCCGACAAGAATCTCCCGCGGGTCGTCGCCTATTGCCACCGTTTGCGCCTGAATCTGTGCCGTATACACGGTCAACGCAGGTTCCCGTTCAAGCCGTGCGTGTATCGCTCCGCTCTCGAGTGCCACGGTCAATGACCCGCCGGATTTCAATACTGAAAAATGCGCCGGACCGCAAATCGAAATCTGTCCGCCTTCGACAAGACTAATCCGCGCCTGCCCGGATTTCACGCGCACGTCGCTGCCGCTGCGCAGTATCGTTTTCACCTGCCCGCCGACAACCTCCACGCTCATGGGCCCGGTCACCGCGATATCCTGGCCTTCGATGACTCCCACAGCATCGCCCAGCGGCTGGTCGGACGCGGCCATCGCGGCAACCAGAGCGGCCGCGCAGAGCATCCCGGACACGCAAAAGAAAAGTCGGACGAGTCCCACCGGGGCGCGCAAATAAACTGTGAGCAGCACGCTTAATATGTCTCCCGCATCCCAGGCAACAAACTCTCGCCTATACTATACGTCACGCCGCCTTCTTCTTAGGCGCATCCCAAAACCATGACCGCACCCGACTCATCCAGCGCCTCGCTCCCCGATCCTGCTCGGGATCCGGCAAATAAAATCGCTCCGGAAACAATCAGCGCGCACTACGATACCCGCCTTCCGGAATTGCCCTGGTCCCGCCGCATTCAGATTCCTTTCATCGCCGCCGCGGTCTACGGTGTGATTCGCATTCTCGGGCCCACCTTGCGTTTCGAAGTCCTCGGCTGGCAAAACGCCGAGCGAGTTCACGCCTCAGGCAAGCGCTGCATCTGGGCCTTCTGGCACCGCGTCATCATCCCCATTGTCTGGTGGCACCGCAATCACGGCGTGGTTGTGATGAACACTACCGCTTTCGACGGTCAGTGGACTCGCAAAGTCATCGAGTGGCTTGGCTTCGGCACCGCCCAGGGAAGTTCCTCACGCGGCGGCCTCCGCGGACTTGCAGTGATGGCTCGCCGCCTCGAAGAAGGCGTCGATTGCGCCTTCACCATTGACGGTCCCCGCGGCCCTCGCTACGTCGCCAAGCCCGGCCCCGTCATGCTCGCCAGAAAAACCGGCTGCCCCGTCCTTGTCTTCCACATTGGCGTCGACCGCGGAAAAACCTTCGAAAAAACCTGGGATCACTTCCTTCTGCCCGCTCCGTTCGCGCGCGCCGTAATCCTATTCGCGCCGCCTATCTACGTCCCTGCGGACGCCAACGCCGATCTTCTCGAAGCGAAGCACGCCGAAATGCAGCGCCAACTCGAGCGTGTCCGCGACATCGCCGAAAGCTGGTTTTCTCTAAGTCATGCGGATCGTCAAGAATTTCGTGCGGAATTCTCTACATAGCGTTCGAACGCTAATTTAGCTAATTCTTGCCAGGACTCCAGCGCTGATCCAGCGCCGGCGAGCATCTATCCGAGCACAATCGACTCATGTCCCGGACCGTTCTCCCAGTTTCACGGGCACATCCAGCTTCTTCCCTCCCCGATACACGGTCACGCTGACCGTGTCACCCGGCTGCTTCCGGTTCAACACCACGTTCATATCAAACTGACTCGCAATTTTCTGTCCGTCGATCGCCACAATCACGTCCCCCCCAATCGCAATTCGCCGCATCCCCGCCATTGCCTCGCGGTCCCCTCCATGTAGCCCCGCCGCTGCCGCGGGCCCTCCTCGCGTCACTCCCTCGATCAGTAATCCTTCCTTCACGGGGAGATCTAGCGCCTCCGCCAGCCACCCTCCCACTTCGAGTGATTGCACCCCCATGAACGCTTGCCGGACACGTCCTTCTGTCATCAAATCGTGCGCGATTCGTTTTGCCGTATTTACCGGAATCGCGAATCCGATGCCCGCTGTTGTGCCACTCGGCGTATAAATCGCGGAATTGATTCCGATCACTTCGCCATGTGAATTGATCAGCGGCCCGCCCGAATTCCCCCGGTTAATTGCCGCATCCGTCTGAATCGCCTCATCAATAAAAGTAGATTGGCTCGTCTGCACTGTGCGTCCCAGCGCGCTCACCACTCCCGTCGTCAGCGTGCTCTGAAATCCGAACGGGTTCCCGATCGCCAAAACTTTTTGACCCACTTGCAGCCTCGACGAATCGCCCAGAGTCAGCGCCACCAGCTTTTTGTCCTTCGGGTCAATTTTTATCAACGCCACGTCGTTTCTCTGGTCCGCCCCTATGAACTTCGCCGGGTAATGCGACTTGTCTCCGAGCACCACCTCAATCGATTGCGCTTCCTGCACCACATGAAAATTCGTCAAAATATATCCGCGCGGATCGATCACAAATCCGGACCCCGCCCCCTCTACAGGCACAGGGTCCATGAAAAAGTCATACTCCGTCGCCTTCGTCAACACGTTTGCCACCGCCGGCGCCACATCCCGATAAACCCGCACGTTAATGGACTCGTCATCGGTCAGCGCCGCGTCGCGCGCCGCCACATCCGTCAGGCCTGCTCCCAACGGCAGCGCTTCGACCTTCCTCGGCTGTCGCTGCCCCCACCGTCCTCCCGCCCAATAGGCACCGGAAATCAGCACCACTGCCACAATCGCCAATCGCACCGGATTTCTCATTTTTCCCGCACTCATCCTTGTGTCCTTCCTCGAACCCGTCTGAATCCAAAGATACCACACGAAAATTCTGCGGAAGAATATGTTGTGGCGGGTCTTTGGGCCCGCTCTTTACTCTTTTCCGCTCTCCTCATTAGACGCGCCCCGGAGCCCCTTGCTTCAGCCGGGCAGCCAGTTCTTCCACCTGCCGCTTCGTCTTCTCCAGCGAACCCGAGCAATCAATCTTTTCCGTAGCGTATTTCAACTTTTCCTCCGCGGGCATTTGCGCCGCAATTCGCCGCCGCGCCTCTTCCTCGCTCATCCCTCGCGCCAGCAATCTCTCCATCTGCTGTTCCGGTTTACACCATGTCACGACCAATCCATCCAGTTTCTTCTGATACCCCGCTTCCACCAGCAGTGCCGCTTCTACGAATGCCGCACCGCGTACCCCGTTCTTCTCCCACTCCGCGAATGTCCGCGCCATCTCTTCCTCCACGCGCGGATGCACAATCGCATTCAACCGCTCCAATTTCCCCCGGTCCGCGAACACGACCGTGGCCAGCTTCACGCGATCGATTCGCCCGTCCTGCCCTACGATACCTGCCCCAAATTCCTTCACAATCTCCGCATAAGCCGGCTGCCCGGGCTCTATCACCGCATGCCCCAGCGCATCCGCATCAATCACCGGAAATCCCAACTCGCGCAGCATCGCCGCAACGGCGCTCTTGCCGCTCGCAATTCCTCCCGTAAGGCCCAGTCGCTTCATTCTTTGTTTTAGCGCGCGCCCGCGCCAGACGGCCCGCTTGCCGAAATCGTGCGCGGAATCGCTTTCGCCCGTCGCATCCGCGCCGCCTTCACCGTGTTGCTCATCAGCATCGTAATCGTCATCGGCCCCACGCCTCCCGGCACCGGCGTAAGCGCTCCCGCCACGTTTACCGCATCCGGATGCACGTCTCCCACCAGCGCGTTCCCCTTCGCCCTGAATTTTTCCAGCCGCGCCGGAAAATTCCGGAACAGTCGCTCCGCCTCCGCACCATCCGTCACGCGGTTCGTGCCCACATCGATCACCGCCGCGCCCGGCTTGATCCAATCCGCCTGCACAAATCCCGCTTTCCCCATCGCCGCCACCACAATGTCCGCGCGCCTCACCACGTCCGGCAAATCCCGCGTCTTCGAATGGCAAATCGTCACCGTCGCGTTCGCGTGCATCAGGAGCAGCGCCATCGGCTTCCCCACAATGTCGCTCCGCCCCAAGACCACCGCGTTCGCTCCCTCAATCGAAATATCGTTCCTCCGCAAAATCTCCATGCACCCCGCCGGCGTGCATGACACCAGTCCCGGCCTCCCGCTCACCAGTTTTCCCAAATTCACCGGGTGAAATCCATCCACGTCCTTCGCCGGATCAACCGCTTCCAATACCCTCTTCGTATCCACCTGCGCCGGCAAAGGCAGCTGAATCAAAATCCCATCCGTATCATTGTCCCGGTTCAAATCCTCCACAATCGCCAAAAGTTCCGCCGTACTCGCGCTCGCAGCCGGCGTAATCAATCCGCTGCCCATCCCCAACTGCTCGCAAGCCGCGATCTTGCTCTTCACATACATCTGCGAAGCCGGATTCTCTCCCACCAGCACCGCCGCCAGCCCCGGCCGTATTCCCGTCGAAGTGAGGATCGCCACTTCATCCTTCAACTCCGCAAAAATCTCATCCCGAATCTTCATCCCATCCAATATCCGCGCCGTCATTCGCTCCCCACCCTCTTCATTCTCATGTTCCCCGCAACAAAATTGTCCCCTACTTCACCCCACTCTGTCACGCTAGCCGACCACTTTGCGAACTGCCGGTTTTCAACTGACGCGATAATCTGGATTTAGCGTTCGTCGAGGAACTTTACCTTTGTTTCGTCCTCTCGCCGAATTAAAATCTAGGTCATGAAACGGGTGCTCATATTCCTCGTGCCAATAATTGGTGGACTCCTTCTCCTGCAGCCTGCTGGGACTTCTTTTGCAACCACTTGCATAGGCCTGCCACGTCTCAAGCCCGTTCATCGTATCAGTGGAGTCGTTTTCGTTCCGTCCGGCGACCGGATCGCAAATGCAAAGGTCACGGTCCTAGAGGCGGGCAAGGAAATTGCCGAGCAGCAGACCGGTGTCGATGGCAGGTTTGCCTTTGGCCAACTAAGGGCCGGCAACTATGAGATTCAGGTTCGAGTAAATGTGCTTGGTGACGCATCAACTCAGGTCGTCCTAGTCCAGCCTGAGTCTAACCCCAAACTAGAAATTGCGGTCAACATGAGTCTCACAGGCCCATGTTCGAGTTTTTCTTTAGTCAATTCTAAAAAATTCGAGGCAGGTCTAAAGCCAAGCAGGTCCCTCTAGTTCCTCAGTGCCCCATTTCCGCCACCGCCTTATAATCTCCCCATGTCCACTGTGGCCTTACCAACTCCTGCACCCCATCCCCACCTCAGCATCCAGTGCGTCAACATTTTCGTCCGCAACCACGACCGCAGCATCCGCTTCTTCGTGGACCAACTCGGCTTCCACCTCGCTTACGACGCCAAGCTCCAATCCGGCGAACGCCTCGTCGCCGTCGCCCCTCCCGACGGCTCCACGGTTCTCGCTCTGGTCGTTCCCAAGCCCAACACTCCCGAATACAAACTCATCGGCCGCGCCACCAACATCGTCTTAATCACCGAGGACGTCCTCACAAAATTTCAGGAATGGTCCAAACGCGGCGTCCGTTTCCACTCCACTCCACGCCTTAAACGCCTCAAGTACGATTCCGAGACGCCCGCCGCCAAATCCCCGGCTGATTCCCCGATTCTCGGCATGGAACCCACCGTCTGGGGCAGCGTCGTCGCTCGCTTCCGCGATATCGACGGCAACTCTTTCTTTCTCATCAGCTTCGACGAAGTCACTCACGCTCTCGAATCCCAGCGCCGCGCCGCCGCCGCCAAACTCGAAGCCGAACGCCGCGCCGCCCAGGAACTGGAAATCGCCAACGAAGTCCAGTGCCGCCTTTTCCCACAATTTCGTCCGCCAGTCCGCGGTCTCGATTATGCCGGTCACTGCTGCTCGGCGCGCGCCATCGGCGGCGACTATTACGACTTCCTCGAGTTCGGCCCCGATCGTTTCGGCCTCGTCATCGGCGACGTTTCCGGCAAGGGCATCGCCGCCGCTCTTCTCATGGCCAATCTGCAAGCCAATCTCCGCAGCCAGTGCGCCATCTCGCTTGACCAGCCCCAGCGCCTCCTGCAATCCGTCAATCAACTCTTCTCCCAAAACACGCCCGACGGTTCTTTTGCTACACTCTTCTTCGCCGATTACCACGTCTCCTCCGGCCGCCTCCGCTACGTCAATTGTGGCCATCTGCCCGCACTCATCCTCCGTCAAGACGATTCCATCGATCGCCTCGACCCCACCGCCACGGTCCTCGGCATTTTCAAAAAGTGGGATTGTGAAATCGGCGAGCGCACCCTCTGCCCGGGCGACACCCTCGCCCTTTACACCGACGGTATCACCGAAGCCTTCAACGAAAATCGCGACGAATTCGGCGAAGCTCGCCTAATCGACTCCCTCCGCCGCCATCGCACTCAACCCTCTCAATCACTCCTCGAGAGCATCGTCGCCGACGTCCGCCAATTCGCTCCCCGCGAACAGCACGACGACCTCACCCTCATCATCGCCAAATCTTCTCCGTTGTCAGTCTGAAGTCATTTCCCCCCGCAGAAGTATCATTCCGAGGGTAGAAGGAGAATCTGTACTCCTCTCACTGCTCAGGAATCTTCGGCTCCAATTTCACGCCCAGCGGGATTGTGCTGTAAATGGCATCCACACCCAGCGATGCGAAGAAATCCCAGTCCGCTTCTGTATTGGACGGATCTGCGAACACACGCAGGCCGAGCGCGTGGGCTCCCGACACAAATGCTCCGCCGCTGCCCGGTTGCTGCTGTTCAGCCGGACCGAAAAAGTTCATTTCGCCTCCGACCACACGAACACCTAGTCCCATCCCGGTCGCCACGAACTGTTGCGGTGAAGCATAGCCTGGCAAACGGAACACCGGTCCAATCTCCGCCCATGTCAGCCCGAGCGAGTTTTTCTTGCTGATGATGGTGACCGGCAGGCCCGTTATCGCCTCAATCTGCGCAGGGCTCAACAGCTGCAGCCCAGAAATGTCCAGCTCCCGTGGAATCTCCGGTCCCGTTTGCGCCGCCAACTCGAGCAATGCCGGCGAGAAAGAATCGAACATCACCTGCTTCGTCATACTCGATTTTCTTACCTCTTTCACGGCCGCTTTCACCACCGCCTCTTCGAATTCATCCGCCGGGTCGCAATGTGGCGAAAACGCTTTCAGCTCGACGATCAGGATCCCACCCAAATCATCCCCGGACCGCTCATTGAATTCGCGCGCCACATTCATGATTTGACGAAGTTCTGGAACGAACGGCAATTTCTGTTGCAGTTGGTCCAGCGTCAGCGAATGGATACAGGTAAAGTCGCTGAGAAAATCATCATGAAACACGGCCAGCCGCCCGTCTTGCGTCAACTGCACATCTACCTCGACCACGCGCGCACCCAACTTGTACGCTAGCCGCACCGATTCCACTGTGTTCTCCAGCGGCAAAGACGGATCCGTCCCCTCATTTGGAGCAACTCCATGATGGCCAATGGCAATAGGCCGAACTCTTAACGCCAGAAAGTCCTCCACGGTGCTCAGCTTATGCCCCCCATCGCCCGCCCGTTCGTCCTGGGCCACCGCTACACTGCCCCAGAAATAGTTCGCCACTCCTAGCAATGCAAACGTTACAAAAAATCGTGCAATGGTCCCTTTAACTCTCATTTTGATTCTCCATCGATGGACCGCGACGTTCGCGTCATCTCGCTGCAAACCTAGCAGTATTCCGGAATCCTGCAAGCGACAAGTCATGCCGCAGAGGCTATGTCGCACAATGTCGCTCCCCCCGCTCAGCCCTCCTGGCCTCCAGGCGGTGATTCGGCCTTAAAACAGGACTCTCAGCCTGCCGCGGGCCGAATCGTCCGCCGAATCTGTTCGTCGTTGGGTCTATTCTTCGATAAAAACTGGCTTACTCTGGGAGTCCCACCCGGCGCAGGAGGTCGCGGAATCGCGCTTCCGAACGAAGCGGATCACTAATTGGGTCCACTCCCAGGTAAATGAGCCGATCATTTCGCTCTTCGTAAGCTTTATCGAGCCAGTCTAGCGCATTGGATTTCTCGCCAAGCCCGCTATAAACCGCGGCAAAATAGAGAGGGGAGATGTAGCGTGGTCCGCTAAAGTGCTGAAGCTCCCTAAGTGCTTTTCGCCCGCCCGCCACGTCCCCCGAGACAGCCATCGCATGTCCCTGCAAAGCAATCATCACAGGATAATCACCAGAAAGTTTTCTCCCCTTTAAGAACGCATCAAGCGCCTCGGCATACATCTTCTTTTCGCGATACGCCGAGCCCAGCCAAATGTATGTCGGCCAGTACTTCGGGTTTTGCTCGATCACGTGCTGCGCCTGGACGATCGCCTCGTCGTACTTCCCCTCCTGATACAGAATTTCGGCACGCACCACATTGAACAGTGGTGAAACCGGATCGAGGTCGAGCGTGCGCCCATTCTCTTGCTCGGCTTGCGCCATACGGTTGAGTGCCATGCAGTAGTGGGCATACCACTGATGCGCCGTGAGATTGTTCGGGTCCAGCGCAAATGCCTTTTGAAATTCCTGCTCAGCCGTTTTGAAGTCCCAGTCGTACGTAAAGGAGACGTTCGCCAGAACTGCGTAGGCTTCAGCCTGCGTTGGATCCAGCTGCAGCGCCCGCTCTGCTGCCTTTCGCGCTTTCGGCTTTGCTTCGTCGGGCCGTGCATCACCATACGGAACTTGACTCAGCAGCGCATACCCGCTTGCCAGCCCCGCGTACGCTAACGCCGACTGCGGGTCCTTCTGAATTGCCCTTTCATAAGCTTCAATGCTCTTCGGCATGTCGCCGCGATTTGTCCAATAGAAGCGCCCCTGGAGATACGCGTCATAGGCCTCGGCGTTCACGGGCCGCATTGACGCAAGCGCTGTGCGGCTCGAGATACCCGCGCTAACGGGTAGCGCCACCCGAATTTGCCCGGCAACCGCCTTTGCCACTTCATCTTGCAACCGTAGAATGTCGCTGACGTCGCCTGTGTACGAATCAGCCCACACTTGCGTTTGGTCGCCCACCTGCACCAGTTGCACATCGATACGCACCTGGTTGCCCCCGTGCCGCACACTGCCTTCTAGCGCATACTGCACATCCAGCGAGCGTCCAAGTTCCGCAATGGATTTCCCCGCGAGCATCTTAGAAGAATCCGGCGCGATCACCCCTAGCCTCTGTGGGTCCAGCCGTCCAAGTTGCGTGATCATTTCATCCGTCAACCCGGCGCTAAAGTAGTCCTGCTGAGAATCTCCGCTCAGATTCTTCAGCGGCAACACTACCATGCGAATTTTCCCGCCCGGCGGTTTGGGGAAAAGGAACACCCTGCCGGCGAAGACCAACGCCGACACTGCCAATACACTCGACGCTATCGCTATTTTCAGGCGTGCGCCGCGCCGTGGCTCTTCTTTCTGTCCTGGGGTAGGTGCTTCGCCACTTTGAAGCTCACGGTGGTTCGTGGGTACAAGATTGGCGGTTAGTTCCGTCGGACCACTGGGTTCCATGTCCACTCGTGTAGCTGACTCAACCTGTGGATCTTCGTCCGGCTCTTCTACGTCGGCGGTGGTTATGTCAGCAGGAAGGTTTGGGGGTCTTCGCTCGGCGTACCACGCGTCCAATTCAGAGGTGTATGCATAAACAGTGCTTCCGGCATTCAGTTGCAGCCGGTGAACAGGCAGGCCGTATTCCTTCTCCCAACGCTGTACTGTCCTTTTGTCCCTTCGGAGATAGCTGGCAATCTCTTTCCAGGATTCAAGACGTTGAGCGGCTGGGAAGCCACCGTCTGGGGTTTCCGCGTGACCTCCGAATTCAGACATGTTCTGCCTTAGGGGGACGCTACTTGGGAGCTATTATACCCGAACACCATCACTCGTCCAGATACTCGTCCGGACAAACCTGTCCTGCGTAAGTCCAATAACCATGACGTATTCCAGCACGCTTGCTTCTAGCGAGAATGAAGCGCCTCGGGCCACCTAGCTTGCTGCGCCTTCTTCCGCGCATCACGTTTCGGGCTCCCCCACGCTTATAGGTTGTGCGTTAGGGGATATTTCCGCCTGTTGAATTCTCAGTACCCGTCATCAACAGCTTCTGATCTTTTCCACAGCCCATTCGAATCGCCACCTGCACGTATCCCCAACATTTGAAAGTAATTAAAAGTAATTCTTGACAAAGAATACTAATGTGCTATAATGCCTTTGGATTGCGCGGCGAGATTTAAAGGGAGGTCTCTCGTGTTCGCGCGATTCAGCACCACTTCATTCTCAGCCTTCCTTCCTCTCCTTGACCTCTACTTTGAGATTCCATCAACGCCCTGCTGCTCTCGATCCCTGTTGGTCCAATCTCGAATCGCTAAGTCTTTTAGAATCACATCTTTTGCATACCCCGACTCCTTAACCCCAATCGAATCACATCTTTACAAATTTCAGGGGGGTGGGTCTCCTTTGCACAAAATTCCTGCTTCTCCTCTGCCTCGTCGTTCTAGTAAGTCCTTATTTCTCAATCTTGAAAGGAAATCTCCATGTCTCTCCACATCGATCCCAGGCAGCAATGCCAGCACATCAGTCCCCGCGGCCAGCGTTGTCGTATGCTTCGTGCCTCCGAGGCCGAACTCTTCTGTCTCCACCACTTGCGCAAAGCCGCCTCATCCCTGCTCGATCCAGAAGTCTTGGCCGCCGAGCTGTTCCAGGATACCAATTCGTTTGTCACCGCTGACGAAGTCAACGCCCTTCTCGGCAATGTCGTCAGACAACTCGCTCGCAAGCGCATTGAGCGCAAGGATGCCCTCGCCATCGGCTACCTTTCCCAGCTCTTGCTAAGTTCTCTTCTGGTAATGAGAAAGGAACACCAGGCCGTTCAAGAAGCCAACGAAACCAGAGAGCTGGACCAGTTTTTCGCTGGGGCGCAGGCTCGCTGCTTGACAGTTGCAGCCCAAGCCAGGGCGAAGCAGGCCGCCCGCGCTCAAGATCCCTCTCAATCGGGATCCGTCGCTCCTGCGTCTCAGGAGGCAGGTCCTTCCGCAGCTCCCCGGGACTACGCCAGCGTGCGCACCTGATTTGTCTCCAGCGCATCGAATAGGCACACCGATTCGCATGCCTGCAACAAAACAGGAAGGAAGTCATGAGCCTCTTCGGAGATTTAGGAACGCGCAAGGAACTGGAAAACAAAGCCAAGGCCGAAGGCCGTCTTCCGCCGGGGCAGTCGCTCACTCTCAAATGGCCGGTGCTCCATTACGGCAGCATCCCGCACTTCGATCCCGCCAAATGGGATTTCCAGATTTCTGGCGAGGTCGAAGAGCCCAAGCGTCTGACTTGGAACGACTTTCGCGCACTGCCGCAAACCGAAACCATGTCGGACTTCCATTGCGTCACCCGCTGGAGCCGCCTCGACAATCGCTGGAAAGGCGTTCTCTTCACCGAGGTGTTGAAGCTCGTCAAACCGAAGCCCGGCGCGCATTTCGCTTCCGTTCTCGCGGAAGAGGGCTACACCGCCAACGTCCCGCTTGAAGATTTGTTGAAGCCCAATGTCCTCTTCGCCTTCGAGCACGACAATGAGCCGCTCACGGCAGAGCACGGCGGACCACTTCGCCTGATCGTCCCGCATCTGTACGGCTGGAAAAGCGTCAAGTGGGTCCGCGGCTTCGTGCTCCTCGACCACGACCGCCTGGGCTTCTGGGAGCGCAACGGTTATCACGCCTATGGCGATCCCTGGAAAGAGCAGCGATACTCCGGCCGCTGAGCCGGAATAAGGCTATGCGAGAAAGGCATCTAGTATGAAAAACTTCGATAGCCACAACGGAAGCGACATGCCGCCACGTTTTTCTCATCAATTGACATGCTTCCCGTCACTCTGGAATCATCCCAAGACTGTTGGAGTAGCACAGGCACTCTTGCCTGTGCGGTTTTCTGGCACACGCAAGCCGCTGCTCGAACAAGAACCAGACCGTGGTTGTGCGTTTGCGAGAAGCCTCCGGGCTATTAGGTTTTCGAAGTAACTTTTGCAGGTGCACGTCCGTAAGGTAGGAATGAGAGGACTTGGGAAATGGCGGCGGGGATTCGCACCAAGGATTTGCGCAAAATCTATAATTCGCCGCCGCCGCTTGCGGCTGGATCGGGCGGAATTTCTTTTGCTGCAAAACGCAGCAAGGGCAAGCAGCCAAAACCGGAAATTGTCGCGCTCGATGGAATTTCTCTGGATATCTTGCCCGGCGAAATTTTCTGTTTGCTGGGGCCCAACGGCGCGGGAAAATCCACTACCGTTGGGGTCCTCACTACGCGCGTCAGGCCCACCGCCGGCGAGGCTTGGATCGGCGGTCACGATGTCTGGAAGGAACAAGCCACCGTCAAACGCCTGATTGGCGTCGTCGCTCAGCGCCCCAATCTTGATTTTTCTTTGACCGCTCGCGAAATTCTGGTATTCCACGGCGCGTATTTTGGTCTTAGCTCCCACGAGCGCAACAAGCGCGCGGAATCTCTGCTCGAACGGTTCAAGCTCACCGACCGCGCCGATCAAATTGTGCGTGGATTTTCCGGCGGCATGATGCAGCGTCTCTCCATCGCCCGCGCCATGATGCACGATCCGCAGGTGCTTTTCCTGGATGAGCCCAGCGCGGGTCTCGATCCGCAAACGCGCTTGCTTCTCTGGGAGATCATTCGCGAGTACAACCAGAGCGGTAAGACCGTTCTCTTGACCACGCATAACATGGAAGAAGCCGATGCGCTGTGCCAGCGCCTTGCCATTGTCGATCATGGCCGCATCATCGCGCTTGGCACTCCCAAGGAGCTCAAATCCTCCGTGCCCGGCGGCTACCTGGTGCGCGTTCGTCTCGGCCATCACGCGCCGGAATTGCTGCAGCGGCTCAAATCTTTGTCCGGTGTTCGCGAAGTGCGCGCCACGGAAAACAACGGCGCCGATCTTTATGCCGACCGCGGTGGTTCGCTCGTGCCGGAAGTCGCCAATCTCGCGCTTGCCGCGAACGTGGAGTTGTGCGACGTGCACATTTCCGAACCTAGCCTGGAGAATCTCTTTCTGCACCACACCGGCAGGAGCTTGCGCGAATGAATTACAAAGCTTTCATGGCGATGCTCGCCCGCGACGTGCGCGTCGCTCGCCGCAATATCGTTGCACTTCTGTTCCAGACCTTCTTGCAGCCGCTGATGTTCGTCTACATCTTCGGCCGTGTAATGGTGGGTAGCGGCTTCATGCCTCCGAACTACAAGAGTTTGCTGCTCCCCGGCATTATTGCGCTGTGCATGGTAGGCACAGGCATTTGGGCGGTCGCTATGCCGCTCATCGGCGAATTTCAATTCACGCGCGAAATCGAGGACCGTTTGCTTGCGCCCATGGACATTTCCTGGGTCGCGATTGAAAAAGTCGTCGCGGGCACGCTGCAGGCTCTCGCCGCCGGAATCATGGTGATTCCCGCCGCGTGGCTGCTGCTACGGCCCGGTGTGGATTTGAGTCTTCATCGCCCGCTGCTGTTCGCCGTCGTGGCAATTCTTGTCGCGCTTTTCTCCGCTTGCGGAGGGTTGGCGCTGGGCTGCAGCATAGAGCAAACGCACATCGGCTTGATGTTTTCCCTAGTCGTGGCGCCCATGATCTTTTTTGGATGCACGTACTATCCTTGGAGCGCGCTGGCAAATTTTCCCATCATGCAGAAAGCCGTCCTCGTGAATCCTCTTGTTTACGCGAGCGAAGGCTTGCGCGCGACTCTGGTCCCACAATTTCCCCACCTGTCGTTGTTGGCCGTGCTGATTGCGCTTGTAGGCTTCAACGCGCTGCTGCTCACCGTGGGTCTGCAACAGTTTCACAAAAAAGCCGTCAGCTAACCTCGCGGGAAAAAGTTGCTGCGACAGTTGTTTTCACGTGAGGAAACAGGAAATCAACGCCAGCGAAAAAGTTTCAGGGCAAGCACGAAGCAAACAAGCAGCCACGCCGCCAGCACTGCCATCTGCGGGGCCACGGCCGCGAGGTTCGCGCCCTGCAACATGTTTGCGCGCAGTGCGTCGATCGCCGCGGTGAGCGGAAGCGCTTTGATCAGCGGTTGCACGATATCCGGAAATCTCTGCGCGGAAAAAAACACGCCGGAAGCGATCCACATCGGAAGCATCACCGCGTTCATCAGGCCGGAAGCAGCCTCGATCGTCTTCGCGCGTGAGGCTAGCAGCAATCACAGCGCGCTGAAGGAGAGCGAGCCGAGGAGACACACCACGCCCAAGTCGAGGAAGGAACCGCGTACCGGTACATGGAAAATCCAAACGCCGAAGCCGAGCACGATGCCCACTTCGAGCACCAGCATCAGGATGCGCGAGAATAAATACGACAGCAGAAAGTATTGTTTCGGCATGGGAGTCGCGATCAATCGCTTCAAGAGTTTCTTGCGGCGGGCATCGACCACGGTGAAGCCCATGCCCCAAATGGCGCTGCCCATCAAATTCATTCCAAGCAAGCCGGGAATCAGAAAATCGATGTAGCGGGAGCCGGGTTCGCGCATGAAATCGTCGCTCGTTCGAACCGGGTCGACGCGGCCGGCGGCTTGTTGGACGGCACGATCCGCGAGCATGCGCGCGGTACGGCCTTCGGGATTCGTGTTGTCGTAGCGAAAGACGACGGCGCCGTTCGAACCAGGCACAACGAGCAGAGCAATCTTGCCTGTTCGAAGCGCATCTTCGGCGGCGTTCGAATCGAGCTGTTGCACGGAGAGCAGCTTTTCCCGCTGCAGCGAGTTCGTCAGTTCCGGCGTGACCGTCGCAATCTTAAGAACATCCGCTGGACGGTTGCGGAAAGCGATGCCGAGGCCAGCGGCGAGAAGAATGGGGAACACAAAAATCCAGAAAAGCGCTTCGGGTTCGCGGAGCGTTTCGCGGAAGCGCACCAAGGTCAATTGCACGAGGGCGTGATCGGCGAAGGACTTGCCGCGCGGAACTTTCCGCTCTGCTTCACGCGCACGAACTTCCGGGATTGCGGTGGTTTCACTCATCGCGGAGATGGCGCCCTGTCAAAGAGACGAAGACATCCTCCAAAGTTGCCGAGTGAGTGCTTAGTTCGGTGAGCGGAATGTTCTGGCGGGTCAACTCCGCGAGCAGAGCGGGCACCGCGAGATGGAGTTCCGTGACTTGAAGTTGCACGGTGCCATTTTCGGTTCGCACGTCGCGGACACCTTCGATGCGGCGCAGCGCAGGAA
The DNA here is from genome assembly GCA_035576885.1 of Candidatus Acidiferrum sp. Lineage (GTDB taxonomy): Bacteria > Acidobacteriota > Terriglobia > Acidiferrales > UBA7541 > Acidiferrum. Next base: position 55,061 of record DATLVZ010000001.1, on the reverse strand, counting down.
TATCGAGCGCATTCGAATTGGAGCCCGCGGAGAAGGCGACGAGATGCTCCGCGCAGATGGAGGCAATCAATTCGCGGGGCGTGCCGAGAGCGATTTGTTTGCCGTTATCCATGATAGCGACGCGTTCGCAGAGGCGCTCCGCTTCGTCCATGTAGTGCGTGGTGAGAAGGATGGTGCGGCCGGAGGATTTGAACTGCTCGATCAAATCCCAGAGCTGGCGGCGGGCTTGCGGGTCCAGGCCGGTGGTGGGCTCATCGAGAAAAAGAAAATCGGGATCGCCGACGAGGGCGCAGGCCAGCGCAAGACGCTGTTTTTGGCCGCCCGAAAGATTGCCGACGCGGGAATTCTTTTTTTCCTCGAGTTGCACGAGCGCAATGGCTTCGTCGGCGCCCGGGCCTTGCTCAAAAAAGCTGCGGAAGAGACGGAGTGTTTCGAATACTGTGAGTTTTTCGGAGAGCTGCGTATCCTGCAACTGAATGCCGAGTCGCTGGCGAAGTTTTTCAGCGTGGGAACTCCAGTGCATTCCGAGCAATTCCACTTCGCCAGAATCGGGAGCGGTGAGGCCTTCGCAGATTTCGACGGTAGTGGTTTTGCCGGCCCCGTTGGGCCCGAGAAGGCCGAAGCACTCGCCAGGGTGCACCTCGAGGTCGAGGCCATTGACGGCGACGACGTCTTGATAGGCTTTGCGGAGGCCGCTGACGCAAAGGGCCGTTCTGGGGGCAGGGTCGAGCACGAAACCAGTATCGCGTCGAGAGCAAATACGTTCAAGCCCTCATTGCAGGAGGCAGGGGGTCCTAGATAGCGAGGCCGGACTCGAATCGAATTCAGTTTCCGATCCGCACGTTCATCAGGCGCGGATTATTTCCGGTTAGCCCGTCATTCGGCCACAATTGAGCGACGCCATCACTGCGCACTTAATGGCCCGGATTTTCGGGGGAACATCTCATCTCGCATAGCCAAGTGGTATACGGTGGAGGCGACGACGACCGCAGCTTGCTTCAGATCGTCGAGCAAAAGCGCATCGTATGTGTCTATGTTGGTGTGGTACGTATCGTCGTCGATCGGATCCTGAATAAACTCGAAGCCAGGAACGCCGACACTGTCAAACGAGCAGCGATCGTCACAGCCGCTATACTCGTCTCGGAAAGCAACTACCCCTAAGTCGCGGAAGGGACGGAGGATTTGCTCAAAGATCGGGATTGCGTGGGGGTTCATCTCGCTCGCGATCCCCCTTATCCGTCCAGTCCCGGAGTCCAGGTTGAAATAGGCGCTGATCTTGTCCAGCTCCTGCTTGTGTGCCAGCACATAGGCCGAAGAGCCCATAAGGTCCCGATACTCCGGGAGGTCTGGCTCCTCGCCGCTCCATAGGGCAATCCGTATGGTCCGGCGTGGATGTGCGTTGATCGCCTTTAGGATGCGCATCGCTTTCAACATCACGAGTGCACCAGCGCCGTCGTCCGTTGCGCCAGTACCCATATGCCAGGAGTCGAGGTGCGCGCCAAGCATCACGACTTCGTCCCGCTTGTCCGTCCCTGGAATCTCCCCGACAGCGTTAGAGGCCATCAGGTCGTCCTCCAAAAATCGGTTTTGGATATTGAACTCAAGAATAACCGGTACACCGTGCTCCGTATCGCGGTAAATGAGCGAGTAATCCTCATCAGAAAGTCGAATGTTTGGCAGGACCTTCGGCTCTCCGGGTGTGACCAGAGAGCCGACCATGTCTCCCAGGATACTTGCGCCGCGGACTATGCCGAGCGAAGCCAATCGATATCCCTCGTAGACGGCTGAGCGTCGCAGGACGCCCAGCGCGCCGCTTTCCCGCAGTCGATTTTGAAGTGCAATGAGGCGCCGGAACTCTTCCGTCCGCTGATTTCGCTCCTCCTCCCAAGTCAGCCAGGCGGGTTTATGCTGCTGGGAAGGGTCGGGGGGCGCAAGCAACTTTTCCAAGGAAGACCGCACGGCTCGGGCCTCAAAAGACGGCTTCCGCGGTTCACCAGCTTCGTCCAGCAGGACCCACGCGCCCTTCAACTTCCCCTCGTACTTGGCAAGCTCCTCTACGGATCCAGCCTTCACGATCACTGCCGGACCTGCTTGAAGGCCTTTGGTGCTTCCGGTCCAAGCGAGAGCCCGCCCACTCAGCGGTCTGATAAAGGGCTCAGTCATTCGACCAAAGTATGAAACCTCTTCCCAGCCACGGCCGAACTTCCATGGCTCCAGATGAAGGTTTTCAAGCCCGTATTCGCGCATCTTTTGCGCCACCCACTCATTGGCTCGCTTCATGGCCGGCGAGCCAGTCAGGCGCGGACCGATCACGTCTGTCAGATAGCGTGGGTCCTCGGGGATGTGGGAGCGGTTCAGCCCCTCATCGCGGAGCCTTTTAATAGTACGCATGTCAACCTTTTCGAGAACCGCCCCCTGTTGCGGGGCCATCTGCGCGTGGGCCTGTCCGGCGAAGACCGCCAGCCCCAACGAAAAAGTGGCAAACACCCTGCTTGTCATAAGTAACCTCCCTTGCCTTGGCATACGCGCCGAGTTTCGAGTAGAGGTCAGTGGAGTCTATGCGTGTGATTATAGGCCCATCGGCAACCCGCTCCCTTTGCCTGAGCGCAATTGCGCAGAGAATTGGCATTGCCCGACGTTCATGCTCGCACCGTGGGATAGGTTCTGGATGGTCGGCAATCCGGAAGTTATCCACAGGCTCCGCCGCAAGCGGCAACATTACTTCCGGGTTGCCCGTGATACGGGAGCATCCTGATTCATGGGATTGGTATCCGGTACAGATTCCGCTGAATTGTGCCGCGATAGAAAGCATATACGTCCGCCGAGGGACCAGGCACTACACCCATTGCATCGACCTGGTGCGCTCCGGGCACGCGGGCTATTTCCTCATTGGAATGAAATCCTCCTTTGGGGATTCGTGGGAGGGACTCTCCCGCTGACAGAGGAACAAGATAGGATCCGGCAAGAAGCGCCGATCGTCCGTCCAGAGACCAGCTCAAGAAGGTAAAGCCGCCGCCGATTCGGACGGGAGATCCCCCATCCAACGGGAACGCCTGCATTGCCGGTGGTCCGTTGTCAGGCCGCGGAGCCCAGCCCACGATCCACTTGCCATCTGGTGACACACCCCACAGGACGTACACCGGTTCCGCGAAAGCCCTTCGCAATCCCGTGCCGTCCGGATGAACGCGGTACACGAATTCCCCTTGGCGAAAAAGGATGTCGCCATCCGGGCCAAATCTGGGTTGCGCGCCCTCCACGTTCGGGATCTGCACGGGCGGCGACCCGTGATCAAACGTCGCCAACCAGAGCCGCGACTTTCCCTCGCTGTCCGTGGTCCATGTCACAACTTGCCGGCTATCGGTGGAGATGTCGTAGTCGAGCACCTCAAGGCCGCGCACCACTGGCTCCGAGCGGCCGGTTTCCAGGTCCGCTATTCGTAGTTCTCCTGGATTTCTATAAAATGCGAATTTATTTGCAGCCTCTGTTGCGATTAGGTAGCACAACTTTTTACCGTCCGGTGTGAACTTCGGATTAGTGCCGTTGCCTTCCAGGGAAATCTCGCGTTCGCCCTTACGGTCGTGAATCCAAAGGGAGCTGTTCTGGACCGCCACGGCGGTCACGAGGGATCGGCCGTCCGGCGCCATGGCTATGCCCTCCTCCTCGGTGGGTCCGGAAGTGAACTGCTCCGGCTGGCCATCGGGAAACCGCTGCCGCCAGATGTGATGTACTCCGCCAGCTTTGGCGGTGAAATACATCCATTTGCCATCGCGCGACCACGCCGCGCACGTGCAGCCGCCCCCCAGCGGGCCTACCTGTCGGCCAAGTGTGCTACCGTCCACCGGAACCAGGCGGCAGGGAAGCCAGAGGTGGTCCAGGTCCATTTCCACCAACAGTACCCATTTTCCGTCGGGCGATAGGTAGGAGCGGTGTGCCATAGCAGGCCTGTCCGTTGGGAGATAAACGTCACGCGCGCCCAGCCGGTTCTCATTAGCAGCGACGATTCCCATGTGAATCCCCTCTGCCTTAATTTCCGCGAACAGCACCTGCTGCGGGCCGGTCCAGACCAGGCCAGAGGCGTTTCGTAGCAGGCGTTGCGGTTCACCGCCGAGGGTAGGTACCACCCAAGTGTCCCAGGCAAACTGCTCCGGGTCCATGGTGCTATAAGCGACGCGTGAGCCATCCGGTGAAAACGTCGGATCTGTCTTGAATAAGTTGTCGTGTGCCAGTTGAACCGGCTCGCCGTCAGGAAGGATTTTGATGTAAACCTGGCCGAACCCATAGCCGCGGATAAATGCCAGCATGTGGCCGTCCGGAGAAAGCGCTGGCTCCGATACTGAATCGGGAAACTTCGTCAACTGCACCCACTGCGAGCGGTCGGGCGGGTGTGTTGAGCCGCGCCACAGCAGGGCACCTCCAATCGCAACAATCGCAAAAACAGTTGCGGCGAGCGCCGCGAGCCTGCGCCTCGACCGGCTGGCTTTCGAAGGAACTACAGCAACCTGCTCCGGCGAAAGGCGATCCGTGGACAGCTCGCTCGCAAACCCGCGCTGCTCGCTCTGCGCCTTTTCCGCGCTTGGCAATTGGCGCACGGCACCAACGAAGCGATAACCGCGTTTGGGAACCGTTTCGATAAACGGGGGATCTTCGCCCAGGGCCTTCCGCAGGACGAAGATGTTGTTGGATAGGTTGCCCTCCTCGACGAAAGAGTCGGGCCAGAGCATCCTGATCAGCTCATCCTTCTCAAGCAGGTGTCCGCTATTTCGGACCAGAAGCACCAGCGTGTCGAACGCTTTCGGGGTGAGTCCCACAACCTCGTTGCCGCGCAATAGCTTGCGCTCGGCCGGTTCCAGGCGGAAAGGACCGAATTCGTAAAGCTCTCGCCTCTCCCTGTCGGTGGTATCTTTCGCAACATAGAGAGAATCGCGGCCCTTTATCGAGCCAACTGGCCGACCAATTTCGTCGCTCATGGCCCTCTCCCAGAACCCTGCGAGAATTCTTAGAGAATTTTCTGAGCCCGCCGAGAGGACTTCGGGGACTGCCTGCGGGCTAGTATGCGGAGAAAACAACCGGAACGCCCGTAGCAGGAATTCTAACACTGGCTTTCGGTCACTTCAAAATCTATTAGGAGAGGTAATCCAATATGAAACTATTAGCGACTTTCGTCCTAGCAGCATTGACGCTTGCGGCGGCACCCCAAGCCCTACAGGCAGCTGGCGCAAGGTGCCCGCTCCAGAACGCGACGTTGCATGGGACCTACCTGGTAGCAGGGTCGGGTACGATTGTGGGGCTGGGACCTGTTTCCGCAGTTGGAGAGGTCACCTTCGACGGGCAGGGTAACAGCACTGCGACCTATACAGTAAGCGTGAACGGCACGATCCATAAAGGCGTCACGGTAACCGGCACCTATACCGTGAACCTCGACTGCACCGCAACGCACGCTGAATCCGACGGCTCCCATTACAATTACGTGGTCACTCCGGATGGGAACAAAGTTTGGTGGATTGAGACCGATGCCGGCGTGGTTCTCAGCGGGACCGAAGTCCGGTTGCAGCCGGTGGACTCCGAGGAGGCGGCTAGAGTGGGTTCAAGTGATAAGGATGGCCTGCAAGTTCCGCTGGACGGTGCGGGGTGTTGTGAGTCGCTAGCCGTTGTCCTTCTCGCTCTGAAAAAGCAACAAGAGACCGGTCCTTGTCATGGTATGGCTATGCCATCTTGACGAGCATCCGAACGGAGACAACTTGCCCCCAATCCATGATTGGAGCTTGACTTGATTGCGTGAGGCGAGTTGGCAACCCCGCGGCCGGTTTCCGATTCGCCCACAGCAACGAGAAGCACCCAGTCCTTGGACAGCTTGGATCACGCCCCGACCACTAGCTGCCGGTGTCTTCAACCTCAAGTTTCCTATGACTCCCTCCCAATCCTAAATGACGTAATCGGGAGTTCATCGTTTATCGGTGCGCAACGCATCCGGCGATTGTGGCCGGGTGGTCGGCCAACCGGAAGTAATGGCGCTAATCGGCTCAACAGGGATTACTGTCGCGGTAGGGACGACCATCGCTGATCGCCCCCCGCACAGATCCGTACGAGCGCGTCGACGCATACGGCTCTTACGAAGGATGAGTGGCGTAGAAGCGTACATCGGGATAGGGGTGCAGAACTCGGGGTGGAGGAATCCACCAGTTCAAGACTGGGGTAAAACGTTCCCACCGCATCTTTGCGCGTTGACTACGACGGACCAGAACACTCTGCCATAGCCCGCACACACGAAGTTTAAAGATGCGCAACTGAGTCGTGTTCCCGGGAACAGCGCGGTATTGGTAATAACCCAGCACAACCTTCCGGAGCCAGACACCGACATTGGCCACGCGATCATGCATCCGGCGTTGAAGCTCAACCTTGATGGCTTTGAGTTTCGCAACCATTCGCTTCTTCGCAGTGATCCGACATACGGTGAAGGTGCCGCTCTTGTGGCGTTGTCCACAGTAGTGGGTAAAGCCCAGGAAAGTGATTTGCGACCGGGTTAGGTTCTGGACAATTCAAATACCGTAATCTCCGGGCGGGCGCCGAGCCGGATGGGAAAGCCCGTCGTGCCGATGCCGCGATTCACGTACAACTGCGCGCCGTTTTTTTCATACCATCCACTGGTGTAATCATATATGAGATGGCTGAGGTTGAGGCCTCGGTGGGCAAAATCGAGGGACAACTGGCCGCCATGAGTATGCCCGGACAGCATCAAATCGATGCCAAGCTCGGCAACCCGATCGAACATGTCGGGGAAATCTCCATGGCTCAAAAGAATGTTGACCGTTTCAGGCATCATCAGCTCTTTAATCTGTCGCAGCTTCCGGTGGAGGTCACCTTGATAGTCCGTCTCAGTCTGGCCGTTTGGATCGTCTGTGCCGATCAGATTCAGCGTCTCGCCGCCCAATACAATGGGCGCACGTGCCTCGCGCAGGATTTGGATGCCCTGCGCCGCGAATAACCGCGTGATCGACTCCTCTGTCCCGCTCTCCTCTTCGTGGTTGCCCAGGCAGCCAAAAACGCCGAAGGGCGCACGCAGCCCCGCCAACGTGCGAACCACCTCTCCTTGCTGCTCCGTGTCCCAGGCGATGTAGTCTCCTGTTAGCGCAATCAAGTTGGGCTTTAATTCATTGGTGATACTCACACAACGGTGAATATAGTCTGCAGTGCTAAAGGGGCTGATGTGAATGTCGGAAAGCTGGGCGATGAGAAAACCCTCGAAGGCTTTGGGCAGGCGCGCCAGCCGGACACGCTGACGAACGATTTCCACGTTCTGCCGCTCGTAGAAAAGCCCATAGCCGGCAGCGATGAAGGGAGTGGCGCTGATCAAAACAGCGGTTTGCTCCAAGAAATGACGGCGGTCAGGCGACACTGGGTCGGCGACGGAGGAACTAGCAGCGGCGACGCGCCCTTTCGTGCTCTGGCGTGCTTTGCGGTACGCCCACGCTGCGACACGGGTCGTACGCTCAACAGTCCCGAAAGCAACGACTAACGCAAAAGCCAGCATTGATCCTACGAACCACCACCAGAAAACCGCTTCGAACACGATGTTAGAAAGCCTGTAGTAGGCCGTGCGGAAAGTGTGGCCTTGACCGATGGTGGTCGGATAGCTGTAAGCGATCACGAATAGGTACACGAGGTCAGCGATGACCACGAGCCGAACACGGGGCTGATCGGGGAAGAGCCATTTGCTGAGATCAACCATGCGTCCGATCCAGAACACCTGGCTGGCAATAAAGATCAGGAGCAGGGCGAAGAGGCTTAGCTCGAAAGAGACGAACTCATCGGAACTTGCGACCAGGAACGCAACACGAGCAAGGATCAACAACAAGATGACCGCCCGCCAATGAACGACGACGCGCTGATAAACTGTGCGGAAACTGACCATCCTCGCCCTACCCGTGCGGGATAGACTACCACTAACCAGCAAATTGTATCCTCTAGGCCCGCTGGGCACCCGTTGGATGGTTCGCCGGCCAACCGGAAGTAATGGCGCGAATCGGCTCAAATGGGATTACTTCCGGCTTGCACGTCGTCCGACCGGAACCGCAACAATTCCGGTAAGCGAATTTCACCGGCGCTTCACGAAAGCCATTGGATAGACCAGTTGTGTTGCGCAGAATCACTTGCATGTGCTCAGAATCGCGATGCGATGCCGTGCTTGTTACGAATACAGTCTGACAGCGCTTTACTGATTACTGACCGACTCCAAGGGCGGAGCGCCAGGCAAGCGGAGAGTCCGGATATCCCGCATCGGCGGCTGGCCGAAGAAGCGGCTGTATTCGCGGTTGAATTGACTTGCACTTTCGTATCCGACCTCAAAGGCGGCACTGGCGGCGTCCAGACCATCCATGAGCATGCGTTCACGCGCTGCATGCAAGCGAAGTTGCTTTTGATATTGAAGAGGACTCATGGCGGTGAGCGCGCGGAAATGGTGATGAAGCGTGGAGACACCCATGCCCGCGATTTTTGCGAGATCCTCCACTCGTAGAGGCTTCGCGAAGTTCGCCCTGACCCAGGCGACCGCCTTAGCCGTGCGGTGGCTCCGGTCGCCCAGAGTAGCAATCGCTCGAAGGCGCGCGCCCTCAGGTCCGCGTAGGATTCGGTAGATGATCTCGCGTTGAATCAGACCACTCAGAAAGGGAATATGCTGCGGGGTATTCAGAAGGTCCACAAGCCGGCAACAGGCATCGAGCAAGTCGGCGGTGGTCTCACCGGTGGCCATGGCAGGACTGCCAGACGGCGCCTCAGGCGCCTGAATCTCCTCCCGGCTAAGCAGCTCTCGGATTACGGGCATATCAAGCTTGAGGACGAAGCAGAGATAGGGCACCGCTTCACTTGCCTCGACGACGTTGCAGATGACTGGCAAATCGAGCGACGTCAGCAGGTATCGCGACTCATCGAAGATGAACGTGGTCCCGCCGAGGTCGGCTTGCTTGCGCCCTTGCGCGACGACGGCCAGACTTGGCTCGTAGGTGGCTGAGGCCGGGGCGGTGGGAGCGGTCCGCCGGCTCAGCAGCAAGCCGGGAACGTCGGTGATCAGTTTCTCTTTGTGCCCAATGAAAGAGGCAATTCTGCGAGCCAGCTCCTTCCGCAGTTCACGAGCTCGATCTGGCGACGGAGTGGCGTTTTTGTTAGCATTTTGCATTGAATTGGATTCCTTGCCCGTGCCCTAAGATAGCTGCGCGGCTCCGAATACACCAGTAATTTTTCACTTAACAAGAGGAATAGGCAATAAGTCGGAAGGATCGGGCTACCGCTTTCACGGCGTTTGAATTTAAGCTCGGATTGAGATTAGCGGTTGGGAAGGAGAAACAATGCAGAAGCGAAAACTTGGAAAAAGCAACCTGGAAGTCTCGGCTCTTGGGCTGGGCTGCATGGGAATGAGCTTCGGGTATGGTCCGGCCGCGGACAAGAAGGAGATGATCTCTCTGATTCGCTCGGCCGTCGAGTGTGGCGTAACGTTCTTCGACACCGCCGAAGTTTACGGTCCTTATACGAATGAAGAACTCGTGGGCGAGGCGTTGGCTCCACTTCGTGACCAGGTAGTGATCGCCACCAAGTTCGGGTTCAAACTTGATCCGAGCACAGGCAAACAGACCGGACTGGACAGTCGGCCAGAGCATATCAAGGAGGTCGCCGAGGCGTCGCTCAAGCGCCTCAAGACCAGCGTAATCGACTTGTTTTATCAGCACCGCGTAGATCCCAACGTGCCGATCGAAGAGGTCGCCGGAGCCGTGAAAGACCTCATCCAGCAAGGCAAGGTTAAGCACTTCGGACTCTCGGAAGCCGGAGTGAAGACCATCCGCCGGGCACACGCCGTTCAGCCGATTACGGCGCTTCAGAGCGAGTATTCGCTTTGGTGGAGAGAGCCAGAAGCGGAAGTGATGCCGACCCTCGAGGAACTCGGGATCGGGTTCGTTCCATTTAGTCCGCTGGGCAAGGGCTTCCTCACCGGCAAGATCAACGAAGACACGAAGTTCGACAAGAGCGATTTCCGCAACATCGTCCCTCGCTTCAACGCGGACAATCGGAAAGCGAATCAGGCGTTGGTGGATCTCCTTGGCAAATTCGCGGCGAAGAGGAAGGCGACGCCTGCTCAGATCGCGCTTGCCTGGCTGCTAGCGCAGAAGCCTTGGATCGTTCCGATCCCGGGCACGACGAAGCTGCATCGACTCGAAGAGAACAACGGAGCCACTGCCGTCGAGCTTACGCCCCAAGATCTCCGGCAGCTGAACACCGCAGCCTCAAAGATCGCGGTGCAAGGCGCTCGGTACCCCGAAGAACTGCAGAAACTGGTGGGCCGCTGAGCAACAACCGATAACAAAAGACGAGGTAAAGAGGTATGCGCGCCGGCATCCTGGGTTCAGGATTGATGAGCGGGAAGCGCGGGAGGATCTTCGTGCGAGCGGGACATGACAAGGTGTTCAGCCACGCGCGGGACGAAATGTGAGTGACGAGCCGCGTAGATTGACGGAGCGCATTATGGTGATGAATTCTTTGCATTGGACTCACCGGAAACAATCTGGAAAAGTAGCGGTGTAGGATTCGCGCGCTCGCCACGCCGCAGCGCACGACGAGAACATCGCAGTTCTTCCGTAAGTTCGTCCAGCCTCTCGGTTGAATCAGTAGTTTTCTGACCACGTGGTCTGAAGCGGACACAAAACAAAGCAGTCGACGCGCCGGAAAGAGTTGTGGCGTGTATTCAAATCAAAAATGGAGGAAGAAAATGACAGCGCTTTCAAGTAAATCGATTTATCTATGGAGGAATGTGAGAACGGCCCTGTTGGGACTGACGGCTCTGTGCGGAGCCGCGAGCCCGCTTTTTGGCCAGGACATGGTGGGCGGGAAGTTCACCTTGACGGAAAGCACGCACGTCGGGAACAAGATACTTCCCGCGGGAAGGTATAAGTTCTCGATTGAGACGGTCGGTCCAGTACAAGCGGTCAATTCCATCCAGAGCGCGCGGCAGCCAGTGTTGGTGATCATGCGCCCGGAGACAAGCGCCGCGCCGGTCTCCAGCATCTTCGCGATGGCATCGCGAAGCGAACACGCGCTGGACTCCAGCAAGCTTGTGCTAGAGCAGGTGAGCGACGGAATGGCAATGCATACCATGTACCTGGACCAGCAAAACCTCGTTCTACATTTCGACTGGGTGAGTGCGAAAGACAAGAACGGGACGCTTGCTGCGGCTGCGCAACCGGGACCGGCTCGGGCATCCAAGGCAACTGATTGAGAACAAGGTCCATGATTGCACGGCGGGCCGTTGCAGCGGCCCGCCGGCAACAGCCATTTTCCTTTCAATGCAGCCGCTGCAAATTTTCAATTGGACGTCCATGCGCATGCCCAGTAAGTTAGAGGCCATGAATTACGATAGCGGCGCAATATCGGTCAAGAACGTCGAACTGGACATGCTGCATGAGATCGGCAACCGGATTGCGGCTGCCGATCCATTGCCGGAAGTATTGAGACGAGCCGTGGAAGTGATTTCCGCAGCAGCGGAGTGCGATTCGTGTTTTGTTTACATCCTTGAGGGAGATGAGCTGGTACTGCGGGCTTCGAAAAAGCCACATTCGGAAGTCGTAGATCGATTGAAGATGCGCGCAGGACAAGGGATTACAGGCTGGGTGGCAGAGCACAAAATGCCGGTGGCCGTGGCACGAGATGCCGCCCAAGATCCCAGGTTCCAAGAGTTCAACGAGCTGCCCGAGGATCATTACCAGGCATTCTTGTCTGTGCCCGTCCTATCTCGAGATAAATTGGTCGGAGTCATAAACCTGCAACACCGGCAGGAGCACAACTATAGCCAGCGCGAGATCCATCTGATTTCGACAATTGGATTTCTTGTGGGAGCAGAAATAGAAATGACGCGGCTCGAGGGAGAGAATTCCGAGCTTTCGGAACAATTGGAGACCCGGAAGGTCATCGAGCGCGCTAAAGGAATCCTGCAACGGGATATGCAACTGAGCGAACAAGAGGCCTACGTGATGCTGCAAAGGCAAAGCCGCCAGCGTCGCAAGACGATGAAGGAAATCGCGGGGGCGATTGTCCTGAGCGACGACGTGAAGCGCGTCCCAAGCAAGACACGGCCTAGCTAGGTCCGCTGCGCCGTTGAAGGCAACCGGCCGGAAATCCGGAAATCCATGCTTCGCGCCGTATTCGGCCGTATTCGAAGGAAGTACGGCGCGCTGAGGATAAAAGAGTCAGGCTGCGCTAATCAGCGGCGGCCTGGGATTTGGCCGGGTCGATTTCGATGCGACCCTTGAAGTGGGCGCCGTCCTCGATGCTGATGCGGGCGGTGGAAATGTCGCCGATGACGGAGCCGTCGGTCTTGACGTCGACGCGGTCGCGGGCGTGTAAATTGCCGACAACTTTGCCGAAGACGATGACTTCCCCGGCGCGAATTTCGGAAGTGAGCACGGCGGAGGGGCCGACGGTAAGTTGATGGCCATTGAGCGAGATCGGGCCTTCCACTTTGCCATCAATCTGCAAGTCCTCCGTGCCGGTGAGCTGGCCTTTGATATGCAGACCGGAACCCAGACGAGCCGAGCTGCGTGAGGTGGAGATGCCAGGGCGGGCGGCGGATGGCGCCCCGAAGGGGACAACCGTTGCCGGAGATGCCGGCGTGTGTAGCGGCGGAGCCGCGGGCGCTTCAGTTTGCGTTTGCTGCTTATTCCACATAGTTCCTCCCTAATCAGTCCATGAGATAAGAATAGGATTGGCCCCAGCTGGGAAGGAGCAATGTGCAGGTACTTTAGTCGGGCGAATGGAGGCGAGGCAATGCAAAATTTTATCGACTTGCGCACTCAAGAACCTGCCCACGGGGACAGGTCAAATATGCGGAAGCTCAGGCCAGATCGACGGCGCGGTTCAGAAATCCGACCAGGTATTTCCACAAGAGATAGTAAGCGGTCAGGCCAACCACGGCGAGAACCGGAAAAATGTGGGGCGCGAAAATGGGAAGCTGAAAATCGAGGGTGCGTGTGAGTAAGATGCCCAGCGGGCCGAGAAGGAGCGGCAACAACGCGCCATGCAAGCCAATCGAAAGATGCGTGCGCGAGTGTGATGCGACGAACAGCATGTTCCACAGACCCCACAAGTTGGGAACCACCGCCATCGGGAAAATCATAATGCGCTCGAGGGGCGCCGGAAAGTTATAGACGTAACGCGCGATGCAAAACGCCGTAACGCCGACTAGAAGAACGATGGTGGGCACCACGATGCCTGCCATGTAGGCGCGCAAGTATTTGTGCTGATGCATGAGACCTCCTGATTCACAAGTGATAGAGCAGAGCTGGGATGGAGCTGGGAAAGAAAATAAGAACTGTGCTCAGGATGGCAGCGAGAGCCCAGTCGAACCATGGCACGCTGGATACAGGCTGCGGCTGTCGCTCGAGTCTGGCGAGCATTTGAGGCCAGAGGTCGCGGCGAAGTTCGGCGTCCCTCACCGGTGCGATTGCTTGCTTGAGGAGCTCTTTCATCGCATTGCTGAATTCTTCGTTGCTCATTTCGCACAGACCTCCACAACCAAGGAATTGAGTTTATTTCGCAGCATTCGAACGGCGCGGAACACCCGGACCTTCACGAGAGACTCGGAAATGCCGACCGCATGGGCGATGTCGCTATAACTTTCTTCTTCAACCAGAGCGAGGGCGGCCACCAGCCGGTATTTTGGCGGTAGCTCATAGAAGGCTTTTCGGATTAGATCGCGGGTCTCGCCGCGAACGGCGGAATCCGGGCTTGCCTCGCACGGGAGATTTTCTGGGAGCGCGGTTTCGCGGCGCGCATGCCGCAGGTGGTCCAGGGCGGCATTGGTGGCAATCCTGCGGGCCCAGGCGCGGAAATTGCCGTCGGGCTTGAACCGTGCTCGATACTTGTAGATACGCCAGAACGTTTCCACGGTGAGATCCTCGGCGATGCCGGTGTCGCGGACGATGCGTACTATCCAGGCATAGACTTCCCTCTGGTGCTGCCGGAACAGCACCTCGAAGGCTTCGAGGTCGCCCGCCGCGAACCGTTCCAGCAATTCCATCAGGACTCTCTATATCTACTTACTGTCCGGCAGCAGTATAGGTTACAAATTGTTTTCGGAACGAATTCTAGTCTAGACGTGCTGGCGGAGGAGAAGTCCGGAGGCGGGGAACTGAGGAGGCGCTAAGCACGAACGCCGGGAAAGAGCTTGCGGCGTTGCGCGGGTGGCGTGGCTGGACTCTTCTCGATGGTTGACACGATGCGATGTCGCCGAACGGGGACGATCACAAAATGTAGCTGATTGGCGACATCGGAGGAGGAGTGGAACCGAGGTGACCGCGCATAGAAAACAAAAGAGGGGCACGATGTATCGTGCCCCAACGAGGAAATGCGCGATCTTACACGTGTGGTTAGTAGATGTCGTACTGCTCCCAGTGGAGGGTGGCATCGGACTGGATGATGATGTGTTTGTGAGCAGTTTGCTCGAGTTCGTCCATGAGCATGGACTCGCGGGTCTTTAAGGCTTTGGCGATTTCGGGATGAACGCGAAGGGTGAGATTGGGGCCTTCGTGATCGGCGGTGGCCATTTTGCGGGCTTCGGATTGGATTTCGTAGCAGAGCGTGGGAATGGATTTGACCATTCCGGAGCCGGTGCAATAGGGGCACGGTTGGCAAAGAACGCGCTCGAGCGCTTGTTTGGTGCGTTTGCGAGTGATGCAGACGAGGCCGAACTCGTTGAAGGAAAGCGCTTTCGAAGGAGCTTTGTCCTGCTCGAGGGCCATTTGAAGGGCGCTCAATACCTTTTCGCGGTTGCGGCGCTCTTCCATGTCGATGAAGTCGACAACGATGATGCCGCCGAGATCGCGGAGGCGGATTTGGCGGACGATTTCCTTGACGGCTTCGAGGTTGGTTTTGACGATAGTGTCCTCGAGCCGCGTCGAACCCTTGCCGACGAATTTGCCGGTGTTTACGTCGATGGCAACGAGCGCTTCGGTGTGGTTGATGACGATGTAGCCACCGGATTTTAGCCAGACTTTGGCGCGGAGAGCTTTGTCGAGTTCGTGCTGAATGCCGAACTCCTCGAAGATCGGCGTTTCCTTGGTGTATAGCTTGACCTTGTTGACGAGCTTGGGCTGGAAACGGCTGACAAACTCGACGATCTTTCCGTACTCCTCTTCGTTGTCGATCCAGATGCCTGTGAAATCGTCGCTGACGTAGTCGCGAAGAATGCGCTCGACGAGATTGAGGTCGCGATGGAGAAGCGCGGGAGATTTGCGCTGCTCGCTGCGCTCCTTGATTTCATTCCAGGATTTGCCGAGGAATTCGATGTCTGTGCGGATTTCGTCGTCAGTGGCCCCGCCAGCGGCGGTCCGAACGATGAAGCCCCCGGGATAGCTGTTACCGGCTTCGCTCACGAGGCGGCGAAGACGAGAACGGTTCTCCGCAGAAATGATTTTGCGTGAGACGCCGGTGTGCTGGACGGTGGGCATGTAGACCAGGAAGCGGCCCGGAAGAGCGACATGGCTGGTGATGCGAGCGCCCTTTTTGCCGAGAGGCTCCTTGGCGATCTGGATGACAACGTCCTGACCGGCTTTCAGCATTTCGGAGATGAGCTGCGGCCGGCGCGGCGGGCCGGAAAAACTGCGACGACCGCGATCTTGCCGAGGGCCGCCTGGACCGCTGGGACGGCGTTCGAATCGCGGACCGCTCGGCCGACCGCCACGATCGGGACGGCCACCACGGCTATCCGGGCGCCCACTGCGGCCACGATCGCGACCGCCGCGCTGGGGACGCTGGAAACGAGCGCGTGGATTGCCGCCAATGCGCGCGGAATCACGGGGAAAATCCTCTCGCGGAGCAGCAGGGCCGCCGATGCGTGGCGCACGCGTCTCACCGGGCAGCAGGATGACATCGTCCTCGACGTGAACGGCCTCCGGGACGATTTCGCCCGCGGGCGCCTCGACCGCTTCCATTTCGGCGTGTTCGAGCACGATGTGCTCAGCATCACCGAGAGCAGCGGCATGTTCGGCGCTCTCATGCGCGGCGTTGGCTTCGAATTCAGCGCGATTAGCAGCGCGGTGCTCTTCGACTTCCTCGGTCTCATCCTCGGAGAGTTCGGATTCCGCGGCGGCTTGATCTTCCGCTGCGTCCTGTTGGGCTTCATCCTGTCGTTCTTCCTCTTCAGCTTCTTCTTCCTCTGAGAGTTCTGTTCCGGGAGTGACGTGAATTTCTTCGGCTTCGTCCTCTTCAAATTCCGCGCCACCCGCGAGGGCGTCGGCTTTAGCGTGATCGGAAGTTTCCTCATGTTTGGCTTCGACAAGCTCTGAAGAAAGAGCAGCGGTCTGATCTTCGCTAAGATCGGGATCGCCTTGAGCATCTTCGGATACGGGCCTGGATGCCAAGGGCAACTCGAGTGGAGAAGCTTCGTGCCGCGGCGGGTTCGCGCCATGAGCCGAAAGGGAAGCATCTTCCGCCGTGCCGATGTTTTCGTCGGCGGAAACCGGAGCTGCTTCGGATTCGGAAGCGGCGTCAGCGAGAACCCAACGTGGAAGTCCACCGGAGAAACGGCGGGGAACGTTGCCGCCAGCGGGTCCCGTCGCGGGGATGGGTGCGCTCGGGGTACCGGACAGGCGGGAAGCTGCCTCTTCTATTTCCAGCTGCGGCTCGTGTGATTCTTGGTCGACAACCGCCGGTGGTACGGCGGAGAGCGGCTTGCCGCGATACTTCGCAAGAGACTCACCCGGAAGGAGAATCGGTTCTTCCACGGCATCCTTGGCAGGATAAGGGGGAGCCGAGAAGCCGGGTTGGCGGGGATTTTCTGGGCGACGATTGTCAAAACCACGCTGCTCGGAACCGCGAGGTTCGAAACCCCGCGGCTGGCCGCCGCGATTTTCGTGGCCTCTTTGGTCGCGGCCCCGGTTATCGTAACCACGCGTATCGTTACCGCGAGATTCGCCGCCTTGCGGCGACGCATATTTGGAAGGCGGGAGATTGCGACCGCCTACATTTGGACCCTGCGGGCGCCCGCCGCGATGGCGGCCGCCCCGGCGGCCCCAGCGTCCACCTCGGCCACGATCACCGCCACGACCGTAGTCTTGGCCAGGGCGATCGCCGCCACGATCAGAGCGTGGCGCGTAATTCTGAGTAGGATTGTAATGTGGCGAAAAATTCTGGGGCGCAGAGGCGTTCGAATCTGGTTGCCGCTCTTCGGGATGCCCGGAGTGAGTTTCGTCGTGAGCTTCTGCAGCATGGGCTTCGTGAGCCTCGCCATCTCCGGCGTGTTCTTCCACGACTCCAGGTTGCTCGTTGTGAGAGAGGAAATCGTTGCGAGCCGGTTCGTCGTGGAAAGACTCATGCGAGACTTCCTCGGGGTGGAAGTCGTGCGGGGGAACTTCCTCCTGGTGGGAAGAGGGGGCGTGGGCTAGCGTTTCACCGGGAAGCACCTCGACGACGTTTGAGGGTGGGGGCGAATAGAGAGGCGCCGGCGCCGCCGACGGCTGATCGGTGTGCGAGTGTCCGTGATCGTAGTCCTCAAGATTTTCGAAGACGTCGCTGACGTACAGGAAGGCATCGCCATCGAGGCCGATGTCGACGAAAGCGGACTGCATGCCGGGGAGGACGCGGGTGACTCTGCCTTTGTAGATGCTGCCGACGAGGGCGAACTCTTTTTCGCGCTCGATGTAGATCTCGACTAACTGACCTTCTTCAAGAATCGCGACCCGCCGTTCGTGGGAGGCCGCGGAGATAACCAATTCTTTTGACATGAAAACTCCTGACTATTGGTGACCCGGGCCAAGCCGAGGGTCACTTTTCTGTGCGGCCGCAAAGGGCCGACAGGACGCATCGCCGCGCGGATTAAGTCGTCGGAAGTCCTGGAAAACGGGGCCGGCCCGGTTCGCACCGGGACACACGCTGGCCACACTGATATCGAGATGGCTTTACGTTCGAAGCCGGAGGGAGACTTCCTCTTGCTTACGAGGCTGGTCCGTTGCCGGAGAGCTTCCGGGCCAACGGCGGACGATGCTGTCCTCACTCTAAAGATCCTTAATCCTATGGCCCAAGCTTGCTGAGCCACTACTTCCAACCCGGCGGGGTTTGCCAAGGCAAACGCCTCGCGCGGGACCGGCGGGGGGTTCAGTTAACGAAGCGGCGAAGCCGAACATTCATAACCAGACCAATCGCCAGGAAAACAAACAACGTAGCGGAACCCCCGTAACTCATGAGAGGAAGCGGGATTCCAGTCACAGGCATAGCGCCAATGACCATCGCTACGTTTACCAAAACGTGAAAACCAAGCGCTGCTGCGACGCCCATGACAAGGAACATTCCGGCGCGGTCTTTCGCGCGCTGAGCGTTCTGTACTAAGCGTAACAGAAGAGCCATGTACAGCCCAAGGGCAAGCAGCACACCTTTGAAGCCCTGCTCTTCAGCCCACGCCGACATGATGAAATCGGAGTAACGGACGGGGATGTAGCCGAGCTGGTTTTGCGTACCGTTGCCAAACCCTTTGCCCCAGAAGCCGCCGGAGCCGACGGCAATTTTAGATTGCAGGACCTGATAGCCGGAGCCTTTCGCGTCTTCTTCTGGATGCAGAAACGACGTGACTCTTTCTTTCTGATAGGGCTTCAGGACGCGCCAGCCAACGGGGAGCATCAAGAGCCCGATGAGCGCAATTGCCGCAGCGTGCTTCCACTGCAGGCCGGCAAGAAATGCGCCCACGACCAGCAAGGGCACCAGCACAAGTGCAGTGCCCAAATCGGGCTGCTTGAGAATGAGAGCCAGAGGCAACCCGACGATGAGCCCCGCCTTGATTAAATCCTGGAAGGAGAGCTCATCAGTGCGCACCTCCGCAAAGAAGCGCGCCAACACAATGATTATAATCAATTTGACCAATTCCGACACCTGAAGAAATTCTCCAAGGACGGGAATCCAGCGCTTGGCCCCGAAGCGAGTATGCCCGAAGGCCAGGACGGCGATGAGTGCGGCGATGCCAATGAGATAAAGGATGGGGGCCTGGTCGAGAATCAGGTGATAGTCCAAGCGGGAGAGCGCGAACATCAGGACAAATCCGACAAGCAGCCAGCGAAGTTGCTTATTTTGCATGCCAGCCAGGGAACTACCGTGCGTGGCCGAGTAGATCTCGATAACGCCGATAGCGCAGATAGCAGCGAGAATCGCCAGCAACCACCAATCGTAATCGCGTGTACCAGGTGCGTCGTTCATAAAAAGGAAAAGTTATCAGCCAAAGTTTAAACACTAAGAACCGAAATACGAAAAACGAAATTCGTAATATTTTGTACTAAGCACTCCTTGACTAGCCTTTGCCTCTGTTCCCCATGCGCGCTCGACTGAAATTCAATTTTGGCGCTGCGCCGTGTTGCTTGCTTCACGCACGGGCGCCTCGGCGGAGGCACCAGCAGGCTTGAGGACCGCCTGCGGCTGAATTGCGGCCGCAGCAGGCCTGTCATGCCCCAAATCATAACTCTTATCGCCAGCGGTAAGTTGCCCTTCTGTCTTTTTTGCCTTCTTATCGTAATAGGCCTTGATGATGTCGCGTGCCACCGGTCCGGCTGCTTCTCCTCCGTGCTGGCCGCTTTCCTGGACGAGAACCGAGACGACAATTTCCGGATTGCGGCGCGGCGCGTAACCGACAAACCACGCATTGTCTTCGAATTTTTTTTCTTTGCCGACGCGATCGCGTGTCCCGTAGCCGATGACCTGGGCTGTTCCGGATTTTCCGCTGAACTCAATCCCGGCGAGTTTCAATTGACCACCAGTGCCGCCAGGTTCGTTGACGACGCCGTACATGGCGTCGGTGATCTTTTGGATGGTCGGCTCCGAAATGGGAAACCGCACTTCACCGACATTCTGGGCATCTTTCAACATATGCGGCTGTTTAAAAACGCCGCCCGAGGCGATTCCGCCAATCAAGCGGGCAAGCTGTAGCGGCGTGGTCGTGACAGCGCCTTGACCGGTGGCCACAGAAATAACCTCGCCGGCATACCATTTGCGATGAAAAACGCGCTCGACCCATTCCTGCGAAGGCATAAGCCCGGGCTCCTCGGAGGGCAGGTCAATGCCGGTCTTGTGTCCCACTCCAAGTTTGCTAGCGTAATACGAAAGTCTGTCAATTCCGAGCCGCATGCCGACATTATAGAAAAAGACGTCGCACGATTTCAGAATCGCTTCGTGCAGGCTCAGTACGCCGTGCGACCTCGCTCCCTTTTTCGCGTAGTAAACCCAGCAATGGTACTGCCGTCCGAAAAACGTCCCGTAACCTGGACAAAACGTGGTGAAACCTTCCTCGGGAACATGGTCCTCGAGCATCGCTGTCGCGGTCACAATCTTGAAAACAGAACCGGGCGCAAGTTGTGCTTGAATGGCGCGGTTCAGCAGAGGATGCAGAGGGTCGTCGTTGAGCCTTTTCCATTCTTCGGGGCTGATGCGAATGGCAAAATCATTTGGATCCGGTGTGGGGCGGCTCACCATGGCGAGCACTTCTCCAGTGCGCGGATCAAGCGCAACCACGGCGCCGGGCCGCTGACCAAGAGATTGCTCTGCTACCTGTTGCAAGTCGTAATCGATCGTGAGCTGAATCTGCTTGCCGGGAATCGGTTCCTGTTGAGTTAGTTGCCCAAGATCTTTAACTTCCTTACCAACGCTGTTGACCACGACGCGGCGCATGCCGTCCGTGCCCGTGAGGATGTCGTTGTACTGGCGCTCGAGACCCGTTTTTCCAGCGAGGTCGCCGGGGCGGAGCCTGTCATTGCTCGCCTCGATCTGCTGCTCACTGACCTCACCTACGTACCCGCTGGCGTGCGACATGAAGCCACCTGGCAGATAACGGCGCCGCTGAACCATGAGCATTTCGAGCAAAGGAATGTCCGAACGGTGCGATTCAATGAACGCGACGTCCGCGTTGGTCGCTTCCGGCTTGATGACGATGGGCTGGAATTTGGGGAGATTCTTGGTGCTCTCAAGCTGATCCTTCAGATCGCGGAGCGGGATGCCCAGGCCATCGGCGACGGCGGGAAGGTTTTTGTCTATGAGCACGGGATCATCGCGGAGCAGAAGAACGCTGAAGGACGGATAGTTGTCGACCAAAACGCGCCCATCGCGGTCCAGCATACGGCCGCGCGGTGCGATGATGGGAATGGAACGCACGCGATTGCGCTCGGCCATTTGTGAATATTTGTCGGAGTCGACGACTTGAAGCTTCCAAAAGCCGAGAAGCAACAATCCCACCATGCCTACAATGATGTAGGAGGCTATGGCCAGTCTGGCCTGAGGCAGCCGATTGTCGTTGCGAAACCAGTACGACACGAAAACCCCGCGCGCGAGTGTCTTTTTTGTGGCGCTCGTCAAACGGACGGCGCTTTCATGAGGGCGGTTTCTCGCCCGTCCCGCGAGAAGCCGGGAAATGCTCGCGTCACGAAAAAATCTTCAGCGTGGGTTTCGAAATGTCCGTCGAAAAGTTTTTTCGAATGAAAGTGCTCGAAAAAATCTCTACGAGCTCCCGAATCACTGCCGGACCGCCGCTACTTTCACGCAGCAAAGTCACTCTAAACGTAGCACTTGGCCGAGGGTGCCGCAAGCCGTCCTGAAGTACAGTTGCTTGGGCAATACCCCGTGGAAAGGCCCACGGGCTATTCATGACGCAAGGCCTGGACCGGGTCGACTTGCGTCGCTCGTTTCGAGGGTAGATAGCTGGCAAAGAGCGAAACCGCGGCAAGGATTAACGCTGCAACAGCGAAAGTTGCAGGGTCATAGGGCCCCACACTAAAGAGCCAAGCAGAGAGAAGATGGGATGTTGCGAATGAAAGAATGAGTCCGGCCGCGCAGCCCGCGCAGACTACAGCGAGCCCTTTATTCAGAAATAGAGCCACAACTTGGCGCGGCATCGCACCCAAAGCGAGGCGGATGCCGATCTCATGGCTGCGTTGGCCGACTTCGTAGGCTATGACGCCGAAGAGACCGATCGCGCTGAGCACCAATGCGAGGACAGCTGCGCAGGCGAGGACGGCACTCGCCAAGCGCGCGTCCGTGTATTCGCCACGCACTTGCTCCAGAAGCGGCATAGTCTCTGTAATAGGCACGTTCGAATCAGCCGCGGAGATGGCTTGGCGAATGGCCGGCATCATCGCGAGAGGATCGCCCGAGACGCGGACGCAAAAGCGGGCGTCCGTTTGGGGCTCGGTGTCATTTTGCCAGAAAGGCAGATACGCCATGGAAATGGGCGGATCGAGGGCACTGCGGACTTGCGCGTCCTTGACGATGCCAACAATTTGATAAGGCCGACCGCCAAAGATCACGAACTTGTGGATTGGAGGATTTTGGGGCGAGATTTTATGCGCCAGCGTTTCGTTGACGATGGTAACGCGAGGTGATCCGGGAAGGTCGAATTGGGTGAAGTCGCGCCCCGCCACAAATGGAATGCGAAGAGTTGCAAAGTAGTCAGGCGCAATTTCATGGACGGGTGTTTCGCTCTGATCCTGGGGTTTTACGCTGATCTTTACCGGCAGCGCCCACTTTATCCCGCCGCCGTTGCCCCAGACGGATCCTGAGGTATTCATCAAACTGACAGCTTGGATACCTGGAAGCGAATGCAGGCGATCAACCACTTCGCGGAGAAACGCTTG
Organism: Candidatus Acidiferrum sp.; assembly: GCA_035576885.1. Taxonomy (GTDB): domain Bacteria; phylum Acidobacteriota; class Terriglobia; order Acidiferrales; family UBA7541; genus Acidiferrum. The sequence continues at coordinate 32,430 of DATLVZ010000001.1, read as the reverse complement.
CGATTTTTCTGGAGCATAGCCGATGAGGCGCGGACGCAAGCGGAGCCCGAGAACGTGATGCAGGTCCATGTTGCGGCCTGCCATGAGTTTCACCGTGCTTCGCGCGAGCAATCCGGCACCGACGACAAGGGCGACGGAAAGCGCGACTTGAAGCGTAACGAGAGCCATGCGAGTCCTGGTGCGAATGAAGCCACGCAAACTTCCTCCGCTCTTAAGAGCTTCGATCAGGTCCGCACGATTTGCCTGCCAAATGGGAGGCACCGCGAAAAGCAAAGCGCTGAGGAGAGTGACGACCACCGAGTAACCAACCACCCTTGGATCCATGCGCACATCAAAGAGGCGGCGGTAACCCTCCGAATCTATGGAATAAAATCCCGCGAGCCACGTGCTGGTCCAGAGAGAGAAGACAACGGCGAGGGCGCCCCCGCAGCCGGCGAGCAAGAGATTTTCCGCAAGTAAAAGGGAACTGATGCGCGAAACGCTTGCTCCCAGGGCGCGACGCATGGCGATCTCCGCATTGCGCGCAGCACCGCGCGCTACGAGCAGTCCGCCGACATTCGCGCAAACCACGAGCAGCAAGATGCCAGCAACCGCCGTGAGCAATCGTGTCAGGAGAAGAAAATAATGGCGGCTCTGCTCCGAAATTCCAACGGCCGGCGTTACCGACACAGCGGTTCGTTCGTCAAAACCTCCTCCAACCGTCTGTAACTGACGCACCAGTGTGCCGAGTTCGGCTTGCGCTTCCTGTGTGCTGCGGCCAGGAGCGAGGCGACCCATCAGTTCCAGGAACGTGCAGTCTGGCTTGAAGGCATCGCACCAGCGATAGCCGACGCGGCTCATCATCGAAGGAATCCAAATTTCGTTGGGGCTTCCGCCGATGTTCACGCCGGCGAACTTTTCCGGAGCCACACCGATGATCGCGAAAGGAGTACTGTTGATGAGCAAAGTCTTCCCGAGGACGGCAGGGTTTGTGCCGAAAATTCGCTGCCATAAACCGTAGCCGATGACGGCGACAGCGTCGCGGCCCGGCACGCTGTCTTCGTCGCGCGAGAAAAAGCGGCCAAGCTGTGGGGAGAGACCGAGCATGGGAAAGTAGTTGCTGGAGACAACCGCGCCTTGGACTTCACCTGACTCGCCATTCGCGTTTATGAAAAGAGGTGCAGTGGAATAGTGGGCCGCAAGCGTTTCCAGAGTTTTTGTGTGATCCCGCAGATAGCTGAACTCGGGATAGCTGAAATCGGTGCCGCCTTGACCTGCCGGCGCATAAATACGCACAAGTCCAGCAGGATCTTTGGCAGGGACATGGCGAAGAAATAGGGCATCGACAAAGCTGAAGACTGTGACGTTTGCCGTGATTCCCAGCGACAGAGTGATGATGGCGATAGCGCTGAACCCCGCATTCTTCCACAGCGTGCGCGCGCCGAATCGCAAGTCTTGCCACAAGGTTTCCAGTGATACAAAAACCCACTGCTCGCGGCTGCTCTCTCTCACGCGGCTCACATTTCCGAATCGTCGCCGCGCGGCATGACGGGCTTCCGTTGCTTCGAGCCCAGTCGCCCGATTTTCGCCTTCACGCATGGAAAGGTGGAATTCAAGTTCGTCCTGAATATCGCGGTCCAGTTGCGAACGCTTCCAGAGCGCGTTTATTCTCAACCAGATTTGTCTTAGCCATGCCTGCATGAGCCGATTCTCCGGAACACTCCACACCAAGAAATCTAAGACCCAAAATCCACTGCTTAATCGTAGCGAAGCGCGACTATGGGATCGATGCGGGTGGCGCGGCGCGCGGGAATGTAGCAAGCCGCGAGCGCCACGAACGCCAGGAGAAAGGCCACGCCAGCGAAGATGGCGGGGTCGGTCGGCTTAACAACGAAAAGCAAACTAGCCATCAGCCGGGTCAGTCCCAAGGCGGCCGCGATGCCGATTGCAATTCCGAGGAAAACAAGTTTGGCGCCTTCACGAACAACGAGGCTCAGAACGTCGCGTTGCTGCGCTCCAATGGCCATTCGCACCCCTATTTCATGGGTCCGCTGTGTGACCGCATAAGCCATGAGGCCGTAAATGCCGACGGTGGCGAGAATCAGCGCAAGCACGGCAAAGATTCCGAGAAGAGACATGTTGAAGCGCTGCTGATCGAGCGAGACGGCCATCAACTCGTCCATGGAGTGAATATCGCTCACGGGAATTTGGCGGTCGACGTCCCAGACCTGTTGTTTTACTTCATCGACCAGGCCAACCGAAGGGCCGGAAGTGCGGATGACAAGAGTCATCCAGCGGCGCCAGGCCTCATCAGATTGTGAAAAAGGAGCGTACACCGCGGGATCGACTGGCTGGTTGAGCCCGGAATGTTTTACGTCGGCGGCGACACCCACGATGGTCATCCACAGGTGTGGGTTAGGCGCTCTGATCCAGTCGATACGCGCGCCGATAGGATTCGAGTGCGGAAAGAACTGTTTCACGAACTCTTCGTTAACAACTGCCACGAGCGGCTGGCCCTCGCGATCCATGGGCGTAAATTCTCGCCCTTCGAGGATGGGGATTTTCATCACGCGGAAGTAGTCACCCATTACCGAGAGGGTTTGCACTCGCGGTTCAGCGCCAACGGGGACCGGCTTGCCATCAAAGATGACGCCGTGAGCGACGTAGTTTCCGCCGAACGGAATATCCGTCACCATGGCAGCCTGGGCGCCGGGCAGGGAATTGAGCCTTGTCAAGACTTCGCGGCGAAATTGCGTTTGTGGAGGAATCTCTGCGTAACGCGTCGCAGGCAATTGTAGATGCATGGTCATGAGGCTTTGTGGATTAAACCCAGGATTGACAGACAAGAGATGTGAAAAGCCTTTGATCAACAATCCCGCTCCAACCAGCAACACCAGCGCCAGCGCGAATTCAGCCGTGACCAGCGACTTTCGCAGCAGATTGCCGGAAGGGCCAGACGTCGTTCCGCGGCCCGCGTCCTTGAGCGATGCCGCAAAGTCCACGCTCGCGGCCGACCATGCAGGAGCGATGCCGAAAACAATGCCGGTGAGAAGAGAAATGCCGAACACGAAGAGGAGAACGCGCGTATCCAACTCAATGCCTTTGAAACGTTCGAGAGAAGCGGGCTTCAGCGACAGAAGGAGGCTTGTGCCCCATTCAGCGAGCAAGAGTCCAACGAGACCGCCGCTTACGGCCAGGAGCGCGCTTTCCATCAGTGATTGGCGAATCAGGCGCAACTTACCCGCTCCGAGAGCCGTGCGAATGACGAGTTCCTGGCGCCGCGCAACAGAACGGGCCGTCAGCAATCCAGCGAAATTCGCGCAAGCGATCAGCAACACGAACCCCACAGCTGCAAACAGAACCAACAGTGCAGGACGAACGTCGCCGGACACCAATTCATGCATGGGAAGAAACACCTTTTGGCGTCCTCTTTCCGTCTCAGGATACTGCTCCGCGAGGCGGTGATCGATTGTGGACATTTCCGCTTGCGCTTGCGCGAGAGTCGCTCCAGGTGCCAAGCGCCAGTAGGTATGCATGAAATGAACGCCGCGAAACGGGGCCGCTTCCGGGTAAGCCACCCAAAGCGAAACGAAAACGTCTGCGTGCTCCCTGGGCAACGCGAAACCGGCGGGCATCACGCCCACTACGGTGTAGTCGTTTCCACCGAGAGCAATTGTCCGGCCGAGAGCGTGGGGATCGCTGCTCAAAAAATTCTGCCAGAACGAATAGCTCACCACGACATTTCGCGGGCCGCCTTTGACATCCTCGTCGGGGACGATGATCCGGCCTAGCATGGGAGGGACTCCGAGCGTTTCCAGAAATCCCGCGTCTACGAGCGCCGCACGAATTTGCACCGGCTCCGGGCCGCTGGTGTAGTCCAAGTCTTCGATGTTGATTCCACCTCCGTCAGAGAAGGCGCGAGTCTGCCGCTGGATGTCGAGGATGTTCATGAGCGAATCGTTCTGCTTCATGGCGACGAGCCGCTGGGGATCTTTGTAAGGAAGCGGAGCGAGCAAAACACCATTGATCACGCTGAAGATGGCGGTGTTGGCCCCGATGCCGAGAGCGAGCGTGAGCACAGCGACCGCAGTGAACGCGGGGTTTTTGCGAAGCATGCGAACGGAGAAGCGCAAGTCCTGCCAGAGTGATTCGAGCGAGACGAAGGTCCACATTTCACGAGTCCTTTCTTTTAAGCTAGTCGCGTTTCCAAATTGGCGGCGCGCGGCATAATGGGCTTCTTGGGAGTCGATTCCGGCGAGGCGGTTTTGCTGTGCGCGCATTGCGAGATGAAAGGAGACTTCGTCATGGAGATCGCGATCCAGCGACGCTCGCCAGAAAATTGACTTCAAGCGAAACCATGATTTGTGCATCCACTCCGAGAACATGGTCGTCTCCTGCCAGGGTTATGCCGTTTGCAGTATTCGGGCGACTGCACCGGACATGCGGCGCCAGAATTCGGTTTCTTGCGCCAACTGTCTTCGTCCCGCGACGGTCAGGGAGTAATACTTGGCGCGGCGATTGTTGTCCGAAATCCCCCATTCGGCTGAGAGCAGGCCGCGGAGCTCGAGACGATGGAGAGCGGGATAGAGCGCGCCTTCCTCGACCCTTAGAACGTCATCTGAAGTCTGGTGAATCCACTCGGCGACGCCGTAGCCGTGCATGGCGCCGCGAGCCAGCGCTTTTAGAATCAGGAGGTCGAGCGTTCCCTGAAGCAGATCTCCGGGATTTTCTCGATTTTCTTTCATGGAGGATCCCTCACTTATCCATAAGACGTTTAGGGGAGGGAATTGTTCCATGGAATTTTAGCCTTCAGTAAGAATTCTTTGCGCCGGGGGAAGTAGGAGGTCAAATGCGCCCGGCGGTACAGTGGAATTCTCAGAAACTTGCTCGCCAGGGGGCCACGCGTTATCGTATTTGGACTGTTCTCATGCAAAGCGAAACCTCCTTGCCCTTGCGTTTGGCCCTTGTCGGGATGTCCGGTGCTGGAAAAACCTTCTGGACAAAGAAGTTAGCCGCCGAAGGCTGGACCGCGATTTCGTGCGACGACCGCATCGAGGAGAAGCTGGTGGCGCGACTAGTTGCTGGCCGACACACAGGGATTCACGGCGTGGCGGCGTGGATGGGCTGGCCGGACAACCCGAGCTATGCCGAGCGCGAGGCCCAGTACCTTGAAGAGGAAATCCACACGTTGGGCGAGGTGCTTACATCGCTCGAACGTGAGCCTGACAAACCGCTCGTGCTGGACACCACGGGCAGCGTGATTTACACGGGGAATAATTTGTTGCTTCGTTTGCGGCGGCGAATGACCGTGGTCTATCTTGCCGCATCGGCGCAGGAACAGCAGCTCTTGATCGAGCGCTATTTGAGCGACCCCAAACCGGTGCTCTGGCGCGGCGCTTTCCAGCCTAAGAAGGGCGAATCCCCTCAAGAGACTGTCGCGCGCTGTTATCCCATGCTGATTTCCGCGCGGCGGCAGAGTTATGAGGCTTTGGCGCATTGCACTCTTCCGGTTGCCGACTTGCGCCATCCTGCCCTCAATGCTGAATCGTTTCTTTCCAGAATTCGTGGGCAACTCGAGCGCGGAAGATGAGATACCGGAGCACTGGGCGCAAAGCGCCGCTGACGTCGCTTCGCGGCGCAGTGCTGCGCGGGCTCGCGCCCGATGGCGGGCTGTATATGCCCGTGGAAATCGCGCGGCATTCGCCCCGGGAATTGGAAGATTATCGCGGGTTGCCGTTCACGGAAGTTTGCTTTCGTGTGGTTCGGCCCTTCGCCACGCCGGACGTACCCGAAGAAGTGCTGTGGCAGATCGTCGCGGAGTCGATCAACTTTCCGGTGAAGCTGGTTTCGCTCTCGCCGGGCCTTCACATTCTCGAACTGTTCCACGGTCCCACGTTGGCGTTCAAGGACTTCGGCGCGCGATTCATGGCGCGGATGATGGGCTACTTTGTCCGCGGAGAAACGCGGCCGTTGACCGTACTCGTGGCGACTTCCGGAGATACCGGGAGCGCCGTCGCGCATGGCTTCCTCGGCGTGCCCGGAATTCGTGTCGTGATCCTCTATCCTTCGAAGCGCATCAGCGAAGCGCAGGAAAAACAGTTCACGACGCTGGGCGAAAACATCACCGCGCTCGAAGTGGCTGGAAGTTTCGACGATTGCCAGCGACTCGTGAAACAGGCATTCTCGGATGTCGAACTCAACAAGCGCGCTTTCCTTACCTCCGCCAATTCGATCAACATCGGCCGGCTGCTTCCACAAATGTTTTACCACGTGGCCGCGTACCGTCAGTTGCCGGTGGCGTCCGTACCGCTGGTTGTATCCGTGCCCAGCGGGAATTTCGGCAACTTGACCGCGGGACTTTTTGCCAAACGCATTGGCTTGCCCGTGGCAATGTTCGTGGCTGCCACTAACGCCAACGACGTCGTGCCCGAATACCTGCGCTCCGGAGAATTTCACCCGCGCCCGGCAACGCAAACGTCTTCAAACGCCATGGATGTTGGCAACCCAAATAATTTCCCGCGCCTCCTGGATTTGTGCAGGGGACGGCTCGAATACGTCCGGCGCGAAATCTGGGGCCACGCCGCTACGGACGCCGAGACGCTTCAGGAGATGAATTCGATCCACGATCGCTTCGGCTACATCGCCGATCCGCACACCGCGGTCGGCGTCCTTGGTTGGGGAGCCTACAAGACCGAACACTCCGAGCCCGCGCAAGGACTGGTGCTGGCCACAGCGCACCCGGCGAAATTCGCCGATGTGGTGGTGCGCGCCATCGGCACGGCGCCTCCGCTTCCCGATCGTCTAGCCGCATGCTTAAAACGCGAAAAATTGTCTTTGCCGATGACGCGTGTCTACGACGATTTCAAACAGTTTCTGCTCGCGCAGTGACGGTCAGGCGGTTTTGCGCAGGCGATCGAGGAGCATGAAGAGAAAGACGGCGACGAGTGCGTTGACGAGCGCAGCCGTTCCGAGATGCCATGTGAACCAGGGCCCGGACTGAGAAAGAAGCAAGCGCTGGGTTAGAGCGACGATGCCCTGGTGGACGACAAAAAAAGCGGCCGTTAATGCAAAGCGCGCCGCGGGATGCTCCGTATCTAGCCGCGCACCAATCGAAGACGCCAGATACCCGATCACCGTTTTCGCAATCCCGTAAAGGCCGAGCGGAACCGTCGATCCGCTCAGGCTGTCCTGTAAAATGCCGATGGTCATGCCCAGAAGCAACCCGGTGGACGGATTTCGCCTGCTCAGGCCGAAATAAACGGTTATAAGCAGCGGAAGATCCAGAATTCCCGTTTTCGGGAAATACACGGGTACGAACGCCTGCAAGACAAGAGCGAAAGCTGTAGCCAATACGATCGCGCCCGCCCGAAACTTGTGCACCTCAATGTGCAGCTCGCTGCTGCGAATGTCGTAGGCGGCGTTCATGGCTTTTCGGGCGAAGCCGGACTGTTTGCCGCAGCGGACGGACCGCCTGCTGCCGGCGTTGCGGCAGCCGGCGCCGAGGAGTCTTGCTTCAACTGCAGCGGCTTCATGGTCAACAGCACGAAGACCTCTTCAAGCCGTTCGAGTTTCGCGGCAGGCCGCACACGAATCTGCTTGAAAGGGTTCCCTGGTTTGATTTCCGCGATAGTGCCGACCGGCAAGTCGCGCGGAAAAATGCGGTCCATGCCGCTCGTAACCACTCGCTCTCCGGAATTTACGTTGTCATCGTTGGGGATGTACTTCATGACCAGCAACGGCTCGCCTGTTCCGCCCACGGGGCTCTGTATGCGCGAATCCACCAGCATCGCGCCAACACCGCTGTCTTTGTCAGTCAGCAGGAGAACCTGCGAAGTGTTGGGGTAGGAATCAATGACTTTGCCGACGACCCCGTCGGGAGTGATCACGCCCATGTTGCGGCGGATGCCGTCGCGTTCCCCGCGGTCCAGGTAGATAGTCTGGCTGGCGCTGTCCGCGCTGCCGCCGATCACCCGCGCGCTCACCATCGGGACATCCATGCTGGTCTGGCGAAATTTCAACAGAGCGGCGAGACGGTCGGCCTCCGCTGCTTTGCCTTGGAGCTGCGTGATTTGCAGTTTCAGCCCGTCGTTTTCTCGCTTCAACTCTTCGTTTTCGCGCGAAGTGTTTTGCAGAGCGAAGTAGTGATTCCACGTGTCACGAATATGGCTGATGCCGTGAGCGCCCGCGCGTTCGAACGGCGAAACCGCGCCGACCGTCCAGACCCGGATTAGCCGGCCTTGCGAGTCCCGCTTGATTTGCACGGCCAGCAACAGCACCTGCAGGAGCACTACGCCCCCGAGCAGGAAAAGCGATCTATGACGAGAGGGAAGAGCGACCATGGAATCCAGTAGCACAGCCCTTGCGCTGTGCGGTTCGAAATTTTTGCGATAGCGTCAAACTCGAAAAAACTTTAGTCGATGCAAACCTGGCGCAACAGCCGGAAATCGCTCAGCATCTTGCCGGTACCCAGCACCACGGAAGCCAAGGGGTCATCGGCAATGGAAACCGGCAAACCAGTCTCTTCCCGGATGCGCTTGTCGAGGTTCTTCAAGAGCGCGCCTCCACCCGTCAGAACGATGCCGCGGTCGCTGATATCCGCGGAAAGCTCCGGGGGTGTGCGTTCCAGAGCTACGCGGACGGCATTAAGAATCGTTGCGACGCATTCGCTCAAAGCTTCGCGAATTTCGCTGTCGTCGATCGTCACCGTTCGCGGCACGCCTTCGATCAAGTTGCGGCCCTTTACTTCCATGGTCAGGGGCTTTTCCAGCGGATACGCCGAGCCGATTTCCATCTTGATCTGTTCCGCCGTGCGCTCGCCGACGAGCAAGTTGTATTTGCGCTTTAAATATTGCATTACGGCTTCGTCCATCTCGTTTCCCGCGACGCGCACGGAGCGCGAGTACACGATGCCGCTCATGGAGATGACCGCAATGTCCGTCGTCCCGCCGCCGATGTCCACGACCATATTTCCGGAAGGCTCTTCGATGGGCAGGCCCGCTCCGATGGCCGCAGCCATGGCTTGCTCCACGAGGTAAACTTCGCTGGCCCTTGCGCGATAAGCGGAGTCCTGCACCGCGCGCTTTTCCACCGGCGTAATCTCGCTCGGCACTCCAATGACGATTCTGGGATGCACCAGCACGCGGCGGTTATGCGCCTTCTGAATAAAATACGTCAGCATCTTCTCGGTGACTTTGAAGTCGGCGATTACGCCGTCCTTCATCGGTTTGATGGCCACAACGTTTCCCGGCGTGCGCCCCAGCATTTCCTTGGCCTCGCGGCCGACGGCTACGACTTCGCCGCTGGACTTGTTGATGGCGACGATCGAGGGCTCATTCACGACGATGCCCTTACCGGCAGAAAACACCAGCGTGTTCGCGGTTCCCAGATCGATGGCGAGGTCGGAAGAAAACAAACTAAAAATCGACCTCAGGTTGTACCCGTTCTTATTCATTCCCCCCGCCCCCCGCGGAGAAATCCTCTCCGCCGTCCAGCCGACAACTCGTTGTGCAACAGCCTGACGGTCCATGTGGACCGTCGCGCGGCCAACTACACCATTGTCTCCGGACTTGGCGACCGGCGCAAAGTCGCGCCTGCGTCTTTTTTCTCGCGAGACCTAAAAACGATCATCGTTCAAACTTTTATTTTGGCACAAAGATCGTCACCTTCGTTTGCCCCGTGCCACCGCGGCGGTTCTCCCCCACGATAACGATGGTATGCTCCCCAGGCTCGAGTGGCTCGGTAAAGTGCCGGAACGTGCCATCCGGCGCGATGATGGGCACCGGCTGGCCGTTTACGATCAACGCCGCGCCTGGTTCCGTCTTGCCGATAATCTCTACAACCCGGCCATGAACCTGTTTGCCGGTAATCTCGAGCAACATATCCTGCGTTTTTCCCTGCGCGACTAAAGTAAACCGGAAGGTTTCGCTGACTTCGCTCGTTTCCTTCTTTGCATCAACGGCTGTGACCGTCCAGAAATAGTCCCCCGCGTCGAGCCCGGTGACGTCCACTTCGGTTCCCGAAATTCCTGGTACATCCTTCACTGTTTTCGTAAACATAGCCGTCGCGCTGATTCGCAGCCGGTAGGAAACCGCCTGGGGCACCGGCTTCCATTCAAAATGAATCGATGCCGATTTCGGATTCTCCACGATCAGCGGCTCAAAGTTGCGAGGCGAGATCAGGTCCGGCGGTCCAAGTACATCGGACTTCGTGATGGGCCCGCCCGTCGGGATAGTCGCTTTCTGCAGGGCCCCGATCTCCACTTTTTCCTGTCCGCGCCGCAATTCCGCGCTGCCGCTCGAGACTACGATCTCGTCTTGCTTATGGTCCGGGTCCGCCTTGACGGCTGCGTGGCTGTTTGAATGTACTTGCGCCACGGAGTCTTCGACGCTGACCGCCGCTTTCGAACCTGGCGAAGCCCAGCTTGGAGTGCGAAGGTCTACCTGTCCGACGTCGATGCGCACTCCCGAACTCGAAGGCTTTTCCCGCCCCATGGAATTTTCTTCCACGGTGATGAACGTTCCGGACTTCACCGTATAGGTCGTGCCGTCGGCAAAGGTGATGCGCGCCGCGCCGTCCGCCGAGGTCTGGATTTGATCGCCCTTGTCCAACGTGGTACGAAAATCCGCGTCCACCCACTGCACGGAATTAACTTTCTTTACCTGCACTTTTCCGTCGAGGTTGACGAACTTGGCTTGCGTCTGCGAAATCGCCAGCGCATCGCTATCGCCGTTGCCGATCGATTTATTCAGTTTGTCGTATGCTTGCGTGTATAAATTCGGGTCGATGAGATACAACGCCGCAAAAATAATCACTGCACCCAGAAGGGCGTAAATGGCCACGGTTTTGTACGTCACCGTGTGCCAATACACTTCCACGCGTTTTATCTTCGGGTGATTCGGGTCGTATGGTGTCTGTGTGCTCACGGGTATACGGGCGGCAACGGCCCCAAACTTCGAATCTACCACAGTAATTAGAACGCAGACGGCCGCTGCAGCTTGCGGTGGTCAAACTGCAAATAGCGGTTGCGCCTGCCAGCCCTTTGGCCAGGCCCTTCTGTCCCAAAGGACAGCCAGCCGCATTTCCCCAACGGGGTTTCGATTCTTCGATTTCTGGCGCGGCTTCTAGGTGGATTTTGCGCGAAGAAACGCGAGCGTCAAAGGCCACGCCATGAGGGCCGCTACCGGGCTGTAGCTGGCGCGCGCGTCACAGAAAAAGGCGTGGTCCGCGTTCGAAATCTCGACATTCACGAAATTTCTTCCCGCGGCGCGCAACGCATCGGTCACCGCTCGCACCTGCTCTGGCGGTATGTGCTTGTCGCGCCCGCCCCAAAAGAGCAACAGCGGTGCGCGTATTCCGCTTGCCCGCCCGAGCAGGCCAGGATTTGTCGCGTTCGGCGCAATTCCCCCTCCGTAGTATGAAATTGCTCCGGCGAGCGGCAGAGTGATTGCTGCGAGAAATGCCGCGCGTCCTCCCATGCAGTAGCCGATCGCGAAGATTGGGGGCTCATCTCCAATCGCGCCGCGAAGCCAGTCAAACGCGGCCCGGTGGTCTGCCGTCGTCGACGCATCGCTCAGCGCCTTCATGTGGGGCATTGCGCTCGGAAAGTCGTCATAGCGCCCTTCGAACCCCGCAGCCGTGCGGTGGAAGAGCTCTGGCGCTACCGTGACGAACCCTTCGCGCGCGAATCGCCCTGCGATGTCGCGAATATGCGCGTTCACGCCGAAGGCCTCTTGGAAAACGAGTAGTCCAGGATGCCGGCCTTCTTGCTTTGGGCGTGAAGTCCACGCGCGCATGGTAGAGCCGTCGCTCACGCTAAGCTGTACGTACTCGCCGCGGATTTCCATGTGCGTCCCTCTCGTTCGAAGTGTTCCTCAAAATGCTGGATAACCGCCGGCTCAGTGCCGGATGAAGTAGCCGCGCTTATCGAGATTCGCCGCCACCGCCACGTCGAAGAAGCCCACCATCATCTCATCGTAAGTCTGCTCGCCCCAGCGCACGGAGGCCTCCGGGTCTGGATTGTGAGGATTGTTGCGCGAATTATCGTACCAGGCGACGGCCTGGAGCTCCGTGCCGGCTTTCAGCAATCGCGGTTTGGAGAGACGGTAACTTATCTGCCAGTGAAAATGATAATGGACGTCCAGCAAGGGCTCAATTTCCTGGTCCGGTCGGTCGCTGGAATTCTTTTCCCGGTGAATAATGTTGTACTCGAATCTTTTCCCGCGCAAGTGCATGTGCGGGAAGAAGCTAAGGAGCGTCGCGTCGTTTGGCAGAGTGCCACGCGCTTCCACGCGGAAATCCGGCGCGCCCGGTGGAATCACGAAGTGATCATTGGTCAGCTGCAGCGTAAGCACGCGTTCTGCGGGAGGGTGCTTCGAAAAAATGAGTCCTACGCTGGTTTGGTCGCTGGCCGCGTGGCCATTGGTCGTGTAGTGCATCTGAAACACGAGGTCGGATCCCGCAGGAATGAATTTTGCCATGCTTACCGGCCAAGTATCCGGCGAACTCCCCGGCGCGTAAACCAGGAGAACGTCGCTGTCCGTCCAATGTGCCCCGCTGCGATCACTGGGATTGGTTAGCGTGGAAGCCGTGAACGGAACTCCTGTCGGTGCGTGCTGCATCCACTTCGAATCTGGCGGCCGCACATATACGACCGCGTGATGCACGTTCGTGCGAAGCGACGGAAGAATTTCCACTGCTCGCACCCAGCGGTCCTGCTTGAATCCCGCCGGCACAATTTCGTAGGTGTATTCGACCTCACCGCCGGCAGGAATCGGAACGGCAGTCGGCATTTTCAGGACTAAGTCCGGCTCTGGGATGCTCCAGCCTTCCGTCCAATGCAGCGGCGGGGGAGCTTCATCCGGATTCCCCGCGGGCGCACCGGCATTCGCCCACGCCGCAAGCTCTGCGATCTGCTTCGCAGAGAGCGAAGGATCATTCGAAAAGTGCCCGACATGAGGATTGGCAAACCATGGCGGCATGGACCTGTCGCGTGTCGCCTCCGCAATCGCCGCAGCGTAAGGGCGCGTCTGCTCGTAGGCTTCGAATCGCATCGGTGCAATGCCCTTGGAACGATGGCAAATCTGGCACCGCTGCTGCAATATCGGCAGCACATCGCGATAAAATGTCGTCGCGTTCGCTGTAGCGCGCTGCCGCGTGCTGTATTCTGCCGGCCTCAACAGTGTTCGCTGATGCTGTGAACCAGATAAGACCAAAACAAGCGCCGGAAGAAACACTACGATCGGCATTCGAATTACGCTGCGTATGATCATCTTCAGGGTTCGATGATACGCGTGTTGCCGCGGTTTCCCACAGACTTGCCTACGCACTGCGCGCTAGTTTCCGCGTTGCCGACAACATGCTCAGAACTCCGTCATTCGCTTCGCAAAATCCCGCTTCTAAACCGAGAGGGCCAGTAATCCTGTAAGGCGGCTTGCCAGAGGTGCCAATCTCAATGACGGTCTCCACGAAATCTTCCTGGTTGGAGATTGCTGTGTCAGACGCTCCCAGCGGCGACCATACAGCGGTTCTTATGTAGATTTTGCTTGACTCTGGACTACACTCAAGGGTGTACGTTCGGGGTGCCGCATGGTCGGTGCGAGGAAGTTAATGCGAATCGGGCAGATGTCCAAACAGTCGGGCGTAAGCATAGACGCCATTCGCTTTTATGAGCGCAGCAGACTGCTTGTAGCGCCCACGCGCAGCGAAGGTGGGTTTCGTCTGTACTCGTCTGATGATCTTGCCGCGCTGCGATTTATTCGTAGCTTACAGTCACTAGGCTTCTCGCTGAATGAGATTCGTGAATTTGCGTCCTTGAGAACCAATGATCTGCGCGCGTGCTCCGCTGTGCGGACGTTGCTTGACCGCAAGCTAAAGGACATTCATGCAAAGAGAGTCTCCTTGACGGAGTTGGAGGATGAACTGAAAGCCGCGCTCACAAAGTGCAACTCTCAACTCAAGCGTCCGAAGGGAAAGAAAAACGGTCGTTGCCCGGTCCTAACGGTCTTTGGAAAATCCAAACGCAACGGTGCCGAATGAACATTGACTTGTTGTACGTGGCGAACTGTCCGAATCACCCCGTGGCACTTGAACGGCTGCGCGCGATCCTGTCCGCAGCCAGCATTCACACGCGAGTCAACGAAGTTCTCGTGAGAGATGCGGACATGGCGCAATCATTGAAGTTTCCCGGTTCGCCAACAATTCGCGTGAATGGACAGGACGTTGAACCGCCGATCGGGCGCGCTGCCTCTTTTGGACTCATGTGCCGCCTCTATCCGGATGGCGGCGGCGCTCCGTCTCAAGACCGCTTACGGGCTGCTATCGAAAAGGCGCGTGTTTCGGGGGTCTGATGGGCAGTTGGAAGACAACTGGCGCTTCAGTCGGCGCGATGCTTACTTCTCTGTTGGCTTTGAGTTGTTGTTTGCCTCTCCCCTTCTTGGGCGCGGCGGGCGTTGCCGGAGCTTCCGTCTTCTTGGCTGGCGCAAGACCCTGGCTCTTGGGAGTATCCGTCGTCCTTCTCGGGGCAGGTTTCTTTCAAGTTTATCGCGGCGCGCGTTGCCGGGCGCGTCAGAGTAGGATTGCAATCGTTTTGCTGGGGGTGGCGACTGTCGCAGTGGTTCTTCTTCTTCTCTTTCCTCAGGTAATCGCGGGTGTTCTTGCAGATATTTCGGGTGGCGGTCGCAGATGAAGACGTGGCTGAGTTTTCTTGCGGCGTTTGGGATCGTCGCATTGGTGGCTGTGGGTTGGCGCTTCTACGGTGGCGAAGCAGTCCCGTTGGGGCAGCCGCCGCTTGTATCTCTCACGCCAACTAAGATTGACCAACTGCGTGCGGCGTTCAACAAGGCGTCTGGAGATGTTCGTATCGTCCTGCTGCTCTCGCCAACATGACCAACATGTCTGCGGGGGTCTTCCGCAGTTGAAGACGTTCTAGCGAGAAATACCAATCCGCACATCCATGTTTTTGCGGTGTGGGAACCTATTCTGCCAACGGACTATTCCCGTCCGGGCACGGCCGTTTTGGCACGCCTGTCTGATCCAAGAGTTGAGCAGTACTGGGATAAAAACCACCTCTTCGCAGAGCAGCTGGGGCACAAGATTGAGTCTGACGCAGGTCAGCCTAAGCCGAAATGCTGCAACCTCAAGGGGATTCCATGGGATGAGGTTGCCGTGTACTCCCAAGACGCACATTGGAATGAACAGCTCCCGCGTGCCGTTTTCCTGAATGGACCAGTGATACGTGCGCTTGATTTCTCGACGGTCGTCACAGACCTGCTTTCCAAGTGATCTGTTCCTGCGAGTCCTGCGCAGCGGACGTGGCACGAGGTCCAGATCCCAAGGCTCATCGCCCTCGAAGTCAGGAAGGAAATTCTCAGCTATGAGAAAGCAGGTGGAAGCTTGCTGTAGCTCGCCGGCATCACTGTGCTACTGGTTGATCGTCTCGCTGATTGCGTGGGGAGTGCTGAGCCTCATAGGTTTCTATTGGCATCCTCTCCATCCGCCGTCAGCGGCCGCATGCCTTTTCGCCATGGCCGTCGGCTGCCTCGCAAACTGGCACAAGAATCGGTCTTTTCACTGCGCCATAACTGGGCCATTATTTCTGATCGCTGGCGTCGTTTTCCTGCTCGCGGGCGGGCACATGATCCACGTCAACACCGTCTTGGTTTGGCGACTCGTTCTCGTCGGAATCGGCGCGGCATTCTTGCTGGAATGGCGATACGCTAAACGCTCTGCGTTCTAGATTTGCGCAGGCGATTTCAATCGTTGAAATCGCTAATCTCCACACCGCGCACAAACCCGCGCGCCACTGTCGCTACTTTGGAAACACTGAATAGTCTTCTTACATCTTGTCTTGCGTTCGCAAACTGGATCAACTCGGGCTAAACCCAGTTATCTGGAAACTTCTCGCCGCGCTTCGCTCATGAAACTTTCTTCTTGCCTTCCGCACTCTTCGCAGCCCGTTCAGAATCGATTTCAGTGCTTACCATCGACCTGATCTGATGTATGTTCCCGCTGTTTCCGGCTCGGCAGCTTGTCCGCGCAACAATTCCAGAACCGGCTTCAAGGGTTCAGGACCGCGCTTCGTCTGCTTTCAAGAACTTTTGCAACCCGCTTAATCTTGTCATGCTCGACGCCAACTTCATTCAGCGCTTCACGGAAGTGCTTCAGAAACCGGTCGAAGTGCCCGTCATTCAATCCTTGCCCTCGCACGCGCGCGTGCACTGCCCCAATATCCTGGCCGGTGTATACGACTTTTCCCCCAAGTAGCATGGATAAAAACATTCTCTGGCGCGCGAGCAGTTGCTCCATGTCGGTCGTTGCAAAAAAAGGACGGAGCGTTTCGTCCGCCAGGACTCTCCGATAGAAGGCTTCGGTTGCGGCTGAGACGGTTCTCCGCCCGCCGATGAGGTCAAATAGGTCATCGATCATCTGTTCCTCGCGCGCCAGACAATGGAATGGATTCTGCTGCTCATCCGGAGTCCTGCGATTGGCCAACATTGTAGCTTTCATCGAGCTGAAATCAACTCCGGCCCACCCGTTACCCACGGGATGGGAAGAGCGGACTTCGCAGCCGCTATCCGTCCTAATACAGGAATCACTGACCAATTTGTCGAGAAAAGCGAGATCCCGCGAATATCCTCCCGCGCTCCGCCCAACGTACGCAATTTGCGCGCCACATGTTACCATCCCTCGCATGGGCGATTCCGCTTGTGTCCCAAGTCCTGCCTCGGCCGTCCCAGCCACGACGGTTACTTCGCGGCACTCTGCCCTCGTCCGCCTCACTCACTGGATCACCACGCTGTGCTTTATTGCCCTCCTTGTCAGCGGAATTGAACTTGTGATCTCTCACCCTCGCTTCTATTGGGGCGATACAGGGAATGTATTGACTACACCGTTGTTCAAACTCCACATCCCTTCCTCGAGGAACTTGGTGCCGACCGGCTACGGGTACGTGCTGCCGGACCAGAACGGCTGGAGCCGCTACCTCCACTTTCAAGCGGCGTGGGTCGCGGTATTGACCGGCTTGCTGTACGTAATCTTCATCTTGTTCACCGGCCACTTGCGGAAAAACCTGCTCCCGCGTAAGGCCGATCTCTCTTGGCATGCGTTCTCCACCTCGATCGCAAACCATTTGCGCTTCAAGCGCCCGAGTGAGGCGGAAGCCTGGTCGTATAACCTGCTCCAGCGGCTCTCCTACCTGTTCGTCATCTTCGTTCTGTTTCCCCTAGTCATCTGGACGGGCTTGGCGATGTCCCCCGCCTTTGTTTCCGCATTTCCCTCGACCGTCATTCTATTGGGCGGTCGGCAATCCGCGCGCACGCTGCACTTCTTCGTATCCCTGGCTCTCGTTCTCTTCCTGCTTGTCCACGTTGCGATGGTATTTCTTGCCGGATTCTGGAGCCGTATGCGAGCGATGATCACTGGCCAGGCCGGCACACATGAGGAGCGCACATGACCGAACTCTCACGGCGCAAACTGATTTTCACCGGACTCGCAGCTACCGCCGGCGTCTCAGGCCTGGCTGTGGCCGCGCGCCTTGCGCAAAAGTATGGACTGGTCCCGCCCGATCACGGCGGAATCTACGGCCTCGGCGAAACGCTGACCTATGCTTCGCAGCGGCTGCTCACCAGGCACTCGCTAGCCCAGGAGTTCCGTCCCAGCCAGATTTCGAAGCCTCCCCTCGCGAACGGAATACCGCCCCTGAGTGACGCCTTCAAGCGTCTTCAGGCCGGAGGATTCGCTGACTGGCGCCTCTCCGTCAACGGCATGGTCGACCGGCCCGCCTCGTTTTCGCTTGCCCAGCTTAAGAGCTACCCGTCTCGCAACCAAATTACGCAACTGGCGTGTGAGGAGGGCTGGTCGCATATCGCCGAGTGGATCGGGGTGCCTCTCTCCCACGTCCTAAATGTCGTGGGAGTTCACCCTCAAGCCAGATACGTGGTGTACTTCTCGATTGATCCCGACTGGTGGGACAGCATCGATATGGCGGATGCATTGCACCCGCAGACTTTTCTCGCCTATGGGATGAATGGCGGTGAACTCCCCGTGGGCAACGGCGGCCCGCTTCGCCTGCGGCTACCGCGCCAGCTCGGCTACAAGAGCGTGAAATTCATCACTCACCTCACTGTTACCGACAGTTTGAAAGGATTCGGCAAGGGTCTGGGCTCCGCAGCGCCAGAAGCTGGCTATGCCTGGTACGCCGGCATCTGACAGCCGCGTTTCAGCCGAGTCCCGCATCTCTGTCGCGATTCCTCTCCAACGACCAAGCGCTGAAACAGTCCGAAGGTGGCAAACGGGCCTCTTTCGCGGGCTCCGTACGAATCAGGCGCCGTCCGGAGGTTGCCGGATCCAATTTCAACTCCGAATCTGGCTAACATCCCCGACTGCTTCCGAACTGCGCTCCGTTTTGCTTGTGCAATCAGTTTATATACGCAATTCGGGCGTCAGGCCCGAGATACGGCATTGTGGGAGGCGATCCGCGACCATGTGCGGGCATGACGCGGTTATTCGGCAGCCTCAGTCCGCATAAAGGTAGTGACCGGATTTCTAAAAAAACGCTACGACAACTGACGTTCAGGCACCTAACACGAGTTGAGTCGCCGTCGCGCTTTGAAGAATATTCGAGGAATGCCGCTCTCTTGCCAAGGATTCAAACTCAAGATGAATGAGGTTTTGGCAGAATGCCAATGAACATAAAACGGATTCTCGCTTTTCTTTTGATTGTAATCGCAGCCCCGGCCTTCATTTCGCTGACCATCGTCCCTCACGCTGCCAATGGATCCAACAAAAGTGCCGCCCTGGAGCAGGGGAGGTATCTCGTGGAATCCGTGACGATATGCTTCGAGTGCCATTCGGAACGTGACTTTTCAAAGCCGGGCTGGCCGATCCCTCCGGGGCGGGTCGGTAGTGGACGCATCCTATCCGGTGAAGGCACCCCAAACCAAATAATTGCTCCCAACATAACCCCGGACGTGGCTACGGGAATCGGGGCGTGGAGTGACGAGGAAATTGTCAGAGCAATTAAGGACGGTATCGGGAAAAATGGAAGATTGTTGAATCCCGAGATGCCCTCCCGCTATTTTCACACCTTAGGCGATGACGAAACGCACGCCATCGTGCTGTACCTTCGCTCCATTCCACCGGTCAGAAATCAATTGCCCGAGATGTCTAAGTACGTGCCTGGAAAACATCCAGCAACCATCGCGATGGATTCGATTCGCCTTTCCAAATCATCAGCCATGGTTACGAGAGGAGCGCATTTAGTAAGGCTTGCTGGCTGCGAGACTTGCCACACCCCGGCCAATAAAAACGGTTTTATTCATGGATCGGAATTTGCGGGCGGGACGGTTTTTCGTCACGGGGACCAGGCCGCCGCCAGCTCCAACCTGACTCCTGACCCTTCTGGCATTGGCTACTACGATGAAAGTCTATTTCTGAAAGTAGTTAAAACAGGAAGAGTGGGGGCTCGAGCTGTATTTTCAGCAATGCCATGGCATTTCTATCGTAACTTAACAGACGCAGACCTTAAGGCCATATTTGACTACCTGCAGGCCTTGCCGCCGGTAACGCACCGCGTGGACAACACTGAGCCGCCCACCCAATGTCCAAAGTGCGGCAACTTTCATGGTTTTGGAAATCGTAACTGATTTGAGGCAATCAAAGGAATTTTCATGCCGTAACCGGCAGCTCCAGCTTGCGAACTAGAAGAAGTAAATACCCATTCGATTTTGTAAGGAAGTTGGACTGCTGCGACCCCTCGTAAATGCCGCCCGAGCATTCTACTTTTCCTTCGTGCCTTTCGAGAATCTTGGATTCTCAATCGTTCCTTCGATGCGGAAAGGAAATGACAACTTGCCATCCGTGAGATGGGCGCCCTCGAAGCGGGCGAAAGTGTTCGTCAGAAATCCTTGCTTAGTGGTGATAGCGGCCAGACCTTGATAATGCAGCTCGTCGGAGCCCGATACGCTAACACTACCCGAGCCATCCACATCCACTCCGTAGCCGTCAATGTCGATCGATTTGCTTGTAATCCAGAGGTTCTCTAATTCGAGGTCCGTCGTAATCGATGAGAAGGAAGAGGGGTTCTCCTTTGCAGGGCCGAGGTCGTTGAAATGCGCCAGCTTCATTAGGTTCGCGTTGAGCATCAGGCTTGGCACCTGGCCATTGGTCAACTTCAGGTGTCCCGTTCCGTGCATTCTTCCCAGCGGACTGGCGCTGTGCTCGATCGTTCCCCAAAGCTTGAAATCACCTTCTAAATTTCCAGTTAGTATCCCGCGCGTTTGCTCAAAGTCGGCCAGCAGTCGGGCGGTGTTGATTCCGGTGACCCGCACGTCGGTCTTAAAGCTGGCAATTTTTTTTGCCAGGCTAATGGAAAAGTTGCCTGTCGCCTTTCCGCTATACATGTCCGCTTTCAGGTTGGTAAAGAAAATCTCCCTCGACTCCAGGCGGAACTTGGCATCCACGTGTGTAGTTTCCACTGCACCGAAGCGCAACCGCGCGGCTTTCCAGTTCCCCTGGCCATTCAGGGCAGGAGAAGACGGATTAACGATAGCCGCGAGATCCACGCGATCGAGTTCGCTAGTAATGTCGTGCGCTTCAAAAAAGACGGGGCCTGGAGCATCCGAAAGCAGTAGATTCGAGGCAATCAATTGGCCGTGGTTAATCACCATCTTGTCGATGATGCCCAGGGGAAAGCGGTTCTTGGAATTCTCCGCTTCAGGATTCTCGAAGTTCCATGGGCCGTCAGGGTCCGACACTAGATTGATTTCCGGCTTTTCCAGTACCAGCGACCTGATAACCACCTTGCGGTGCAACAGCGCCCAAAAATCAAGCACGGCGTCCGTGTGGGGAGCCTTAAGTATGTAACTAGGCGGAAATAACGGAGGGCTCTTCACCGCAAAGCCATCCAGGTGAATCGTTGGCTTGGGAAAGAAGGTCAGCGCCACGCGTTCGATTTCCACCTTCTTCCCAGTGCTCTGTTCGAAATAAGAAATGATCTCAGGCCGGTAGCGATCCAGGTTAAAGAAGACAGGTACAAGCAAAATCGAAGCAACGAGAATGCATCCACTGATCGACACCAGCCAAAGGGCAATTCTGCGGCGCGTAGCCATGCCAACTCCGGATCACTCTCGGGATAGCACGCCGAGAGATTCGAATTGTACTCCGGTTCGAGGACAATTCACCCGTCCGGCCGGGACTTCCCTAGTCCACGGCCCCATCATCCGCCGTCGTCCACCGTTTACTTGGTATGGTTCCTCCGCAATGGTGGACGCTGGCCCATTCAGCCCTCACTCCTTATCAGGCAGTAGCGCCTAATCGTGATCAATCTCCTTCGCAATGCTCGGTCCGGACGACAAACGATGGCAAGAGCTTGCCGGAGCGTGCTAACCCGAACCTTTACTCCCAAACGTCCCGCGGTTGTATGAACCGCCGGGGATTCCTTTGATGTAACCTTTCGAGCGTTCGCCCGTAACCTGTGTGGCAATTAAGAATGACGGACATCGAAAACCTCTACGAACGCTATGCCGGCGATGTCCGCCGATTTGCGCTGTATTTGTGCGGCAATGTGGTGATGGCGGATGAGATCACTTCGGACACGTTTGTGCGCGCGTGGATGGCGGCTGACCGCATTCGCCAGCCGACGGTGAAAAGCTATCTTTTCACCATTGCACGAAACGCGTATACCGATTTGTTGCGACGGGCCGCGCGCCACACGCAGCTTGACGAGAATATGCCCGATACGCGGATCAGCGCGCAGACGCAAATGGAGCAGAGCGCGGAAGTGCGCGCGGTGCTTGCGGCGTTGCAGCAACTGCCAGAGATGGACCGCACGGTGCTGTTGATGCGCGCGCTCGACGAAATGCCATACGAGGAAATCGCGGAGACGCTGGGAATCCCGGTGGTCACCGCAAAAGTGAAGGTCCATCGCGCAAGATTGAAGCTGATGCAAACCAGGCAGGCATGGCGGGAGGTCGTTCCCGCCACAGGAGCAAAACCATGAACGTCACACGGGAAGTGGTCACGGATTTGTTGCCGATTTATTTCGCTGGCGAGGCCAGCGGGGATACGAAGGTGCTGGTGGAGGATTATTTTCGTCAGGATCCCGATTTCGAGCGCATTGCGCGCAGCTCGGCTACGCCGCTCGAAACTTTGCGGGCCGCTGCGCCCATCGCGGCCGGCTCAGAAAAGGAGAAACGAGACCTGGAAAGCGTCCTTTGGGGATTGCGGCGACGCAAGTGGTTGTTCGGCGTGAGCCTCTTCCTGACGCTCGTCCCGCTGTCCTTCGATTTCACCCATGGCCATATCGTCTCTCTGATGTTTCGCGACTCTCCCTGGCACGCGGCGTTTGACTGGAGCCTGGCGGCGGTCCTCTGGTTTCTCTATTTCGCGCGCCTGCGCTGGCGCACGGCCTCATTGGTGGGTGCGATCTTTTTTACGCTGATCCCTATTCCCTTCGTCTTGCACTCTGTGCTCGCCGGCGGGCCAGTGGCAGAGTTCGCAATTGCTTGGATTTGGACGGCATTCATCTGGTTAGGGTATTTCAGGCAGCGCACTTGTTAGGTCAATTGCGCACGCGCGTGCGCGCCCTCGGCCGAAGTTATGGGAACGATGCTCGCGGTAATCATGCTATCGAGTTTCGGAATGCCTCTTGAAACTGTAGATGAAATCTCTGGACGTGGAGTGTTGACCCATCGAGACCGCCCGACTAATCAAGAGTCGACTGCTTACCGCTGGCAATTTCGGGGCCCGAGGAGAATTTCCGAGTGGCGGACAATTCGTCCAGAGCTCTGTGTTTCGCCTCCCCGGAGAGCATTGTGCCAGGCAGATTCAAGGAAAACGGCACGAATGCAACCGAGCCGCTCGTTTCGAATCCTGAAACAATCTTTAAGAACTTAGTGAGTATGAGTACTCTCATTACCAGAATTTGTACTTGACATTTCACATTGGTGGGCGCAGTTTCGAGCCAGTTTCCCCACTCTCTTTTTCGGCAATCTATCCTCATGCTTTCTGGAAAGTATTCTCGGTACCCCGGGCCATCACCCCTAGTTGAGCGCAGTCCTCTTGCGTGCATTGCCAGCGAGTCAAAGGAGAACGTCAATGAACGACGAAAATTCCATTTTGTGGAAAAAGGTTCAGGAGAAATGGCTAACAAGGCGCAATCTCATTCGGGGGGCAGCAGGCACCGCCGCTGGAGCTGGACTCTTGCTCGGCTCTGGACTGCGCTTGTCGGCCCTTGCGGATGGCGAGGATGAAGGGGAACACAACAAGTGCAAGGCCGTTCCCCGGCCCATCCCGCACATCTCGACTCCCCCTGGCACACACTTCTTCTTTCCTGGCCCAGTTGATGCCAGTCCGACGACCAGCCCCAATACGGGCCACGATCCGTCGATCATCACCGACTTCAGCGGAATGGTCGCCAACGCCGATCTTATTTTCTCGGGTACTGGCACAGACCTTAACACCGGTGCGAGCGCCAAATATGACTTCCACGCGGACATGCGCTTCATGGACGGCGTCTTCGTCGGGCTCGACAACGAGCGCCACCGCGGTTCCATCGGGTTCATATGATTGGACAGCTTGGGGGTGACTCCCGCAACCCCCAATGGAAGCCCGTTGGGCTTTCACTCCTATGACCCCGGAGTCGCGGCTGGTTCTCTCGTCATGTGGGGTACTCCGTTCCCCATCGGTAGTGGGAAAGTGGACATTGGCGCAGGGACTGCGGACTTGCTGGTGCACAATGTTTGCTCCGTGTTTGACGTTTTCACCGTCCCTAACAGTTTCGACCCGAAGCACGCGCTGGGAATCTTCAGCGCCATCATCAACTCGATGAAAATCGAATGGAGCGGAGTGACCCGGAGCGTCCTCTCATTTAGCGACGCGACGAACAAATTCCGCGGCGACTTTTTCGAGTGCTCGGCAACGATTGCCGTCTCTGTCACCACGCCGAAGGATACCGGACACGGCTTCCACTTCGAATCCGACCCGGCGAAGACGCACACCGACTTCGCGCAATTCGGCACCGAACACAATGGCATGTTCTTCTGAGGCGCTTAGGACGCTTCGCTTTGAAGGACGAGGACAGACGACTTTCGCGGCGAGCCAGGACCGAGGTCCTGCTCGCCGTGACGGTCTAAATTCCTATCTCCTCAGGATCTACGACGAGCAAAGGATGGCGCGATGAGCAAGACTTTCCGACGAACCTGCCGATGGCTTGCTGCCCTATTTCCCTTGGTCACTGGGATCGCAGCCCTGGGGCAAAGCCCCAGCTCGCAAGTCGGGCGCGAAGTGGCGATACCCATACACCTGCGGGACGGCGAGGAATTCACCACTCCGATCGCGCAGTTGATCCAGTACGGCGCTCAGCTCTTCAACGCCAAGTTCACAATCCAGGAGGGAGCAGGGCGTCCATTGTCAAAAGGAACGGGCGCTCCCATCTCGGATCCAACTTCGCCCCTGGTGTTTCCCAGGAATTTCGACCGCATCTCCTCGCCGGATGCAAACTCGTGTTCTGGTTGTCACAATGCGCCGGTTGCTGGTGCTGGGGGCGACCGCGTGACTGAAGTCTTCGTCTTGGCGCAACGCTTTGATCATTTGACGTTCGATCACAACGACGGCATTACGACGCGCGGTGCTGTGGACGAATCCGGAAAGTTCGTCACGATGGACAACGCCACCAACGATAGGAAGACGATCGGCATGAATGGGTCCGGCTTTGTCGAAATGCTGGCCCGACAGATGACTGCGGACCTACAGGCGGAGCGCGACGCGACGCCTCCGGGAAACAGCACACAGTTGAGGTCGAAGGGAGTTTCCTTCGGGATTCTGACGCACAACGGGGACGGGACCTGGAATATTTCCCAAGTGCAAGGACTGGCGGCCCCCAGTCTGTCCACCAAGGGCTCGACTCCGCCGAGCCTGATCATTCGGCCGTTACATCAGGTAGGCAACGTAGTCTCCGTAAGGCAGTTCAGCAACAATGCGTTCAACCATCACCACGGTATGCAATCTGAAGAGCGTTTCGGGCTGAATGCCGACCCTGATGGTGATGGCATTGCCAACGAACTGACGGTAGCCGACCTGACGGCGGTTTCCTTGTTCCAAGCTACACTGTCCGTTCCAGGCCGCATGATTCCAAATGATCCGGCAGTCGAGCGCGCGAACCTCCAGGGTGAGGCCGTTTTCAAGGACATCGGCTGTGCGACCTGTCATGCCACCCTGCCCCTCACTTCGAACAACAATCCGGGTCTCCCGGGGCAACCGGGCTGGATCTACTTTGAGCCCAATCCGTACAACCCCGCCACCGGTCCCAATTCACCTAACTTGCTGCTCGGGCCAGTGAACTATCCGGTCAGCGCTCCAGCACTCACCGTCGACCTGACCAGCAATACTCTGCCGCTTCCGCGTCTGCGAGCACACCGCGGGTCGGTTATGGTGGAGGCTTACACCGATCTCAAGCTGCATGACATCAGCGCCACGAGTAACCCCGCAACGGATCCGGAATGCGAACTCCTCGACCAGAACCAGCCCGCAGGCTCAGCCGCATTTTTCGCCGGCAACTGCAAATTCATTACCCGCAAGCTGTGGGGCTTTTACAACCAAGGTGGAGCATTCATGCATCACGGAAAATTCACCACAGCCAGGGAAGCTGTTGAAGCGCACAACGGCGAGGCTCTCGCCCAGCGCAAGGCGTTTGATGCGCTCTCCTCGGAGCAGCAGAACCAACTGATTGAATTCTTGAAGTCGTTGCAGGTTTTGCCACCCGGTTCGAAATCCTTGGTCGTCGATGAGCACGGCAACCCAAAGGATTGGCCGCCCTCGGCACGCCGTTCGGAAGAGGAACGCTAAGTCGGCTATAGCGGCTAGCGGTCGATTTTTTGTCGGAGGTTTATTTTCCACGGGTATTGCGTCGCGATAAAGAACTCCTGATACTCTTGGGCTTCCCCATGTTGCTACGACCTCCAAACGGCTTCACTTGAGCACCCCGCTAACCGCGGGTCCCGCTGGTAGTTTCCCATTCAAAGCTTAAGTGATCTATCTCCATTGTGTGCATCGCACCAAGCCTGATTTTCGATTTCGCCACGGAGGTTTTCGCCGATGATTTCTCGCAGGATTGTTGCTCTTGGCTTTACTCTTGCTCTCGCGGTTCTCGCGGCCGCTTTCTCTGCTCCGTCGCAGACAGCCGCTCCTGTTCGCAACTTCGAATTTACTTATCTCACCAGGATCTCCACCGCGCCCCTGGCCGGAAAAACCTTAAGCATTTGGATTCCGCTGCCCAAGGCGGATCCGTACCAGGCGATCAGCGGTCTGAAAATCGAATCTCCGTTCCCCTATACGAAGCACCGTGATCCGGAATACGGCAACGAGTACGTTTACGTTCAGGTTCCGGCCGCAAGTGTGAGCTCGCACGCAGAAGTACGCATGAGCTTTCAAGTGGCCCGCCAGGAACACCGTATCTCTCTCCACGCTCAAGTACTCAGCGCGCAACCGGCTGGAGTAGACCAGCCAGGTCTCCAGCGCTTCCTTCAGCCAGACAGGCGCGTGCCGCTTCAGGGGGTCATCGCTGAGCTCGCTGCGCAAGAGACTCGCGGAATCCAAGATCCGCTGGAGAAGGCTCGGGCCATCTACAACTACGTCATCGCAACCATGCGCTACGACAAGTCCGGTACCGGTTGGGGGAACGGCGATGCGATGTGGGCTTGTACCGCCAAGCGTGGCAACTGCACCGATTTCCACTCTCTCTTTATCGGCATGATGCGGGCGTCGGGAATTCCCGCGCGCTTCGAAATTGGTTTTCCGCTGCCTGCCGATCAGCATGATGGGACTGTACCGGGATATCACTGTTGGGCGCAGTTCTACGTCGAGCCTTACGGCTGGATCCCTGTGGATGCATCCGAGGCTTGGAAGCATCCCGATAAGAAGGATTATTTCTTCGGGGCGCATGACGACAATCGCCTGCAGTTCACTGTCGGACGAGACATCCGCCTCGATCCACCGCAGCAGGGCGATCCACTCAACTACTTCATCTATCCATATGCAGAGCTGGACGGAAAGCCGTTCCCGTTGGAGTCCAAGTTCTCATTTCAAGACCGGCTAAGCAAAGGCGATTGAGGCTGTTCTCCAGACCTGCCAGCCAAGGATCCCTTACAAGGATGCATCCCAAAAAAAGTGGTAGAGTCTAGGACTCTTCGCTTGGAAGTTGGCTAAGCGGAGATACCGTCCGCCTGGTCACCGAGGTGATTGAGCCGGATTACGGGCTTACCAGACAGTAGACTTCCACGGAATGAAGTCTACTCTCTTAACTCTGCCTAGGTGAGGAGGTGGTATCAGCATCCGAGGAATAGCATGCCGGTCCGGAACTAAACAAATGACTCTGCAAGGGCGAGCCGTCCAATAGCACGGTAGAGTCACGTTGGCCGTTGGCTGTCCCGAGCACCGTACCCCACTACTGCCCGGACCGACCTACAGACACCATTAATAACAAGCATGTCGAAAGCAGCCAGAGTAACGACGTCCGCAGAAAGCCAACATTGTCGATGTGCTCGAGGATGCGGCTAGTTAGAATAGTCCCCGAGATAGAACCAAAGGTGCCAACTACGTAGCATGTCCAGACTAGCGTTCGACTTGACGGAAGGGGTTTCGTGGTTCAGCTTTAAATTTTATCACGAACCCCGAATCAATCCCGGGCCAATCCTACAAGAGGCCAACTCCTGATTGATAAACGCCCTAACTGCACGCTGACCAACTGGCTGCCCCACGATTCTATTTGAGGCGCATGGCATCTATCTTCATATAATGTTAAGTTTGTTCGGAGACTTGGGGGATTCACCGGATGGCTGGCAACTCGGATAACAAGCAAAAACTTCTTTCTCGCATCCTGCTCGGCGTGGTCGTCTTGGCATTGTCGGGCGGGATGTTGCTGTATCTCGTGCCGGCTGGTCCCGGGACTACCCAGCTGTCCACCGATGCGGTTGCCAAAGTCGGCGATCAGACCGTCACCGTCGCGGAAATCAGCCAGCAGCTCAACCAAATCAAGCAGCGCAACCAAGTGCCCCCGATGCTTGAGCCGTACTACGCCCAGCAGATTCTTCGGCAGATCCTCCTTCAGAAAGAGATGGAGTATGAAGCCAGCCGGCTTGGCATCCGTGTTTCGAACGACGAGATCGCCGACCGCATTCGCCTCATCCTTCCGGCTGCATTCAACGGGGGCGCTCCCATCGCACCGGATCAGTACTCTTCTTTGGTTGAGACTCGCACGCAGATGACCGTCTCTCAATTCGAAGATACCGTCCGGCAGGGCCTTCTCCAGGAAAAGTTTCAGAAGCTCGTGACCGACGGAATTAGCGCCGGTCCGACGGAGCTTCAGGAGGAATTCAAGTACCGCAATGAAAAGGTAAAGCTGGACTACGCGTTCATCAAGCCCGAAGACTTGCAGGCGAAGATGACCCTGGATGACGCCGAGATCAAGGCCGCGTATGAGAAAAACAAAGCAAAGTATCAGGTGCCAGAAAAGCGCGTCGTGCGTTACGCCATTGTGGATGTGAATCAAATTCGTCAGAACCTGCAGATCTCAGACGAGCAGTTGCAGGCCCAGTACAAGAAGAACATTCAGGATTATCAAGTTCCGAACCGCGTCCACGTCCAGCACATTTTGCTCATGACCGTCGGCAAAACGGACGCCGAGGTGGAAGAGATTAAGAAAAAAGCCCAGGACATTCTGAACCAGGCGAAAAAGGGCGCAAATTTCGAGGATCTCGCAAAAAAATATTCCGAGGACCCCGGCACGAAGGACAAGGGTGGTGATTTGGGCTGGATTGTCCAGGGCCAAACCGTCGCCGAGTTCGAAAAGGTGGCGTTTTCGCTTCCGAAGGGTAGCATTTCCGATCTGGTCAAGACCCAGTACGGCTTCCACATCATTAAAATCATCGATAAGGAGACGGCGCACACCAAGACTTTCGACGAAGTAAAGGACACCATCCGCACGCCGCTCCTCCTCTCGGAAGCCGATAAGCAGGCCGGTGATATCGCCGATAAGCTCTCTCAGGCCATCCGCCAATCCAACAAGATTTCTCTCGACGACCTCGCCAAGCGATATCACCTGACCGTCGGAGAGACTCGCCCCGTCGCGGCAACCGACTCACTGCTCGAATTGGGAAATTCGCAAGACGTCAAAGTGAGCGATTCTATCTTTCAATTGCGCCAGGGAGAGCTGAGCCTGCCCATCCACACGGATCGCGGCTACCTGGTTCTCTCCGTTAAGCAGATTCTTCCATCGCACCAGGGCAGCTTGGAAGAGGTCCGCGACAAGGTTGTTGCCGATCTGAAGCAGGAAAAGGCGTTTACGGAAGCTCGCAACAAGGCACAAGATCTGGTCAAGCGCGTCAAGGCTGGTGAAAAGTTCGACGCTGCTGCCAAAGCCCTCGGCCTGGACTCCAAAACCAGTGATGAGTTTGCTCGTGGAGGCTCGATCTCCAATGTTGCCAGCGGAAAACAGCTCGCTGCGGCGTTTCAGTTAAAGACCGGGGATGTCGGCTCGCCGCTTAATCTCAGCGCGAACTGGCTCGTCTACAAAGTGGTCGACAAGCAAGAACCGAATCCCGCTGATTTTGAGAAACAAAAAAAGGAAATCACGGATACCGTCCTGCAAAATAAGCGCTCGCTTGCCTTCGAGGCCTTTCGAACGGCTCTTGAAGACCGCCTGAAAAAAGAGGGCAAGCTCCAGATTATGCCGGATAAGCTTCGCACCTTCGGTAGCGTTGGCTAGCCTAAGTAATTCATAATAAATGACTTAGCATAAATTCGCGGAGCGCTTGTGTTTCTCGCCGCACCCCGGTAGCCTATTGGTGTCTCCCAAATACTCGGTTTCCGCCTAGGTTCCGTGCTTCGGCGATTCGAAGCGCAGAATCAATGCAGCGGGAACCGGAGAATTTTCTGCTATGGCCCCCCAGCGCCGGAACCTCAGGACTTTATGAATACGAAGAAGACGCCAGCTCGCACACCTGCCGTTCGAAACGACTACCGTTGCAGCATGGAACGCAATCAGGCAGGCAAGTATTGCGTTCGAATCCAGGTTTTCTACCCCCGCCACGCCTGGAATCTCGGGGTTTACTTCCTCGCTTCCTCATTTGACAGAGCCATGAAGAAGCTTGAGGAGGGTCTGGACTTTCTCCAGAGACACGAGGAGAAACTCTGGTTTTGGGGCGTGGACCGCGCCGAAGACATGGGCTTTTCCGCCGAGTTCTTGCGCGAGGCGGGGCTGAAGCTGGATCATCGCGCGGAGTTTCCCCGCAGGGCCACCAATCTCTCCCTGGCGCCGGAGCGCCAAGTCCCCGCGTTCGTTCTGGGGCCGGTCCGCCGCGGGCTGGCCGAATCGGTCGAATCCCCTCGCGGCGTGGCTGCCGCAGATTAGCCTGTAACGCCAGGACCGGACGCCCGGCGAATGACGAGCCGCGACAACCGCCCGCCGACTTGCTCTCCTCTTCTGACTGACTGTTTGGCCATCCAATCTGGCCCTCTTGCATATTGACTTCACCTACTTTCTTCGCCATCATGCCCGCATTCCAGCAACTTAGCGTTCCACTAGGCACCTATGTCCCTGAGAAGCAGTACCTCAAAACGCAACGAGAAGAGTTTCTATCGCGCGCTAGTCACGGCGGCTGCGTTGACAGCGTGCACCCTCCTTGCGGCAAGCTTTCTGGTTAGCATCCCGGCGTTGCATGCCCAAGCCGCGGGATCCGGCAGTTCGAACAAACTCAAGACAAACACGGCTTCGCCAGATAAGCCCAGCTCGGCAAAACGGTCCTCCGATTCTTCCACTTCTAAGGCAGATGCTGGGACCACTCAAGACTCGAATGCGCCAACTTCCGCTACTTCGGCGACGGCGCAGAAGCCAGCGGAGAAAGGCGCGGGCATGGTTTGGGTGAACACCGCGACTGGCGTCTACCACAAGCCGGGAACGCGCTGGTATGGGAAGACGAAGAAGGGCAAATATATGTTGGAGGCCGATGCGATTAAGGCAGGATATAAGGCTGCCAAGTGAAACCACCAAACGGGAATCGGTGAGTTTGTGATGACGAAGAAAAGGAACGAGGCGAAAGGCCGGGCAGAGTTTTAGAAATAAAAAAAGGAGAGAAGAAAATGAAGAAGCAACTGAGCAGGATGATTTTGGCTGGGCTGATTTTAATTTTGGGAGTGGGGGTTGCTTATTCGCATCCGCAGACGGCGTCTGCCAAGCCAAGCACCTCGCCAGCCAAATCGAGCACGAAACAAGCCGCATCCAAAACGGCAACCAAAGCGAGCGATCTGGTGGACATCAACAGCGCGACGAAAGATGAGTTGAAAGCGCTGCCGGGCGTCGGCGATGCGTATTCGCAGAAAATCATCGACGGCCGCCCGTACAAAACAAAGACTGAACTCGTAAACAAGAAGATCGTTCCGGCGGCGACCTACGCGAAGATCAAGGCTCTGATCATCGCCAAACAGCCTAAAAAATAGGCTGGGCCAAGCAGCCCAAGTAATCCAGGACAAACAGCTCAACTCGCTACGGCCATGCTGCCGATCTAGCTGCGGCCAAGCGGGCCAAGTCATTTCTCAGAAGCAGTTGAAGCCCCAAACCATGATGGCAAGGGCACCTCGCCGTTGGTTCGCTTGAAATTCCTGGCAGCCACTAAGGCCTGTTCCCCTTTCCAGGAGCCCGGCAGTTTTCGCTGCCGGGCTTGTTCATTTCTGCGGCTACTTTTCGCGGAGGATGACTTCGCCTTGGCCAACGAGCTGATCGTTGAGCCACAGGCGGTATTTGTAGGTGGCCGCTTTGAGGCCGGGGCGAGGCGGGCCGCTGAGGAGGCGCATCCCGGCCGGTGCCTGAAAAATATTGGAGGAAAAGGGGCAGCGGTTGACGTCGAATTCGACGCGAAGATTGCCGGCGTCGGAGATCCAGGAGATCTGGTCGCCGGGGTCGAGAACGACGACCTGGGGTATGAGTCCAACGAGTACGGGGCGCTCTGCCATTGTTCCTTGGCTCCTTGCTTATCGCACTTGGCGAAGGAAGATTTCATCGCGCGCAATTCGCGCGATGGCGAAGAGATCTCGCTCCGCTCGAACTGACGGATGGCGTGGGAGCGAAAAACGAGTGCGAACGGACGATAGCACATCCGGGAAAAGAGTTCTTCTGGCCAAGGAGGAGGCAGAGAAGAGGTAAACGGTGAACTTAGGGCCGGGATAGGTGGCGCAAGACAGCGGACAGCCAGGATTGGCTGTCCCACGCTGGTAAAGGATAGCCCCCCTCCCCGGTTTTTTTGTAAGTGCGGATTCTAAAGGACTTTAAGTGGCTCTGTTTACATCCTTGGCACCAAGGCTGATTTTCCATGAGGACGAGGGAACGGTGATGGTGTTTTCTAATGGAGCAGGAGGTGCGATGCCCGAAATCGGACTTCTGCCTTTTGCGCACGTGGCTATGGATGT